>JADMJV010000082.1:48302-54409 GCA_018780265.1 bacterium
GGGACTAAAGGCCCGTCGAGAGTAACAACATCAAGCCGGACATGGTGTGGCAACTCGATTGTGTTGGGCATGGGTGCGTGCCGGGAATGGCGGCTCAGCCATTTGCGAACGCGGGCTGACAACTCGTCCCCACGTTCCCAAGGTTAGTGGAGCCCCTCCAGGATTTTGGGGCCGACCAGTTGAGCGGCTGTCTTGACGAAGCCGGTGGTGACTGCCACTTCAGGTTTTTGCGAAAGTGCCTGCCAGGTGGTCTTTGGGTCCAGGCGTGACCACAGGTAAAGGGAGGCGCGGGCGGCAGGGCGAGTAGCGGGATCGTTGGCAGCGATGACGTCTTCGACTCCCTTCAGTTGCCCGGGCGTGGCCTCAAGATCCATAAACAGGTCGGACCTTTCGTCGCCCTGGCTGAGCACGGCCCGGTAGGCAGACTCGGCGTGATCGTCGTGGTCGCGAGTGGCGTCCAAAAAATACCACAGCGAGGCGGCGCAGGCCAGATCTACCCAGAGTTCAGCGTGGAGCTTAACCTGCTGCATAAACTGCTCAAGCACCCCATCGGGGTAGTCGCCCAACCGGGTGGCCCACCGGTCGGGCGGGGTGCTGAGCAAAATATTGAAGAGCTTTCGGGTTTTCGAGTCAATCTTTTTGACGATGCGCAATCCGAACTGCATCTGCTTGGGCGCAAGGGGGGGGAAGTCCAGGCCCAGCATTCGGCGCTGGTTGCTCTCCAAGCAGGCTTTGTCCAGGCGGGAGCCGAGCGCTTTGAGGCGCTCCGCAGCGCGCCCACCCGGATCGCCGGCCAACAGGTACATTACCAGAGCGTGCTCCTGAAGGCTCAATTCCTCGAAGCCCTGGCCAGCATCGATGAGATGCTGTGAAGCCAGGGCGGAATTCTTGTGGCGCAAGGCGGTGCGAGCGGCCTCCACGCTTTGCTCGCACTGGTCAACGATGGGGTGACAACTGTTGAGTCGAGCATCCTGCACCAAGTCGGTGATTTGGAAGCGCTCGAAACGCTTTTGCAGAGCCGTGGTGCCCTGTGACTTTCGCAATTGAGCTTCTTCGTGGTAGACCGGATAGACCGAGAGAAACAAGGTGGGAGTGGTACCCAACGTGATCCGGGAAAAGCTTTGAGGCGCGGTCACCGAGGGTCCCAATAAGAAATACGGGTAGGGACATTCGGGGAAGGCCTGGTTTTCCACGGTGTGGCCGGCATAGAGGAAGGTGTTGTTTTGAAACGGGTAGTGAGCCAGCGCTGTAAGCACGGCAATGGGCCAATCGGTAGCCGTTCCTGGCACTAGCGTCAGCATCAATTCGGTGTAGAGTTCCTGGGCATTGTCGGTGGATACCGATTGACGGCTCATCCCTTGAGTCACCAGGCGCAGGCAGCCGTTGGTCACGTCGGTGGCCACCAGAATCTCGAGATCGTTGTCGACTCGAATCACTTCCTGGATCGGGCCAAAGGTACTCTCGACGTATTTTTGGACGGCCCCTTCAGGAGGGCCTGACTTGCTGGGAAGAATGCGCAGCATGGGCATTGGTTCGGACTGGGGTCGGAGGCGCCCTGCTTTGCGTCTAGACCGGATAGGCGAGGCCTGGAGTTGATCGAAGGGTAACAAATTCGTCTCGGACGTACTGACTGAGCCATCACAAGGTCTGTCCCAACAAGGCCGAGGCTCGCGCCGACAACCTGATCAAGTCGAGAATTCCGTCCCCTTGAACGTCCGCCACTTCCAATTTCGATGGGATTTGCTCGAAGGCGAAAACTCGTGCCGCTCCTAATCCGCCGGGCTCGGAAAGCAGAACGCTCACATTGTAGGGATCGATGCAACCGACAAGGTCGAGAAAACCGTCCTGATTCAGATCGCTGGCCAACAGGACTTTCGGGGCAAAAATGGTCTGAGTCAGAAGCGTGGCACCGACGGTAAAGATTCCGTTCCCATTGTTCAAGACGGCCTGCACGCCGGTTGGCGTGCAGGCGGCCAGGTCCGCCGCCCCATCGCGGTTGATGTCCAGGCTTGCCAGATTGGACAGGTTGAGAGGCTGAGTGGTAGGAGCCGCAAAGGAGCCGTTGCCGTTCCCGAAGCGAATCTGAAGCGGCCCGGTGGAACCAACCGCACTGGCCAGGTCCACCAGGCCGTCCCGATTGAAATCGTCGCAAGTCAACTGCACCCCACCCGATATCAAGTCGGCCTGTCTCTGCATCTGGCCCTGGCCATTGTTGAGAAAGACCGCTATCTGGTTGGCTGACCCCACCAGAAGGTCTGGAACGTTGTCACCATTCAAGTCCTGGAGAAACATTCGCGCCACCGTTTGGCCGATGTTGACCTGGACAGGAGCGGAGAACTGGCCCTGGCCGTTACCCAGGGCCAGAAAGAGGTTTGTGCTGGCCTGGGGGGCCACTACCAAATCCAGGTGCCCGTCTTGATTCAGGTCCGCCTTCTCCACCTGCAACCCCTGCATCGGTGCCAGCGGGGAGGGGCCGGTCTGATAGTTTCCCGAGCCCTGACTGAGAAGAGTGCAATTGGCACCGGCCGAGGCCGAAACGCCCACGAAGTCGGCCAGGCCATCTTCATTGAAATCGCCCGAGGTAGCCCGGCAATTGGTGGCAAGGTCGGCAAAAAGTTGGGGGTGAGCCAGATTCCCACTCCGCTCCCCGGCCACCAGAAACAATCCGTTGTCTGCCGTTTGATGGGCCAGATCGCTGACTCCGTCGCCGTTAAAGTCCATCACGACGGAGGCCGGCTCGGCCCCGATGACACGGAGCGGCGGAACCACAAAGCCCGCGAACTTGATGTCCTGGGGCAGGGGAATCAGCACAGGAGCGGCCGCCTGAAAGTTGCCCTGATTGAAAGACAGCAGCACACCATCCAAAACGCCTCCCACCAAATCCCGCCTGCCATCGGCGTTGAAGTCACCGGATTGCAGTTGGAAGCGCTGACCGCCCGTCCAGTTGCCGACGGAGACTGGGGTTGCGCCGTTCGGGCGCTGGAAGAATTCGATGGAATTGTCCCGGCTCAGGGCCAGTTCGTTGGCGCCATCTCCGTTGAAGTCCGCCACGTGGGCGCCAAAGGTTGATCCGTTCAGGATTTCAGGCGGCCCGGTAAAGATGCCGTCGGCGCGCCCATCCAACAAACCAGCACTGGTCGACGTCAAACTCGATACAAGATCGTCCAATGGGTCGGGGCCAAACCGTCCCGCGCTCAGCCAGGAGCCAGAGGTGGCCAGAAGACTGGTGCCCACCAGCGGGCCAAAGTCTCCGTTGGCAATCCCCAGGGCGATCACCACGTCGCGCGCTGCTCCCCCGGTGCTCTGGCGTAGCGCCAGGTCGAACCGGCCATCCCCGTTGAAATCGCCCAATACGCCGCCCGTACAGGCCAGCGTAAACAATACTGGCGGTCGAGCCGCAAAATGACCCTGACCATCACCGACCAAAATCACATAGCCAGAGCGCGGCGCAGTCGCTACCTGATTCAGCAGCACCACCACCGCATCCAAATGTCCATCGCCCGTGAGGTCCTTGACCAGAACCTGCACGGTTGAGAAAAAGGCCGGTAAGGTGCCCGGGTTGATGGCGAAACGGGTGAAATTGCCGGCTCCATCCCCCAACAGCAGGTCTACCCTGGGCGTAAAGTCGCCGTCAACGCGAATCAAGTCATCCCGACCATCCTCGTTGAAATCGCCAACTTCCAAACCGCTGTTGTAGCCGCCATCAAAATGGGCGTAGCGAAAACTGCGAAACCGCCCCGAGGCGGGCAGTGGACTGACCAGAATCGACTCCGCCGCCAACAACGACCCCACCGAAGCCCGCACCCGCGTGCTGCCCACCCGCTTGCCGGTGGCCAGCCCTCCGCTGGAAACCGTTACAAACCTGGCGTCGTCTGAACTCCAGGTTACCTGGGCAGTGACATTGCGACTGCTTCCGTCGCTCTGCGTGACCACCGCCTCCAGTTGCCGACTGGCCTCAAACCCTACCACTGGATTGGTAGGGGTGATGTTTAGACGCACTTGCGTGACCGGTGGGGTGGTTGCGCCGGCGCCGGGCAAGGTGGACGAGGCGGAACCACCACCAGATCCGCAGCCGCAGAGAAGGAGGAGAGTCAGGGGGATCAGGATAGCGAGTATCTTCATTGTAGGCACCTCATCCTTAAGTCCACGACAGGAGATAGGAACAACCTGACATTCTTGCTGCTGAATGCAGCACCTTTGCCGCCAACGATGAAGGTGATCCTTACCACGCGCGACGGTGGCCCCATAGTCGCCCTGCAGTGGAAGCTGGCCTTCAGGAGGTTCTGCGACCAGGAAGGCTTACGCAGGAAACGAAAAGCGGGCTGATTCATAGGGTAGTGAGTGGATGGCAAACCAATTTTTCTGGACCAAGCTAATTATCGTGGTGGGCCTGGCCTGGTGCCTGTCGCAGGTGGGGCGGGCGTGGCGGGGCCCGCGAACGTGCCCCCCGGTCCCCCTCTTGAAAAATCTTCCCAGGCTGCCTTTCGAGTCCGACCTCTACCCCTTGCTTTTCGTATTGCTAACACTGGTTGGAGTCACTGAAAAACCGGTCTTTTCGATTGTGGCCTGGGTCATGGTAGTCGCTCTATCCTGTGTGTACGATTACACCCGGCTGCTGCCCTGGTTTTACCAGTATTCGTTCATGCTCGGGTCCATGGCTGTGTGCAATGCGGGGGGAGCGACTCCCTTGCAGCAGCAAGAGGCCCTCAACATCTGTCGGCTCGTGAATGTCTCGATCTACTTTTGGTCCGGCCTCCTCAAAGCCAATCGATACTTCATGCAGACCGGCTTTGTAGCGCTGGTAGCTCCCCTGCTGAAAAATCTTCCCCATGGTTGGCGCCCCATCTTCAGATGGGGCGCCTATGCGGTGCCCTTCCTGGAGGCCGGCCTCGGATTGGGACTGCTCTTCCCGCACTACCGGCCGCTCTCCGTGCTGGCGGCGGTTGGAATGCACTGTTTTATTCTGGTCTGTTTTTCGTCGCTGGGACGCTCTACCCACCGCACTATCTGGCCCTGGAACATCACGATGATGCTCACGACCATCGCACTCTTCACAGCCTGCGAAGGCGTCAGCCTGGCCGACATTGCCGTGGGGCAGGGATCGGCCTTTCACTGGCTGGTCCTGGCTTTATTCGCCTTACTGCCAACGCTCGGATTGTTCAATCGGCTGGAGAATATCTTCAGCCATGGCTACATGACGGGCAGGCACGTGTTTGGCTACCTGCACTTCACTCGGCGATTCTATGGCAGGCTTCCCTCCGAAATCCGGGCGGAATGTGTGGACACCGGCTTGAGTTTTGGCCAACGCTACCAACTCGACCTGGGGCAGTGGTACGTCAAGCAACTGGCCATGAATCCACCCCAGAATGAGGAGATGCTCAAATTCGTCGCGCGCGACTTTCTGCGCTATGGGCCAGTCTACGATGACCTCAGTCTGACCATCACCGGGATGCCCGGAATCCTGTCGGCGAGCCTACCTCAGAAGACCTATCCTTGGGTAGCGCTCTTCCCCGAGAATCGCCCGGGCAGTGGAGTTCGAAGTCGCAACCGTAAACTAAAGGCCAAAGATTTACAAGGTTGATTGAGTGCCTACTCCAAAATGAAATGGGCCGCCGCGAGTACTTTGTCGAGGTCGGGCGACCGGTAAGCGCGGCGGATCGGGCGGGCTCCTATCGCGGTGGTCCGTGGCTTTTGAGGATGCTCTCTACTCTTTCCAGAAAGATTTGCGTGGTTCTCCTCAGTTTGACCTGTTCGACCGGGACCCGTATGGAGGGGAGCTTGAGCGCCGTAGCCCGGAACTCGTCGGCTTCCTGGTTATGACGAGGGCCGTCTATCTCCAGATCGCACCAGACCGACTGGTTCCCTTTGCGCACCCAGGTTAGCCCATCGAGACAATAGGTAGTGGAACAGGGGCGGAGATACACCTGGGGCCAGTTCATCCAGCGAACGCCTTGATGCTGGCCACACAATCCCGGCAATTGACGTTCGCCCAGCGCCTTTCCGTTTGCGTCCACGATGAGTCCGTCGCGGAAACCGAGTTGATGGGGATTTGCGATCAGTGCCCGTCCCCCCAGGCTGGCTAACTGAAGGTTGGAGTACACCTCCGG
>JADMJV010000082.1:54419-89482 GCA_018780265.1 bacterium
AAACGGGAGATGTCGCCGCATCCAGTCGACCAGACGCTCATCCAGGTTGAGTCGGGAGATTGGGTAGCGCCAATAGCTGTAAGCCCGCCCCCAGGCTTCGTCGTTCACCTGAGGAAGCTCGAACGGGCGCAGGTTCACCCAGTTGCGCAGTTGGCGCGGGCTCAGCGTGTGGGCGAGGTTGGCAATCGCCCATCCAGGGACGACCTGTTCGAGGCGCCTGGCCAGGGCTGGAGTGGGAAGCGCCTGGCCTGTCTCCAGTTCATACCAACGATGCCGACAAATCCCGCAAAGTTCGGCCATTTGCCGTTTGTTGAGTCGTAGGTGCAGACGGAGCAATTTCAGACGTTCCATCGCTCGAGTATCGGTGGTCGAGTTCTACCAGATTTCTACCGGCGGTCGAGGTTGTGAATTTTCCTAGGATCGCGTTGTTACAATATGTAGGGCGCGGGTGCACTCGGTTGTAGGGCACTGGTGCCCGACGCGGTTCAATCCAGGCCGTAGCCGCTGACATCCCAACTCGACCAGCTGCCGTCGTCGTAAAGGGCCAGCAGAACCTCGCCGCGTTGCACCAGTTGAAGCTCCTCCAGAGCGGCTTCAAAACCCGTCAGCGAGCCCAACAGCAGGCCGCTCTGCCAGTCCCAAATGAGAATCTGTCCATCGGCTCCCCCGCTAAAGAGGCGCTGACCCTCCACCAGCAGTTGCTGCACCGGGCCGTCGTGTCCGTCCAGGTCATTTAGGGGCTCGAACTTGGGCCAGCTCCAGCTGCGAATGGTGCCATCGGCGCTGCCACTTAGCAATGCGCTGCCCGAGCCGGCAAAAACCAGGCTGGTAACGGCATCTCCGTGAGCTGGTTCTCGCTGCTTGACTTCGCCCTCCAGCAGGCGGCGCACGGTGATCTGGCCGTCTACACCGCCACTCACCACCCAGCGCTGGTCGGGCGAGACGGTCACGGCCAAAGGCCATTCCGCAAATTCTTCCCATTCTTGCAGCAACTCCGCGGTCGAAGCATCGACGACCACCAGTTCGCGCTCGCTGGCCAGAGCCAGGCGCTGCCCGGCAGGGTCCGCCACCATGGCCAGCACCGGCTCTTCCAGACTCTCCTGCGGCTGCCCCAGATGTTGCAACATCCCATCGGCGTCTGCCGACCAGTCGTTCCAGCGCAATTGGGAAGGAGCCTGGTCGGCCTGCTGCAGGCGCACTCCGGACTGCAAATCCCAGTGCTCGGCGCCATTCTCGCCCGAGGTCCAGGCCTTCCGAGTGGACCAATCCACCCACAGGCGGCGCGAACCCGTGGCCACGTTCAGGCGACGGAGTTCTTGACCGGAGGTTTCGCACACCAGCAACTGTTCGTCCTCGCCCAGCGTGACCATCAGGGCGCCGTCCGGAGACACCGAAAGGTCCTCAACTCGGCCGCGATGCCCGCTGAAAGAGCGCTGGTGGGTAAGGTGGCTGTCCCAGCAGTCCACTTTTAGCGAAGCCGTGTAAAAATTCCCCACCTGATCGCGACACACCCCATGGATGGGGGTCCACAGGCGTTGGTGAAGTTCTCCCGAGTCTACGTCCCAGAGCAGCAAGGCCGAACGAGTGGCCACCCACAGTCCTTGAGAGTCCCAATCCAGGTAACGGATTTCGCCATAACCGGCACGGTAGAGCAGTCCCTGTTGACGCAACTCGGGATGGACGCGAGTGGCGGGTCCACTTCGTTCTTTCTTCTTGGCTTTGGCCATGGCAGCCCAGTTTCTCGTTTTGAGCCACACCCCTGCCACAGGGAAAGAAACTCAAGCTGCGAACGGGCTCGACATGCTTGTGGTAGCGGCGGCGATTCTGCGTGAAGACCAGGGATATTGGCTGGTTCGCCGTGGCCCCCACCAGCGCCATCCCGGAATGTGGGAATTTCCCGGCGGAAAAGTGGAAGCCGGCGAGACTTCCGCCCAGGCACTGCAACGAGAGTTGTGGGAAGAATTGGGACTGAAGGTACGCGTGGGGCCACTGCTGGGGACGGCCTACCACCTGGAGATCGAGATGCAGGCATATCAGATTGAAATCGAGGAGGGCCCGGCGCAACTGCGTGAACACGATGAGCAGGCGGTGGTTCCTCGCGAGCGTTTGTTGGATTATCCGATGACCGAACTCGATCAGCAGATTGTGCAGCAACTGCCCTTATGAAATCGAAGCGTTTTCAAGCCCGCCGCTATCAACTCAAAAAGGAAGGCGCCGTCGTCGTCCGCCAGGGCCATCCCTGGATTTTCCGCGACAAGCTGAGTACGGCCGTGGAAGCTTTTGAGGACGGCCAGTGGCTGCAACTGGTGGACGCCCTCAATGAGACGGTGGGATGGGGCATCTATCAGGCCACCGGCGGGGTGGGAATTCGTGTTTTGCGCAAGGGGGTCAACCCGCCCAGCCGCGAGTGGTTTAAAAAGCTGGTCCAAAAGGCCATCGCTCAGCGAGCCCCTTTACGCAGTCAAACCGAGGGATTTCGCATCCTCAACGGTGAGAGTGACCGGCTGCCCGGCATCGTGCTCGACCTCTACAACGGCTACGCGGTGTTGCAGACCTACAGCCGCGGGGTGGACAGTCTGGGCCGCTACCTGGCCAACGTGGCCTACGAGCTACTGGGCTTGCGTGGGCTGCTCTGGAAAACCCCCAGCAAGCGTAAGGACGCGGAGCAACCCGGCGTGCGCCTGCTGCGGGGAAATTTGCCCGGCGTGGTGCGTTTCCAGGAAGGTGCCCTCAAACTGGCCGCCGACCTGCGCAGTGGTCAAAAAAGCGGAACTTTCCTGGACCTGCGTGGCCTGCGACGCTGGTTGGCCGAGCAGAATTTGCGCGGAGCCCGTGTGCTCAACCTGTTCAGCTATACCGGGGCCATCGGTCTGGCCTGTTGCGAAGGCGGTGCCCGCGAGGTGCTCAATGTGGACGCCGCTCAACCCTCCCTCGACTTCGGTGCGCGTTACCACGCGGCTCCCGCTCAGCGCTGGGTATGCGCCGATATCTTTCACTGGATCCCGCAGCTCACTTCCCAGGACTATTTTGATTGGATTATTGTCGATCCCCCGTCGATGGCCTCCCAGATGGATCAAGTGCCTCAGGCTCTGGCCGTGTATCGACGCATCTATCGCCAACTGATGGGCCACCTAAAGCCCGGCGGAGTGATGATCGCCTGTTGCTGCACCAGTCGCATCAGCCCGGACCGCTTCGAACAGGTCGTGCGCCAGGCTCTGGGGGGCGCCAAGGTTTGGCAAAGACTCCCCATGGAAGTTGATCACAAGCCGGGCTTCCCCGAAGCCAACTATCTGAAAATCTTGATTTTCAGGCCGCCCAGCCAACGCTCTCAGCCCCCCAGCCTGCCGGCCCTGCACAAGAAAGCCGACCACCAGCCGGTAAAGGGCCGCCGCCGGGCCCGGCCCAAAACAACCTAGACAACTCGAGCCGTCTCGGTGAACTATGAACCGATATTCGCTGTCGCTGCTCCTTGCTGGAGGGGCGCCTCGACGACCGGAGTGACCCACTTATTCCGGGACAGGCCCGAATCCCTTCCGTAGCTATGGATCGACAACAACGCGATCACTGGCCGACCGACCAAAGGTTTCGGGGTGGTACATTTCTTCGGCCTTGGCGGGGGGCACCACAAAGTTGCCGGGGGTGGTAGCCCGGGCGTAGTAGCTGTAGTCGTGCACTCCGTAGTAGACCCATTGGCTAAAGGCCTCGACTCGCTCGTCGCGCAGGTTCTCATGTTCGTACCACCAGGGGTTCCACCACCAGCGCTGGCGTCCCTCACTCAAGGAGGGCCGGGCCGGCTCGCTGCCTTGGAGGGCAGGGTTAATGGCCTCCAGTCCGGCCGGCAGGGGATCGACCAGAGCCACGTGATAACGCATGGAAGGACAGACCATAGTTACGGTCACTTTGACCTTGGCCCCAGCCTTGATATGCCAACTTCCGTCACTGTCGTGGCGCACATCGCGGTTGTCGTCCACCGCCTGATAGCGCCGCTCCACGCTAAATCCTCGCTCCATGGGGGCCAACTTGAGGTTGGTGGGGGCATACTTCATACCCAACCGGTAGTAGAGGCGACCCGGACCGTCTTTGCTGATGATCAGGTTTTCCTTACCCGCCAATTGGTCCATGGGGATGTGCAGATCCTTTGTGTCAGCGCTGCGCCCCTTAAAGGTCTGCTCGCCGGCGTAGCGTTGTCCCAGCCAGACCCGGGCCACGAAGTCGGGAGTCACCTTCTCAAATTTTTGGAAGTATTCGTTGAGAGCCAGCAGCACGAAACAGTTCTCCTGGGTGCTGGCCCAGCGCCCGGCCACGCGATGATCCAGCAGATTGCGCACCAACTTGGGCAGCAGGTCCGAGCCCGGTTGGTCCTGGATCAGGGCTTCCAGTAAAATGGCGTCGTCGCGATGGTCGGAGGCCAGAATCAGAAAAGCCTTGTCGTCGTAATGGGTGGCAAACTGGGCGGTAGAGGCGGTTTCGGTGACCCGATTGTTGAGGTGGCGGCGAATTTGGGCCACCAACTCTTTGCTTCCGGCATCCCCCGAAAGGGTGGGCAGCAGCCAGCCCAGGCTCTCGAGCGGCGCTTTTTCGACACCGCCCCATTCCTGGATCAGTTTGCGAGCTTTAGCTGCTTCGGCCTTGCCGGCCAGGCGCAGCACATAAAGGGCATAGGCGCGCAATGTGCGTCGGGTGTAGTCGCCGTAGTCGCCGGGGATGTGACTTTCGATGGAAGAGGCATAGCCCAGGGCCTGTTCGTAAGTCTCTTCGGCCACGCTGTGGCCGCCTTTTTTGAGCCTTACCAGGGCATGAGTGACGTGCAGACTGACATAGGGCACCGAGGGCTTGTCGCGTTTCCAGTAGTCCCAGCCGCCGTCGTCGTTTTGCATACCCTGCAATTTTTTGACGTCGGCCGTCAGCGAACTCTTCAGTTCGGCTTCGGTGGGCATGCCGGGGGCTTCAAAGGCTCTCAGCACCGGGGCCAGGGCCACCGTGGAGAGCACTCTGGAAGAGACCTGTTCCGAGCATTCATAAGGGTACTGGCGCAAATAGAGAAAGGCGTCGGTCAGTTCGGCCAGGGCGGTGCTGCTGGTGCTCACCTCCAGGCCTCCAAACTGACGAAAGATGTCGCTGGGGGGCATCACAGCTTGTTCCATGGCGCCCTGATCCAGAGTGCCGTAGGTGGCAAAAGCCTCACTGGTGGCTGGAGTCCAGACCGGCAAGTCCAACTCGGCCGCATCGGCATATCCACCGCTGCTGGCCGCAATCTGGAAGCGGGCCGTGCCGGCCTCTTCGGCCGAGACGGGGAAGCGCACCTCCACTCGATCATTGGCGGGCACCTGCACCTGCACCCCGGCCGATTTGGGGTCTAACTTGAGATTGCTGGTGCGACAGGCCAGGTCCACGCTCAGGGCCTTGTCGGTCTGGTTTTGGACCACCACCGGCAACTCGCAGCGGTCGCCAAAATTGAGAAAACGCGGTGGGGAAGGGCGCACCATCAAAGGTTGCTGGGCCACCAGCGAGGATTGGCCCTTGCCAAACTGCTTCTCGCCGGCCACGGCCAGGGCCACTACCCGGTAGCGGGTGAGGTTGTCGGGCAACTTGAAGGGCAGCTTAAGGCGGCCCTCGGCGTCACTGTGAGCGCTGGGCACATAGAAGGCCAGCGCCGAAAAATCCTGACGCACCCGGATAGGCGTGCTAGCCTGGTTGCTGGGCGCTTCTTCGCTCTCGCTCTGCTCGCGAAGTTTGGCAAATCCATCTTTGCTGGCTCGCTTGAGGGCTCCCCCGTTGCGGTAGCCGCCTGGAGCTGACATTACCGGCATGGGCGCCTCGGGGACGGGTGGTGGCATGGCTGCAGCAATCTCCTGAGGCAGGGCCAACTCCACGTACTGGCGCATGCCGTAATGCTGCACTTCGGCGGCCCGCTGCGAGTAGAATAGACTCCAAGGATCGCTATAGTCGCCTCCAGCCAGAGCCAGCACGGCCTCATCCACTACCATCAAAGCCACTTCGGCCTGGGCTACGGGTTTGCCCAGGGAGTCCTTGAGGGTCAGTTCCAGCTGGTTTTGGGCGCCGGGTTGTGACTTGGGCTGCTGGGGGCGCACCTCCACCTGGAGCTGACGACTTTTGGCACTGATGGCCAGATTCAAGCTGCCCTGGGCCTGGGCCGGACGGGGCGGGGCCCCGGGCACGGGGTTTCCCTGGTCATCGCTGCGGGGCTCCTTGCCAACTGCGTCCACGGTGATGTGCAGGTTGGGAAGGTAGCCTTCTTCCAGCGGGATTTTCAAGGTGGTGCTGCCCCTGGAAAGGTCAATCATCTGCCGGGATACCACGCCGTGGCGCTCCAGGGTGAGCATGGCCTGAGCCTCGCTAAAGGGACTCTGCACCAAGATTTCGGCGACCTCACCGGGTTGGTACTCTTTTTTGTTAGGGATCAAGGTCAGTTGCTGCATGTCCACGTCGCGCTTGGGCGGCTGCTTGCCGCCCGCCACCCAGGCCGTCATCTGGCTCTGATTGCTGCGATTGGAATCGTCCTGCAGACTGGCTTCGATCTGGTAAGTCCCCCCCTCACTGGTTGGCACCGCGAAGGAGACGGGCGAGGAAGCGGAAGTCAATTGCTGAGCAGAGACCTCCTTTTTGACCGTCTTGTAGTCTTCCTCGGAGTATTCCCAGCTGAGCCGATAGGCTTTAATCTGCACCGGCCGCCCGCTGATCGCCTTGCCGTCCAGATCTGCTACAATCAGGTCGTATTGCAGTGGCTTGCCGGCCTCCACAAAAGTGGACCGGGCCTTCAAGCCCACGTAGTGGTTGGCTGGATGCACCAACAGACTGGTCGAGGTGCTCCATGCCTGTCGGTTTACGTCAGAAACCGTCGCCGTGGCAGCCACCGAATAAGGGCGGGCTGGATTGGCTGAGCGAAACTGCAAATCAAGGGTGTGCTTGCCCTGGTGATTGGTTCGCCCTTCAAAACTCTTGCTCTGCGACTCACTGCTGGGCTGGCTCCACCAGCAGTAGCAGTCCCACCACGGAGTCCAACTGCCAAAGGAAAATTCCTCCCAGTGGGGCGGGCTGTAGTTGGTGGGGCTTGAGGTCACCGACCAGTTGACCGGGGCGTCTTTGAGACCCCCTCCCGAGTAGTATTTGGCCTCAACCGAAACCGAGCCGCGACCTCCTACCACCGTAGAGCCCATTTCGGCCGAGGAACTGACTTCGAACTCAGGTCGTCGAAATTCTTGCACCTGAAAGGCGTGTTGATGAGCAGAACTTTCACTGGTCAGTTCGAGGCGAGCCGAGCCCAGGTTGAAATTTTTGGGCAGGGCCACCTTGAAATCAAAACCGCCCAGCCCGCCAATGCCGGTCTGTCCTTTGGAGATTTCGTTGTTGCGCGAGTCAATCAACTTGTAGTGCAGGGTTTTGTCGGGGGTTGCGGCCAGGTCGCCTTTGGCCTGGTGGATTTGACGACGCAACCAGCCTTTGACCGAAACCGTCTCGCCAGGCTTATATAACTTGCGGTCATCGGTCACGTACCACAGGGTTTGATCGGGTGTCTGTCCGGGATTGAAGTTGCCCGAGGCGTAGTCGGCCGAACGCGGCATAAAAAGCGTGTCGCCCTGACTGCGCACCATTACGGCCTCGTTGCCCGACTCCCAGTTGAGCAGGGCTACGCCGTCGGCACCGCTGCGACTGACCGATTTGCCGTTGAGAAACTGGACCTCGGCCCCTTCGACCGGCTTACCATCGGCCAGGCGGTTGATCCAGGCTACCATCTGCTTGCCATCCACGGTCAGGTTGGCGCCCAACTGGCTGCGCTGCACCCAACCATAGTAAGTTTGATAGCGCCTCTGGGATTTGTCCTTGTCGTCGGGGGCAGCTACTACAATCAACTGGTTGCCATGCTCAAAGGCGTTGGCCAGGTCCACTTTCAGGTCGCGGATTTCGTCGGGAGGACCGCCGGCATCGATGCGCTTCTCCAACACCAGTTGGCCGGGGAACTTCATGCTTTGTTGATCCCAGCGATGGCTCAAAGCCTCGCGATAGCCGGCCCAATCCTGGGGCTTAACGGCATAGACCTTGACCTCGATGGCCTGCTGATTGACGGTGGTAAAGGTCAATTGAGGAGGACCGTAGGGGTCCAGGATCAAGAAGTTCTTGCGCGGTGGCAAAAATAGCGGCGGAGCGCTACCCACTTTCAGGGTGACGGGCGTGGCTTTGCCCAACTGCTGCCCAAAGTTGTCGGTAAGGCCGGCCGGCACGGTCACAGTATAGGCTGTGCGTCCCTTGGTGCGGCCGTGAATCCACAGACTGTCTCCACGCACCACGGCACGCATGCCAGCAAGCTCTGGGGAGACGCTGACTGACTCGGGACGAAATTTCTTGGCGTCCAGGCTGTTGTTGAAAGAGATATACAGCGGTGATCCAGGCGGCTGGTCATCGCGAGACTGGTCGTCGATGGCCAGTGGGTAGTAGGTGGAGAAGCTAAAGGCCTGGGGGGCGGTGGTGGTGCGCGGCCCCTCGAGTGAGGGGAGGCCGGCCGGCAGGTTGAGGGTGTAGGTGCTGCCGGCAGGGAGTGCCTGAACGGGAGTCACAGCTACCCAGCGGTCACTTTCGGCCGCAGCTGCCAGACCGCTTACGGAGTTGTCCAGGGCAATCTCCTGACGGTTGGCCCTACGCAGGGCAAACTTGCCCCCCGTTCCAGTTAGCTCGGCCAGGCCGGCCACCCGGTCCGGGTCAATTTTTTGATCGAAGCCCAAAAACAACACCGGGCGTAAGCCCAGGCCGTGGCCTGTGGGAACCTGCTGCACCAATCGGGGGGGTGGAGTGTGAAAATCCCAGGCCACCGGTTTGTTCATAGGGGTGATGACTTCGGCGTGATAGTCGGTGGCCATGGGCAGGCGCGTATTGGGCTGGAATACCAGCGTTTGGGTGCCGATCCAGCGCCATTCGCCAGGAGTTTCGGGGGTTAGCGTCACCGGGACGCTTTTGGGGCTGGCCGCCGAAGACAACTCGACCATGGGCTGGTTGAAGGTGACGCTCAGTTGCGGGGCCAGTTCTACTTCGCCCTCGGGCGCATAGCGCAATACTTCAATGGGTTTCTTGTCCAGCGCGGGCGGGGCCACTTTGGCCATAGGGGGAAAGTCTTGAGAAATGTGCTTGCCGGTTTTGGGGGCGGGTAGCGAACCAGGCCTGACGGCAAAGTCCTGGCGATCCGTGTGCCGCGCCTTAAGGGGAGCCAGCCTGGCCAGCAATCGCTTCAGGTCGTCCAGTCCCAGGGGACTGGTTTTGCCCGGCCGGGTTGCCTCGCCTACCTGTCCGCCCGTGGCCGGAACCTGGTCAAAGTCCAGTCCGGCCGGCTGCGCCTGGGCCGCACCTACCAGCAACCCACTCCAAAACAGGCCTGACAACAGCGTATTTTTTTGACTCACAACAGCACCCTCAATTCTTTCGGTCCGGGGGCACCTGTCGCAGGGGCCCGGCCCCTTGTTCCACTCTCCAGAAGTTTGCCCCCTCTGGCGGCGGGCATGTGTGGCCATGAAATTGTCTACCCACTCCGTCTGGTGGCCCTGGTTGGTAGTCTGCGCAAGGCTTCCCTCAATCGAGCGCTTCTCACGGAAGCCATCTGTGCTGCCCCGGCTTCGCTGCGGGTCGAGATTGTGGAGATTGGTGACCTGCTCCTTACCACTCAAGGCGAGAACCCGAAGAGTGACACCCCATCTTCAAGAAAGTGGCGGCCTTGCTGGCTCCTCAATCACCGATCAACCTGTGAAGCTGGCTGCGCCACCAGGAAGGGGCAGGTTTGTCGTTTTGGGTCTTGGCCGCCAGTTCGCTGACAAATTTCCACTGAAGATTGCGTTGGGGGTCGTGCGCGGAGAACTCCTGGGCGCTGTCAGGCTTGTATTGCTTGAGGAACTCCTGGAGCAATTCTTGAAACTCTTCACGGTTGGAAAAGGGGCTCTGGTTTTGGTCTATCAGCGCCAAGGTGGCTTTGAGGTGGGTGCCGATGGAGGGGACCTCGCGGTCGTAAAACTTATCAAGGATCCAGCTCAATTTTTTCCCGAGCTGACCGTTGGCGTGGATCCAAAGCTGAGGTGCTTGTTGGATGCGGTCCCAATTTTGAATCAGGTGACTGTGGGTCTCAGCCAGATCCTCGGTGGGCTTGGTGCGGGCATAGTCGGACACGTAATCAAAATCCCCTCCACTGCCAAAGGGTGAGCCGGGCGATAAAGAAGCGTAATGGTTGCTGAAGAACCCGGCCTTTTGAGCGTCGCGGAGATGACCGAATTCATGAAAGAGAGTATCGGCGAAGGCGTTCTGGCTGTGCAGTTGGCTGGCCGCGACGAAGATGGCGTGAGGAGTACCCAGATATGCCAGGCCAACGATAGGGCCGCCGTGGGAGCCGAGTTGACCCAGGTAGGAGCGTACGTGGACTTTCTTGAGGTGGGCAAAAGCTTCTGCTCCGATACGTTGGCGCAACTGGTCCAGGGCTTGGGCGACGAGAGGGCGCTGCTCGGGTGTGACGCTGCCGCTGACGCACACTTCGTGGTCGGAAAAGCTGAGGCTGAAGCGCGGAGCCAGCTGGCTGGCCACCTGGTCGATTTGCTGGGGCTGGCCGAATAGCTTGAGGTTGGCGGACGGTTCCCACAGAAGCGAGGGTTTGAAGTCGGCCAGGCCCTGCACTACCGATTGACCGAGGGGGCCACCGATGGCGGCCGCGCAGGCCAGTCCAGCGGTGTAGCCGGCGGTTGCGCTCAGGGAGCGGGTCGGGTCGAAGGGAGGGGACTTGCCCGGCGCCGTTGGGATTTCGGGCTGGGCGGACTGGGCGGAGGTTCCACGTACGGCGTTTTCGTAGAGCTGCAGCGCGGCCAATTCCAGCAACCGGTCGTGGCCGCCTTCCTCCTTGAGGAGCTGACGAGCCTGGTCACGGCACTGCTGGGCGCCGGGCAGGCCATGAAGGCGGACCCGGGCGGGCTCTATGACAGAATGCAAGCGCATACCGCAGTATACCGGGGCGCGCCAAAAAATTCCTGATCTTTTGGCCGCTCTACGGGCAGCTCATGGCTTTTGAGGATCGGGGTCAAACTGAGTGAGCCAGCGCCCGTAGCGGGGTGCCAGCACCAGGCGAATGCAGGCGCAGGTGTTCGGCCCGCCAGTTGCTCCTGGCTGAGGCCCGCCGACTGCTGCCAGGACGGTTCGCAAAAACAAAGTAGCGCAGAGCACCCGCTCTACGGCCTCGTCCAGAGACGCGCTGAGTCAGTACCGCGCTCAGGATGGCCCAGGTGTAGCGAAAGAGCAGGTCATGCCAGGAGCGAGCAGCCGTGAGGCCTGCTCGAAGGCACCCGCCCAGTCGCCCCCGGCGGCGGCTTCCAAAATGGGTTGAGCGACGTTTAGATGAGGCGCCAATCCGGCCATTTCGGCGGGCCCACTCCACCGCCGAACTGGGGGCTTGGCGAAGGAGAAGGGCGGGTTCCGTGCGGGGTTGGAGCCCGTTTCGCGGGCGTGTTCGGCGTAGTTCTTACCCACGCAGTAGATGCGTCGCAGAGGAAGCAGACTCCGCCATCCAACCATTCACAGCTAGGGGTCTGGATTGGGGAGTAGCAGCCGGGCCATTTCTCGTCCTTTAGCAAAGCTGGCCCAAACGAGACTGGATACCGCGATCGGGAAGGTTTGGCCACTTGATAAAGATCATCGATGACCGTTCTCCATGCCGCTTACAGTGACACGAGAATTAATGCGGAACAGGCTGAGGAGAATCGGGCGGGCACTATTGCTTTTGCTACTGATTGGCGGGCCTGTTTGGGCCTGTGCCGGTCTGGAGTCTGACGAGTTTTGTGGACCATCGGCTCCCATGTGTGCGGCTGCCTGCTGTAGTCAGGGATTTTGTCATGGCAGTGGCCAGCCGGACTGCAACCACACCCGTTGCTCCACAGGCATGTGTCACCCCGATTTTCGACCCGGCGATGCAGTCCCAGCCCCGCTTATCCAGCGCCAACCGGAGTGCGCCCTGCCGGGTGTTTGTTCGGCCCCCCGGTGTCCTCTTAAGACATTTCGCCCCCTGGATTGCTGTCCTATGAAGGCAGTCTCTCGCCAGGGGTACTCTCAACCTCCCGTGCGTCCGCCTCGGGATTGAGCTTTCGGCTCATCCCTAAGGAAAATTTTGGAGGTTAGTATGTTATTTCCCTCACTTCGTGGGGTATGGCGGGCCCTGGCCTTGCCTGGTATAGGTATTCTGTGGTTGGCCTCGTCGGCCTGGGCAGGCGAGTGCAACTGCGCAGGCACCAATGAACGAGACGACAGCAAGAAATCCTGGACGCTCAATCTACAGTTTGAATCCATGAACATGGGCACTTTGCTTCAGGGCAGCACGGCGGTTGACCCCAACCAGGTCATACTCCAGGCCCTGGGCACTCCGGGTAGGCGATCCTTTTCGGTGCCAACGAATATGATCATGCAGCGCTCAACTTTGCGCGCTCGTTATCGAATCGACGAGGAAAACTCGGTGATTCTCAGCATCCCCTTTTCGGTAAGCAACCAGATGGATATGCGGATGGGAATGAATCCGATGCCCATGGCCAAGCCTGCCGGTATGGGCATGGGCATGCCGGCCATGCCCGCGGCCGGTCCGACCTTTCGGGATATGACCATGTCGCCCATAAACCAGTTGGGGGACATCGTGTTGACCGTCCAAAGCGACCTGTTTAGCGATGAGTGGGGGAATCGTCTCAGTGTGGCTGGGGGTATCAAGTTTCCCACCGGTGACTCCCAGGTGCGGACCGCCCAGGGCACGCTGGTTCACGCCATGATGCAGCCCGGAACGGGTTCTCTTGATTTCATGGTCGGACTCTTTGGGCGCGCCTATTTGGGCGGGGGCCCGGATGGCAAAACTTGGTCCCTGGAGCCGGGGCTCTCTTATCAGATCAACGGCACCAACAACCTCGGCTATCGATTTGGCAATCGACTGGGCTACGACATTGCACTAGGTTGTCGCCTGGGCGAAAGCTTCACAGTTACCACGGCGCTCAACGGGATTGTCACCGGGCGCGACTCCCAAAACGGCACCCTGGATCCCCAGACCGGCAAAACGGCCTACCAGAACCCGGCCGCCTCGCTGGTAGACAATGTCGAGAATACGGGTGGAAGCTTTCTCTACGTGGCGCCTGGCTTTCAATGGAAGCTGGGCGATGACGTAACCCTCCGTGCCCACCACCGCATTCCTTTGAGTCGCAGTGTCAACGGCACCCAGATCGTCACCGACGGCTGGACCACCGTCAACCTCTCGGTCGGGTTCTAGACCATTCTCCGACCTGCGCCGGAGTGCACCCTCTCCGGCGCAGGTCTATGGCTCTAGTTCAGCGCAAGTGGGGTCGCATTCTTGATGGACTCCGGAGAGATTTTGGCCCGGCCTTCGACCCCTGGCGTAAGGCCCAAGTCAGTCTGGGCTGCGGCAATAGCTTCCAGGTGACTGCTGGCCTCTATCGCTTCTTCCTGAGAGAATACCCTTCGAACTGGCCCGCACTGAGGCTCCCATTCTCAAGTCACACTTCTCCCGTGCTGATGTGGCAGCATCTCTTCTATCAGCAGCGCGGTATCAAGAAAGGCTACGGCGATGACCACCGCGGCTTTTGCTACATGCCCATCTCGACCACGCTAGAACGGGCCGGGTTTATGACCCGCGTTGTCGATCCTCGTTCCATTGTCTCCGACCCTGTCTTTACTCGTTTTGGCGTCCTTCTCACTCAACGTGACAGAGCCGATGTTCGTGACGCACCACGCGATGTTTGAGCAGCCCTACAACGAACTCTGGGTGGCTCAAGACATCCCGGCCGAACGCATTCGCGCTCTCGGCTTTTTTGCCCCCTGCAGCAGCACCGCGTGTACCGCACTCACGACAATTCCCGAAGATACCGGAGTGCCCAATGCGGAGCAAATGTTGCGCAACCTGGTTGACGGGCACGAGGCCACCGCTCGGGCGGTGCTGAAGATTGCCGAAGCGGCCCACGATGCGCCCAGCGCAGATCTCATGACGGAGCGGCTGCAGGTTCACGAAAAGATGGCCTGGATGCTGCGCAGCCTGTTGGCCCGTTGAGTCGGGGACTTATGCTGGCGCAGGCGCTGGTATCGTCCCCCCCTGGCCCACTCCCTGATTGGCCGAGCAGTGAATGGAGAGCCCCAGAGCATTCTCCGGGCAGGTGCGTGAGCACTGGAAAACGCGATGTTCAGCTCAGCAGCTTTGCGAGTCGCTTCGTCACAAAAATTTCAGCAAAAATCCTCAACTCTTAAACCCGTCACACGGGAAAACTCGCCGACATTTCTAGTCACCACAGTAAGATCGTGCGCCAGTGCGATAGCCGCAATAAGCATATCGTTGGCACCGATGGGCTTTCCGTTTCGCTCCAGGGTAGCGCGTATCTGACCATATTGTTCTGCAGCTGAATCATCAAAAGGTAGGCTGTGGAACGGGTGAAAGAACTGGACCAGTCGATTCAGGTTGTCGCCAACCCTGGCACTCTTGCGCGCCCCAAACGCCAACTCGGCCTTCACCACGCTGCACAGAAGCAAGGAAGTCGGGTCCATTGCCATCAGTCGGTCTCGCAAAGCCGGGTCGGTCCCGTTGAGAAAAGCGATGCAGATGTTGGTATCCAGAAGGTAGCTCAGAGAATCTCCTCCGGGTCAGGGGTCAAGTCAGCCGCCTCTATCAGACTGCAACTTCCATAGAGCTCTTCAAAGCCGTCAGGCCAACTCGATGGGCGCACCGCTTTCCGGGTAATTTCGGTCATATAGGCTGAGACACTCATTTGGGACCGTTGCGCCTGGACCCGGACAGCCTGCAACAAATCTTTAGGCAAATAGATGGTAACTTGCGGCACGGTAATTCACCTCTACCAATTATAAGTGATGTAAGTGTAACGAGTCAACCGAGAAGACGACCTACTTGATGACGTTCCCGCTTCATGGCGGAGCACGTTCAACCAACGTTGTTTCCGAGTAAACAGATTCCTCCCAGGATTGTAGCCCCGCTGGATGGTTTGTCGGTCAAGCAGAGCGACCACATCGACGTGGTCATCCTGGCCCCCAATGAACAGAATGTCAGTTCCGTGGTGTTGTTGTATGACGCAGGGAACGCACTGGGAATCACCAGCCAAACTCCCTACGTGATTCACTGGAATACCGATTCCGCCAAAACCGGGTTGCGTACGCTCAAAGCGCAAGTCCACTATTAAGACGGAACCTCGACCGAGACTTTGGAAATTCGCGTCAATATTGAGCCGGGAGCTCCCGTTGCTGCGCCCGCTCCCGTCTCGACCGCAATCGTGTTAAAAGACTCCACGTCATTGATTCTAACCAACGAGGAAAGGGTGATCAAAAAGCAGCTTTGGAGCCAGCCCTCGTCAATCGATCGGTCGTCAAACTCCTGCCTACGAAGCCGGCTTACCCGCCCGTTTTCCATCCAGAGCGGCTCGGTGAGTTGTTTCTTGCGCATGGCTCGGGGTTCACTCTGGTCCCCCTACCCCCTGTGAGTGAACGGTTCTTTCCAGCCCTGATGCCCAAAACGCACAAAAAGCCATCGACGTTGCCTCTGGGAGTCAGTTCACTGTTCCGTCGACCTCCCGCCGGTCCAACTGCGAGGCCATCTCGCTAAGTGGGGCCCGGCGTAATTACGATCGTGTATTGAAGGCAATTCTTGGGGGTGCTCGTACGCACCAGTATGCGAGGAAAATACCCCCAACTCAACATCGAACTTACAGTCGAGGACCCTCACTGAGGTCCTGGAGGCGGGTCAACTTATTGAGAACACGTTGGCGCTCGGCGGGAGAATGTTTCTCAAGAGCCGTGAGGAACTTCAATCGAACAAATGGCAGGGGTGTCCATTTTGCGCCTTGAACTCGCCTATCGATGCAAGCCAGTCAGGATGTCTATCGATTTTCGCTGGAGTCGGTGCCGTTTGAAATCCAGGAATACCCGGATTCGCGGCCAGTTCTTCTGTTGCTGCTCAATGAAAGTCAGGGCCTGGTGGCCGGCATGGAACTGATGCCCAATGCGCCTACGCTAGACCAGTCCAAAGATTGGGTTCTTGATCAACTGGCCTCTCCCCGACTGCCCGGCGTCAATGCCTGCACGCCCAGTCTGCTGCTGGTGGAGGACCCTTCTCTCTATCAGGCCTTGCGCTTCTCGCTGCGGTCGGCCAAGATCAAGGTTCAGCAAGACAGCGATCGGCAATTTGTAGAGCATATTTTGGGAGAACTCTACTCGGGCATGGGCCGCGAAACAGCGCCGGCCTCTTTGCTTTCCCTCATCGGCGAGAAGGAAGCCGCCGACTGGACTCGGGCCGCCCTGGCCTATTGCAAACAGCGTCCCTGGGACAAACTGCAAACGCTGCTCGAGTGCAAGGTCAGCGGCCGCGATCTGGCTTACGGAGTCCATGTGATCGGCACCACCGGCAACGAACTGGGACTGATACTCTATTCCAACCTCGAGCAAGCCACGCGTTCGAGTTCCGACGAGGACTTTCAATTTCTGGTAGGCTTCAGCCTCTCTGATGAGTCTTTATTGCACCCGCAGGATGTGGAATGGTTGCACACTCAAAAATTCCGCAAGTTGGCCCAGGGCTGGCCTCAGTTTGTCTTTTCGGAAGACTGCAGCGACGAAGATGAACTGGTTTTCCGCTGGCTGCTGAGTGCCGTCCCCAAGTTGGCTCAGGATCCGAAGGTGCCCGTCCGCGAAAAAGAGTTTGAAGTGAGCGACCCGCTGGCGGCCAGCAAAGAGCCCTGGGAAAATTTTGACAGCTTCGCCCGATCCCACAAAAAAGGGGGGCGCCTGGCCAAATCTGCCCGTTCCCTGCTGAGCCTTCTCCATGAATTCTTGCTCTACCATAAATACGAACGCGGTCAGGAGGTCACCGTTCAGGCCCGGGATTGCGAAGCCATCGCCACCATGCTTTTGAAGTCACGCCCGGCGGTGGACTGGAAAGAGCGCATTCTCAAAGGCATCCCTTTCACCAAAAAACTGTTTGCCGACAACATCTCCCGCTCCGCCAAAGAGTGGCGGAGTCTGTTAGAAACGTGGGAGGAGTTAAGTGATTATCTGGGGGCGCAGGATCTCTACTTTGGACCCACCATTCCCTTGCTGCTGCTGGCCGCCGAACTGTCCCGTGTGCGCCGGGAAAACGGCTGGGAAGAGCGCCTCACGGGCAGCCATGAGGTGGCCATCAGTGCCCTGCATGGGGCCACCAGTGAGGAACTGTCCCTGGTCTCCAACAATTGGAAGCGCTGGCTGGAAGAGCTCTCCGAAAAATACCTGGTGGACCACTTGATGTCAGCCGAACCCACCCAGGTCAAAACGGCCCGCCAGGCAGCCGAAAAGTTTGTCGAGACCATCGCTCCGGGGCGTTAGGACCCGCTACGTTCCCTGGAGCAGGGCCTGAATATCGCTCTTACCTAACTGGGCTACGTTTTCACCGGGCGACTTTTCCCAGTGAGCCCGCCTGGCTTCTGCATTAAATCGAAGGGGATCATCCTGATCGTGGGCAAAGCTGCTGACCAGGTCGAGCACTGCACCCAAACTGGTCCGAATCAGCCAATCCCGGGCCGGCCCATCGCCTTCACGAGTGATTTTGGCGTGATAGAGAGGACTGCCCTGGAGCAGACGAATCAGGCTGGCTTGCAGAACGGCCTGGAGCTGATCTTCGGAGTTGCTGTCCTGATGCAGTACCACGCTGACCATGTCTTGATGCACATCGAGTAGATAGTTGCGGTTGCCGTACAGTTCGGTGAGCGACTTGAAACGCTGGGGATCTTTGACAAAATCGGCCAATGGCGCCGCCAGTTCCAATTCTTTAAGTTGACTGGGATAGGTGCCTTTCTTGGGCAGTTCAAGCCACTTGCGCACATGGGTGAAGGCGCGTTTTTCAGTCACGGGATCCAGGTCGAGGGACTTGACGTAGCCATGCGTGGCAAAGAGTTTGCTGGCGGTAGCCGCGGCCATCAAAACCGGAGTGGCTGCGTCGCCAATCAGGCTGGCGCCCAACTTTTCGAGGCCAAAGCCCAAAGCGCCACCCACCATGCTGGCCACCATGCTCTGGTTGTTGTTCTTGGAGCGCAACTCTCCCAAATTGTTGTCACGGGCCTGATGCAACTCGATGGGTGCCTGAGCCGCACCCTTGACGGTAGCGCCAAAGGCCTTGATGGCGTTGGCCGTAGGCGCAATCACCAGAAACGCCTCAGGAGCAACGGCCAGAGTGGACTCCATCATCATGCCGGCCGCGTGCACATATTCACCTTTGGTCACCCAGCCTTTGGGATCGCGGTCCGCCTGACGGCCAAAGTTGGAGCCGACAAACTTGCCCACCCCATCGATCGCGTCGCGGGCCATCCAGGCCAGGCCAACCGTAAGCGGGCCGTTACCTATGCCGACCGCGCCCAGGGCGGCCGCTGTACCCAGATAACTCTGAGTAGAACCTGCCAACTCGACCAGGAAATTCCATTTACGGCTGGCCACATAATCAGGACTGACCGAATCGGGCATCTTCCCCGGCAACAAAAGGTTTTTAATAAATCCGTTTTTTTGGGCATCGCTGGCGCCTGGACCCGAGAGAGCCTGACCGTCTTCTCCGTAGAGGGTAACCTGGTCTTGACTGGTTTCATAGGCCAAGACTTCCGTCTTGGTGGCCTCAACAGGCCGACCGGGGGGAGGAGCGCTGGAGTTGGAGGGTTTGACCTTCATGCACGGAGTTTATTCCCTCCAGACTCGGCGTTTCCCCCGTGACAGGGAAGGTTTAACTTTTGTTGGGCACATTTAACTCTTCTTTCTCCAGGAGGCCTCTGGGCCAAGATCGAAGCCGCTGCCCATGAGTGAACAACGGGTTGTAATCATTACCGGAGCCTCGCGCGGACTGGGCGCGGCCACGGCCAGATGGCTGGCCAAGAAATCGTGTCGACTGGTGCTCAATGCCCGCGGGGCCCAACCCCTGGAGGAGGTGCGTCAGCAGTGTCTGGCGCTTGGATCGGAAGTGCTGAGCGTGGCCGGGGATGTGGGCGACCTGGCTGTCTGCCAGCAGATTGTAGCGGCCGCCACCGATAGGTGGGGACGACTGGACGCGGTGGTCAACAACGCCGCCGTCATTGACCCCATCGGCATCTACACGCAGGTGGACATGGAGGCCTGGTCCCGGGCCATGCAGATCAATCTGGTCGCCCCTCTCTATTTGGCCCGGCTAGGGGCACCCTGGCTGCTGCAGAGCAAGGGAAAAGTGGTCAACGTCAGTACCGGGGCCGCGGTGCATCCCCTGGCGGCCTGGTCGGCCTATTGTGCCAGCAAAGCCGGGCTTCATCATCTGACCCGCTGTATGGCCGTGGAGCAGCCCAAGATTATCGCGGTTTCGATGCGCCCTGGCGTGATCGACACGGCCATGCAAGATCAGATTCGCAAAGACGGTCCCGGCCACATGCCACCCGACCTGATGCAATTTTTTCGGCAACTCAAAGAGACCAACCGACTGGAGCCTCCCGAAGTGCCGGCCAAGTCGCTGGCCTGGTTGGCCCTCTACTGCCCGCCCGAATGGAACGGTGAAATGGTCGAATACACCGACGCCCGAGTCATCCGGGAGGCGGCCGCCGTTTTCGACGCCTAGCCTTCTTCGGCCACCAGGTTGAGACGCACCAGATGGCGCAGGCCCTCGTCATAGTGCTGCTCGCTACCCGGCCTCAAAACCACCCAGGCGTGCCCTAAAAAGGTATCCAGCGATCCGCGCATTTCGCGTACTCGAAAGTTCTCCTGAAAAAGGGCGACTATGGATTTGGCCAGGTTGCGGTCGGGCACGTCCAGACGCACCTGGCCCTCTTCAAAGGTGATGCTGCCGGAGGGGAATTCATCTCTCTTGCGACCCTCCCGCGTGGACCTCAGACGATAGAGAATCATCGCAGCAAATACTCAATGTAATTGTAGATGGACCGGTCAAAATCGTAGAGATCCTGGCGGGTCCACAGCGGTTGATAACAGTCGTTCTCGGCCAGATACGATTCGACTGCCTGGGCAAAATAATGGGCCGGTGAATGAGCCGCCATCAGGTCTCCAAAGCGATGGGCCCCGTCCAGACAGGCCTGAAAACTGGCCCGCACGGCGGCTGATTTCTGGCTGGCAAAACCTTCGCCCCCCAAGGCGTGGTCGTAGAGATGGGCAAAGTAATAAAAAACCGGATGAAATCCGTGAGGAGCCTGGCTCAGGCAGGCGTCTTCCACCAGGCACAACCGCTGATCGGGCAGGTAGGCAGCCCCTTCCAGGTCGGAAAAACCACACTGAGCCAGTCGGGGATGGGCCAGCAGGGGTTCGCCGGGCGGCAGCAGGTAAACTTTGGCGTGCGCTTCCAGACACACCTGTAGCACTCGTCGGCCGAAGCGGGACAGCAGTTGGTGAAGCTTTCGATAGGCCGGTCGACTGCTGTCGCCAGTAACCAGGCGTTCCAACAAAATGGATATCTCTTCTGGCAATGCCTCTTCCACCTCTTCAGCGGCAACCTCCGCCTCCGCATCCTGGGCGTTGATATCCCAGGCCGCTTCCTCCGCGATCAAGTAGCCGCTGGAACAGTCCAACAGACTCGCCAGCGAGGACCGCTTTTGCGCTGCTGATGGGGGTGGCCCGGTAGGCGGCGTGACCACTTTTTGGGGCGCGTATTTTTCCGCCGAGGTGGCCTTTTCGGGCTGGAAAGGCTCGGGGGAGGGGTCCACCTCAGCGACTCTCTCGGGTACCTCGGAGGAGGGGGCGTCCACCCTGGGTGAAGTGGGAGTGGGGAGGGCAGGCGGCGGGTCATCGCTAACCGCCTCGATTTCGGCTTCTTCCTTGTTGGGGGCCTGCTCGTCCTGGGACTGCTGCTCCTCTTCCTCTTGGTCCTCCTCTTCTTTCTCTTCCTCTTCCTCTTCCTCGAGTTGCTCTTTCCACATTTGGGCAAACTGTTTGGCGCCTCGCCCGCCATAGTCATCCGGATCCATATTTCCCAGCATGTCGTCAGACATCGAACTGGTATCGGTGGACATGGCCGACTTGTCGACTTCGGTGGCCTGAGACTTGCGTTTAGCTTCTTTGTTGGATTGCAAACGCAGATTGTCACTCGATTTTTGAGTGACTTCGGTCAGTTTGGTCTGGTTGACCTGATAGTAAATCGGATCCAAGAAAAGTCTCCTGCCGCTTGATTCTTCCTCGAGGCAGAGGCGGCCTGTCAGGGCAGGTTCAGGAGTTTTTTAGATCTCATGAGGATAATCAGTCCATGCTTATCAACCAACTCTCACCCTTGCGCCAGCAAAACGTCCGGGCTACGGGCAGCAAAGCCACCCCCTCCCTGCCCGCCCCGCCCCAACTGCCCACCGATCAGGTGGACATTCGGGCCGAACAGAACGGACCCGCATCGCGTCGTTGGATGGGCGCAGCCGCACTGGGCGCCATGTCGGTGGCCTGCATGGCGCTGACCGGTTGTGGGCATCAACTGCAGCCCGAACAGTTGGGCGCGGCCCTGCCGGTGCAAACTCCCCAGCAAGACAGCCAGCAGGCGCTGCGCTTTGAAGTGATTCCCAACGCCGCCGGCAAGGTGGACATCATTCGCCAAACACACACCGAAACCGATACCAGCACGGACTCGGACGGCAAAAGCCACACCACCACCAAAACGGTCGACGATCCTCTCCAACCCGTGGGCGTATACCTGGGCCAGGGTCTTTATCTGGATGCCGGTCTCAATCTCAGTCTGGTGCCCGACCGGGTGGTTCACCAACCGGTGATCCCCCAGGACTTCAATCAGTTGGAGATCCGTGGCCAACTGGGGGCCTGGAGCAGCAACGTGGTGACCCAGCAGGGCAACACGGTCACCATCAAATCCCCACTCTCCTTCTCGCACACCGTCACTCGCGATTCGGAAAACCAGACCACGCTGCAGCTAGGCACCTTCAGCCCGCTGCAAAAGTTCAGTCGTATTGTGATCACCCGAGAGGGCAACAAAACCACCGTTCAGGGCTGGGCGTTGCCCGGTATGGGTGCCCTGAGCCGCATTGAAATCACCACCAATGGCGATACCACTAACGTTCACCCTTTCGGCATCAAGGGGCTGGTCGACACGCAGATCACACGCCAGGCCGACAAAATCACGGTCCAGCCCTTTGGCGGCAGTTTTTCGCGCACAGAAATTGATGTCAACGGCTCCGGCCAGATGAAAGTGACTCGCCCCTGGAGCTTCGGTTCGCAAACCATTCAGCGTGGCGAGAAGGGGCTCAATCAGTCGGAGCGCAGTGTGGGCAGCTTCAATAGCAGCATCGAGAACCAGGGCGACAACTATATCGTGCGCGAGCCTGGCATCTTGAGCACCACCACAATCCGTTTGCAGCGCTGAGGGAGCCGGCCCGACCGCGTCGAATGGGCAGGATATGTCCAACTATGACGACCGCCTCGAACATCAGCGCCGCTGCAATTGTGCCTTGTTACTGGGCCCACTGTCCGGGGTGGCTACTTTTTCGGCCGTCTGCAATTTTAACGTTCCCTCCTGGGCTTCACTCCAAGTGGGGGTGTCCGCTCTGCCCTTGGTGATGGCAGCCAGCGCCCTGGTCTACTGGTTCACTCCCTGCCCTCAAGTCCGTCTGGGGAGCCAGGCCCACGGGGCCACACCGCGCCTGCTAAGGCCCGGCAACCCGATTTTGCGCCAGAGCAACGGCGCGGGTGGGCTTTTGGTCGCCCTCTTCCTGGCCAGCTTTGTGGGTTGTGCAGGGCTGATTACGACCGGTGGAAACGAAGTCGAAGATTTTCGAGGGGTCTCCCTGGCCATGATGTACCTGAGCCTGGGCCTGCTCTTCATCCTTTGCATGGCCACCACGCACTGGATCGAACTGGACGTGGACAGTCTGCGCATCCTGCGGCACCGTATGACCTTTGGTTTACAAAGAACGAGCGTGGAGGGCGCTCAGGCGGTGCGGGCCCTGGGTGCCTGCCGAACGGCCAGCATGACGGCCTACAACGTGTTTGCTTTTACCCTGGACGGACAATCGCTGCCCATCTCTCAGGAACGTACGGATCTCAGAGAGGCTCAGTTTGAAGCGGAGCGGCTCTCCGACCAGTTGATGGTGCCCTTGCTGGTAGGGGTAGAGCAACAAAACCATGTCAATCTGGCCCGAAACATACGGGGGCGTGGCGACGAAGCGCTCCCCATGCGGCGAGATTGGGTTGCCACCCAAACTCCCGCCGAACTGGCCATCCACCGGTCTGCTTTCCCCCCCATCGATTGACGTGCCGGGAGCAAGTGAGCTAGAACTCTACCTGCAGGACCTGCAGACGGAAGGAAACCTCCAGTCGCGCGGTCAGTTTACCTTGGATTTCGCCAAGGCCTTGGAAAAATTGGGCTCTATGGCTCGCCAAAACGTACACCGCTGGCTCTTCTTCGCAGTCCAGGCAGCCGTGGGATTTGGCGCTACCGAGATGCGCATCAGCGCCAGTCACCGCTCCATGTCTTTGTGCTTTTGGGTAGATGCCGCCTCGCCCACCTTGCTGGACGGCTACTCCTTTCAGGGGGTAGAAGAAAAGCCCGACCTGCGCGGCGACGAGGCGGCTGCCCAAAACCTGCGCCAGGCTTTGCTGTGGGGACGAGCCCTCAATCCCAGCAGCTTTGCCATGATGGTCGAAGGCAACCATGCCGGCTACATGCTCAATTCTACCCCCAACGGTATGGAATATAAAGATTTACCCTGCAAGCCAGGTCAACCCACGGTCTGCGCTCTGGTGCTCACGCCGGGGGCCACCTACCTGGGCGTCACCTGGTCCTCGGCGCTTCAAGCAGAGGCGGTCTACCGGCTCAGTTTCTGCCCGGTACCAGTAACATTGGACGGCCTGGAACTGAGCCTGGGCGAGAGCAGTTCGCTGATGCGCAACAAGCGGCGCCGCGAGGGCAACGTCAAGCTGTGGGAGCGCTACGTCTTCAGCCACTCCAGTCAGGACGCTTCGCTGGCGGTGGTCCACCCCCGTCTGCAACCAGCCGGAGGTTATTGGATCGAGGGGCGCCAACCCATGCTCCGCCAGCGCAACTGGTTGCCGGTTTCGCGCACCTACTGGTTGGACTTCGCCGGGCAAGGCATCGCCGAAGCCCCCTGGTCGGTTGGACCCGAGGAGCGGGGTCTGTGCCTGGCTGAGTGGAGCGAACCCGGCGGTCCGTTGCAGCGACTGTGTTTAGACACGGACCCGGCCATCGAACTCAAGCAGTTCGAGGGGAAAAGGGTGCGCACCCGGGCTCTGTTCACCCGACTGCGAGTAACCGGCAATTACCTGGTGCTGGGTCGCCATGGCATGCTGCTCGACCCCATCCCTCTGGATGGACTGCCCCAGGACGGCTGGGTGGCGGTGGTGGCCTCCAATCTGGTGCACACCGATGCCAGTGGCCTGGTGGCCGTGCAGGACGACCGCCTGCGCAGCCTGCAGCAATGGATACGCGCTGAGATTTATGCCCTCCACGAACGAATGGGCAACTACCGCGGATAGGTAAAAATTATTCCAACATTCGCTGTGCCTTGGCGCGGGTGGCTTGATGGTATGCAACCAGCTGCTGGCCCAGCGAGTGACGTCTCTCCCGCGGATCTCTTGGCTCAGGAGCCTCAGCCAAGCACCGAACAAAGTTACCTGGCACTTTTGAGTGACTATAGAAACCTTACCAATAGGGACTGCAAGAGTTCATGAGGTTAAGCCAGGCACTATTTGTGCCGAATAGCTGGTTTCCGTCAGGGCTTGGTCCGGTGAAGGTCTTTGACTCACCAAGGTATCAACAGACTGAGAACTACACGAATGCGGAGGGGCAGCAGAGGACGAGGCCGTTTATAGCGAGGTTTCCAGATACTGATTGACATTCCCGGTATCAAGACTCATATCACCGATTTACACAGGAAGGGGCAAACCCTGGTTTTGCAAGAGTACGCGGGACCGCCATGTGCAGATGACAGTGGAAGAGCGACAGGCCGTAGCGAGGGTCTCCATAGCGCACGAAGCGGTCGATGACCTTCTCGGCCTCGCGGGGCAATGACCCGTGGCTGTCAGCGAAGCGAGAGTCGTAGGTCTGGAGAAACGGCTCGGCGTGATCGACCAGAATCCGCCAGAGGGGACTCTGGTGGAACTCACGTTGCCGGTAGAGGGTGGTCAGACCGCAGGAAGTCACCCCTTGGGTTTATCCGGTTTCGGTCAGCCGATGGTGAACTGGGTGCGGCCGTTCCTTTGCCAAAGTAATTCGTTCGTTGGGGTTGAAGAGACGCTGGCAGCAGCGGCAGCGCAGGCCCCCCAAGACCACTTCGGGCTGGCGATGGCTTTGGGCGCAGTTCAGCAATGTCTGCAGCCCTTCATGCAGGGCGGGACGGTGAGCGCTGTCGAGATAGTCGCGAAGGTCCTGGAGGCCTTGCAGCAAGGACGGTTGCCGGGCTGAGCGCGGGAATAGGGCCCGCAGTTCGCGAGCCAGCAGGGAGTCGGGCAGGGTGCTGGCCCAACAGCCTTCCCCGGCCAGCAGCAGATTTTCCAGGACGTTCCAGGACCAGGGGTTCTCTGGACTGTCTACCAGTAATAATCGACAGGGTTGAAAAAGACTGTACCCATCAAGCCAAGCCTTCTGGCAAAGGCCCTCGCGCGGCGGGCCACGCGTTGCAAGGCAGGACTGCCCCTTATGGCAGAGAAGACGACCCGCAGGAGGTCCATGCATCGATCACTGACGCTTTCAGCCCTGGCTGTGGGTTTGGCTCTGACGCTGAGCACTGGCTGCGGTTCGAGCACTTCCGACTCCCCCGGCGTCGCCCCGTTGACCACCAGTTCCTCGGCTTCTCCGATCTACCAGGGACCGGGCGGACCCGCCAGGATGCAACTGAACGTCCCCTTCCAGGGGGCTGGCGCAACCCAGAAGGTCGACGCTTCCGTGACCCGCCTGGGCCTTGAGCTGCTGGACTCCCAGGCGGCGACCGTCGCCAGCTTCATGGTGCCCGTTCCCCCGGGCACCAGCAACCTTGCGGTCTCCCTCGTCAACCTGCCGGTGGGCGCTTTGACCCTGCGGGTGGCAGGACTCGATCGCGACGGAAACACGGTTGGCTACGCGAATCTTCCCGTCTACCTGGCTGGCGGCACCACGACGGTCACCGTGGACACCATCGACACGGGCGGCTACGTTCTGGACAGCGCACTGATAGGAACCGACCTCGGCAACTTCGTGGGGACTTCAAATCCGGGGAGTCGGTCCGGGGACCGTCCCAATGACTTCTCCCTGGCGTGCGACGGCTTGGGGAACCTGGCCGTGGCGAGCCGCGACGCGAGTACTGTGACGGTGTATTCTCCCGAGGGCAAGAAGCTGCGGACCTTCAGGGCACAAGAGCCCGCCTTTGTGCAGGGTGATGCATCGGGCAACTTCTACGTCAACTCTTACGCCGGGCTCCTGCAAAAATTTGCGCCGGACGGGTCCCTGGTTGCTTCAACTCAGCTTCCCGAGCAGATCACAGGCCAGTCAGACAAATCACTGCGGTGGCCCGCTCCTTTCGCTGTGGACTCCTCTCAGGGCCTCCTCTGCGTGCCCCTCGCACTCAATAATAACCTGGACCAGGGCGCGGGACTCACCTTCGACCTGTCCCTGAACCGAACCGGTCACACCTTGAATGACAATCTTGATTTCGATCTAGGGTTGGCTCTGAGCGCGACCTTCGATTCCGACCATCGGCTTGTTGTCGCCGGCGCTTCGACCAGTCCTGTTCTAGCGCGTGACCCGAGAAACGGTTGGCCCTTCTGGTACGCGGCTTTGTTCTTCGACTCCTCCTTGCATCTCGAGCACCATGTTCCGGCCGGCAGTGGCTATTATTGGGAAGTTGGCGATTCGACAGGCAGCATACCCACGATCGGCGGGGGATGCGCCGATACCACGGGGGCCTCCTACCTGTTCTTTGTCCCCGCGCACAATCTCCTCGAGCGCGGCTTTTCCTCCAGGATCTACAAGTACAACGATGCGATGGCCAACTTGACCGCCATCATCCCCGTATCCACCAGGTCCTGGACAGCGTCCACCTGCGCCATCGCCTGCGATCCCAGGGGCAGGCTCTATGTCCTGACCATCCCGTACGACGGTCAGTCCCCGTGGCGGAAGACAACCTGGACGGTGTCTCGCTATCTGCCAGCAACCCGGTAGGTCAATGATTGCGTTATGTGACGCCCCCAGACTCAGCCTGGGGTGGGAGGAGAGTATGTGGCAATACGCACCTCGTTCATTAGACGGGAGTTAGAGCCTGGCCTCCAGCTGCGAATTCGTGAGAATTGGGCCTGGGCAGGATCAGCAGCTCTTGACTCAGCCTGGCCAGGCCCCCGGAGCGGAACAGCTCGGAATTCTGCTCGGGAGTCGGCACGAACGGTGGATTGGCGGTGATCATGTCATACTGCCCATGACACGGCTCATACAGGTCCCCTCGGGCGAAGCTCGCCCGGCGCCCGTTGATGAGGGCATTCACTAGAGCGGCTCCCTCACGTCGCGTATCGCCACGTGGTAGTCACCGTGCCCATCAAGATGGGACTGCGCAAGCGCTTCCGCTCAGACCGCCGGCTCCTGCGCGCGATAGGCCCGCCTCATCCAACGGGTGCTCTGTCGCTGGATGCCCCAGCAGCTCGACTGTCACCGTAACCGGCTCGGAGAACGGGACAGGGCGCTGCCAGGCGTCATCCTGGCTCAGCAGACGTTCGGGAAGGGACTCAAGAGCCACCCTCACTGGCACCTCCTGGTGACGGACGGGTGCTTTTTCCCCGACGGCAAGTTCTGGCCGCTGGGGTATTGGGATGTAGACTCGCTACACGACGCGATTCGCACGGCCGTGCTCAAGTCCCTGGTGGCGCGCCGCTGCTTAAAGCCCGGAGAGTGCGACCGAGCTTGGCTCCTGGCCCCGGGACCGGTCGGGCTTCTCGGCCTTTGTGGGTCCTGAGATGGGGCTCCCCGACCAGCACGAGGATGTCTGCCGGGTGCTGCGCTACATCCTGCGGACTGCCCTACCGCTCAAGCGGCTCCGCTACCATGAGGCCACCGCGCGCGTGGAGCTGCTGACGCCCCGGGGCGGCATCGAAAAGAGCTGGGAGCACGCTGTAGACTTTCTCGCTAGCCACTTCGCCAATGCTCTCGGCAACCTCAATCCTAAACCACAGCCTACGGAAGAAACCGACAAACCGGAAGGGCCCAAGCCCCTCATCCTGCGCTGCTGGGCCGTGGACCCCGAACTTTGCCCAAAGTGCGGCAAGGAAATGAAGCGTTCCAAAGCCCTCAACGAACAGCACGAGCTGCAGCGGCTCCTCAACAACCTCGGCATCGGCCTGTATCCCACCCGCCCTCGCTCTCCGCCACCCCCTCATCCCATCTGGATTCTGCCGACGACAGCCAATTCTCTGACTGTGATAGCCAGATTCCCGAAGGATGGGACCAGTGGGTCGCCGCCTGAGCCCCGTAAAGGCCAGCTTTGCTCTTGCCCGTCCGGTGGAAATCCAGGCAAAATCGGCCCATGCACTGCGCTAAGGCCGCCGACGATCTCTCCGAACGCCCAGTTCCCCCGGATTTCTCTCAAATTCAGCCAAGCTCCGTCCACCGGGAAGGGGGGCAACGATCTCCTACCGCTTTGCGCGCAGGGGACGTCTCATAGCCTTTGGAAAAATAGCGCCCCGAGCCCTGGGCCTTTCTCGCGAAGTTCCTGGCCTCCGGCGCGCTCGGGTCCTGGCCCGAACCCTTCCCGGGATCAGGCCTCGTTGACAGCGCGCAGGACCGCGGCGTGGAAGGCAGGGCTGAGTCGAAAGCCCACTGCCAAGAGCCGCTCGAGGCTGGGCCACGGCGGGCAGGATGTTGTGCTGTTTGGCCTGGATCAGGATGCCGACCGTTCCCGTCACAACCAGCCCTCGCGCCTGGGCTTCCTGGCGAGCATCCCAATCGTCCAGCAAGACCCGGGCCCCGGGGGAGGCTGAGTGCCAAGGCGATGGCCTCCAGTTCTCCTGGGTCCAGGTCGACGAACTCAAGCTCCGGAGGAACCTGGACGTCGCGGGTGGTGAGCCAGTCAAAGTCCGCCGTGTCCGGTGCGCCATAGCCCTCGAGCCGGCCCCGCTCCAGTTCTAGCTCGACCTGCCTGGGAATGACGATGCTGTCGTAGAGCCTGGGCATGAGCTCCAGCTGGCCCAGCCGGTGCAGATAGAAGAGCGGGGAGGTGTTGCTAACCGTGATCTGGGTCGGCATTGCGGATCTCTTGCTCGAGCTCTTCATTCGTCATGTCAAAGACCGGAACGCCGAACCGACCCACGTTCTGCAGGAATGCGAGGCGAGAAACCCCAGCAATCCGGGCTGCCTTGCTCGACGACACCTTACGAAGGCCGAACAGCTTGGCGGCGAAGGCCAGCCGGAGCTCTTCGGGCGAGGTCTCGGAGAGATCGTCTGGGAGTTCGATCTGCAGCGTCATACCGTTACAGCATAGCCCGTTTGGGTCCATTTTGCAAAACGCATCCGGCCCGAGGCCCGCAACTACCACTTCTACCTGCCCGGTCCCCAGCGCGGCGTGCTCAACTGGCAGGCTCTCAAGACCCGGTAGGTAAATGAAGCACCCCCTGGAAATCGACGCCAGCCGGGTTTGAGGGGCAGGTGAGTAGACGTTCGGTGGACTTCTTGGGGCCAAGGAGCTGCTGCTCAGGCAAGTAAGCGCTGCAGGTGGGCTCAGGAAGCGGTCAGGCCCTCTTACAGGGCGGTCCGAGGAGAATGGGAAAGCCAGCCCGACTCTGGGTTGTGGTCAGGCTGCGTCCCATTCATCCCAGCCCGGCGGGAGCTGAGAGTCGGTCTGGTCGGGCCACGGGGTCGGGTTGTCGGGCGGCATATCTTCGCAGGGTACCTCATCCGTGTCTGGAGGCGGTGGCGAACGTGGTCTTGTGGATACCTGCCGATGTTGAGGTTGTTGAGGAGCCGCTGGAGCTCGGTCTGATCGCGCAGCGAACGCGAGCGGTTCATCAAGGTCCCGCAGCGTCGGCACAGCTCCGGGTCGACGGCCCAGGTTCTCTGCACCAGGGCGCCTAACGGCTGGGCTTGCTCCCTGGCTGCCGGGTCGCCGTCTCGGCCTCCGGCTTCGCTCGCGGCTTCAGCCTGCTCAGCGCGTTGGCGAAGTGGCCCGCGTAGGATACCTAAGCGAGGAAATCATAAGCGTGCTCCCACACCTTGGAGGCGGCCCGGGGCGGAGAATAGCGGACCTCGCCGGTGGATTCGACGTAGGACAAATGTTTGAGCGGGAGTGCAGGTCGAAGAATGTAGTTCAGCACCCTTTGGAGCCGGGGCCGGTCGACCGGCTGGTTGATCGGGTCGCCAAGAAAGGCCGAGAATCCCGAGCGCTCCAGAGGCCAGGACTCGAGAAGGTTCGCGGTCTCAGGCTGGAGGGAGCGACCAGCGATTTGAGAATGGAGCGGCGCAACTGGCCCAGAGCGCGTAGTAGCTGCCGTCAGGAAACCAGACGCCATCGAAAATGAGGAGGTGATAATGGACGTGGGTCTTGAGCCCGGCACCAAAGGACTGCACGGCCATGATGATCCCCGGTCTGGCTTTCTCGCGTTGGTCTCGTCGGTTTCGGTGGCATCCGATCTGAGCGGCGGTCCACCGGGTAAGGACTCGGTGAATGAGCCGGCCTATCTGGCGATGCAGTCGGGGGTTGAGCTGAAAGCGTTTGCGCAAACCCATCTTATGGTTTGTGCACGGAACCAGACCCGGCGGCAATCCGCTGCGCCAATGCCCCTACTGATCGCCTGAGGTTTCAGCAGTTCATTAGGGACGGTTGCGATAGTGCTGATAGGCCACAAAGCAGAGGCCAATCAGCAAGCCCAAAAGCACCCCACCGAACGAGGTATGGTGGTGGTGGTGTCTCGCAAAAGTCAGAGCAATCAGCATGGGAGAAGCTTCGCTGTTTCGCACTCAGACCCTGGCTAACCAACAGTGCCGATGCTACTCCAGTGCCAGGGCGGCTTGTGGGTGCGCACCCATGATGGTCCATGAGATAAGTGAAAACAAAAGTTACATTGTGTGCGCTAAGAGAACGAATAATATCTTTTACGCCAGTAATCAAACACCTTGCGAGAAGCTGCAGATTGGAATCATGTCTCAACCAGGCGGAAGGCATTCTCCATGGCCTCGATCTCCTTTCGATTTAGCCCCTGTCTAGCCGCCTCTAGACGCCAGCTGCTGACGGCCTTGGTAACTTCTGACAGGATGTCCCGAGCTGCGGCCGGCGTGAGGCGAAAGTAGCCGGCGACTTCCAGCGCCAGGTCGAGATCCTGATCGTTTTCCACCTCAGAAACATTGAGTTTCAGGCCTTCTCCTCGGGGATTTGGATTGAGGTCGTAAGCTGGCGATAGAACCCAGCCCGACGGAGTCAACAGAAATCCGTGATTTCTCAGGTGGTCGTCGGTGTTGGACACGCACATGGAAAATACGATTCGTCGCCACAGTTGTTCCAAGTCTTGGGCCACGCGGACTCCTGAATGGCCAATAAATTCGACCAACTCTAAATAACTGGCCCCAGACGTGTAATCGTCGCCGTCCGTTCTTTGCAACAGGGTGAGGGCCGAGGCAAAATGCCGGCGGGATTGCTGGTGGCGGTCAAAACGCTGCGTCAGGAAGCTGTGGTGTCGGGTGGAAAAGGTGCGGGCCTGAGCTGCCGAGACTTCGATGCCAGACTTTTGGGCCAGACAGTGGACCACGTATTCCCAAGCTCCCTGGTCATGAGAGTCCTCCCGACTGGGAAATTTTGCGATCCAGAGGTGGCCGTTATCATCGATGACCCCGGCTTTGGGACGGGCTCCACCTAGCGAGCCTCCGGGGGCGATCAGCATTTTCAGCCACTTGCTGTATTTTGAGTTAGAACTGGCATCCTCGCGTTGGAGCTGCAAGCTGGCCTGCTCGAGTTGACGCAGAGACGTCCAGGGTGGAGAGGCGCAATCCCGGTTATCATCGAGAAACGGTCCGTTGGGCTCGAGGCGAAATCGCAAAGCTCCCATGCGATGTTCGTCAAAGACCCCCAGAAGATAATCGGAATCGCGCAGGTTTCTGCGCGGGCGGTCTTCCTCACGGGCCTGCTGGGCTTCACGCCGGTCGAGCAAAAAACGTCCCCAACGGTCCGGGGTCGAATCGAGAAAAATGCCGAAAGTGGCCTGACTCGGATGCTGAGGACCCGTAAACAGTTGCAACTCGGGGTCGAGAGTTTGGGCCTGGGGGTCCTTCAACCATTGAGAATCGTAGTGAAATTCAAAAATCTCCTTGGACCGAACCGGAGTAGCAAAGAGAGTGCCCATCCTTGTAGGCTGGCCTATTTCTTGCCAGTCCGCCCAGACTTCTATGGCCCGGCGCAGGTTCTTCATGACGAGGGCGATCTGCGGGGGGCGCGACGGCGCACTGTCAATTGAGCGTCCTGCAGTTTTCTTCCCAGTTCATCGTCTTGAGCCAGTTTCTCCAGATCGGCTCCCAATCCCAGACTGAACAGCACGCTGGCGTAGGCACCAAAAGACACGGATGGGTCCCCGCGCTCTACTCTGCGCAGCGTTGGCAAAGTTACCCCCACTCGTTCCGCCAGTTGAGCAGCTGACAGTCGGCGCCGAAGCCGGGCCAGGCGAAGTTTTTCACCGACTGCCTCTAGCTGTTTCAGGTGTTTTGGGAGAAGCGACTTAATCATAACAGATACTATAATTTCACCCAACTACGACAAATGTCAAATATTTTTTCACATATCCCTGCCGCCTGCGGCGCTGTTCGAGTCCCGGGCGTTTGGCCTGGAGTGAACCGTTGGAGCGCGTCCCCGTAGGTCCGTTCATGAGTCTATTTTGGTGTTTCTTGGGGATTGGGCCCTATATTGCCAGCGGGCAGCCGCTCTACGAAATGCTGGGGGAATACCTGGCGGCCGGTCGGTTTTGGGAATGGGCTTTTTGCCTGCTGACCGTGACGCCGCTGAATCTGACTTGGGTTGCCCTGCTCTACTATCGGTTTCGGCCTCGGGCGGGGCAGCGGGTGGAGGGGTATCTGGTATGCTACGACACCGATCGGGTATCCCTGGTGCGGGATGGCTACCCAGACTGGTCCAGTTATGTCCTGCTGGTCCCAGGAGGGATCTGTGTCAGCATGAGTGGTCTGGGACTTGTCTTGGCGGGCCTGGGGTGGACGCTCTTTTTCGGATTGGCGTGGGGCTTGGCGCGAGCGGAGAAGTTAGAGCCGTCTCGGGAGAAATATGTCGTCAGGCCCGGCCTGGTGGTTTTGCCAGGGAGCCAGAGAGTACCTCGAGCGGAGTTGGTTGAGCTTCGACTGTCTCTGAGTCAGCGGCGCAATTCGCTATGCTTGGTGGGTGGCCAACCCTACTCGCTTTGGGGAGGGGAGGAGTTGGGGCGCTGGCTCAGCCAGCAGCTCTGCATCCCCCTGCTGGTGTCGACCGAACCAGAACCGAAACCGTTCTCCTGTCCGGCCGCCTATCCAAGGGGAATTCCCCGAGCCTGCTTCAACCCAACGCCTCTACTTTTCGGAGCGGCCACCGCAGGCGCTTTGTGCGCCGTAGGGAGTGATCCGAGAAATCTGAGCTACTGGTTTGCTCAGTCCATCCTGGCACAGAGGGGTATCAAATCTGGCAAGAAAGCGAGGACGATTATCGAATTATCCTACTCCGGGTGCCTACTTCAGATACTTTTTTGAGTGGTTGGGCACTGGCCCGTAACTGCACACGCCTTGACGCTCTGGCCGGGCGGGCAGGTGTGAAGTCCTTGTCCTAGAATGGATTTCCCGATCCTCTGCGCGATCAAAAGGTGGTCTGGCGGCCCGCCTCAGACGGATTGGTCACGGTGGAGGCGCTGATTCAGGCCGTTAGAAATCAGCCGGATACTGTGAATGATTCCGCCACGGTTTTGCTGGAACTGGAGCGGTTGCGCCAGGGTTTGCGGGCGGCCCAGGATCAAGACACACCGTTCTCCTGGCTGATCGAACACGGGAGCGTGACCAGCGCCCTGGTTTGGGAACGGCGCGGGGGGCATCCTTAGGGCCCGTCTCGAAAGAACATAGTCACTCGGGTCACCATTATCAGTCACCATAATGACCAGTGACCCAGCCACAGGACCTGCACGCAAATCAATAAATTGGTGAGGCCGTGGGCCAGCACCGCTTCGCCCAAACTGCCCCCTTTGCGAACCAGTTGGCCGTAGACCAGGCCGGCCAAAAAAGCCGCCAGCGTATCCTGGTGCAACATCCCAAAAGCCAGCGAGGAGAGCAGCCAGGCTTTCCAACCCACCTGATCGGACTTGACCAACTCAAAATCGCTGCTCTGCAGACGGCGCATCAGGTAGCCGCGAAAGGCCAGTTCCTCGACCAGGGGCACTACCAGCGACGACCCCAGGACACGCACGGCCACCCAGGCCCAGGCCAACCCCGGAGAGAGCAGGCCCCACACCTGGGGAGCCGGCCCGCCGGGCACCAGCATCAACCAGACGAGATAGACGACAATGCCGGCCAGCACCGCCCGCAGGCTGACAAAACCTCCCAGCAGTCGAGGATAGTCGCGCCACCACAGCCCCAGCACCCCCAGCGCCAGCAGGATCCGCAAGGGATAGAGCAGCGGGAATCCGGTCGAGAAGGCACTGCCCAGCATGGTTCCCAGCAAAATCGCCAGCAAGGGCAGCAAATAGACAGCCGCCGGGTAGACGGGGGCCTGCCGAGAATCGGCTGCGGAGGAATCAGGACGGAACCAACCGGCCTGCTCCACGGCCAGGACCAGCATACCAGAAGTGGCCACAAAGGCCAGCAATCCGGCCTGCGAATGAAAAAAGCGGTAGGAGATCGTTGCCCCCCCCTACCGGTTGGACGGCGCTTGGCTGGTTTTGAGTAAAATCAGGGGGGGACTGGGTGTTTGGAGAGGCGCTTGGTGGCCTTAGGGCAGTTTAGGGGCCATTTTGCCTGGATTTCCACCGGGTGGGCAAGAGCGAAGCTGGCCGCGACTGGGGTCAGGCGGCGTCCCATTGATCCCATCCTTCGGGAATCTGGCTTCGGGAATCTGGCTGTCGCAGTCGGACAACTGCACGTCGTCAGACTCGGGATG
>JADMJV010000070.1 GCA_018780265.1 bacterium
AATGGCCAGACTGCAGACCCGGGAGGTGCCATAGGCATCGCGAATGCGCCAATGAAGAGCGCATCCACCTGAGACTGCACCTCAATGCGCACCACAGCCATCAGCGACACCCCATCCAGCAAGGTCAACTGAATCAGGGAATCGGCATGCAGTCGACCGCTTTCCGACTTCGGAGCCAACTTTTGCAACTCCGTGTCCAGCAGAATGGGCACCACACTCCAGTCGACCGGGCAGGCGATCTTGGCGAAGAATGGCATCTTTCCAGGTGGTATCGAAGTCGCTCATCATCCCACCATGCCAGACCGGGTACTACGAACTTACTTCCCAGGCCCATTTCCATGTCCACCAGGTAAACTGCTTATGAACTGGCCGCGGCCCCCCCAGAGAGTTGGCGCCCTTTACTTTTGCTGGGAAGCCAGCAATGCCTGAATCCGGGACTGCAGAGCTTCCGGCGTAATCTCGGCGGCAGTGGGATGCTGCCTACCCGACCCCGGGAACACCTGATATTCCACCCCTTTGTTGACCCCGCCCGAGATAGGACTGGCCGGAATCCCCAGCTGCTGAGCCGCAAATCGGGACAGCTCACCGATCTTGTTTCCCGGACCCCGGTCGGCAAACACGGCCGGAATGGTCTTATCACCGTAACGAATCAGACCTAAATCGCCGATCTTGGCACCATATTGCTTGGCCACATCGGGTGGCAGCACGAAGTAAGGAACCTTGTCGGCATTAGGAAACCCCCCACCCTTTAAACTCAGGCTGGTTTGATACTGCTTGTGCGGATCGCCGTGGGACGGGCCCGAGCCGTCTACGTCGATCTGCGCACCGGCCTTGAAGTAGTGACTGTTTCCGTCACTGCGAGCATCCTGCAGGGTCCGTTTCGCTCCCAGATCCTCCCTACGTCCTTGAGAGGCCTTGTCCATCGAGGTTCCAAAATCTCCCGGCGCCCCTTTCGTCGGCTCCACCGGTCCGGTCGCTCCCAGCGGTTTGACCGCTTCGACCGGGGACGGGCCAGGAGCGGCCCCACCCTGAGCATTCAGCTTGCCCATGGTCTCCTTCCCCACCACTCCATCCGCCTCAATCTGCTGCTTCTCTTGATACTCGCGCAAAGCTCTCTCGGTCTTGGGACCAAACTTCCCATCCACATCCAGTTGGCCGCCTTTAGCATTGAGCATTTTTTGCAATTGCTCGACTTTGGCGCCCTCGGCGCCCCGGCGCAGAGACTGACCTTGCTTCAGGTCGAGTTTGCTGCCAAAATTCTGAGAAAAGTCGATGGGTGACTTGCCTGGAGCGGTCTTGTCACCGGAGAGCTTGACCTTGTCAGAGGGTGCCTTGCCTGCTGAGGTCTTCGTGCCTGGCTTTCCAGACGCCCGGGTCGTCCCCGTCGACCGCCTCGCTTTGGACGTACTTGATGAAGTCGATTTAGAACCAATTGGGGTAGCCATAGTACTCACCTCCGACGAATCTGAGATCAGGGTGCCACGAGGCGAATCGCCGCGACAGCTCAAAAAGTGAACAATTTCTCCACCCTTGTTGCCGATTTGTAAAAAACTCCCGCGCTCCGGTTACAACTGCCAGGGTTTCCCGAGCTTTTCCTGTATCCACTAAATATGAAGAAGTGGATCGTGGCCATCGGCATGCTGGCCGGGCTGCTCACGGGCTGCTCCAACAAGCACGCTCCCAGCGCACCCTCCAGCCCCGACCTGAAAGTGGTCAACAGCGACCATCCTGGGGAACGCCTCGAAATCGAGAGCGCTCTGGCTCCTGGCAAGATTACCGTGTGCGAGTTTTTTAGCGACCAGTGCCCTCCCTGTCGGGAGATGGCCAGCGCTCTGAAAAAACTGGCCGGCCTACGCCCCGACCTGGCCATTCGCAAATTCAACCTCGATCGGCCGCAACACAACGGAATCGATTTTGAGTCTCCCCTGGCCGTTCAATTTCAGATAGACACCGTGCCGTGTTTCCGTATTTATGACGAACACGGCAAACTTACGGCCCGGGGATCAGAGGCCAAAGACCAGGTGCGCAACTGGTATACGCAGGCACAGGCCATCCAGCGAGGTCAAACCGACCCGGGCACCCGCGACATCATGAAAAACTACGAGCAGCACTGATTCCAGGAGATCCCCGCGACGGACACAAAGCAGCCCCCCAATTATGCTAAAAATTGCTTTTCTGGGAGCGGCCGGCACGGTAACGGGTAGCAAATACTCCGTCACTTACGGGTCGCAGCATTTTCTGGTTGACTGTGGCATGTTTCAGGGAGACGAAACCATCACTCGCCACAATTGGGACGCCCTGCCCATTCCAGCCCGCGACTACAAGGCCCTGATCCTGACCCACGCCCACATCGACCACTCGGGGGCCATCCCCCACCTGGTCAGCCGGGGTTTCGACGGCCCCATTCTGTGCACCGAACCGACCCTGGACCTGTGCCGCCTGCTGCTACCCGACTCGGCCCGCATCCAGGCCGAGCAGGCGGGCCAAGAGAGCCCTCCCTTTTACGATGAGGAAGATGCCCTGGACGCACTCGACCTGATGGAGGGCCATCCGTACTATCAGTCGTGCCCCGTGATGCAGGGGGTGAGCGTCACCTTCTTCGACGCCGGCCATATCTTAGGGTCCGCCTGGCTGGAGATCATTCTCCAACCCCTGCCCTCCTGGAATTTGGATCGGCCGGTGAGGCTAGTCTTTTCGGGCGATCTGGGCCGCGGGCTGGGTTCTATGCTGGCCGCTCCCGACACGCCCGAGCGGGCCGACTTTTTGGTGCTCGAGTCCACCTATGGCAATCGACTTCATTCGCGCACACCAGCCGGTCAGCAACTGGCCCGAGCCGTGCGCCAGACCACCCAGGATCAAGCCACCCTGATCGTGCCGGCCTTTGCCGTGCAACGCTGCCAGGATCTGGCCTATTTGTTCGAACAACTTCTGGCCGAGCAGCATATAGAACCCATATCCGTCTTTCTCGACTCTCCTATGGCCGCCCGTGCCCCCCGTGTCTTCGAAGAATATCCCGACTATCTCAGCGACCAGGCCTGCCATCAGCTGCAAGACTGCGGGCGCCTGCTGCGCTACCCCTTCCTGCGCATCTGCGAAAACGCCTCGCTATCTCGCTCCATCTACGACTTTGCCCCCCCCCGCGTGATCATCTCGGCCAGTGGAATGGTCGAAGGCGGCCGGGTCCTCCATCACATGCGTCGCAATCTATCCGAACCCAGGACTGCTATTTTGCTGGCCGGATATCAATGCGAAGGGACACGCGGCTGGCGTCTCCAAAACGGAGAAGAGGAACTGGAGATCGACGGTCAGCTATTCGCAGTGCGAGCCAGCGTCGAATCGCTCGACGGTCTGTCCGGGCACGCCGACTACGCTGAAATTGAAGAATGGTTGGCCGATCTAGAGCAACCTCCCCGCACCACCTTCTTAGTTCACGGCGACCTCGAGTCGCTGCAAGGCCAATGCCACCGCCTCAGCCAGCAACCCGGGTGGGAGGTGGAAGTACCCGAGCATCGCCAGGAATACGTGCTTATCGCCGACGACCGGTGAGTATCGGCCCCGCAAAGATCACGCCGCACTATGACTGGGACGTGGAAGCCCATACTCCTCTCAAATCGGTCGGCCAACCTGTGAGAAAAAGTCACGGAGCGCTGGCTGGAGGCGTGATATAAAGTGACTCAGGTGCTCCAAACTCGGACAGCACGACTGCTCCCCTAACCTGGAGGACCTACATGGAACCTACCCAGACAGGCTACTGGGTCGCACTCCAGAGAAGCCAACATCTTTGGGCCGATTGAGTCAATTTGCCGCCCCTTGGAAAAAATTGCCAGCGGACCGGAAAATTCGCGTTACACTCCTGCCCATGATCGAGGCGATCTGGGATCAATGGATGGTGGTTCTCATCATGCTGCTGGGCACCAGCTTAGGGATTCTCAACGGCATCAACGACGTCAGTGGCATGCGGGGCACCGTATGCTCATCCCGCGCCTTGAGACTTCTTCAGGCGCAATGCCTGGCCATGGTCGGCATCTGGCTCAGCGCTCTGGGAGGGTCGCTGGGCTGGGGAATGCTGGCCCGCCGCTTCTCGATCCCCAGCAGCGCCACCCACAGCTTTATCGGAGCGATCTGCGGCGCTACCCTGTTGGGCACCCTCAACTTCAGCGCGGTGAGCTGGACCACTGGTGTAAGCAAAGTGTTTATTGGACTGATCATGTCGCCTCTCTTGGGCGGCACCCTGGGTTATGTGGCATTTAGAGCGCTTCCCCATTCTCGGGTAGCTTGTCGATCGTTCGCATCGCGGCCGACCAGGCTGCCATGCTCCGCAGTATCCGCCTACGCGCCCTGGCGCGCGAGGTCCGCCCGTCCAGGGAATTTCCCCAACAACCTCTAAGCGTACCCCAACTGACGAGGGAGTGCACAAATTGAAAAGCTTCAAAGACCGCCTGAACAACGAAATCATCATCTTTGACGGCGGGGTCGGCACCTGCCTTTATGACAAAGGAATTTTCATCAACACCTGTTTCGACGAACTCAATTTGATCAATCCAGATCTGGTTCGCGAAGTCCACCGCGACTACATTGGCGCTGGCGCTGACGTCATCGAAACCAACACGTTTGGCGCCAATCGCTTCAAACTGGCCCCCCACGGGCTCGAGAAGAAGGTGCACGAAGTCAATCTGGCCGGGGCCCGCCTGGCCGTCGCTGCGGCCGCCGGCCAAACCCTGGTGGCCGGTTCGGTGGGTCCGCTGGGCGTACAGATCGAGCCGCTGGGCAAAGTCTCCCTGGACGAGGCTAAAGAGTGCTTTAAGGAACAGGTTCGTGGCCTGCTCGAAGGCGGCGTCGATCTTATCATTTTGGAAACCTTTGCCTTGTTGCCCGAGCTCCAGCAAGCGCTGCGAGCTGTGCGCGAACTGTGTACCACCGTTCCGGTGGTGGCTCAGGTCACCATCGGTGACGACGGTCGCATGCTCAGCGGGGGAACTCTTGCCAGTTTTATAGCCGGCGTGCTCGAGTTTCAACCCGACGTCGTGGGCATGAACTGCTCTGTGGGTCCCAAGGCCATGATGGAAGCGCTGGAAGAACTCAAACACCTCACCCACCTGCCCATCTCCGTGCAACCCAACGCGGGCCTGCCCCAAACCGTAGGTGGACGCAATATCTACATGTCCTCCCCCGAGTACATGGCCGAATACTCCAAACGCTTTATTCAGGCCGGCGCCACTATCGTGGGCGGCTGCTGTGGCACCGACCCCACCCACATCAAGGCCATTCGTCGCGCTGTCTCGGCACTCCAACCCACCAAGCGCATGGACCTGCAAATTTCGGCTCTCGAAGTCACCGCTCCGGTGGAGGTCCACGTAGCCAGCATGGCCGAGAAGTCTCGGCTTTCCAACAAACTGCTGCGCAAACAATTTGTCACCCTGGTCGAGTTGGTCTCCCCCAAAGGCGTCAATCCTATGAAAGAGTTGGACAAGGCCCGCAAACTGCATCATTTTGGCATCGACGCTATCAACATCCCCGACGGACCGCGCGCTTCGGCCCGCATGTCAGCGTTGGCCCTGACCGCTTTGATTCAGCGCGAAATCGGCATAGAACCGGTACTCCACGTGGCTTGCCGCGACCGCAACGTAATTGGTCTCCAGTCTGACCTGTTGGGAGCCTGGGCGCTAGGGATTCGCAACCTCATCGCCATCACCGGCGACCCGCCAAAGTTGGGCAACTACCCCGATGCCACCGCTGTCTTCGATGTGGACGCCATCGGCCTGGTCAACCTGATCAATCGCCTCAACCACGGACTCGACCTGGCCGGCAACCCCATTGGCGAACCCACCGCTTTCAACATTGGAGTGGGCGTCAATCCGGGCGCCCTCAACCCCGATGAAGAGGTCCGTCGACTCGATTGGAAAGTCGAGGCCGGCGCCGACTACATTGTCACCCAGCCGGTCTTTGACGTGCGCATCTTGGAGAGCTTCGTCAAGCGTATCCAGCACATCAAACTGCCGATTTTATGCGGCATCTGGCCCCTCATCTCGTTTCGCAATGCCGAATTTATGAACAACGAAGTGCCCGGCTGCAGTGTCCCCGACGAACTGCTTGACCGCATGCGCAGGACCACCACCAAAGAAGAAGGCTTTGCCGAAGGGGTAAAAATCGCCAGCGAAACCTTCCAAAAAATCAAGGGAGAATTTGCTGGCGTGCAACTCTCCGCTCCCATGGGCCGCATCGAAGGAATCTTCCAGATATTAGGCGGCTAGCGAAAAGTCGCTTTGCCGGTCGCCATCGCCCACGCAAAACTTGTCGTGGGAGAGGCCTGTCAGAACTTTCTTAGAAGAGGGGCAGGTGGCAAAACGAAATCGTCCTTTCCTTAAAACCGTTCCCCTGTCGACCATCTCCCCTTACCAGCAAGGGATGCGCTTTCTGGTGCTACCTGCGCTTGCCTCTCTAGATGCCTCAGTCTGTCGGGCTGTCGTTTCCTCTTTGGAGTCAAACGGCGCCTGGCTGGAACTGTTGGACCCGGCACAACCGTTTCCCCTCCAAGAGGAAATCTTCTTGGTGCAGTTCCGGGACCGGTTTGTTTTGACGCATCGAACCCGAATACTCAATCGCAAAGGGTCCGCAGTGTGGGTCGACTGCCCATCCATCAGTGAGCAGGAGGAAAGCAGGCTGGCACCCTTTAGGGGGCGTCAAGATTTTCGCGTAGAGGCCGATCTTTCCGTGATGATTCTGCTGAAGGACCCACAATTCGCGAAGGTGATGCCCCGCTCCGGGCAATTGAGCGACCTCAGTCGTGGCGGCATGGGCCTGATCGTCCCAGTGAACGACATTTATGCCCAAGGACAGCGCGTGGAAGTGCAGGTGGTCAGTTGGGCCTATCCGGTCAGCGTAGAGACAACCGTCAACCGGGTATGGATAGACGGAGACATCAAGCGCCTGGCCCTGGCGTTTCCCGAGAGTATGACAGTGGAGCAGCGGGAACTGGTCTCTTCCTTCATCATCCATGTGCAGCGCAGAGACGCGCTGCAGAGCTCCTTGCCGGTCTCCATCGATGAAGCGACTTGACGGCCTCTGCCAAGATGGCTCATGTCGCCAGGGCGGGCCGTAAAAACGGCAGACTGGCGGTACACTACCATATCGACCCCGGCCTTACTCAACAAGCCTCCATGCCCACATGGACCAGGGGCAGGCGGGGATCAACCTGGTCCCAATGGGCCTTGACCCAGGCGTGGGTGGGGTCATCGGAGTTGGCGAGCGACTGGGCCGAGCCGGCCAGAAAGTTGAGGTAGTACGTCGTGTAACCATGGCCGCTCACCACGGGATGGTAGCCTTCGGGCACCACTACGATGTCGTGGTTGCGGGCCAGGCACAGCTCGTCCAATCGCCCATCGCCGGTGTAGACTCGCTGATAGGCAAATCCTCGAGGGTCGCTCAGCTTGTAGAAATAGATCTCCTCCATGTCAGCCTCTAACACAGTGCCATGCTCGTCCTGGCGGTGCTCATCGTGCTTGTGGGGCGGGTAACTTGACCAGTTTCCCGAGGGAGTATAGACCTCCACGCATACCAGCCGGTGACAGTCAAATCCGGGCGGCAATATGCTGTTGATCTGGCGACTGGCGTTGCCGCCCCCACGAATCTCCACGGCGCAATCGGGCGGGCCCACCACCTGCAGAGGGTAGTCCCGGTGGGTGGGCACCCAGCAACTGGCGATCTCCAGGCTGTCGCTCAGCGCCTCGATGGCAAAACGGCTTCGGCGCGGCAGATAAATAGCGTAAGGCATCCCCGAGAACACGTCGGGACGACGGCCCAACTCGTAACTCAGCGATCCCACCGTGATACGACAACGCCCCCCTAAAATGACGGTGACGTTTTCGTGCTCGCCCACCTCAGCATGGTAACCCTGACCCCGGGCCAGCCGTAGGGCAGCCATATTGAGAAAGTCCCAGCCGGCCTGCGCGGCGGTCACCTGGGCAAAGATGCCGGGAAGTCCCGGGTCGGGGGACGGAAAATGCAGTCTGGACATCCACCTTTGTTCGCACCAAGGAGGGGAGATTCCTCAGACAGACAGCGCAACCAGCCCGGCTCAGTTGAAAAGTTTACCTACCGTCCGACCCACCACGGTGTCGCCCAAGGCTTCTCCAGCCTTGCCGCCGACCCAGTCTCCGCCGAAGCCACCAGCCACCCCACCAATAACACCCAAGACCATTCCTACCGGTCCACCCACCATAAGGCCCAGGGCCATTCCGCCCACTAACCCGCCAGTTCCGCCCAGCAGTTTGCCTGCGCCAACCACAGCCGCCTTGCCCGCCTTCTGTTGTTTCTCGGCCTGACTCAAATTGGGGTCCCGGCGCACATCGCGAATCTCAAGTCCAGTTTCTACAACCTGTGCACCTGTAGCCACCACCGTGCCAACCGGACCGGCGACTTTGGCCACTTTACCCAATTTCGCCAGTTTCCCGGCGGTCCCCACTGCCTTGGTGGTCCCAGCCGCCGCGTCGGCGACCGAACCAGCGGCCATTCCTGTATCACCAGCTCTCTCAATGTTCGGATTGGCAGCCGAAACCGGCTTGCCTACCACCTGCTCGGCAACTTGTGACTGCAGGTTGATCAAAGACAGAGAGTTGGCCGGGTCCGAACCAGGCGCCGGACAGGAAAGCAACTGTTGCGGGCTACCGTAACCAGGCAATTGCAAGCTTTGCAAAACATCGCCTTTGTCGGGCGCCAAAGGAGAAAAAGCGGAAGGTGCTGCCCGAAACACCGGGCTCTGGCTAGCTACTCGAAGGTCACTCACAAGTCGTTTATAACAAGTATTTGTTACCAGGTTGTTAGTAGCCAACCATATTCTCACTTTCTTTGTGCGCTGACTACCCGCTGATGCAAATTCTGCACAGCCACCAACAGCCTGGTGCCGTATTCCGCCTCCTCCAGAGCCTGCTCCCATTCTCCATCGGGGTCCTGAGTCACTCGCTGCAGCGCCCGCAACCAGGCCTCCAGACCCTGATTCAACAGACGATGTCCCACCCAAGTCTCAGCGGTAACTTCGGAGGGCGTTAGCGAAGTGGCTCGGTATCCTTGTAAGGCCGACTCAACCGCCTGGCGACGCGCTGTCAAATATTCCTCCAAGTCGTCGTCATTCATGTCCTGCAACGCGGCGACCAGATCCACGTAGAAAGAAGTCTGCCACTCCTCGTCAGTCAACTGCTTAGCCGAATGGTGAAACTCTTCTTCCAGCAACTCGGCGTCGGAACGAACCGACAAAGGGAAACGTCTGCGAAAGGCCTGCAATGGATCTACCGGAAGCCTACCGGCAAGTAGGACATCTTCGATCTCGACCAGGCAATCGTAGCGCGGGTCATCGTCGACGCAGCCGTCCAGAGCCGCCTGAACCAGTTCCAGCAGCGCCTCAACCTGCACCTCCTTCACATCGGCTACCTGGAGTAACGAAAGTAATTCATCCACTTTCCAGCCTTTGCAGCCAGCCCCCACAGCCCTGCCTCAAGGCAAACACTCCTGCGCATTATTGTAAACATCACACCAACCCCTTGACACCTTCGGGTCGATGTTATACATTG
>JADMJV010000035.1 GCA_018780265.1 bacterium
TTCGGGCGGGTGCTACAGCGCCGCTACCCCGAGCTGGGCAACCCGTTTGAATGACCCAACCGGCCAGGGAAAACGGGCCGTTTGAAGAACGAGCGCCCATGGCAGACGAAGTTCAATTGTCGCGCAATACGCTGGGTGCACTTGTGGTTGCGCTGATGATCAGCCTCATGGGGGTAGCCTATCTGCTGGGCAAGCAGTCGGGCCCGGGGTCTGCTCCCGGCGCTCAGACGGACCGGTCCTCCGGCGCTTCCCCCTCGCCAGAGGCTCCCCCCACCAGCAGACCGCTGGTGGTCGGACCCGCTCCCATGCAGAGCCAACCGCAGCCCAATCAGCCCCAGTCGGCCCCAACTCAGCCTCCAGTCCAAGTGGCCGTGGTTCACCCTGAACTGCCCGACAATCCGGTGCCCACATCCCGCCTTTCAAAAACGGCTCCCCAGACGCAGACACCTGTGATTTCAGCCACGCCGGCTTCCAGCAAATGCCCTGGTTCCACGCCGCCCCTGGACGCGGCCACCGCCAAGTATTTTGCCAAAATCGATGAGGCCATGCGCGATACAGCCGCCATGGGCGACACCAACCAGTTTGCCACCGAAATTTTGCAGCAGGGCATGAATGGCAATACTGAAGGTTTTGACAATCTGATTGAAAGCACGCGCAGGGCCCAGGTGGCTCTGCAAAACATTCAACCGCCTCCAATCTGTCAGGAGCACTACACGCTGCTCAAGGCTCAACTGGAGCAGAGCATTTCCTTGCTAAACCGGGTCAAGTCAGCCACTGTCTCGCTAGATTCAACAGCCCTCACCAGTCTGGCCGGGGAAGGACGCGGTATGCAGGCTGAGGCGGACCGCTTCAAAGCCCTGGATGAAGGCCTTCGCCAACGCACCCGTCAGTGACCGGGCGTCTCGCCAGGCTCTGCCTTGGGTTACTCCTCTGGCTGACCCCGGCCGGCGCCCAAGGTCTGCTTCCCGCCCCCGGTCCGGATGGCAGCTACGGATTCATTGATCTGCAAGGAGAATGGGTCCTCAAGCCTGCCTATCATCTGGTGGGCTTTTTCAGTGAGGGATTGGCTGGCGTGCGCCTGGATAAAGGCGGCAAAGCGGGTTATATCGATAGCCTGGGCACCGTGGTTATCGCCCCCAAGTTTGATTCGCTGGACTTTTTTCAAGGGGGCTTCGCCGCTGTAAAGCTTGGCGCAGTGTGGGGCTACATCGACAAAAACGGCCACTGGCTGTGCCAACCTCAATTTCGTACGGCCTACCCTTTTTATAACGGTTGCGCTCAGGTGGTGACCGCCGCCGGCAAGGGCGGTTTTGTGAATGGCCTTGGGAAATTTGTGCAAGTTCCCGTAGGGGCTTTCAGCAACGGATTGGCTCCCGCGCCTCAAGCCGGCAAGTGGGGCTTTGTCAACGACCAGGGAGGCTGGGCAATCGCCCCTCAATTTTCCCGCCTTAACCCCTTCCACGACGGACTGGCGCTGGCCTCCGATCAGCGCGGTCTGGTGGGTTACCTGGACACTCGGGGCAATTGGGCCGTTGCCCCCCAATTTCAAAACGGCCTGGACTTCTTTGAAGAGCTGGCCCCGGTTCAAATCGAGCGGAAGTGGGGCTTCCTGGACCCGTCTGGAAAAATGGCCATTCCTCCACAGTTTGATGCAGCTTACCCCTTCTGCGAAGGTCTGGCGGCGGTTACCGTGGGCAAAAAGAAAACCGGCTACATCGACAAGTCCGGCACACTGGTGATCGCTCCCCAGTTTGCCTGGGCGGGACCTTTTCGAGGCGGGAGAGCCTGGGCCAGTCAGGATGGCAAGCGTTGGGGAATCATCAATAGTCAGGGTGCGTTTACGCTTCCCCCTGAGCTGCCGGGTGAAGTTCAAGCCCACGAAGGATTCTATCTCGTGAAAATCAGCAACCAGGAAGGTTACATGGACGCCGACGGCAAGTGGCTCTTTCGATTCCCGCCAGCCCCTTAGGGCCCGTCGCGGAATAAGTTGTGGGGCGACACAAATTCGCTCATTTGACGAAAGGGCTATTCTGTCCGGTTTTTTGCGATGGAAACCTTGAGGGGAATTCTGTCAGACCGCACTTAGGGCCCGTCAGAAAATAATCAACGGGTTGCGATGACCCTGTGACAGAAATCGTCATGTCCTACAAATGGGAACTGATTCGGCACAGCCAAGCCGTTTCAAAGAATGACCCCGAGTGGGCAGGAATCGTTGAGCTGAGCGCGTACACTGAAACAGTGCCTACTATCGAATCACGGGCACAGAAGCATACCGAAATGCTGTCAGTAGTGCCTTTGGCGAGTTCGGCGGAGAGTGTATGACACGTTCACTCCTTTTTTCGGTGTTGGCATGAGGCAAAAACGTTATTAATTTTCTGACAGGCCATTAGGTCCGCTACGCATTTCTCTCCTCCTCGCGTACGCATTGACAGACGCAGTATCGCGTAAGCGAGATCCAAAGGATTGCACGGCCATGATGATTACAGGTCGTGCCTAATCCGTTCCTCGCGGCGATTTCGGTTCGAGATGCTTGGCATGCGCTCTAAAGAGGACACGCAGACCGTAGGCAGACGCCTGCCCACGGCTTGAATCTTCGGCGCTGACTTGTAAACGCTCAGCCTGGATGTCAACGTTGGATAGGGCGGCCGAAATAGCTGGAATGGAGGGACTCGCCAATCCGGTTCGAAATGGCGGGTGGACTAGAGGACTATGACGGCTTCAACGAAACACCCTTAAGATGATTCTATTGCCGAGTTGTCAAGATTCTTTAGATACCCGGGTCAAGGGCGCGCTGATTCTGGCTCGCCTTCGGCTGATGGACATCCTCAGCTTTCCGCTTTGACTCGCAAACAAGCACTTTTGAGAACAACAACTGCGACCCGATAGCTCTGGCCGCTGTGTGGCGAACTTCGCCGAGATGCCCGGCCGGGAGCCTTGTTTGCGGCGTGGTGGAAACGCAGCGAGGACTACTACAACCGGGCCCCTTGAATGATTCAGGAAGCCAATGATCTGCTCAAGCGGCAGGGCGGGATGATCTGGATCATCGTGCTGGCCCGGGGTGTTGGCTATGCTGGACCGCAGTGGACAATTGCACAGCAAAAAAAGAAGATCCCAGCAATTGCCATGGCTGCGCTCTATGCGGCCATGGCCTGCTGGCAGGTGCCTCAAGCGCGGCTATCAGTGCCTGGAACGAAGCGAAAAAAATACGGAACTATCCTCGTGGCGCCACCCTGTTTCGAGAAGGTGAGCCCAGCCAGGGCCTTTACTGCACCTACTCCGGACTGATCAAGCTGTATCGCGCCAGTCTGCACGGCGAGATTCAGATTGTCCGACTGATCACCGGCCTGCACGTAGTGGGCCACCGCTCGCTTTTGGCGCAGGAGCCCATGTCGGCCACGGCCGTGGCCCTCAGGGACACCCGCCTGTGTTTTGTCGATCGACTCGCAGTAGCCAACTGCTTAAGGCTGGACTCGACACTTGCCGTCAACCTTGCCTGCCTGCTGGCCCGCGAGCTGGGCCAGGCAGAGAGTCGCCTCTTCTCGCTGTCCTGCCACAACACGCGGGCGCGACTGGCCCGCCTGTTGCTGGAGATTCGACAGGACAACGGCTTTGCCGTAGAACTTACCCGGGTGGAAATGGGCCAAATCATCGGCGTCTCGCCGGAATCGGTCTCGCGCGCTTTGCAAGGTCTATCGCGAGCCGGAGCCTTACGTCTGGTCAAACGCAAGATAGCCCTGGAAGACCCTCAGATTCTGGAGGATTGCGCCCATGACCCACGCGACGACTGAACCTGGAGGTATGGACTTATGACCGCTGCCGACGCGATGCACACAGGGGTGGCCACGGTGGGCCACCTGCAGCCGGCCCACGAAGTATTGCGCTTTCTGGTCAGTCAGCGCATCTCAGGCGCAGCCGTGCTGGATGGGGAAAATCGAGTCCGGGGCGTGATCACCGTGGCCGACCTGGCTGCTCACGCCGTAGGAATGGAAAAGGACCATCCGGCTCGCCACCTGGCCGAACTGTCCAACCCTCCCCATCCCGACTTGAGTTGGCAGGCCAACTTTGAAGATGAGACGCCGGTCAGCCAATTGATGACGCCCTTCCTGGTTAGAGTTCACGAGGCCACGCCCCTGACCGAAGTGATCACCCTGATGGTCCAAACGGGCATCCATCGTGTCTTTGTCACCCGGCAGGATACCCTGTTGGGGGTCATCTCAAGCCTTGATCTGGTGGCCCTGCTAGGACGGATTCTCGAGGGCAATCCCCCTCAAGAAGTCAACTGAGGCTTTCTCGCCACGCAGCGATTGCGCCCCTGATCCTTGGCCTGATAGAGAGCCATGTCTGCCTGTGCATAGGTTTCCTGCCAGCGCTGGCCAGGCGCAAAGGTTGTCAACCCGATACTTATGGTTACCCAGATGGACTGCCCGGCCTGGTAGCAAGGCGTTTGCTCGATAATCAGACGAAGCCGCTCGGCCAGCAGGGTCGCTTCCTCCAGGCTGGTTTCCGGTAGCAGGGCCAAAAATTCTTCGCCCCCCCAGCGCCCTAGCGAATCACTGATTCGCAACGCTCGCAAACATGTCAGGCCCACGTGGCGGAGCACCTCATCACCGACCTGATGTCCCCAGGTGTCGTTGACGTGCTTGAAATGGTCGATGTCGACAAGCATAAAACTGAGGGGACGCTGGTAGCGCAGACTGCGGGCACTTTCACTCTCCAGCAGCGCTTCCATGGCTCGGCGATTGAACAAACTGGTCAAGGAATCGGTTGATGCATCGCGGGCCAGCGCCTGCTCCAGCTTGAACTCCCGTAGTGCAGTGGCCTCCAACAAGCTGGCCAGCAGACCTCCGCTGGCCAAATTCATGGTCAATACAATCAAGTGACTCCCCAGAACCAGCGGGTCCAGACCCACAGCCCAACTGACCAGGCCCACGGCCAGCAACACCGTAAGCAGCCACGGAAGGCGTCGACTTTCGGCCAATAAGAAGCAACTCAGGGTCAGAAATACCGACAGGCAGGGCATGCCTAGAGTAAGGCCCTGATTCAGTCGGCTCAGTACCAGTGTCAGGAAAAGGGCGTAAAAAACGCTGAAGCCCAGGGCCAGACGGTCAAACTGACGGGGACGCAGAGTCGGCGGCACCATTTGGGCCATACCTGCAATGGCCAGTGCCCCCCCCACTCGTAAGGGCAGGTTATAAAACCAATGACCAGGGTCGATCAGGTAGTCCCAGCCCGCAAAAACCAGTGTCAGCAACGATGTTAGTCGGAGAAACCCCAAGAACAATGGCATTCTGGCCCGGGTTCGATAGTCAAAGAAACTGCCGTCCTCGGCCTTTACTTCCATAGTGACAGTCTACCCCGCCGGCCGCGGCCGGCCCTGATCCCGGTCATAAAGCTAGACCTTGGGTCGAGGACTGCGCTGCCAGACGTGCACAGCCAGCTGAGTGCGGCTACGCACATTGAGCTTTTGCAAGAGCCGACTGACATGCGTTTTTACGGTTTTGTCACCAATGCACAGGGTATTGCCGATCTCGGCATTGGACATTCCCTTGGAAACCAGGTCCAGCACCTCTTGCTCACGTTCCGTCAAGGCCGGGGCTTCTTCTGTGAAGCGCAATTCGCGCATGAGTCGAGCGGCTGCTTCCGGCGCCAGTTGCACCTGTCCGGCGGCAGCCGCCTTGATGGCCTTGCACAGGTCGACGGCCTGCATGTCTTTAAGAAGATAACCTATGGCCCCGTTGCGCACCGCCGATATCACCGAGGCGTCCTCGAGCACACTGGTGAGAGCCACCACCTCGATTTCAGGCCAATTTTTCCGTAACTCAGCGATGGCCGTGATGCCATCCATTTCGGGCATCATCAGATCCATCAGAACCACCTGTGGCTGAAGCTTCTCAGCCATCTCCAGGGCGCGCAGCCCATCGCAAGCTTCCCCGACGATATCAATTTCGGCATCTTGCGAAAGCAGCAGCCGAAGCCCTTGTCGGACCAAAGTATGATCGTCCACCAGCAAAACAGAGATGGGCATAGGCGGGCCCTTCCACCCGGAGCAGGTCCAACCTGCTACGAATCAACACTGGCCGGAAAGTGAACGGTAATGCGGGTGCCCTGACCGGGTGCGGTGTCGATCTGAATGCGCCCACCCATTTGGGCCACCCGCTCGCGCATCGAGCTCAGGCCCACTCGATTGACGGGAACCGCGTTCAGTTCAAATCCCTTGCCATTGTCCTCCACGCACACCTTATACTCACCCGGTTCCTTGACCAGTAGCACTCGACAACCAGTGGCCTGGGCGTGTTTGACCACATTGTGCAAAGCCTCCATCACCAGCCGGTAGACTTCGTGTTTGATGGGCAGTTTCAGGCTCGGTTCCTCGCCGTTGCTCTCCACTTTCACTTCAATCTTGTACCGATTGGCCAGAGCCTGGCTTTGCTTGTTAAGGCATACCAGCAGTCCTTCCGATTCCAGAGACTCCGGGCGTAGCTCAAAGATCAGGGTGCGCATCTCGGCCAATCCCGACTCGGCCAGGTGGAGCACATAGTCCACGGCTTCCCGATTGGGGTCAGCGGGACCCAGGCCATTCTTGATCGCCAACGTGCCCAGTACAATCCCAAAGAGGGCTTGCGAAACCGAATCGTGTAACTCGCGCGAGAGATGCTTGCGCTCTTCGACCACAGCCCGACTGCGAGCCTCCACAAATTCGGAAAGATCCCGCAAGGTACCGATATAGTAACGCCTGTCACCCCGCTTAAATTCGCTCACGGCCAAATGAGCCGGAAAGATGCTTCCGTCCTTGCGGCGGGCCGGGACCTTACGCCCAATTCCGATGATCTTCTTGTCTCCGGTGCTTTGGTAGGACTTGAGATAGTCGTCGTGTTCAACCGAATAAGGAAGAGGCATCAGCACATTGACACTTTTGCCCACAATCTCTTCGACCTGATAGCCGAACATGCGCACTGCACCGGGATTGAAAAGTTGGATTATGCCGCGGTCGTCAATGGTGATGATGGCATCGACGGCCGCCTCCACCAGAATTTCATAGGAATGACTCAACTCTCGATGGCAGTGGCGGTTGACGAGTTGCTCGGCGATGCGGCCCCAGACCGCAGTTTGGGCCTCAGCGTCGGGTCCCGTCGAGGGGTCGGGACTGAACACGGTGAGCCATCCCTGAATCGAGTTGTCGCGAGAATTCAAGCGCTTAGAGACCACCGAGCTCCAACCATCAGGGCAGCCAAAGTTGGCCTGGCAGACCTGAGCGCCTGTATAGTGCTGCCCTCCCGAACTGATGGCCAACCAACCGTCCAGCAGGGGCACCGACAGGACTAACTGATGCTCCCCTTTCAAACCAGAACTCATGGCCTGGAGCAACCTGGCCATCACCTGTTCACAAGGCAGATGCTCATCCATTTCCAGGTAATAGCGAAGAACGGCGTCGCGCACGGAGGGGGGTAAGCTTTCTAACACCTGCTGCTCAACTCAACCGTCTCCAGGGCCTCTGGAACGTGGGCATACCAGCCCGCCCATCCGTCGATGCGGGCTTTCTGAGCCGATAACGCGGCGGCCTCGCCGTGAACCAAAAACACCCGTTTCGGCGCTACCCGCAGAGATTTCAACCAGCGATTGATCTGGCGATAGTCGGCGTGCCCAGAAAATCCATCCAAAACCTCGACGCGGGCTCTCACCTCGACATCCTCACCGAAAATCCGCAGGCTCTGATCTCCGTTTTGGAGACGCCATCCGCGCGTCCCTTCGGCCTGATAACCCACCAGCAACACGATATTGCGCGGGTCGGGCAAATAGCGGCGCAAATGATGCAGCACGCGCCCGCCCGTGGCCATACCGCTGGCCGAAATTATCACGACAGGAGGTGGCGTGCGACCGATGGCCTTGGACTGCTCCCGAGTCTCGCACAGCTTAAGCTTGCGGTAGTTCAAAAGTCCACCGCTGAGCAAGGCCCTCTCCTTGGCCTCCTCATCGTAACACTCCCGATGACGCTCAAAAATGTGAGTCGCCTGAGTGGCCATAGGGGAGTCTAGAAATACCGGGATGCGGGCGATTTCTCGCTGGCTGTAAAGCTCGGCCAGAATGTAAATCAACTCCTGGGCCCGTTCCACCGCAAAGGCAGGGATCACCAGAACGCCCTTCTGACTCACGGTCTGACGCACTACTTCGGCCAACCTTGGTCCAATCGGCTCATCGCTATGAAGTCGGTCTCCATAGGTGCTCTCCACCACCAGGTAGTCACACTCTACGGGAGGCTCCGAGTCGCGCAAAATCGGGGCATTCTCTCGTCCCAGGTCGCCCGACATCACCAATCTCACGGGAGCCGAATTTGGCGATTCCTGCAATATTAGCTCCAGCCAGGCCGAACCCAAGATGTGACCGGCCTCGTGAAAAGTGGCCTGGATTCCAGGCAGGATCTGCAACTTCTGACCGTAAGCAATCGGTTTGAGCAGGGGCAATGCGGCAGCCACGTCCTCTTCGTTATAAAGCGGCAGGGCCGGCTGATGAGCGGAGAGGACGTGGCGGTTCAAGTAGTCCGCCTCCTCTTGCTGAATCTTGGCGGAATCGGTCAGCAACAACTCACACAACTCGACGGTGGGTGAAGTACAGAAAATTCGGCCCCGAAATCCCTGCCGCACCAATCGAGGAATGTACCCCGAATGATCAATGTGTGCGTGAGTCAGGAGCATCGCCTGAAACAGGCTGGCCGCTTCCGGCAGCGGCTGCCAGTTTTGCAGGCGAAGCTCCTTGGGTCCCTGAAAAAGTCCACAGTCAATCAGCAGCTTTTGATCGCCTACGGTCAGCGCATATTTACTCCCCGTGACCGTTCCGGCTGCTCCCAGAAAGCGGAGACTAATCAACGGCAGCGCTGGTCACTGGTTCTGCGGCCGCCACCCCTTTGTGGTAAGTGGTATAGAGCAAAACGGTACCATCCAGCGAGCCCAGGTGGCTTTCGATCAAAGGCTTGACCTCTTGCCAATCCAGCCGTCCCACGCCGGTTGCCAGCCGAGGCAGCGCCACTGAGGCATATTTTTCACGCTCGATCTCCAGGCGCAACTGGCGCAAAGCGTGATTGACGTGCTCCAGGTGGGCAGGGCCGGGCTTGGAACCGTGGTCGTAAGCCGCCTCCTGGGTCAACAGATTGGCGATGTGAACACCGGGCCCGTGCCACATCCAGAGCCCTCCGGGGGCAGGATGAGTGGATTGGCAGTAGTGGCGAAAATCCTTGCTCAAGGCAGGCCATTGCTCGCGCAAGGCCAGGGCCAATCCATGGGTAAAGTGGTCCCCGGGGGCGACTCCGTGACAAATCAGGGCCGCTTTGCTGAGCAAGATGTCCCCCGCCAATTCGTAGATCATAGTGACTCCTTTGTTGTTGAAACTGAATTATTTTCTACAGGCGGCGAAAAGCCTGCGACAGGCGGTGATAGCCTTCGCTCAATTCGGAGATCAGTTGCTTGAGAGCAAGGCTCACGTCTTGGGCCGACTGGTCTCGTGCCACCTTGATTGTGGTCAATCGCGATTGCAGCAAAATCCACTTTTTCTCAAGCTCTTCCCAGTGGCTGCGAGCATCGGCCTGGGCCAGGTGAAGTTGAAGTTTGAGTTCGTCTCGCAAGCGAGCCAGTTCCCGAGTGGGACTGGTGACCTCAAAGAGAATATCGTCATAGCTCATTTCATCGGTATCCATATCCTCAAGGTAGCCGGGGTCTTGATAGGTCACTATGATCCAAATCAGTCCCCCGCACAATCAGTACCGGACAACCCGCGTGTCGGCTGACTTTTTCGGCCACGCTGCCCAGCATCAGGTGGGCCAATCCGGTGCGTCCGTGCGAAGTGAGTACGATGAGGTCAAAGTGACCATGTTCGGCCTCCTCCAAAATTCGCCGCGCCGCATTCCCTCCGTCCAGCACCTGAAAGTCACAGGTCAGGCCGGTCTGCTTGAGTTGGTCAACCTGGTTCATCAAGTAAGCTTCACAATGTTGACGCTCTCCATCCATCACCAGTTGGGGGACGGCGATAGGATATCCCATGTCCTCCGGCAGCAAAGTGCAACGAACCAGTTCGAGCTCGCCGTGGGACAGAGCGGCCAGGGCACACGCGAGGGGCAGGGCAGCTTCGGCGGCCCTGGAGCCATCGAGGGGCACCAATATTTTTTGAAACAAACCGCCGCCTCAAGCCGGATCTGGCTGACGCACAACCAGAACAGGGCAAGTCGCGTGCCGCACGACCTTCTCCGTGATGCTACCCAGCAAGAAGTGGCTCAAGCCGCTCCGGCCGTGCGAGGCCATGACAATCAAATCAATGCGGGCGTCGCGCGCCTCTTGCAAAATGGTCGAGGCCGGATCTCCAACCCTGTGGATCCAGGAAACCAGCGCGCCCTCCCGGGTCAGGCGTTGATGGATACCCTCAAGGTAGGCGTGAGCTGCCTGGTCTTCCGCTTCCAGCAGCGATTGAGTGGCCAGCGGAAAGTCCAGGGGAGAGGGGTAATTTTGCACTCGCAATAGCAAAAGTTTGCCACGACAAACGTCGCGGGCGTAACTCAAAGCCTGTTCGGCCACGGCCGATCCGTCCAGCGGCACCAGTATATTGGCGAACATCGTCGGCCCTCCACAGGTCAGAATACCACATGTTGGACCTCTGACTATGATCTTTATCAGGTGGGGTCCGCCTAAAGGCGGACCCTGGACGGGACTCGGGGTGGAACCACAAACTCCCCTGCGGCTGTCGCGACCCGTACCAACCTCCGACTAAGATAGGCCCATCAGATGGCGAGGTCGCCGAATAGGAGTGACATTATGGGAGCTCAACCCCTGGCGCTTTTGGAACAACCCATCGAAAAGCAACATGCTTTGGGCGTTACCGCCTGGAATCGCTCACTGCAGGCAGGCGAAACGCTTTTTCTGGAGGGCGAGACCCCCACGGCCCTTTACCAGGTGGAGCACGGCTGCGTGAAGCTCACGTGGAATAGTCCCGGAGGTCGCGAAACCATCTCCGAACTGCTTCTCCCGGGAGATGTATTCGATCTCCCCAGTTGCCTGGACGGCTGTCCGTACCCGCTCACTTGCAAGGCGCCGACCAGCAGCCCGGCCGGGCTGTGGGTCGCTTCGCGCGGGGCATTGTTGGAAGACCCCCAACTGGCCTGGCGCTGTCATGCCCGGCTGGCCAAGCAACTGCGCCAACAGCGCAGCCACCCGGTGGCCGCGGCCGCCGAACGAGTGGAAGTCCGCTTAACTCGGGCTCTGCTCAGGCTGGCCGAGCGCCTGGGAACCTCTACATCTCAAGGACTGTCTTTTCCCCTCTGGCTGACCCGTCAGGAACTGGCCGAATGGGTGGGCACGACGCCCGAGACGGTGATTCGTATCTGCAGCCACCTGCGTCGACGAGGCTTGATTGAAATGGAGAAGGGCCTGTTAACTTTGATTCAACCAGGCCTACTGCTTGAGTTGACCGAGGCTGCCTGATGGTTCCTAGTAAAACTGTGGGGGTGGTTGGTTTTGAGCCGGCCATCCAGGGACCGCTCGAGAGCTTGTTGAGTAGCGAGCCGCACCTGTCCGTGGTGCGTTTCCCGCACAACTGGTCCCCCGGAGTCAGTGCCGCGTTTGTGACGGAGCCGATCCACTTCCTGATCCTTTCGCCCCCTACCCCAGAATGGGTCGACCGCATTCATGCTCAGTTCCCCTCTGCATGTCTTCTAGCCATGGTAGAATGGCACCGCCGGGAGCAATTTCGCCTGGCCCCCATCCAAGACTATTTTGAGCGTTTTCAAAGCTACCAGGGTGTCCTCGAATTGCTGCGCAAACACTACCAGGACTGAAGGAGTACTATGTTTGAGAACATTCTGGTCCCATTGGACGGTTCTCCCGTCGCCGAAGCGGCGCTGGAATCGGCCCTCTACCTGGCCAAAGTTTCGCAGGGCCAACTCCATCTGGTTCGTGTCCCCAGCCACAAGCTAACTCTGGCAGATTATGACGAGGCCTCACCGGCAGATCTGGCCGAGGAGCAAGCGTGTCAGGATTATTTAGAGAAGGTGGCCACTCCACTGCGAGACGAAGGCGTGCGCGTGCGTTGTGAGGTCCTTGAGTCCGGTCCACCGGCCGAGCGAATCCTTGAAGTTGTCGAAGAGGACGAGCTGGATCTGGTGGTGCTTACATCCCACGGCCGCAGCGGACTCTCCCGCGTTTTGTTAGGCAGCGTGGCCGATACCGTTTCGCGGAACTGTCGCGCTCCCGTGCTCATTGTGGGGCGCCGCTCGGATGCGTTGGGCCGAGCCAAGGACCAGATTAAGGCAAAACGCCGAAAACCTGAGGTGTCATCATGAAGATTCTGGTCCCCCTGGACGGTAGCGATCTGTCCGAATCGGTCCTCCCTTGTGCCCTGGATATGGCCAGGCGTCATCAGGCCGAATTGGTGTTGGTCAGAGCCACTGAGCACTTTGGCACCATCGCCCCTGGCTTGCCTCCCGATTTGGGTCTGCAGTTGCAAGAGCAGGCTCAAAAGAAATCGATCAACTATCTGGAGTCGATGCAGTCCCACCTCCCCGGTGTGGCGGTAAACGCACAGGCACCGCTTGGCCCTGCTCGCGATGAGATCTACCATACTGCGGTGCGACAAAAGTGCGACCTGATCATCATGGCCTCGCGCGCCCGTGAGGGCCCGGCCCGCTGGCTGCTGGGCAGTGTAGCCGAGGCGGTGCTGCGACAATCTCCTTGCCCGGTCTTGCTGCTGCGACCTCCTGCGGGCCAGTCGTCCCTCTTTCAGCATATTCTGGTGCCCATAGACGGCTCCGAGGCCTCCCTGGCCGTTCTGCACAAAGTGCAGCCCTATCTGGCCCCAGGCGGCAAAGTGACGCTGCTGCAGAGCAGCGATCTTTCTCTCTATCCCTACGTTTTTGACGTAAAGTCGGAGACCGTCCAGGAATACCTCAACCAGTTAGAAGCCGACCTTCGCAAAATCGAGGTGGAAGGTCTGACTCTCGAGGTCACCGTGCTGGACGGCGACCCTATCGACGCAATCTTAACCTGGTCCCAAGAAAACGACTGCGATCTGATCGCCATGTCGACCCATGGTCGCACCGGCTTTCGCCGATTCTGGTTGGGCAGCGTCACAGAAAAGGTGGCCCGCCATTCGCATTGCCCCGTGCTGGCCTTCCCGGGCCGGGAGTAAGCCAGGTCACCCCCTCCATCCATGGAAGGCCAAGAATTGGACGAATGGCTTCGCTCTGCGGTCGCCCAGGGCAAACTGCATTCCCAAGGCTCGTTTTCCCTGGACACCGGGGCGGCGGCCCGCAAATTTGGCCAATACGCCCTCACCGATAGCTGGCAGATAGTAGCACGCCTGCTTCGTTCGGCCGTGCTGTGCGCCCCCTCTGTCCAACTCGAGGTGACCAAAACACGGACGCAGGTGTCTATTCCTGGCTTTGTGTCGGGCGTCGCCAACTTGAAGTCTGTATTTGATCAGGTTCTCTCATCGGTGCCCGAGGAACGAGAGTTTTCCCTGGCTGTCAACAGCCTGGTGGCTGACCACTGCAAAGAACTGACCATCACCCGCGGCGAACCATCGCGCATCGCCCTTCTAAAGGTAGGGCAAGATCGTCGGGTTGAGGTGGCCGAAGCTTTCGATCTCATTCAAACAGAGAACTTCACCCGCATCGAATGGACCGAAGTCGGACGACGAACTCTGGATAAAGACCTGGAGCGTTTGCGCCAGGGGTTTCGCTACAGCCGGATCCCCATCAACTTGAACGGGGAGAAGCTCGACATCCCTTTTGGACGCCCTCGTGGACCGGGCCTGTGGAAACACCTGGGCGCCGCCCGGCAGATTCTTGTAAAGCCGTCCTGGTTTCAGCCCTCCACCTATTTCTGGGCCGATCACCACGCTGTCGAATTTCGCCTCTACCACCCTCAGGCCATCCGCAACGAAGTGGGTCTGGCCACGCCGGGGCTGGCCAGTTGCCGGCTCTGGGCTGGACAAAGCGGGCCGGAGCAGTCCTGTTTTCTGGCCCTGGCCTGCCGCTGCGACCCCGAACGGCCCGGACAGGTTGACTGGGTCTATCGAGGTCAGTGCGTTGACAGCCAGCCAGAGCGCTTCGCCCAGCCTGGACTGCAGGCCGTTGTCGCCTGCGAAGGTCTTCCCTTCGATGTAACCGGAGAGCGGCTCATAGAGGGGCCGGCCCGGGCAGCCCGCCTTCAATTGGTCCGCGACTGGGCTAACTGTCTGCATGATTTTTTGTGTGAGCGCTATCCTAACAGCGGAGACCTGGCCGCCCACCGCGCTCTCTACGACTCCAAACTGCGCGCCTACCCCCAGCTTTTGCCGCAAACTCGACGGGTCGTCGAGCTTTTGCAGCGGCTCTCGCCTTGAATTCCCCGCCGCGAGTTTCGCCGGGGCGATTTCAGGCTGGCCGAATTTCTGCTGGCCACCGTGCAGGCAGGCGCTCTGACCGGTTTTGGAAGCGCTCTGGGATTGGCCTGCACTTCGCTGGTGATGATGCAACTGGCTGTCGTCGCGGGAATCGCAGCCCCCTCTTTGATCGCGAGCCTGCCCGCCTCGAACCAGAATCAAGGGGCGCCGCAGTGGCGGCAACTGAGGTGTCGTCCCGAGACGGGACGCGGCTGGTCGCAGTACGCACAAATCGGTGCCGCCACCAACAATCGCTCAAAAATATAGAGGTTGCCCTCCACCCGACATGCTCCCTGTTTGCACAACCTGAGAGTGACCGTTTCGGCCTCTCTGGTCTTGAATTGCAAGGCCGCTAACAATTGGGCATGGGTTAGAATGCCGTCGTGATCTTTGGCGCTGGCCAGCACGCGTTGTTCCAGTTCTACCCAGTATTGTCGACGCTTGTAACAGGCCCAGCCTACCTGAGTCCCAAATTTGAGAATCTCGACGCCCGTTTCCCAAGTGATCCAACGGGATTTGGGGGGAGGAGGGGCGGGGGGCTGTGGCTTGAGAGCCCGATGAATGGCTTCTGGAGAAAATCCACGTTGCAGCATGGACCAAGTCTACCACACGGCCGGGCTCTAGAATGTAACCTGGGCCACTTCTAGACGACGCCCACGCTGCGGCGAACCTCGGCCAGGGACGTCTGGCCGGCATTTGCCCGAGCGCGGGCTGCCTCCGCAAGCGGTACCATCCCGTCGCTTTCGGCCATCTGGCGCAATTTGAAAAGAGGAGCGCGGTCAAGAATGCCCTGGCGTATGGACTCGCTCACCAGCAATATTTCGGCCACCGCGCTTCGACCACGGTATCCGCTTGAGTCGCATTGAGAACAGCCTACCGGTTGCCCCTCCTTTTGACAATGCGAACACAATAACCGGAGCAGGCGTTGATAAATCATGCCGCATAGGGCCGCCGAAAGCATATAGGATTCGACTCCCAACTCAAGCATGCGCGGGATTACCCCTACGCTGTCGCGGGCGTGCAGGGTAGACAGCACAAGGTGCCCGGTCAGGCTGCTTTGAACCGCCGCCGAAGCGGTTTCTCCGTCGCGAATCTCCCCCACCAAAATCACGTCGGGATCTTGCCGCAACAAAGAGCGCAGGCCGCTGGCGAAAGTCATGCCAGCGGCCGGCTGCACCTGGGTCTGGGTGAACTCGGGCACGATCAGTTCGACCGGGTCCTCCAGGGTGACCACATTCAGTCCTGCCCCTTGCTTGGGGCCAAGCCATTGCTGCTGGCGCTGCCACAACCAGCGCAAGGAGGCATAAAGGGTGGTGGTCTTTCCGCTGCCGGCCGGTCCGGTGGCCAGCAGCAGACCTTGCGGTTGGGTCAGCGCCTGCTGCCAGCGCTGCAATTCGGAGGCGAGCAAGCCCAGGCTTTCCAGTTGAGGCAGTACGCCCCCCTGGCGAACCAGACGCATGATAATTTTTTCTCCAAAGTGGCTGGGCCCGGTGGCCAGTCGAACCTCACAGCCATCCACCGACAGCCGGCCATCCTGTGGCACAGACTTACGGAAAGAGGCTACTTTGGCCATGTTCTTCAAGCCCACCACCAGGCGTTCGAAGATGTCGAGTGGCAGGTCCAACTGGTGGCAGAGTACTCCGTCAATCCGGGTCAAGACCTCTACGCGCCCCTCGGTGGGACGCAGGTGCAGGTCGCTGGCGCCCACTCCGGAGGCCATCCGTACCAGCCATTCCACCACCAGACGGGCATCGTAGTCTTGAGGAGGGAGCAACAGGCGCGCCAACTCTGGCGGCGGCGCCTTCACCGCAGGGTGCAGGTCATTTCGTAAAAAGGCCACCAGAAGGCCAGCATGGCCAGGGTGCTGAGAATGCCGATCAAAATCAGTGCCCGCGGCGCCATTAAGCGCAATTGTTGCTCAGAGCGCAGCTCGATCTCCCGATCCAGTGCGTCAGCGCCTTCTAAGACCCGAGCGGCCACTTCTTCCCCTTCCAGGCTCCAGACAAGGTAGGACTCCAACAGAGTACATCGTCCCAAAGCCGTGGCCACCGGGGTTCCTCTGCGAGCCTCGGAGCTGGCCTGGGCCAGTTGCTTGTGCAAAGCAGACTCGGTAACGATAGCGCGAGCCTGCTCCAGTGCCTCGACCACCGGCACACCGGCGGCCAATAGGGCACCCAGCGCTCGGGCCCAGAGTGCCTGGCTGGCCAAACTGCCAATCCCACGAATTTCAGGAAAGACCCATAGCAACGGTGGCCAGGGCCGACCTTGCAGCAGCGACAGTCCCACCAGCAGCAACAGACCCAGTGGAATCAGAGCCAGCCAGGGCAAGGCCGCGGCCAGTTGGGGAAAGTGCAGGCCTCGGGTATCGGCCAACAAGGGCAGCACCATTTCGGGCACGACAAAAGTCACGAACAAAGCTACGAACGAGGCCAGCAAAGCCAGCAGCAACATCGGATAGAGTAGGATAGAGGAGACTTTGCGCTGGAGTGATTCGCTGCGCTCCAGCCAATGACTTAATTCTTCCAGAACCTTGTCGGGCTGTGGATTGGTGGCCGCGGCCTCGACCAGGCCGCGAAAGAGTGGGGAAAAAAGGCGAGGTTGGCGGGCCAGGGCGGAACTCAGGTCATCGCCTTGTTCCATATCTTCGGCCACCTTGGTGAGCCAGGGCGAAGCATCGCCGGCCATGTTCTTGAGCCCCTCGGCCAGAGGATAGCCCAGCCGAACGAGCACGGCCAGTTGGCGCACGGCACGGAGAAGCTCGCCTTTGGCTGGCTCTTTCATGCGATGTTCCCTATCAACTGGTAGAGTGGCAAAAAGAAGCCGATGATGACCGGCGGGATCACCAGTAGCATGGCCAGCACCCCGGCCACCTCCAGAATGGCCAGCCCCCCCTCGGACTCGGTGTCCTGCTCTCGCTTGAGAACGGCGGCCACGCGGGCCAAATAGTGGGGGGGAAACTCCAACCCTTCGCCACGAGCGACCAGCAGCAGCCCCAACTCGGGCAGGGCCTTTTCGCGACCCAACGCCTTGCTTAACTCCTGGCCCCGATCGGCGGCGGCTGCAGCCGCTTCCATTTTGGCCCGAAAGGCCACATCACCGCAGGCTGCGGCCGCCCGCCGCATCGACTCGGGTACACTCAGGCCCGTGGCCAGAAAGTAGTCTACCCAGCTCAGCCAGGTCACCGATTCGCTGCGCCGGATCCAGTCCCCCACCAGGGGCAGACGCAGGCGCAAAGCAGCCGTCCCGGCCGCGCCGGAAAGAAGCCAGTAAACAAAGGCAATCAGGGCAATCTCCAGGGTGATCACCCACGGATTGGAGGCCATCCGCACCAAAAGCAGAGTCATTTGCGTGAAAAAGGGCAATTTCAGGCTCATACCACCCAGCAGTTCGGTAAAAGTGGCCCCCAGCATCCCGTACACCAGCCACACCAGAGCCAATCCAGCCGCCAACAAGATCACGGGGTAGCTTAAAACCAAACGGATCTGCCCCTGTCTCCAATCCGATTCTTCAAGCAACTCGGAGATGCGAGCCAGTGGCTCGTGATCCGCGGCTGCCTCCATCCCCTCGACCAACAATTTGGGAAAGCTGCCGGCCGAGCGCAGTGCCTCCGCCAGCGAAGAGCCAGAGGCCGCTGCTTCCTGAGCCTTGCGCAAACCTGCGGCCCAACGCCCTGAAGCCTGGCTGCAAATACGCCCCAAAGCCTGGTCGACGGCAAGGCCGGTGCTCAGCAAAACGTGCAGATCGCGGGCCAATCGAGCGGATTCGCGCAAAGCACTCAAGGCAGCACCACCTGTTCCAACAAGCCCGAAATCATGAGTCCGAGCGGCATCATGGTGGCCAGGACCAAACCCAAGGTCAGAGCCCCAAAGCCGCAGGCTGCCAGGGTATCGAGCCAGACACTCCAGCGAACCTTCTTCTCTTCGGCCAGATCCAAAAGGTAGACGGCGGCACAGCTAAGAGCCTCCTCCAGATTGCCATGACGTTGGCCCTGCGCGGCCAACCAGCGCAAGGGTGGGGCAAAAAGTTCCGGGTGTCGGTCCAACGCCTCGTGGATACCGGCCTGGCCTCTCATAGCGCTGACGTAGGCGGGGTGCTGGGTGGACAGAGCGCCCACTTGAAGAGCCTCGCCTTCGGCCAGTCCCAATTGGAGGCAAGTGGCCAGGGTTGTGGCTACGGCGGCCTGGTCCTCGAGCGGTAGCACCAGGCTGAAGGGAGGCAGCCTGTAGAGAAAGGCACGCATCCGCCCGCCAAATTCAGGCTTGTAGTGGGCCCACAGCGCCACCGCAACGCATCCCAGGGGCACTCCGACAAAGATCAAGGTTCCTAGCGGTGAACGGGCAAATTTTACGCATGCTATAAAGACCCGCGTCGCCAGCGGCAGCGTTAAACTCATGCCTTCGAAAAGGGCCACAAAGGTGGGCAGGATGTAGGTCACCAGGAAGAGGGCGATGGGGAAGCTGACCAGCCAGATGAACATCAACCGCAGTCCGAACCAGATACTGAACCAGGCCTGGCGAGTGCGTCCGGTTTCGAGATCTTCCAACACTTCCACCAGCACTCCCCGGATTTCCGCCGCGTTGAGCAGGCCGGCCCAATGGGGCGGAAAGAAAGGGAATCGATCCATGGCCTGGCCCAGTCGGTCACCATGGGCCGTGGTCCGCGACATGAATTCGAGGGACTGGCAGCCATGCGAGAAACGACTGCGCCAACTGCTGCGCTGGTGGCGAGACAGCATTTCGAGAGCCTCCGGGACAGGCATCCCCAGGCGCAATAACTCGGCCAGTTGTCCGATAATCAACAACTGATCCGCGCTATCGGTGCGACCGCGCACCCAGTTGTAGACCACGGGCGCAAAGAGACCGGCCCACATCAACAGGTCGGCCAGGGGGAAAAGCAGGCACACCAACTGATACAGGATCTGCATGGCAGGGTCTTCGCTATCCACGTTGACCAAAACAATGCCCAGGAAAAACAACATCAATTGGGCGATCAGGCAGTATTTTGCCAACTTGTAACCGCGACGGGCCAGGGCCAGCGGCGGAGAGTGATTGAGCAGGTTGGAGCCGATCAATTGGGTGTCCATCAGAGGGCCCCCTCAAGTCGGTATTGAGAACGACCTGAGTATCCGGTGCTCAGCACGCGTCCGTTGGGCATCACTTCCAATACAAAGCGTCCCCCTTCAAAATCGGGAGAATGAAAGCGGGTGCCCCTGGCCAGTTTGCCGCTGCGCTTCAGAGCCAGGGCATAGTCCTGGCCCGACAAAGCCATGGTCATGGCCTGCTGACTCTGTTTGTGTCCGATCAGGCGCTGCTGGACCGATTCCACGGTGGCGGCCGCGCAAAAAAACAGCACGCTCAGAAAAGAGATCAGCCACAGGGTCCCCAACAGCGACATGCCACGGCCTCGGGTCACGGCAGTCCCACCCGAGGATAGTCATAGATTTCGTGAAGTCGAACGAGCGAGCCGTGAACCTGGCGTTTACCCTCAACCGTCAGGTTCAGGGTGAGGATGTCGTGGTGGCGAACGGCTGTGAAGTCTTTAACCGATTCCGTCAGCAGCGACCGGGTCACACCTCGGTGAGTCAGGTCCAGTCGATCCCCTTGCCAACGCACCCGAGAACCGTCACTAAAAGTCACCCCGTGATGGTCCTGGTCCACCTGGTAGCCGCCCTGGGCCGCGGCCAGTCGGAAGAGCGTTTCGGCCGCCCGCTGGCACTCGGCTTTGGTGGACGCCTGCATGCTCAAGGCCGTAAATGAATGATAGCCACCGATGGCCATATAACCCACCGGCACCAGAAGAATGGTCATGATAGCCAGCACGATAACCAGTTCGACCATGGTAAAGGCCCGGCGGCTCATAGCTTGTCGGCCACCTTCACCAGGTTGAGGTCGATTCGCCCCATGCCCTGAAACCCATAACTCTCCTGAATGCGCATCAATTTGCAGGGACCCGGCTGGAGTGTGGAATTGAGCCCGGCATCCAGGTAACTGCCCCCCACCTGATTGCGAATGCGAGCCCCGGCATAGTCGATCTCGACGACCTTGCCAGCCACCTTGGCCGTCAACTCCAATTTCTCACCCACCACCTGATACCCCGATGCAGGCACCACCTTACCGTCAGCCACTCTGACCTGGTCAACGTAAAGGACAGGGGTATTTCGCAGCACGATCTGGTAGGGCGCTGAGGTGGGCACGGTGTGAGCCTCGCCGCGGTCTGGAAGATAGTAGCTATAGCTCAAGCAAACCCGGGTGCCCGCCGCGGCCGTCAAGAGCGCCCGACCTTTGGCATTGTCCACCTGCTGCACGGGGATCTCGGCCCCTAACACCTGCAAACTCTCGGGAACCAGGTCTTTGTGAGCCAGTTGCACCCAGCCACCGGCGCCAACGGTCAGAGTTTGGGGAGGCAAACTGTCAAAGCGGGCAGTGCGCACGGCGGCGACCTGGTAGCGAGCGTTGCGCAAGGCGAAACGATAATCGGATTCGCGGTGAAGCCAGTGAAGCGAAGCGCCACCTAAACCGATGGCCAAAAAAATGGAAAAAATCGCGATCGAGATCATTATCTCGATCAGTGTAAAAGCGCTCTTCCTCCCCGACATTGGAAACGCGTTCTAGTTTGAGTTGGTGGCTCCTGCCGCCCCTTGACGAATCAGGGTGCGTTGAAAATTGACGCCCTGATTCCAGTCCCGCTCGCCCATTTTCTTGCGGTCCACCTGGAGATCGCGTGCAGTGGCGTAACGGCCCACCGCAAAGCCCGTGCGATTGACCCCGTACATGCAGTGAAGGTAGACATCGCCCTGCTGCAAAGCGTCATCCAGCACGTTGATCAGGTTCTTGTCCAGGGCGCTGATCGAGCGATAGCGCAGGCCTAACTCTCGGGCCGCTTTCTCCTCGCCAGTCGGAGACAGGCGCCCGCCACCGCCGCGCAGGTCATCCGCGAAAGGGGGATGGCGCAAATCGATCAGGGTAATCGGTCGCCCGCTTTGCTGGGCGGCCGCCTGCAAAGCTTGCAGTGTATCGCGTCGGGGGCCTCCACCCCGCCACATGGTGGTGCCCTGTTCCCCCTTGAAGACCAGATGAACGTTGTGCCCCGGGGGGTCAGCTATGGCCAGACCCGTGAGCAAGAAGAGAAATAGAAAGAATTTCATCCACTTATTTTAGGCATCGCTGAGGATTTGCCTTTTCTTGGCAAAACGGTAAGACTCGTTGTGTGACCGACGTAAAATTGGCCGGCCCTGGCCCAGGCTGAGGCCGAACGCTTTGCCCGGGCCCTTGGAGACATTGACGTCGAACGTAATACAACCGGAAGATTCCCAGGAGCCCTCCTGAATAAGGCCGCCGCAGGTAGAGTGTGTAGACGGATCCCAACACTCAAATCCTTGTCAGGACCACCCGTCTAAGCTACTCTTGTAGAATGAAAAACACGCAAGCCATGCTAACCACCCGGTGCCCCAACTCGGACCAGTTTCAACTGGTCAAGCTCCAGGTCAGCCAGAGCCACGAGCTTCAGATCGGCTCACCCAAGGTGAGCGAATGCTCGGTGTTGGCTGAAGATGCCGAACAATGCGGTCGCTGCCTGCATCCCCAAGAAATCAGCGATTCAGGTCCTGCTTGATCTGGCGAACCACCTGCAGAGCCGGAATCCCCGTAACCCCGCCACCTCCATGGGTGGCCGAGGAGGCGTGGTAAAGGCCCTGAATGGGTGTGCGAAAATTGGACCATCCCGAGGCGGGACGCATGTGAAACATCTGGCTCAGCGATAATTCGCCATGAAAGATGTTGCCGCCGGGCAGTCCGTAGTCGCGCTCCATCTGATGGGGCCCGATCACCTGTCGGTGCAAAATGGAGGAGCGGAACCCGGGAGCCACCTCTTCGACTCGTTCAATAATCCGATCCGCATAAGCGTCTAGCTCGGCCTGATAAGGCGCCTGACTGTAAGCGTGCGGCACCCACTGGGTAAACATCGACATCACATGCTTGCCGGGCGGGGCCAGCGTGTCGTCGAAGACCGAAGGAATACACATGTCCACAAATGGCCTGGATGCGGGCCGACCGGCAGCAGCGTCTTGAAAAGCCCCTTCGAGGTCATCCAGGGATTGAGCAAGCACCATGGTTCCACCGTGAACCTCCGGATCAAAGCCCGGCTTGCAGGTAAAGTCGGGCAGTCGGTCCAGGGCCAGATTGACTTTGACCGTCCCGCTGCGCGATTTCCAGCGCTCGATTCGGTCCACAAATTCCGAGGGAAGTTGGCCGCGCTCCAGGTGTTCCAAAAACGCGATCTTGGGGTGAACCGTGGTGATGACCAGCGGCGCCTGGATCTCGTTGCCATTTTGCAGCACCAATCCAGTCACTTTTCCGGCCCTGGTCGAGACCATACGCACGGGGGACTCCGTCACAATGGTGGCCCCAAAAGCTTCGGCAGCCCGACGCATGGCCGCGGTGGCTCCTCCCATGCCTCCTTTGGGAAATCCCCACGATCCCATCTGTCCGTCGCCCACATCACCGATTTTATGGTGGGCCATGACGTAGGCAGTCCCCGGCGAGCGAGGTCCGCCCCATGTTCCGATGATACCACTGACGGACATCACTCCCAGCACCGCCGGTGAGCGGAAAAATTCCTCCAGCAAATCGGCCACGCTCATGGAAAAGAGGCGGGTAATATCACCCACTCGCTCCAAATCAAAACTGCGCACTTTCCAGGCCACCTTGAGCAGATCCCACAGGTCGCGGGGATGCTTGGAACCCAGGCGCGGCGGAACGACCGTCAAAAGAGGGCCCAGAGACTTGCCCAGGGCCGTCAACCAGGTGTCCCAGCTTTCCAGGGCGCGGGCGTCCTGCACACAGAACTTGGCCACCTGTTGACGCCGCAACTCCTTGTCCTCGGGCATCTGAAGATAGCGCCCATCGGGATGGGGGGAGAAATAGCCGTGTTGAGGATAGATTTTATAGCCGAAGCGGGCCAAATCCAGCTCCTTCATCACGGTGGGCGGCATCAGGCTAATCACATAGGAAAGAGTGGTCATTTTATAGTCGGGACCCCAGGGCTGTTCGGTAACGGCCGCCCCTCCAACCTGATGGCGCTTCTCCAGCACCACCACCTGCAGGCCACGCTTCGCCAAAAGTCCGGCTGCGATCAGGCCATTGTGGCCAGCCCCCACGATTGCGACATCATAACAACTCTTCATCGCGGCAGACTATCAACGCAGAACACCATAGTCCATGACATAGATCAAGGATGGGAATATCGGAGCTCTGTTGGCGACCGGAGGAATTCCTTGCCGCTAGGGGAAGCTGATTTTACAAGAATTGGGGAGTCACACATATGCGTAGATACATAGCCACGCTTAGCTTCAGCGTAATCTTGATGGGGATTTGCGTCGCCGACGAACCGGTGGCCCGAGTGCAGAGCATCAAGCCAGCCGACAACACAGGGCAGGCTGTTCTGACCCAAAAGCGTCCGGCTGACGCCAAGGGCTACCGCGTCTCCGTGAACAGCACCGGCTATATCAAAGACCATTTTATTACCGACAAAAACACCATCGCCGCTCTGGAATTCCTCATCGGCGGCCGTGTCGGCATCAACAAAGACACCGATATCGAGATCGTCAACGAGCGCTCGGTCGCCGACGGCAAAACCGACGTCAAGCGCATCATCCTCAAGAATGGCAGCCTGTGGGTGAAGGCAGATGCCAAAGCCCTGAAGCAACCCATTGAAATCCAAACCAACGGCGGAGTCATGGGCATTAAGGGCACTGAGTTCACGGTGGACCAACAACCCGACGGCAGCACCCGGGTCTGCTGCTTTGAGAGCAACAGCGATCAGGGCGGCGTCGAGGTTAGGGACAGCGCGGGTAAGGTGGTCGGCATAGCCAAACCGGGCGACGAGTATCGAGTGAGTCTCAAGAATGCCCCGGTGGTAAAACACAACGACGACGTGCCCAAGTTTCGCGAATCGATTCTCAACGACGATGTCTACCGAGGGATGTCCACGGCCACTTACTTCATTCATGCCTTTGGAGGCAGCACCTATATCCCCTACGTCGGCAACGTCTTTTACGCAGCCAGTATTTACGACAACCTGGAGCGCAATCCGGGCTACGCGGCCGCTCAAATTCTCTCAGCTGCCAATGTTCCTTACGCCGGGACGATTGGCGGATTTCTCAGTTCGGCGCCCCGCCAGCCGGCCAAGCCGGACTTTCCCTCGGAACTCTCTCCAGACGGCTCCGACAAAAGCACCAAACCTAAGCAAAGCAATCCCTTTCCCTCGTTTTCGTGGGTTGGAGTCGAGGACGCCAAAGGCTACGTGGTGATGGTCTCCCAGGATGAAAACTGCGACAAAGTCGTGTTTACCGAGCGAGTCACCGGCACCTCGGTCAACTACCCCCCTGACATGCGGCCGCTCGATCCGGGCCAGTATTACTGGCGCGTGATCCCGGTCGACGAGGAAGACAAGCCGGTGGAAAAGGGCGCCCAGACCTTTTTTACGGTGGTAAAGTAGCTCGCCCGTGAAAACCGCCTGCCGGAACCTGCTCCTTGCCACGCTACTGTTGAGCACCACAGTGTGGGCAGACGAGCCCATACTGCGGGTGCTGGACTTGAAAACCCCCAGCGGAGCAACCGGCCAGATTCAGCACCGCACGGTCAAAGACAAACAGTGGTATCAAGCCTATGTGGGCACCACCGGCGTTTTGCGCGATCACTTTAAGACGAGTCCTGAAACTGTGGCCGCCCTGGAGTTTTTCATCGGTGGCAGGGTAGGAGTCAACAAGGACACGGAAATCGAAGTGGTCAGCGAACGTTCGGTCGCCGGTGTGGGCACTTCGGTGCAGCGCATCATCTTGGTGAATGGTGCCCTGTGGTTGAAAGCCAACCCTCTCAAACAGCCGCTGGAAATCCAGACCAACGGCGGCACCATGGCCATTCGAGGCACGGAATTCACCCTGGAAAAGAAATCCGACGTGACCACTTTTTCTCTCTTGGAGGGAGAAGTGGAGATGAAGGATGCCCAACAGAAGTTGTTGGGCATTGCCAAACCGGGAGATGTCTACTCCCTGGCACCCGGGCGCCCGCCGGTGGTCAAATACGTGGACCCCATCGAACTTCGACAGGCTTGCTTCGGAGGCGACTTTGGGACGGCCATGGCGCTGGTGAATGCTGAAATGCAGGCGATCGGAGCGGGCCTGGGGCAGGCTACCGAGCACCACGCGACTGTGCAAGAGAAGATGGAAGCCTTGCTTAACAAGGGCAAGATCAAGATCAATCTGGCCGCGCCCTATAAACAGGCCATCATGGAGATGCCCGTGGCGGCCGGCGGCGTACCCGGGGGCGGCTTTCAGGGCCAGTCGAGCGGGGTCCAGGGCATGCAACCCAGCACCTCGGTGACCAGTCTCAGCACCTTTCAGTGGCAACCCGTCAATCAGGCCGACGGCTACGTACTGTTTGTATCGGGCGACGATCAATTTGTAAACCAGATTGTCTTCAGCGCCCGCACCCGCGACGCCCTGGCCGTCTACCCTGGCAGTGCCCGGCCGCTGGTTCCAGGCATGTACTACTGGCGAGTCATTCCCGTCGACTCCAACGACCAGCCCTTACCGGGTACGGCCACCCAGGCCACTTTTCGAGTCAACCCCGGTTAAGCGATGAGGGCGTCCAGTAGCCTCAAGGACCTGGCCGCCAGGCTGGCCCAAGGTTGGTGTTTTGCGGGCCTGTCCTTGTTGTTGCTGCTCTTTTTCCCGCGCATTGAGTTGGAAGCCTACGACAATCTCATCCTTTCTTATCGGCGATTGCCTCGACTCTTCTACTGGCTCAACGAGAACTTTCGACGCTACTCCGGCTATAACGGCCTGCATCGCTCGATCACCTTGATGGGCGATCAGGACTTGCGCTCCGAAGACTCGACGCAGGCCCACCTGGAGGCCATGCGCCACTTTCGTCGCGATCTGGCGGCCGCTTCAAGCTGGATCACGGACAGTGAATTCAAGCTGCCGGTGGACCTGCGCAATGAAACGTTGGAGCAGAGCCTGGTCTTTGCGGTGCCGGCCCAGACTCACTGGAATGTCAAAACCGGCAACCAGCCCCCCTTTGTTCTCAAAGCCAGTGACGCCGATGGGGTGGTGCGCGAACTTTACCTGGCCTTGAAAAGTGGCCAGGGATCGCTCACGCCCTGTCTGCCACTGGCGCTATATTCCCAATTTTTGGACCTTGGGGGCTCTTCTCCGCAAGTCAAAGACGGTTGGCTGCAGTTGGGCGACCACCAGATTCCCGTCAACGAGGACGACACTGGCTATTCTTTCCCTTTGATTCCCTATGAAAGTTCGGTGCGGGCACACCTCCAGATGGACGAAACTGTGACCACGGTTTCCGACTCGATGGTGCCCGTTCGCCTGGTCGACGCTCTCAAATTGCCCAACCTCTATTTTGGAGAAAGGGTTCACCGCAGATTTTACTTCCTGGGCAACTACTCCATGACCGCGGTCGGTGAACGGGCCACTCCCACCGGCTCCTTCCGCGATTTTCAAGTGGCCGCCATGGGATTGGACAATCTGATTCAGGGACCTTATCTACGTTGGGTTTCGGGCTGGAGATGCTGGCTCTACTACCTGGTCGTCTCGAGTTTGCTGGCTCTGTGGCTGCTCAGTCCCACCTCGTTGCCCGGCAGATTTGTGCGCCTCGCCCAATTGACAGTCGCCTGGTACCTGTTTGGTCTGGCTCTGTGCGCCTGTGGCTACTATTTGCCGATTACCTGGTTGGCCTTTTACTCACTCCTGTTGACCGCCTGGATTGTGACTCGAATCTGGCTCGCCACCATGGGCCATCTGCGCCGCTATGGCGGCACCGCGGCCGCCCGCATGCTGGCCCTGGGTCAATCTCACCTGGACCACAGCGAAGCCGAAGAACGTATCGCCACCATTGTGTTTGTGGGCCTGCCCGCTCATTTGCGCCAACAGGAACTTGACGACGACATCCATCTCCTTGAGCACCGCCAAATTTTTTCCCAGGTCGTGGCCGAGATCACTCACCGGTTCGAGGGCATTGTGCACGACTTTCAGGCCGACTACTTAATGCTGGGATTTGGCACCCATCCGGGCGAAACCGACCCCCAGCATGCCCGGCGAGGTTTTTGGGCCGCCCAACAACTGATCGCCGCACGCGAAAAATTGCAGGTCGCCTGGCAGTCCAAGGTCGAAAATGGTGCCCGTGTGCAGGTCTCCGTCAACACCGGACTGGTGGCCGTAGGTTGGGTGGGAACGTCTAAATTCAAGCGAGCCTCGGCGGCCATCGGCGATACCACCAATGTGGCTGCCCGCCTGCTGGGCACGGCCAAGAAACTGGACCTGGACCTGGTGATCTCTCAATCCGCCTACGAATTATTGCAAGGGCAGGCCGAATTCGCAGCGTTGCCTCCGGTCATGTTGAAAGGCAAAACGGAGGCGGTAGGTATCTACAAGTTGGTCGAGTCGCCATGAGGTTTTTTGGCTGGCTCTGGACTCTATTGCTGCTGGCCTGGATCTTTGCCAGTGCTGACGGCACTCGGGATATCGAAGATCGCCGCCTCAATGAGCGCCTGACCCATCGACCCGTGGACGCGCCCGACCCTTCGATTGTGATTGTCGGTGTGGACGACGAGGTCTTTCGTCTCAATCGATACAATCGCCTGGAGCATGCCCGGGTCATCGACAACCTGACCCAGGCCGGCGCCCGCCAGATTTTTCTAGACCTGATATTTGATGAACCCCGTGGGCCGCAATTCGACATCCCCCTGATCGAGGCCATCAAACGCTCACGGCGCGTGGTAGTGGCGGGAGTCTACCGCATCGACGAAGAGGACGCCAGGATGCGCCCCCTGCGGCCTCAATTTTTCCCCGAACTCAAGGAATTGATCAAGAAGGGTATCTGCCGGATGGGCATCATCAATACCAGTCGGGAGCGCAACAAAATCGACGCTTTGATGGCCGTAGACGACCACACTGGTGATGACTATTGGGAGCCGGCCGTTCGTCTCAGCGCTGCAGCCGCACTGGTGGCGGCCAGCAACCATCTGTCCATCAGCGACGTGGAAACCACGCCGGCCTCGCCATGGATCGGCGAGATCCTGCATATCCCTCCCCTTCATTTGGAGGTTCAGACTCGTCCTCAAAACGAGATCGAGAGTTTGCTCTGCCCCATCCGCTATCATCCGGCGGCCACCGGTCCCAAAGGCCGGCCTGGACTACCCGGACGCTTCAAGGTGATTCCCTATCTCAAGGTTGCCGACGGGGACCCGGCCACCCTGGCCGATATGAAAAACAAGTTTGTTCTGATAGGCGAAAATACCACCAGTACCACCGACACGTACGAAACCCCGGTTGGACAGATCAAAGGGGTTGAGATCCATGCGCAGATATTGGACGCCCTGATCCGTCGGCGAATTCCTGCCCTCCCCAGGCCGGCCAGCACTTTCCTACATCTCTCCGAGCTATTGATCGCCGTGCTCTGTCTGGCCATGTCTGGACTGCTCAAGCGTCAGCCCAGCCTGTGGAGGTGCGCCGGGCTGGTGGGCTCCGTGATGGTCTTGTGGGAGGGATTGGTGGTTTTGGGGGATTGTCACAACTCTTTTCTCCCCCAGACCCTGGGTGAACTGGCCATTTTTGCCACTGCCATGCTGGCCATGTTTTTGCGCTTTTGGTCCACCCAAAAAGTCCTGAGAACCTTTATTCCGGCCGCCATCGTTGACCAGCTCATCCGCGATGAAGCCATTCACCAGGGGGCGGTGCAGGCTACAGTAATGGTCACGGACATTCGCGGCTACACCACTTTGAGCGAAAGTCGGACTCCCACCCAGGTACTCGAACTTCTCAACGACTATCATAGCGAAACGGTTGCCCACTATGAACGCTTCGGGGGGCACGTACTCAATTATCAGGGCGATGCCCAGATCATCCTGTTCGGTCACCCCAAGAAATTGAAAGATCCCGCTCTCCAGGCCATTCTGGCCGCTCAGGCCGCTTCGTCGGCGGTAGAAATCCTGCGCAAACGCTGGAATCTTCCCCTTGATCAGGCCTTTAACGTGGGGGCCGGCATCTGCACTGGCAAGGTCTACATCGCCGAACTGGGCGGGGACTACCGCGAGTATACCGTGATTGGTGAAATCGTACGCAAATGCCACAAACTTCAGAGCCAGTCGCAAATTCTGGGGGCCAACATCATCCTGGACGAAGAAACTTACGCCGTCTGTCGCGAAAAACCCACCGTGGAGAAGCGAGAAAATGTGGTTATCGATGGTTTGCCCGAGCCGGTCACGGTCTACATCACGGATATCGTACCGACTTGAGGCCAAGAGCGGAAGGGAAGGCTTACCCTAAAGCGAAGGCGGCCCCGCTTTATGGAACTGCAAGGATCAGCGCTGTTCGCCAAATACTTGCTAGGGTTGCCGCTACTGGCCAGCCTGCTGACGGCATTTCTGACGCGCCCGTGGCCCCTTGTATCGGCCCTGGTCAGTTGGGCCAGCACCTTCGGCTGCCTCTTGATTTCGGGGAAAATCCTGGTAGAGCGCATGGTGGCGGGCTCCAATCCTATCTCTTACTGGGCCAGACCCTGGTTGACGGTGGTGACTCCGGGGGGCTCCTCGGGTCTTAACGGACTCTCGCTGGGATTTATGATCGACAATCTGACCGCCGCCATGCTGGTGATGGTCTGCTTTATCGCTTTGCTCATTCAGATTTATAGCTACAGCTATATCAGCACCGAAGTGCATCATTTCCCTACCCAAGGGCCCACCACGGTGTCCCGCTTTTTTGCCTGTCTCAACCTGTTCATCTTTGCGATGTTGGGACTGGTGCTGTCGGTCAGCACTGTCCAGATCTACATTTTTTGGGAACTGGTGGGGCTGTGCTCCTATCTGCTCATCGGCTTTTGGTTTTTCAAAACCTCGGCCGCGGTGGCCAGTCGAAAGGCCTTTGTGGTGACAAAGTTCGCCGACCTGGGCTTCTTGCTGGGCGTACTCTGCTTGGGCGCCTCGGCCAACACTTTCCTGTTCCCGACGCTGCTGACCAAAGACCTCTCCGATGTATCTCCGCTGTTGCTCAATCTGGGGCTGATTCTGCTGTTCTGTGGCGCTATCGGAAAAAGCGCCCAATTCCCCCTGCACATCTGGTTGCCCGACGCCATGGAAGGCCCTACGCCGGTCTCGGCGCTTATCCACGCTGCCACCATGGTGGCAGCCGGCGTCTACCTGGTCGCCCGCACTGCCCCGCTCTTCGCCCAGGCCCCCTACGCCGCCATGGTGGTGGCCTGGATCGGTGCCATCACAGCCCTGGTGGCCGCCAGCCTGGCTCTGGTGCAAAACGACATCAAAAAAATTCTGGCCTATTCCACCGTTTCTCAGTTAGGTTTCATGGTCACAGCCCTGGGCGCTGGCGCCACCAACGCTGGCACCTTTCACCTGATCACTCACGCCTTCTTCAAAGCCTTGCTTTTCTTGGGCTCGGGTGCCGTGATTGTGGCCTGCCACAGCAACGATATCTGGCGTATGGGCGGACTCAAGAAAGCCCTGCCCGCCACCCATCTGGCCTTCTGGCTGGGCTGTCTGGCCCTGGCTGGCATCCCCCCGTTGGCCGGTTTCTGGTCCAAGGACGAAATTTTGGGCGGTCTGACTCACCAGATTCCCTTGTTGGCGATTTTGGGTTTCACGGCCTTGCTCACCGCCTTCTATGTTGGCCGCCTTTATTTCGTGGCCTTTGCTGGCGAATATCGAGGCCAGCGCGAAGATTTGAGCCTGGGCGGTCCGATTCCGCCGGCCGATCTGCCGACCCCCATGTCGCCCGCCAAAGCCGCCTTTGAAATGCAGCCATTCTGGAGTGAAGAGCGGGTGGAACGGGACGGTCGCGCACTCCCTCCCGAATGCATGGGCTCTCTGAGCGAGCACGTTCCGCACCACAGCGGTCCTCCTCACGAAGTCTCGCCCATGATGTACATCCCACTCTTGATTTTATCTGTTTTTGCCGTCTTCTTGGGCTTGATCGGGGTGCCCGACCATCTGCTGGGCTATCCCAACTACTTCGCCGACTTTGTCTTTCCCAACGCGGAGCATCACCCCGCCAATTGGGCCTTGATGATCACCTCGGCGCTGATCGCGGCGGCGGGCTACCTGTTCGCCAAGGCGATGTATGAAAAGCAGCCCGAAGAAGGCGAACGCAAGTTACATTCCTGGCTGGGTCGATTCCTGACGGTGCTTCAACAAAAATACTATATGGACCATTTCTGGGCCTGGTGCCTGACTCATCTGGTCTACCTGGACGCAAAAATCGTGGGTCGCTTTGACGAAAACAGCGTCGACGGGGCGGTATACGGCGTGGGCAAAGCGACTTACAAATTGGGAAGTCTGGTGCGCCAGGAGCAGACGGGTCAACTGCAGCGCTACGCTCTGACCCTGGTGGTCGGATTGATCTTGCTGGTCTTCGCCATAGCCTTGCTCGACCCTGAGTTTGTGCTGCGACACCTGATACCCGGCCTGAATAGCGGGCCTAAAGTGCCCGGGGGGCAACCATGACCGTCTCTCCGCTCAGTGCCGCGATCTGGATTCCTGCCCTGATGGCCCTGGTTATCGCCCTGCTGCCTTCGCGCTGGGTACGCTCCATCCAGGCGCTGGCTATTCTGGGCGGGGGAGCCTCCCTGTTCATCAGCATTCAACTGTTTGCCACCTACTTTCAGCAAAACATGAGCAAGTTTCAGGAAGTACATAGTGTGCCCTGGCTGACCGACCTTGGGATTCAATATAAGGTGGGAATTGACGGACTGTCGTTGAGTATGATTTTGCTCACCGGCCTGGTCAGTTGGGCCGCTCTCTGGATGTCGATCTCGATCGACAAGCGTCAAAAAGAATTCTTTGTGCTCACATTGCTGGCCATCACCGGCGTCTACGGCGTATTTGCTTCGATCGATCTGTTCTTCTTCGTGATTTTTTACGAACTGGCTTCGATCCCGATGTATTTCCTGGTGGGCATCTGGGGGTCCGACAAGCCTGGTTCGGGCCGGCCCATCTACAAGGAGCAGGCTGCCACCAAACTGTTGATCTATCTGCAACTGGGCGGCGGCCTGGTGCTGCTGGGCATTCTGGCCCTCTATTTCGCCACCGGCGCTCACACCTTCGATTTCCAAGAACTCCAAAAGGTCACCCTGAGCGAGACCCACCAGAAGGTGCTCTTCGTCCTTTTCTTTGTGGGTTTCGGCATCGAGGCAGGTCTGGTTCCCCTGCATACCTGGCTGCCCGAAGGCCACTCTTCGGCTCCCACTCCCCTCTCAATGCTGCTGGCCGGCGTGTTGCTGAAAATGGGCGGCTACGGCATCCTGCGCTTCGGTCTGCAACTCACCCCGCTGGGTGCGGCCGCCTTTTTCCCAGCTTTGGCCGCCCTGGGCGGCATCAATGTGCTTTACGGAGGGCTTTGCGCATTGCGTCAGAGCGACGTCAAAGTCATGATTGCCTACTCCAGCGTGGGCCACATGGGTATGTTCTTCCTGGGTATCGGCTGTTTTACGGCCAGCCAACCCTACGCCATGTATGGCCTGCTGGGGGCTCAATTCCAACTCTTTTCTCACGGCGTCATCACAGCCATGCTTTTTGCCGTGGCCGGGGCCGTTTACGGCCAGACTCACACCCGTGACTTGCGGGGCTGGGGCGGACTGGCCGCCAAAATGCCCGTTTTCACGTTTTTCTATGTGCTGGCTGCCATGGGCTCGCTGGGGTTGCCTGGCCTCACCGGCTTTTGGGCTGAATTTATGGTCCTCTTTGGCACCTGGGGCTGCATCACTCCGCTGGCGGTGGCCGCCGTTCCCGGGCTCTTATTAACCACCATGTTCCTGCTGCGCTCGGTGCAATATGGATTCTTTGGCCCGCTCAGTCCCGACCATCTCCACGTGCGCGACGCCGCCTGGTGGGAAGCTGTGCCCTTGATCACGCTGGCCATGGCCGCCCTCTTTTTTGGCTGTATGCCCATTCTTCTCACCACTCCGGCCGTATCCGTGCTTTCGACCCTTCTCCCAAGGGCGTTGCCATGACCGCCAGTTGGCTGCGCACGTTCCACCAGATGACGCCGGAGGCGGCAGTTGTGCTCACCCTGGTCTGGGTGGTTCTGAGCGACCTCTTTCTGCCACGCAACCCGCGCCATTTGTGGATCCAGAGCTTCATAGGGCTATGCGGCGCCACCATCGCAGCCATCCTGCTCTTTCAGGTGGACACGCCCGCCCAGGCTTTGATGCCATCCATCCAATGGGTCTTTCTCAGTTCGCCCCTGACGAGCGCCGTCAAGGCAGTGATTTTGCTGTTGGCCACGCTATCGGTGGCCTTCGCCCATCGTAGCTTTGGGGAAGCCGAGCGAAATGCCGGTGAATTTTACGCCCTCATCCTTTTCTCCACCCTGGGTGCGCTGCTGTGCGTTTCCTCGCAGGACTTGCTGATGTTCTTTGTCAGCTTTGAACTGCTTTCGCTGCCCCTCTACATGCTGTGTGCCTTTCGCCGCTATCATTCCCCGTCCGCCGAGGCGGGCTTGAAATATTTCATCAACGGTGCCCTCAGTTCGGCCATCCTGCTGTATGGGATCAGTTGGATGTACGGCAGCCTGGGGACCACCCATCTACCTACCATAGCCATGCGCTATGCCGAATTGGAGCACGCACCAGCCGGCCTCTACCTGGGCTGTCTGATGATTTTAGCAGGCCTGGCCTTCAAGGTGGCGGCGGCCCCCTTTCATAACTGGGCCCCCGATGTCTACTCCGGAGCCCCACCGGCCGTGTCTGTATTTCTCTCGACCGCGCCCAAGGTGGCCATGGTCGGTTTCATCGTGCGTCTGTTCTGGGGCTTCTTAGACGGCTCCGGCCTCTACTTCCAACTGGGCACCGACTGGGTCTTTATCTTCGTCATTCTCTCGGTGGTTTCCATGTTCGTTGGCAACCTGAGCGCCCTGCCCCAGACGGACGTGCGCAAGATCCTGGCCTATTCGGGCATCGCTCAAATCGGCTACCTCTTCCTGGGTCTGGCTGCCTGCTCGCAGGCCAATCCGCACCCGGACAAGGCCCTCGCGGCCGTGCTATTCTACGTGACCGTCTACGGTATCTCCAATTTGGGGGCCTGGGCCGTGCTGACGGTGGTAGGTCGCGAACGCGAAAACCTGGACTTCAGTAGCCTCAAAGGCCTGCACCAGCGCAACCCGCTGTTAGCGGCCTGCCTGGCCCTATGCCTGATGTCTCTGGCGGGCGTTCCGCCACTGTCAGGATTTACCGGTAAATTTTACCTTTTCCGAGCGATCTACGAGAGCAAACTCCCCTTTTTGGTGGTCTTGGGTATCCTGAATTCGGTCATTTCTCTCTTTTATTACTTTAAAGTGTTAAAGGCGGCCTATTTTGTGGAAGCAGAAGAGGGCGGCCCTGCTTTCCCGGTGTTGTCTGCTGCGCAACAACTGGCGGTTCAGGTGTGTCTCTGGTCCAACCTCGTGCTGGGCCTGTGGCCCGGTTTGATTCGCGAATTTGACCGGGTGGCCAGTACTTTGACCCAAGGAAACTAATATGCCCGAATCGCCTGCACCCGAGCTGGGAGAACAAGTCATTGCCAGGATTCTGCTGCGCCGGATGCACGACGAACAGAGCCTGATCGCCGGCGAACGGGAAGCCGTGTCCTATCGTGTGGCCGAACTGATGGTCAGCGCCAAAGATCTTTACTCCCAGTATTTGCCTCGCCTGCTCAAAGAAGTCGAGTCTCAACACACTCTGGAAGATGAAATCTCTGGCCTGCGCATGGCCCTGCTTCACCTACGAGACCTGGTAACCGACTTCGACAACGCCTTCCTGGAGGCCATGTACAGCGAACGCAAAGCCAATCCCGAAATGGTCTACGACCCGTGGAAAAACAGCGAGCAAGAAGACGAGTGGACCGCCGAAGATTTGGGTCTCAGCGAAGAGGAAATGGAAGAATAGCCCTACCTAGATCAATTCCTGGACGGTCTGGTTCTCGATGTCAAAGCTCATCGGTCCCACCTGCGGCTTGGTGCGCGTGGTCAATTCAAGCTTTATCAGGCACCCTTTGGCATTGTCAAACCACATCGTCCCATCGGAAGCCGTTTTGACATTGCTGGCGCCGCGGCCATCGGGCAGGGGCACCTGAAACTCGACCGGCTCCGAAGTAAAGCTGATGCGCACGCAATCGGTGCCTTTCATCTCTTCATCGCACTCGTAGGTATAAATATACTTCATGGTCACGGGCGTGGGCACGTTGGGCAACTGGGTTTGAGTCTGCCCCTCCCAGGTGGCGCCAGCGGTCACCTCAGCTTCTGGAAAAGCGAACGCGTTGCCCTGATTGGGGCCAGAAACTTCGTGCACTTCGCCGCGCGCCCCCAGATGCTGATAAATCACACTGCGAGCGCCGTCAGGAATGCCGGGACCAGGCTTGGGCACGGTGACACTGACCACATGGGCGGTGCCATCATCCAGAGCGCGAATGACGTTTTGATCCAGCCGGGCCTCAAATCCGCCCTTTTCTTCTCCAACCGTTTTGCCTTCCTGACTGGCTGTCTGGCTCGATTTGCTAACCAATGCATAGTTGAGCACCTGATCGGTGGAAAACTTGAGACGTAAGACCTGACCCATAGCTGCTGAATCTCCTTTTTGGCAAGTGGCCAGCACCGTTCTTCCCCGGAGAAGATTCTACCTTCGGGTAGAGAATGAAAGAGAGGTGGGGGATGGGCCGGTGTGTGTGGGCCAGACCTCAAATGGACAGGCCCATGCTGCTGGGTATCTGGTTGTTGCTGGCGCCCTTTTGCTGGCACAAAAAATTTGCTGGCGAGGGAACCCATCCTGCGACACGAACCCATGCACCGTGGCTCGTCGTAAAGAACCTTCCATGGCCTGGGTTCCTCTGGGGATTTTGACTGTCTTGTTGGCGGCCACGCCCGTGGGTTATGTGCCCGTGCCAGGCACGGCGGCCTTTTTGACCCTGGCCCATGTGCCGGTCATTCTCGGGGGTATTCTGTGCGGGCCCATCATTGGCCTGATTCTCGGGCTGCTCTTCGGTATGGGCAACTATTTCCACATTCCACCCCATGATCCGGTTGTGCAGATCGTGCCCCGGGTGCTTTGCGGGTTTGTGGCCGCAGTGGTCTTTTGGGCGGCCCGTCGCCACGGCAATCCCGAATCGCAATTGACTGTCGGGTCCATTTCCGCTGCCCTGGCTGGTAGCCTGACCAACACTCTGGGAGTGACCCTACTGGCTGCCTTGAAGGGACTGATGCCCGGGGAGGAAGTGGTTGGCGTCGTCCTCTTTCACGGTGCTCCTGAAGCCCTGCTGGCCGTGATGGTGGCCCTACCTTTCGCCGTGTCTCGCCATCGCTAGCCCGCCCAGGAAGGGACCCCCCTTTGGCTTGGAAAACTCCCCGGGAATGGAAGTCAGCAATAGTGAATTGCACGAAGTAAGTCGCCTTTATCGGGAGCACATCAGTCCCGACCTGGGCCGCCTCATGAAGTTTGGCGGTCCCGGGAGCCTGGAAGTCAGCGCCCAGGATTGTCGAGTGGTCGACCATCTGGGCCGCAGTTATCTGGATTTGGCCGGCGGCTACGGGGTCTTCAGCCTGGGCCATGCCCACCCCGAAGTGGTGGCGGCCGTGCAGGCCCAGCTTCAGCAGTTGCCTCTCTCCAGCCGAGTAATGCTCAGTCCTCCCCAGGCCTATCTGGCTCGCGACCTGGCAGCTACCGCACCGGGTCGGCTACAATACTGCTTTTTTTGCAACAGCGGCGCCGAAGCTGTAGAGGGTGCCCTCAAGTTGGCCCGTCTGGCCACAGCCAGACCCGCCCTGGTGGCCTGCCACAACAGCTATCACGGCAAAACGATGGGGGCCCTCTCGGTGACCGGCCGCGAGGGCTACCGTCAACCCTTCGAGCCCCTGATCCCGCAAGTTCACTTTGTCGATTTTGGAGACGTCGGCCAACTCAAAGCGTCTCTCACCTCGCAGGTGGCCGCCTTCATTGTAGAGCCCATCCAGGGCGAGGGCGGCATTTACGTGGCCCCTCCCGGCTACCTGGAAACGGCCCGACAACTGTGCACGGAGAGGGGCGTGCTGCTGATCGCCGACGAGGTGCAATGTGGACTGGGGCGCAGCGGGCGAATGTTTGCCGTGGAACATTGGGGAGTGCAGCCTGACATACTGGTGCTGGCCAAGGCGCTCGGAGGCGGCGTGGTGCCAGCCGGTGCCATTGTTGGCACCCCCGAGGTGTGGAAGGCCCTGAAAGGTCGCCCCTTGCTGCACACCAGCACCTTTGGCGGCAACCCCCTGGCCTGCGTGGCCGGACGCAAGACTCTGGAAATATTGCAGCGCGACCAGCTGCCGGCCAAAGCCGAGCGCGATGGCAACTGGCTGATCGGCCAGCTCAGCAAGCTGGCCGCAGAATTTCCCCAACTCATCGCCCAGGTCAGAGGGTTGGGCCTGATGATCGGTGTAGAGATGGCCCGAGAGGAATTTGCCGGCTCGTTGATCAACGAGTTGCTCAAGCGACATCTGCTGGCCGTTTACACTCTCAATCAACCCAAGGTGATTCGACTGGAGCCCCCTCTGACCATATCGTCCGACGATCTTCAACAAGCCGTAGACTGCTGGCGCCAGGCCCTGGCGGCCACGGCTGAACGGTTTTTGGTGGTGCGCTGATGGTTTACATCGAGCGCTCGATCGTGATCCAGGGCCCCATTCAAGAGGTTTATGAGTTGGCGAAAGACATGGAGCGCTACCCGGAGTTCATGCCTGACGTGGAGAGCGTGAAGGTCATTGAGCGCGAGTCTCATCGCACTGTCACCGAGTGGGAGACCAGCGTGGACGGCACCCCCATCCTGTGGACCGAGGAAGACCGCTTCTACGACGAAAAATTTGTCATCGAATACCAACTCATCGAGGGCGACCTGGATAAGTTCGAAGGCGAGTGGCGCTTTGTGGAAAGGGAAGGGGGCACTCAAGTGACCCTCACGGTGGACTACGATTTCGGGATTCCCGAGCTCACCAACCTGATTGGCCCCACCCTCCAGCAAAAAGTTGGCGAGAACTCCGAAATGATGCTTGAGGGCATGAAACGAAGAATCGAAGGGACATGAATCGATTCGGCTTTCTGATCCACCCGCTGGGTATGCAAGACGTGGTCCGCTACGCCCCCAATGCCCGAGGCAAGCGCGAGGCGCTGGTCAGCAAGATTTTAGAATGGATGCCGCCCTACCAGGCGTCGCTGGTGACGGGCGTTCGGTCCAAGGCGGTCGACACGCCTATCGAGGGCCATTTTATCACGGTGCCCATGTTGCCTCGCCAGTTTCTCGAGAAAGACCGCGACTGGGTTTTTGAAAAGGTGTTGCGAGGTGCCCTGCTGGCTCAGAGCTGTGGAGCCCAGATCGTGGGGCTGGGTGGCTACACCTCCATGGTAGGCGAGGCGGGCAAGGCCATTGCCGAGCGACTCGACGTGGGCGTCACCAGCGGCAACTCCTATACCGTGGTGGCGGCCATGGAGGCCACCCTGGCCGCGGCTCGAGCCATGGATCTGGACCTGACGCGCAGCAATGTAGCCGTGGTGGGAGCGACCGGCGCCATCGGGGCAGTCTGTTCTCGGCTGCTCTCTCGTCAGGTGGCCCGCCTTTCGCTGGTGGCTCGCAGTCGTTCGCGCCTGCAGACCCTGGCTGAAAAAATTCACGCCGAAGGCCGCTGCGCCGTATCTATCGACAACGATCTGGAGCGCGGCATTCGCGAGGCGGATGTCATCGTGACCGCCACCGCTTCGGGAGGCAGCATCATCCGGGCCGACTCGCTCAAGCCCGGGGTGGTGATCTGCGATGTGGCTCTACCTCACGATGTCTGCCGGGAGGTCGCCCGCACGCGTCCCGACGTGCTGGTGGTAGAAGGCGGCGTGATCGAGGTGCCTGGCGAAGTCGAGTTCAATTTTGACTTCGGCTACCCCGCGCGCCATTCGCTGGCCTGCATGGCCGAAACCATGATCCTCGCGCTAGAGGGCCGCTTTGAAGACTACAGTCTGGGTAGGGGCTTGTCGCTGGAAAAGGTTCAGGAGATCAGCCGGTTGGCGCAACGCCACGGCTTCCGCACGGCTGGACTGCGAGCCAACGACGAGGCCGTCACCAGCGACAAAATCGAAGAGGTTAAGTCACGTATTAAGGATCATCGGCGAGGCCTTAGCGTAATCCGATGAAGCGGGTGGTCAGCGTCAGTCTGGGCTCGTCCACGCGCGACCACCGGGCCGAAACCACCCTGTTAGGAGTTCCGTTCCAGGTGGAACGGCGGGGCGTGGACGGCCAGTTCAAGGCCGCCCAGGCCCTGTTGCGCGAGTTAGATGGGCAAGTCGACGCCATCGGTCTGGGCGGGGTGGACATCTACCTGCGCTGCCGCGACCGCCGCTACGCCCTGCGCGATGGGTTGCGCCTGCAGCAATGCGTGACCAAGACGCCCGTGGTCGACGGCAGCGGCCTGAAGGACACCCTGGAGGCCAGCGTGGTCCACCAGTTGGCCAAGAATTTCCCGCTGGCCGGGGCCAAAGTATTGGTGGTTTCGGCCCTGGACCGCTTCGGCCTGGCCGAAGCACTGGTGCAGGTAGGCGCCCAATGCACCTTTGGGGACAAGATGTTTGCCCTCGACCTGGATCAGCCCATTTACAGCCTCGACGAACTGCAGGAACAGGCCGACAAACTGCTGCCCGAGCTGTGCAAACTGCCCATCAGCATGCTTTATCCGGTGGGTCCCAAGCAGATGACCATCGAGGCCAAACCATTGACCTCCGGCTACATGCAAGAGGCCGACTGGATTTGCGGCGATTTTCATTTGATCCGCCGACGTCTACCCGACCATCTTCCCGGCAAGGTGATTCTTACCAATACAGTTACTCTCGACGACATCGAGCAACTTCGGTCGCGAGGGGCGGCCACTTTGATAACGACCACCCCGGAGTATCAAGGGCGCTCGTTTGGCACCAACGTGCTCGAGGCCATGCTGGTGGCCCTGCTGGAGAAACCGTGGCAAGCGGTGGACAGGCAGGATTATCTGCGACTATTGCGAGATCTTCAGTGGAAACCTCGCATTTTAACGCTGCAATCGGAGTAACGCATGTCCAATCCCGAAGAAGAAGGCTCCAGCCTTGATGACCTGATCGCCTTTCGGCGCAAGCATCTGGAAAATTTCAAGGCGGCCGGCCTCAAACCGTGGGGGCAGCGCTATCATCGTGATCGCACCGCCGATTCGATCCACCAGGAGTTTGCCGAACTCACCTCCGAGCAGGAAGGCCCTCATGTCAGCGTGGCCGGTCGGGTCACTGCCCACCGCCATCAGGGCAAGGCCACCTTCATCGACGTGACCGACGTGAGCGGACGTATCCAGTGCTACTTTCGCCAGAACGACCTGGAAGAGAGCTATGCCCTGCTGAGCAATGTCGACATCGGCGACTTTCTGGGCATCAAAGGCAAGGTCTTTCGCACCCGCCGCGGTGAGTTGTCGCTGCACGTCACCGAGTGGACGCCCCTGTCCAAGTCGCTGCGCCCCCCACCCGAGAAGTTTCACGGCCTGAAAGACCAGGAGACCAAGTATCGGCAACGCTACGTAGACCTGCTCTCGAGCAGCGAAGTGCGCCAGACCTTTATCTTGCGCAGCAAAATTCTGGCCGCCATGCGCAGCTACTTCGATGGACTGGGCTTTATCGAAGTGGAAACGCCCACCATGACCTCGCTGGCCGGCGGCGCCTCGGCGCGGCCTTTCATCACCCATCACAACGCCCTGGATATGCAACTCTACCTGCGCATTGCCACCGAGCTTTACCTCAAGCGCTGCATTGTGGGCGGCCTGGAGAAAGTCTACGAGATCGGACGCATCTTCCGCAACGAGGGCATCTCCACGCGCCACAATCCGGAATTCACCATGCTCGAACTCTACGAGGCCTACTCGGACTACGAAGGCATGATGGAACTGACGGAAGGGCTCTTCGCCCACCTCTGCGACAAGGTGTTGGGCACGGAAACGGTGGTTTTCGACGGCAAAGAGGTCAATCTGCGTCCGCCCTTCCGGCGCGCCAGCATGGACTCTCTGCTGCGCGAGCATGCCGGGCTGGGTTTGCACGAACTGCGAGATTCGGACACCTGCTTTGCCAAGGCCCGCGAACTCAAGCTGGGATTGGATGCCAAAACGACCACGGTGGCTCACGCTATCGACAAGATTGTCGACGAGACGGTGCTGCCCCACCTGGTGCAGCCGACCTTCATCACCGACTACCCCATCGAACTCTCGCCCCTGGCCAAGCGCAAAGACGACGACCCCAATCTGACCTACCGATTTGAACTGTTCGTGTGCGGATCGGAGATCGCCAACGCCTTCTCCGAACTCAACGACCCCGACGATCAGCGTGGTCGCTTTGAGTCGCAGCAGGCCCAAAAAGACATCGACGAAGAGGCCCACCCCCTAGACGAAGATTTCTTGCTGGCCCTGGAGCACGGCATGCCACCCACCGGCGGTATCGGTATCGGCGTTGACCGCCTGGTCATGCTGTTGACGGGCAAAACCTCTATCCGTGATGTAGTGCTCTTCCCGCTGCTCAGACCGCGAGCCGATGGCTGAAATGAGGGCCTGGGTCGAGGTCGACCTGGGAGCGCTGCGCAACAACGTGCGCCGGCTCTCCAAGTGGGTCGCCCCGGCCCGTTTTATCGCTGTAGTCAAGTCCGATGCCTACGGCCACGGCATGATCCCCGTGGCCCGCACGGCCCTGGAAGAAGGCGCCTGGGCCCTGGCCGTGGTCAACATCGACGAAGCTCTGCAACTGCGCCAGGCCGGCTTTACCTGTCCGGTGATCGTGGTGGGACCCATCTTCCCCGGCGAAATCACGGCCGCCGTGCAGGCCCAGATCAGCCTGCCGGTCTACAGTCAGGAAACTCTGTCCGAAGTGGCAGCGGCGGCCGTCGAAACGGGCCAGACGGCCCGCATTCATGTGAAGTTTGACACGGGACTGGGTCGGTTAGCCCTGCCCTACGACCATGCTTACGAGTTTCTCAGTCTGGTCAAAGCCACTCCCGGTCTCAAAATGGAGGGCCTCTACAGTCATCTGGCCGACGCCGAAGGGCTGGACCAGCGCTATACCCTGCAGCAGTTCAATCGCTTTCAAGAGGTGCAGCAGGTGGCCGAGAGCCTGGGCATGCGCCCGGAAGTGGCCCACCTGTCGGCCAGCGCCGCCAGCATGCTGTTGCAGCCGGCCCGGCTCGACGCCGTGCGCGTAGGCATCGCCATGTATGGCTTGTGGCCGGCCGATGAAACCCGGCTGTTACTGCTCTCGCGGGGCCACAATCTGTTTCAAGAACTCAATCTGCATTTCAGTTCAGGGCTCACCCCCGAGCTCGACGATCTGCTGCAGCCCGTCCTCAGCTACAAAACCCGCATCGCCCAACTCAAGGAAGTGCCGGACCACAGCTCGATCGGCTACGGTTGCACCTTCCAAACCCAGCGTCCCACCCGGCTGGCCATTCTGCCTGTAGGCTATTATGAGGGCTATGACCGCCACCTTTCCAATTGCGGCGAAGTTCTGATTCGGGGACGGCGAGCGCGCGTGCTGGGCAGGGTGTGCATGAATGTGCTCACCGTCGACGTGACCGATATCCCCGACGTCACCCTGGAGGATGAGGTGGTGCTGCTGGGCCGTCAGGGCGGCCAACGGGTGACCGCCGAGGAGTGGGCCCGCCGCATCGGCAGCATCAACTACGAGGTGGTCACCCGCATCCCGGCTCATATACCCCGGATCTACCCATGACTCGCGCCATGCGCAAGCGGCTGCAGCGCCTGATGGAGGCCAAACCGCCCCTGATTCGACGCGGCGATCCGCAACAAGAACGGGTGGACACTCTCTATGCCAACCAGGTTCGCCAGACTCTGGAGATTTTGGCCGGCCTGAGCGGAGACAACGCAGCGACGGTGGCCACCGCCCTCAGTCGCAGCCTGCACCATGCCTGCCAGCAAGCCTGGCAGGCCGCGGCCGAACAATTTCCTGAAGCGCCCCCCAAGATCCACTGTCGACAGGGCTGCAACTGGTGCTGCCATGAACCGCTTCAGGTACACATCCTGGACGCCATCGGAGTGGCCTCCGCCAACCTGCCTCCGTTAAACTATTCGCTACCCACGCGCCAGCGCGCCAGCCTGAAGAAGATCTTCAAGGCCTGCCCCATGCTGGTCGACGGCCAGTGCTCCGTCTACGAACACCGCCCAGTGATCTGCCGCGCCTATCACTCCACCGACGTGGCGGCCTGTCAGCGGGTGGTGGAAATTCAGGTCGCGGGCCGTCAAATCCCCATGGATTTGCGCCTCTACGGCTACACCGGCCTACCCCAAGAAGCCACCATGAAAGTCTTGGAAGAACTGGGCATCGACCGCCGCCCGGTGGTGTTGGGCCTGGCCGTAGCCGCCCTGCAACAAGATTTTGCCGGCCTCACCGGCAACTGGCTCAGGGGCGGCGACGCCTTTGACCCCCACACCGTCCAAGAATAACCACCACGGGCAGGATGGCACACCGGGGTCGGTTAACCAGAAAACACTGTGTATCTCAATGCTATACGGCTGAAGAACTTCCGGTGTTTTGAAGACCTTGAGCTGAAGTTGAATCCGCGAATGACGGTGCTCATTGGCGATAACGCTTCGGGCAAAACCACCGTTTTAGAAGCCATTGCCATCGCGTTAAGCGGGTATCTTGGCTCTCTGCCTGGCATGGCGGGGCGGCATATTCACAAAGGCGATGTTCTGCAGTATGTCCACGAGCATGAGGGCCTCGTGACCTATGAGGCGGATTTTCCTGCGGAAATCCACGCGCAGGGCTTTTTTCAAGGGAATTCCGTGGAGTGGTCACGGGCCCTTACCCGCCCCGATGGTCGTACTACCCGAGGACCCCACTGGAACCGCTGGACAAAACCGCTGATCGAGGCAGTCACCAAGGGTTGGCCGTGGGAGTTGCCGGTCGTCGCATACTACGGCACCCGCCGGGTTTGGCTGCAGAAGCGGGCGACCCAGGCCAAACGGGGTGTCGGTTCGCGCTACGACGGCTATATCGATGTGCTCGAGCCTGAGTCGAACCAACGACTGATGACTGAATGGATACTCCAGCAGACCATGATCGAGTTGCAGCAGCGACGCAAGAGTGTGCACCTTGCGGCCATCGAGGCGGCCGTCTGCCGCGGTGTACGAGCCCGCAGGTTCGTATTCAATCTCAAATACAACTGCCTGGAACTGCATTTGGGTGAAGGCGAGGTTGTTCCGTTCGAACAGCTCAGTGATGGTTACCGCAACATGGTGGCTCTGGTGGCCGACATCGCCTGGCGCGCCTGCGTGCTGAACCCCCATCTTGGTGCCGAGGTCGCTGAAACCGTCTCGGGCACGGTGTTGATCGACGAGATCGACCTGCATTTGCACCCCCGCTGGCAGCGGCGGGTGCTGGTGGACCTGAAGAGTGCCTTTCCTAACCTCCAGTTTGTCGTGACCACTCATTCCCCTCAAGTATTGGCTACGGCGCTGAGAGCCGAGGTGCGCCTTCTGGCGGGCCGGGCCATCCAGGCAACGCCTTTTGTCGAGGGCCGGGATGCCAACGGGCTGCTGCGGGACGCCTTTGATGTCGAGGAACGCCCGGCGGAGACGGAGGCTGCGATTCAGGAACTGGCGGAGCTGATTGAGGGCGAGAGATACGAGCAGGCCCGAAGAAAGCTCAGTAGCCTGACCGCCACTTTGGGTCCAGATGACCCGGCCATTATTCGTGCCAATTTCGAACTCGAGTTGTCGCCCGACGATGCTTCGCTTTAGGAAACAAAAGCAGCCGGAGACGCTGACTCAACTTCAAGCCACTCCTGACAGCGATTGGCGAAGCAGTCGGGAAATACGAGAGCAGTTGCTTGCGGATCAGGGGTTTCTATGTGCCTACTGTCAGCGGCGGATTCCCTGTGCGATGGCGGAGTCGTACTACCCGGGCATGCACGTTGAACACTGGCTTGCGCAGTCCACTGACACGACAGCCTCAATGCAATGGTCCAACCTGCTGGGGGTGTGCCCGGGGGAGCCGCCGCTTGAGGCTGGCACCCCTCACGGTCCTAACCATTGCGACCGATCTCGCGGACATCGGGAACTGTTCCTCCATCCCATCGAAGGTCGCGGCGCCGATCCGCGGACACATATAACGTATAACCACGAAGGCCGGATTGGCCCCAGCGCTGGCGGGAACGCGGACGCCGTGCGCCGCGACATTGCCAGCCTCAACCTGAATCACTGGCGGCTACGACTGATCCGACGAGAGCTTCGCGATTTCTTGCGGGAGCGCCTCACGCGGCGGGGGTTCTCACTGGCTACTCTTCGCGAACATTACCGCGAGTATTCTCCGCGACAGGACCAGCATAGCCACCCGTTGTGCGAAGTGGCACGCTGCTACTTGCGAAGCTGGGCGCGCAAGAAGGGGGCCTCACTTGAGTGATGGGCCGACGGCCTGCGGGCCCGTCTACGCCCTACCATCAGTTGTAGTTGCCGGGGTGAAAGTTTAGAAGAAATTGGTTTGGGCGTTTGGGGGAAGGCTCGGGGATGACCTGTGCGTCGTAGCGAATGAGAGGGTAGCGGGAATAGACTCGCCTGCACAATTCCAGCACTTCCTGATCGGTCATCTGGTGCTGGGGTTGCGTTTTTCGTTGATGATGGTGGCCGTGCCCTGCGGGCTGAGGAGGCTCTTCAGGAGACGTGATTCTCTCTCAACGCCCGCATGCCGGCGGGTGGAATGAACTCTTCCAACTTGTAGATTCGATAGAGCTGCCCGGAATTTATGAACGAACGCCCTATGAATCGACTTCCACTGGAACGGGATCTCTTCGAGGGCTGACCTTGCTCTTCATGCTCGACACCGATACCGCCAGCTACGCCGTCAAAGGCAGCTCGGAACCTTTGAGGCAAAAACTTTCTGCCGTGCCGCCCTCTCCATCAAGCTGTAACGACCTTCCACAAGCTGGTCCTCGTGCTGCCGTGGGATGCAAAAATCGGCGGACCACTATGCGGATATCCGACACCACCTGATCAGCTCGGGTCAACCCATAGGGGAACTGGATATGATGATTGCCGCCCGCGCGTCTGTCCTTCTGCCATCACCCGACCCCAGCGCACAGATAAGCTGGCCCCGGAGGGACAGACTGAGTAGTGCTGGAGATAACGTTGCATCCGTGTTCGCTGGGCTTCGCCCCAGTCTCGGCTCTCGGCCCAAAACCAGAGTTCGGTTGGTGGGCGTAGGCCTTCGCTCGCGTTGGTATCCACCACCACGGCTTCATTCAAGGTGGTGTTGCTCCATTTGGCGTTGTTCCTCCCGGTAATCTTGCCAAAAAGCGTCATCGTCTGGGCCCAAGCCTCCGGCTGAGCCTTCCATCAACTGGTCCCAGTCCGCCGGGAGAGCTGTCAACAGACCGGCGACGCGGCTACTCAAACCGCCCTCCTGCGATTCTTCCAGGAGATCCGACAGACTGACTTCCCGTCCTGTGAGTTGCCGAAGCCCTCCCAAAACTCCAGCCAAAGTGTGAAGATCCAACCGTTTCACTTCGTCAGCACGACACCAGGCGTAGACTGTGGTCTGCGAGACCTGGCCGCGGAGAGTCCGGGCCAGGCGATGGGCACTTAAAGAGTTCTCCGCCAAGAAGCGGTCCAGGCGAACCTTGATCTGCATTTCTTCATGGTAGCATTTCCGACATATTGGTCAATGGCTGCGGCTAACTGGTAAGAAAAAGCCTGATCCACCAAAGTCAGTGGTGCCCCTTTAGCTGTGTTTGCGGATCATGGCCTCGAGGGCATCCATACCGCGCACCAGGCTGGCCATCTCGGGGCCAAAGCTGATGCGGCAGTAGTGCTGATAGCGCGCCCTGGGGCGGCGGCGGCCAGGATTGACATCAAAGAACACGCCCGGCACGGTGATCACCTTGTGCTCTAAGCCGGCTCGGAAAAACTCCAGGCCGTCGTTGAGAGGGGCCGGCAACTTGGACAGGTTGGCCCACACATAGAAGGCTCCCTCCGGGTCGGACTCCACCTCCACGCCCATGGCGTTGATGCGCTCCAAAACATAGTCGCGCTTGAGCCGGAAAGCCGCCTGAATGGCTCGCGTTTCCTGACGAGTCACCTCGGGGTCTAGCAGTTTGATAGCCTCGTGCTGAAACGGATGGTTTGCGCCACCGTCCAGAAAGGAGCCGGCGCTGGCAATCGCCTCGATCACCGACTTGGGGCCCAAGGTCCAGGAGACGCGCCAGCCCGGATAGCGCCAATTCTTGGTAAGCCCATCGACGATGATGATGGGATCAGCATTGACATCGTCCACATAGGCGGCCGCCGAAACCATTTTGCAGTCGCTGGGGGAACCGGTGTAGATGTAATGCGAATAAAATTCATCCAGAATCAGGGTGCAGCGCAACTCGCGGGCAGTCTTCACCCAGGCTTTCAGTTCGTTCCCCTCGGCCAACTGGCCGGTGGGGTTGGCTGGATTGCTCATCAGCAGGGCGTTAAAGCCGTGGCCCAAGATTTCGTGGCGCAGAGCGGCCAGACTGATCTTGTAGCCAGCCCCTGCATCCAGCAAAATAGGAATGGGAATGAAGGTCTTAAAGCCCGAGAGCAGCTCTTCGTAGGCTGTATAGTCGGGAATGAAGTGGCCCAGATTGATGTTGTCCAGGGCCGCCACCACGCGCGTCAAAGCCAGTCGCCCTCCGCCTGCGATGGACACGTTTTCATAGCTATACTGGGACTCTTTATCCTTGCGGTAGAGCGAATTGTAAAGATCAGCCACTTTTTGGCGCAGGACCCGGTCTCCCTCGATGGGGCCGTAGGCGTGGCTGCCGGCGGCGATGTCGAGATGGTCGACACGAGGCGGCGCACCCTCCAAGGGACCGGTTTCAGGACTGCCCTGGCCAAGATTGGCCCACTCAGGATGGCCGTAGCGAAAGCCCAGTTGGGCCGCCTCGTGCATCACATAAATCACACCCGTGCGTGGCACCTGTCGAAAGCCGGGAATCACCTGATCCATTGTATCCATGGTGCGGCCGTTCCCGCACCCCATGGGACAACCCTCTTGGATAGGCGCGAAGCGGTCCGGGTCGTTAAAATTTGCGCGACCATTCCTTGGGCCAGCGTTCCACCACCACTTTGGTCTGGGTGTAGAACTCAATACCGTGGCGGCCCTGAGCATGCAGGTCACCGAAGAAGCTATCCTTCCAACCGCTAAAGGGGAAGAATGCCATGGGAGCGGCCACGCCGATGTTGATGCCGAGATTGCCCACCTCGGTTTCGTGCCGGAATTTGCGCGCGGCCGCTCCACTGCTGGTGAAGAGACAGGCCTGATTACCGTATTTGCCCGAATTGACAAAGTCGATGACCTTGTCCATGTCGTCAAAATGGATCACTCCCAGCACCGGTCCAAAGATCTCGGTGGTGAGTAGTTCGCTCTGCATCGGCATGGACATCACCGTGGGACGCAGAAAGCTGCCCTGAGCCACAGGGTTGTCGCGCCCATCCACAATGATCTGAGCCCCTTGTTGGACGCCGATATCAATGAGACCACGCACCCGATCACGACTGGCCTTGTTGATCAGCGGCCCCATCTGGACCCCGTCGTCCAGTCCGTTGCCCACTGTGCGACTCTGACTGGCCTCGCGCATGGCCTCCAGGAAGCTGTCTTTGACCTCGCCCACCGTAATGGCCAGCGAGGAGGCCAGGCAGCGCTGTCCCGCGCAACCAAAGGCGCTGTCGGCCACGATTTTGGTAGTCATGTCCAGGTCGGCGTCGGGCATGACGATGATGGGGTTTTTGGCGCCGCCCTGAGCCTGCACCCGTTTGCCGTGCTGGGAGGCCTTGCTGTAGATATAGCGAGCCACCTGGGTGGAACCCACAAAGCTGACGGCTTTGACCAGGGGATGCTCGAGCAATGCATCCACCGCTTCGCGGCTGCCGTGAACCAGATTGGCCACCCCGGCCGGCAAACCGGCCTGATTGAGAAGTTCGAGCAGCTTGACCAGCGTTTGCGGAACTTTCTCGGAGGGCTTCAAGACCACCGTGTTACCGCACACCAGCGCGTAAGGCAAAAACCAGAGTGGAATCATGGCCGGGAAATTGAAGGGAGTAATGATGGCGCACACGCCCACCGGCTGACGAATCATCAACTCGTCGATACCTGGAGCGATGTCTTCGTTGTGGTAACCCTGGATTAAAATGGGGGCGCCGCAGGCTACCTCCACGTTTTCTACTCCGCGGCGCAATTCGCCCCGGGCTTCGTCGAGGGTCTTGCCGCATTCCAGCGTGATCTGACGAGCCACGGCTTCGAAGTTCTCTTCGAGTAACTGCTTATAGCGAAACATCACCTGGATGCGCTCGGTCACAGCCGTGTTGCGCCAGCCCTTGAGAGCCTTTTGAGCGCACTGGACGGCCCGGTCCACGTCACCGGCCGTAGACAGGGGAACTTCGGTCAGAACCTCGTCTGTGGCGGGGTTGAGCACGGGTAGCGAAGCCGTGCTGGAGGCCTCCTCCCAACGATGGTCGATCCAATTGGCTAAGCGTGACATGAAGCGTCCTCCTAAGTTGGTCGGCTTCTTCGCCCTCGGGCTTGCCAGTCCATTCCCCATCCACTAGACTGCAGAGCAAGTCAGCTGGACGGTCGCGGGTCGGTGTATCACCGGCTTGAGGAAAGTCCGGGCTCCCAAGGGCAGGATGCTGGATAACGTCCAGTGAGGGCGACCTCGAGGATAGTGCCACAGAAATGGTGACCGCCGTTCTTCGGAACGGTAAGGGTGCAACGGTGGGGTAAGAGCCCACCAGCAGTGCGGTGACGCACTGGCTAGGTAAACCCCGTTCGGGAGCAAGACTCATTTGGAGACGAAGGCCTGGCCTTCCTCGGCGGCCCGTCGAGCGTTCTTCGAGTATGTTGCATCAGGAAAACGGTAACGTTTTTCGCAGAGAGATGGCCGTCGGCGGCTTCGGCCGTGACAGAACCCGGCTTACAGGCTGACTTGCAGAGGGACCTCGTGTCCCTCTGTTTTTTTTAGGCGTCGCCGTCCTCAAACCAACGACTGGCCTGGAGGCGAGTGAGGGAATGGAAAGTCTCGATGTAGCCCCCACCTGCACGGAAGAGATTTCGAGCCAAAGACCGTCATTCCTATTGGGAGGGGGAGGGGTTGGTCTGACGCGAAACTACCCACCGTGACAGCAATGACGGAGCGGTTTGCCAACCTGGGCGTGAAATTTGCCTACATTTTTGGTTCCCGCGCTCGCGGCCAGGATCGACCCGACAGTGACCTGGATGTGGCCGTCTGGTACGCCCCCGAATTGGACTGCATGGAACGCTTTCAGCGCAATTGCCAGTTGCAGGAGAGTCTGGAGCAGGAGTTTGGCGGTGCCGTAGACTTGATCATTTTAAACGACGCCAAACCGACTCTGCAAAACGAAGCCGTTCTGCGGGGCAAGGCCATCTATCCAGTAGACGATCCAGCAGCCATTATTCGCTTCGAAGCTCGCATACGCCAGCGCCACGAAGACTACGCCTACAGCCAGCGATTCTTCACCAAGGCTCGCCGGGCCCGAATGGCTCACGAATGACTCTACACCGCGATCTACTCGAAGAATTAGAGAAGAATCTAAGGCTGCTTGAGGACCTGAAGACGCTTGATTGTGAAGAGTTTCTGGCCAATCCCAGACACTACCTTCTGGCGGAGCGGTGCTTCCAACTGGCGATACAATGCGTGCTGGACATGGGTTACACGCTCGCTTCGTTGAGGCAATGGCAACGACCCGGCGATGGACGCGACGCCATTCGCCTGATGGGACGTCAGGGTGTCATCCCCACCGACTTCGCGGAACGAATTGCGCCTATGGCCAACTTCAGAAACATCCTGGTGCACGCCTATCTGGGCATCAACCGCGAACTGGTCTATCGGTATTTGAGCCAAACCGATGACTTCCGGGCATTTATCGGCTATCTGGAAACCTACCTGGCCGACTAGGTTCCATAAAAGTGGCGCAGACGCCAGGCCAGCCAACTGGCCACAGCACTGCTGGAGATGCGTCCACTGATGATGCAGGCGTCCGAAATCAGTTGCAAGTGAGCGCCGCGGGCCGATTGGCGCACCCAGATCTCTTCTAGCTGGTCCGCCGGGATGGCGGCCGACCACACGGGGATGCCCCAGAGTCGGTCCTGAGCCGCCAGGCGCTTGGGGCAAACCCTTAACTCTTTGCGATAGCCGAAGAGAAAGAAGGCCGTCAGGCCTACCATGCCCCCGGTCACGTAAAAGTAGGTAAAGTGATGATTGTTGCGGGCGATATCTAAAAAGGAGAGCTGAAAGCGGTCAGGCACCTCCTGCCCGGGTGCCAGCCTGGGAAAGATAGGCACGATGGCCAGCAACAGGACAAAGCAGACCAGCGTAAAGAACTCATTGAGCATGGCCGGACTGAGCAGTCGCCAGGTGTAGAATTGTTCGTCAGCGCTCTCGCTGACCTCGATCGAGCAGGGTTCGGGTTTGCTTACTTCGGAACCCAGCAGCTCGGGCTGGCGACGGACCCGCTCGCGGAAAGGCAGGTCCAGATCCTCCCGAGGAATCGTGATTTCGCCCGCCTCGGCCTTTTCCAGCACCGGGCAGTTGATGGTTTTGGCCAGCGCCTCGGCCAGCGAACGACTCTCGATCTGGTGGCCCTGGCGCCGGTCCAGGACATACTGGCGCTTGCCATCGACCAGATTGACCAGCCAGTATTCCAAGGCACTGGAGCCCCGCTCTTCTTCCTGCGAGCGCAACCGAATCATGGGGGGCTCCTGCCAGTTGTAGCGCAAACTGCGCCCAAACCACCCATCCTTGACACGCACGCTTTGACCTTCTACCCAGAAGCGCTTGCGTGTGTAGCGCATCAGCAGAAATCCCAGGATGACCAGCACAAAGCCGGCCGGAGCCGCATAGTGGACCCCGTTGTTGTCAGGGTAAACGGTTGCCAACAGGGCTCGGGCTGGAAAGCTCAAGGCCAACCCGCAGAACACCAAAAAAAGGCCGAGGTCGTTGTTACTCTCTGATGGTATCGAGATCACTCCCGAGGCGCTACGCACCACAGACATATTGCTACGACCTCCTACAGCCTTATGGTGGTGTAGACGCGCACATCAGCGTCGGCGGCTACCTCAGGATATGACAAAACCGGTAAGAGTGGGAAGGAAGGCTCGACCAGACGGCGCAAAAACCGGCGGGGACGGGGACTGCATAGCAATACCGGACGGACCCCTCTGCTCTCTGCTTTTTCCACCCCTTTGGCCACGCTGGTCAACAGTTTGAGACTGACGTCCACGTCCAGGTCAAACCAAATCGCCATAGAGGCGGGCCGCACATCTTTGAGAATGCTGCTCTCCATTTCAGGCGACACCAGCATGGCGTGAACGATCCCTTGAGCATCGGCATATTCACGGCACAGTTGAAAGTTGAGGGAAGCGCGCACAAATTCGGTCAACTGGTCCGGGTCCTGCGAGCGCAGTTTGTGACTTTCGACTGCCTCCAAGACGGCCGTCAGGTCGCGAATTTTAATCCCCTCGCGCAGCAGGTTGCGCAAAATTTGGCGCAATCCAGAGACAGTAAGATGGTCAGGAAAGAGCGCCTTGTAGAGACCCGCATGGGTCTTGCGGACTGCTTCCACCAACCTCTCTGTCTCGCGAAAACCCAGCAACCGGTGGGCATTGCGGGAGATCACCTGATACAGGCCCAGCATCAGGTCCCCAAAGTCAGGCGGTTGAGCGGCACTCCAAATAAACTCACAAGAGCCCTGCACCAAAATGCGACCGGCGCAGTCCAGGTCCGGGCAATGGCGCACCTCCAGACTGAGCAATGGGAGGCCCGTTTCAACCTGCAATTTTTGGCGGTGCAAAGTCGTGAGGGAAACCACCGGCTGAACCCATTCCGCCTGACTCAACTCGATCCAGATGCGGGATACTTCAAGTTGCGCCCTTAACTCTGAAAGGCCGCCTTTCCAGCGCTTGGGCACCTGACCCAGCCCCTTGACCAACTTGACCGGAGTAGGACCTGGACGACTGCGCTGCACCAGTGCAATGGCCTGAGCAGCGGACCGAAATAGACCTTCGGGAATTTCCTGGCCCGGATCTAACCCCACCAGATGCTCCGAGGTCATTTCACAGCACTCGACGATGGGCACCCCCATTTCCTGGGCCGACCAAAGCAGTTCGGGCACCTGATTTCCGGTGACGCAGGCAACAACCGACGGCGTTTCCCCTGGCGAGTAAGCCAGGGCTAAAGCCGCAGACTCGGGGGCCAGCAGCACCACTTCAGTCCGGCTTAATTGAGTCGGGTCCACGGCCACCTCACTTGCCGATTGACCGGCAAAGTCCTCTGCTTATCGAACAGTTGAATAGGGCTTGCAAGGGCCTTTTCGCCAGGGCAAGCCGATTCCTGGATTGTCTGTGGATCTATTCGGGGGAACAAGTTGATAACTAATTGTAAACGAAACACCAGGTCTATTGAATCGGGTTCTATTTTTGCCAACTATAGCCATTTGCCGAAAGGCTAAAGTCGGCTTGTCGAGGGGGCGTTGACAGAGATGCGCCGCCGGAATAAGATGCAGACCTCAGCCGCGGAAACGCGGACGACGCCTCAACAAGCGATAGAGTTGACGCCCTGCTGAGCGAAATAGGCAGGGGTAGCTTGCAGACCTCAGCAAGCCGAAGCGCTGAGGCTTCGTTAACAATCCTTAGCGAGGCCCGAGACGAATCGGAGAGTCTGGTCGTAGTGACCGCGCCCTCTGGCTCGAGTAGTCGGGGTCCCAATGCTGGAACGGCGGGCGGTTGGGAGGTTCTGTTTCACCTTAGAAGCAGGGGTAGCTTGCATACCTGAGCAGGCCGCGCAAAGACGGAGCGAGCCCCGTCGTGGCCCAAGTCCTCTTCGGACCCGTGAGGAGAATCGACTTGTCCGGGAATCACATTCTAGGGTGTGAGGAAAGGCAAGAAGACCGAAGGAAAATTCATGGATGCGGGAGCCTGGTGCTGGATAGGTGGCGGCCAGGGGGCGCTGACTCAGCCTGAATGAGTCAGGGGTAGCGTGCAGACCCGGTTACGCAGTCGGACAACATCGACTTGAGCGCATCAGCGTGGTGTAGTGTGGTCTTCGTTATGGTTGTGGAGCCGTGAGGCGAGACGACTCGAGCGGGAAGCGAAAGCGGAAAGTGCGAGTGGAACGTAACCACCAAAAGAAGTGCCCGGTGACGGGAGGCTTCGATGAGCGAGGATACCTGGCGTTGGAGGTCGGCAGCCAGGGGGCACTGATTCAGCCTGAATGAATCAGAGGTAGCTTGCATACTTGAGCAAGTCGCCCGGTCCAGAGGGCGTGAGTGAATCGAAAGCAATTGGACGAGGCTCATTGACGAGTTCAGGGTGCCGTGAGGCAAGTAAAAGGGCCGGACAGAAAGCGCAAGCGGAAAGTTCGGTTTGACCTGGATTACGATGTGGGAGCCTGGCGTTGGAGGTCGGCAGCCAGGGGGCCCTGATACAGCCCGGATGTTTCAGAGGTAACTTGCAGACTTCAGCAAGCCGCTGCGCTCATTCAGCGAGAGTCAAACCTTGGACAAGTGAGAGAGGCCTCGGGCCTGATAGGGAACCGCAAGGAGAATGCTCTGGTCGGGAAATCGCCGCAAGGCGAGGAAACGGCCAGACACCCTGTCTACAGTATCTTACTGGAGATGCTGGAATTGGCTTGAGGAGCCCGGTGCAGGTGGGTAAGGCGACCGGGGGGCACTGTCCTGGCCCGACGCAGGACAGGGGTAGCGTGCAGACCTGAGCACGTCGGTGAGTTACAGCACCGAAAGCGAAGTGAAGCGCTGTAAAGAGGCTGCAGAAGAGGCCGGGGACCGTGAGGTTCAAGTTCTTGTCGCGGGGAAGCCGTAAGGCGGAAAGCGAGAAGACCCCAGGAATCTCTTTCTGCAGGGCCTGGTGTTGGTGGGGCAGGCAGCCAGGCTGAACGAAGCCGTCTGAGAGATCAGACGGCTTTTGTTGTTTTCAGGGCTTCCAGCGCACCACCAGGGCGATGCCGCGGTCCTCGCGGTGCTGGTAGGGCTCGAAGCGTGGCTGCAACTTGCGGTCCTTACACTCCTGAAAAAGCTGGGTGAGGGCTTCCGGCAATTTAGGACGGCCCAAGGCCCAACGGGTGAACCGCGAGGCCTTTGCATGCTTGGGAATCCAGCTTTCCAGTTCGACCAACCAGGGAAGCGGACATTGCTGCCACTCTTTGACCTTCAGGTCTTGCTGCAGCCAACCCTCGATATGCCGAAAAGAGGGCGGACCCAAACTCCGCAGCTTGGGATAAGGGTCTGGCGTGCGCTGCTGACTGGCGTGAAGCTCTTCCTGGAGCAAGTGCCTCAAGTCGACCGGCTGAAAGCTCATCCGCAAGAGGGTGACTTCGTCTTTTCCTTGATCGGCGGCGGCTACAGCAGAAGACTGCAGTTGCTCTCGAGCCAGGCTGATCTTCTGCAAAATTTTGTCGAGCGAGTCCCCTTGCTGGGCCCCCCAGGCCCTGGCCAGCAGTTGATGCTTTTCGCGAGAACTCTGGTCGCGAGCTCGGCGGGCCCGCGCCTGCAAACTGGCCACGTCTACCTGTGTCATGGGGATACTTTAGACAGGCCTGCAGACATCGTCAAGAATCAAAACAAGTGCGAGGCAGCCATAAATCCCAGGATCAGGATTAACATAAAAAAGCCCATCCCGGCGTCAAACTGGACTAAGGTATCGTTTCTCATGGACTGAGTATAATGGAAACGTGCCGGCTGAGACCTGACAACTTGTGACAAGATCGCCGAATTCGCGATCAAACGGAATTTTCCCAACGCAGCCGAGGCCACGAAGGGGCCAGCGGGTGAAGGCGGGATCCCACAACCGAAGCGGCCAGCATCTCGACATCGGGCGGAATTTCATCGAAGGCCAACACTGGAGTGCGCCTCAAGTCGAAGGGAAGCAGTTCAAAGAGGTCACGGCGCAAGTTGCCGGCCACTACCAGGACAGCCTCTCCATGTTCATGCTGAGACCAATGCAACTCGGCCTGCAACTGGCCCAGCGCCATGCCAAGAAACCAGGACTCTGGCCCATCGGGCCGGGCCAATTCGCGGCGAAGCCTTTTGGAGGTTGATTCGCTCAGGGTGACATGCACCAACTGGCCCTGCTCATTGAGCCAGGGCGTGGTCAGGCGCGGTCCCAGGGCCAGGCGCATGGCGCGCAGGCGGCGCCCGGCATCGCGAGGGACCGACTGATAGGCGTCGACCAGGTCGGCCAGGGGGCCGATGCTCACACGCTCCTCCAGCATGCAGCGCAGGGCCTGAGCGAAGCCGACCCCCGGCGAGGTCAGGCCCAGGTGGGTGAGTCGCTGCTTGAGCCAGTCGACAGAGAGGCACCAGTGGAGACGATTCTCCAGGCGATCGCAGACATGCCCAACCAAGAGCGCCTCTGGACCCAACAGGTGACAGCCCAGTTGACGAGCTCCTTCGGCTCGGGAATCGGGAATCCAGCGGCCTTCCAGCCCGTAGACGGGTTCTTGGGCCCATTCTCCCATTAAAAGCGACACCGAGTCAGAATTTCCGGTGGCAAACCAGCGCCCCGGGTAAAGCAAGCCTTGTTCCCAGGGGCCTCCGGCCAGCCGAAAACGATAGGCACATGAGTCCAGCGAGCGGTCGCAGTCCAGTCGTAGCGAGGGGAGAGGTAGGCCGTAGGCGACCAGCAGTTGCTGGTTGACCCCTTGCAGTCGGCTCCACCAGGCATTGCCGGGTTGTAGCAGCTCTTGCCAGAGGCGTTCGCCCATGGCCAGCTCCAGGTGAGGGCACCCATCCAAAGATGGGGGGAGATCCCCCGAGCCTTTCTTGAAGCGCCCGCTCATGCCGTTTTCCTTTCCCCTCCAGGATCTGGCCGATTGGTTACACCAAAACGGCTACTACCAGGCCTGTAACGTCCCCGCTTTTACCACCCAGCGGGTCTGTCCTGTGCAGAATGTACGCTTTGAGCGTCGCCTGCAGAGCGGCCTACCTTTGCCATTGGGTGCCCATTCCCATCCCAGCCGATTTTTGGGGCAACTGTCGCCCGACTGCCAAAATCTGTATCGAGTGTTCTATCTTCATGAGCCAGGGGACCTGGATCGGACTTGGCCAGGGCTCGCCGATAGCCAGTACGCCTTGTGGCAGATTTCGCCGCTCTGGACCATGGCGGGCACGCGATACATTGTGAGTTCGATTCCCCAGCGATCGCCGGGCGAGTTTGTCTATCTTGGAGACGACTCCGGTTTGTTGATCGAAGCTTCCTGGCGGTGGTTGGGTGGGCGTGGTCAGGGCCGGGTGGCCGACCTGTGTTGTGGCTGTGGAGTGGTGGGACTGTCCTTGCCCGAAGGTTTTACCGAGGTCGTTGGCCTGGACGCCAATCCGACCGCGCTGCGATTGGCCGAGGTCAATCACCAACTGAACCATCCTGGCCTGCCCTGTTCCTTTGTGCTCAGCGATATGTGGCAGGCGGGCCGGGGGTTGTTTGACTATGTGGTCGGCAATCCACCTGCTCTGCCGGTCGGTAGTGACCTGCTCTACGCTTACGGTGGAGAGGACCCCGCCTCACTGACATTGCGGGCCATCGAGGGGTTGGGAGACATGCTGGCCCCTGGCGGCAAGTGTCTGCTGCTCTCCTTTTCGGTGCGCGACCGGCTCTGGCAACAACTCCAGCAGAGGCTGAGCGCAGATTTCTCGCTGGAGTACGAACCCCGGAAACGGCTGATCATGACCGACCCTCAATTGGGCTGGATGGAGCATGTCTGGATCCGAATCGTCCGTGACCATCGCGGTCGGCGGATTCGCAAGCCCATGTCGTGGCTCAACTGGGCTTCGCAGTGGTCGCTCCCCTGGCTTCAGGCCGAGCCTCCCCCTCAGCGCTGCTACGCCGGCAGCCAGCGGTCATCACAACCTTGAGCGAGCCCTTCTCGCTTGAGTTTTTGCAAATGGGCCAGCAGCGAGATGCTGGCCAGTTTTAAGGCCGGACCGCTCACGTCGGCGTAGGCCTTCCTCAAGATCTGGGCGAACGTCCCACCCAGAGCGGCCAAGACTTTGCTTTCACGGTCCAGGCGATGCTGTAAGGTTTGGCCCAACAGGTCGCTGCCCGGTCCAAAGGGGCCCCCGTGACTGGGCATCACCAGCCGGGGCCGGAGTTGCTGGCAGCGGCGCAGACTGGCGAAATAGTCTCCCATATCGCCATCCGGCGGAGGGATCAGGATGGTGCTGATGCCACTGACCAGGTCGCCGCACAGTAAAATTTGCGTATCTGGCTCCCACAAGGCTAAATGTCCCGAGGCGTGTCCGGGAGTGTGCAGCACCTGCCAGCCCTGGACCTGGTCGCCATCGTGGAGCTGCCGGTCCAGAGCCTCCAGGCCCAACTGGCTTGCGGTCCGAGGGTGGGCCCAGATGGGCCACTCGCGTTGCAGGCACCAGTCCAGTCCGCCCACATGGTCGGTGTGATGGTGGGTGAACAGCACGGCTTCCACCGGGCGATCCTGCAGCACCCATTCGATGCGTTCCAACTGGTGGGAGTCGGGGGCTCCCGGGTCCACGATAATCACCTTTTCGGTTCCCAGCAGAAAGCACAGAGTGTGCTGAGCTGGGGGAAGGGTGGGGGTTATCAAGGGCAGGTAGACCAGGCCTGGGCGTACCCGTATGGGGTCGGGCGTGTCCTCGGGAAAAGCGCACAGGCTTTGCAGAGCCCCTTCCCACTCCTGGGCCTCGATCAGCGTGTGCAGACTGTCTTGGGTGGGGGCGGCCAGAAAGATCTGACCCGAGCGCCACGCCTCAAGGGCTTCGCCCACGTTCCACCAAGCCCCGTTTTCCAGTTCGCCGGGCCAAATTTCAGCCTCCTGTTCTGGAGGGCACGACCAGGCATAGAACTGGGCACGAAAGCGAATCAGGGCGTAGTCGGGGGTGGTGCGCACTCCGGCCGGCCGCAGTTGGGTTAGATCCACGGGATACTCGGCCAGCAAATCGTTCCAGGCCAGCCCTTGCTTGCGCAGTTCGGGCGGTGGTTGGCGAGGGCCCACCCAGAGGCCGGTTTCTTCCCATAATTCGCGAGCGGCGCAGGTCGGGTGATCGCCGTCCTGTTCGTCCATGGCTCCCCCCGGAAAGGCATGAAAGCCTGGAAAGAAGCGGCCTTTTCGGCCGCGTTGCACCAACAGGACAGACCAACCGTCGGGGCCGAGGCGCAGGGGCAGAATGCCGGCGGCGGGGCGAACTTTAGACATGGCGGCAGGTTGACCGCGGGCCGGTCAAAAACCTTGCGGGTAATGAGACGCCCTGCCAAACTATTGTCCGCCCACGTCAGCGGCCTGTCCGCCAAAGGGCTGGCTCGACTGCAGATCGACAGTCACCCTCGTCAGGGGCTTGAGCTATGGGGTCCTTTGCCGGGCGAAGAGGTGCTGGTTCAGTTGGGCACGCGCCGAAACGTCTGGCTGCAACAGGTGATTCAACCGCATCTTCAGCGGCGCGAGCCCCGGTGTAGCCACTGTGGGCCGTGCGGTGGCTGCTCCTTGCAGCATCTGAGCGACGAAGGTCAACTGGCCTGGAAGAGCGACAGGCTTTACCGCCGCTTGCGCGAGGTGGCCCCGGAGGCCGAGTTGTTGCCAGCGCTGGCCTCTCCTCAAAGCTTTCACTATCGCACCAAGGTGGAATTTAGCTTTCATAGGCAGTGGGTCGGATTTCATCGGCGCGGCTGTTTTGACCGAGTTGTCGACGTAGACCATTGCTGGATCGCGCCACCAGCCCATCGAGAGGCGCTGCGTCAAACCCGCCAGTGGATGCTCGATCATCAGTTAGAAGGTTGGGACCCGCGCTCGTTTGGCGGCGACCTTCGCTATCTGCTACTGCGTCAGGCCAATCCGGGGGATGACTGGCTGGCGCTTCTGGTCACTCGCTGCAACCTTCCCGTAGCCTGCCTGGAGGATTGGCGCGATCGACTGGCCGGGCTGGGGCCACGCGGTTTGATCTGGGTGGAGCAGAGTTCCACCGGCGGGGCCATCGTGCCTGAACGGGAGCACTTGCTGTTGGGCCACAACGCCATCGAGCAGAGGCTGGGAGATCTGACCTTTCGGTTGGGCTGGCGTTCTTTTTTCCAGAGCAATCCCCCCGCCTACCGGCTCCTGCTGGATCAACTCAAGGCCTGGCTGGGGAAGCCGCGGCGCCTGCTGGACCTGTATTGCGGCATCGGGAGTCTGGGTTTGTACGTGGCCGACTCTGAGACCGAGTTGGTGGGGGTGGAGAATGTGCCGCAAGCCATCGAGGATGCTCGGCGTTGTGCTCAGGAACTGGGCAGGCCTGCGGATTTTCACGCTATGGCTGCGGAGCAATGGGAGGATTGGAATGCCGAGGTCGCTATCGTTGACCCGCCCCGTGGCGGCTGCCATCCAACCCTGGTCGACAAGTTGGCAGAACACGGCCCTGCCCAGATCTTTTATGTCTCATGCAATCCCGAGCGCTTTCTGACCGAGTGGACCCGGCTACGCAACAACTATCGGTTGGAGAAGGCGGTGGCCTGCGACTTTTTTCCGCAAACTGCCCACATCGAGCTACTTGCCTGGCTTCGCCGTCTTTGAGGCCCTGCGTTGGGCTGCCTTGGCTTCCAGGTAGGCGATGATATCCTGGATGGCCTGCTTGCGGTTGGGCAGCGAGCGGTCGAGTCCGGGCATAGTGGCCCGGTTGCGCAGTTTTTGCGGGTTGTCGATCAGTTTGTAGAGATACGGCTTCTGAAAATATTCGGTGACACTGTAGGGGCTGTTGAGATCGACCCCCATGTTGCCGCCCTGGCTGTTGATCTGGTGGCAGCTCAAGCAATGTTTCCGAAAGAGCGCAAAGCCGTGGGTCACCGCCGCCGAACTTTTGGGCGGAGGCAGCGTCGCGGCGTAGGCTTGCGAGAAAGAGGCCCGGTCGATGGCCACCACCTGGAAGGGCCAATTTCCGCCCACTTTGCGCTCCGGGTAACGCTCGCTGTCCCAGATTAAGTAGAACGGCCCCAGCGGCTTGCTCTCCAGCACAAACGGCTTGCTGTCTGAGGATGCGAAAGCCAGATAGGCGGGCAGCCTCTTGAGTTCTTCCGCCTTGACGGGGGAGCGATAGCCGTCGCGGCACACGAACACAAAGGTGATGTCTTCGCCGTAGGCGGCTTTGCCATAGACTTTTTCGAGCAGGGGTTGAATGGGAATGGCCCAGTAATTGTGGAGACCGCCATCCAGTCGGAGGGCCTGGGGAGTGGAGATGGCTTTGACTTGCTGCAAAGAAAAATGCGCCACAGCTTTACCGCTCTGACGCAGTTCCAGGTCGTCGGCCCGGGCCGCCAGGGTCAGGCACAACACCAGTCCGAGAATTCTCATGACCAGGCGTTTCCACGGGTCCGGTCGCCACCCTCTTAGCGGTCGTTGCTTCTGGCTATCGATTCCACGGGTCGCAGTTCAGCGCGCTACGTCGGCCTGGTTGGATGAAGTGCAGGCAGAACCGGCAATGCCCGCTGAGATCCGCGCACCACCTCGCCAACCCGATTCCCGATGCCGCCCCACTGCACCCTCGCCCCAACCAGAGAATGCAAAGTTTCCAACTGGCTGGAAACAATTTCCAGTGAACTGGCCAGCCTGGGTTATGAAATCCAGGTGCGCGATCTCGAAGCAATTGGCCTCGAAGCCGCCCAGACTGGAGTTTGGCTTTACCTGCTATCCGCCGCCGCGAACGGGGTTGAGGCTAGGCAATGAGGCGCCCTCTCATTAGCCCTCCTACGGCGTCAGCGTCTGGCCGTTTCCGGCTGCATGGGCTGGACCGGGTCGGAGAGCTACCAGAAGGCGCTCGAGTAGTGGTCCTGAATCTTGCGGTCACGGGAGAGCAACGGGCAGGCGGCCATCCGTGCCTGGGCTACGATGGTTCGGTCGAATGGGTCTCGGGTCCAGTCCTCCTGGCAGGCGGCCCGCGTAACTTCCAAATGACTGGAGGTGCATACTTCGAGACCTATCTGTTGGCGCAAATCAGCCAGGATCGCGTCCTCGCAGATTGCGATGCGGCCTATCTCAAAGAGATATCTCAGTTCTAACAGGACAATGGGGGAGTAAACGAGCGGGTGCTTTTCAATCGCCTGCGCCCCTCGCTCACTAAACTTTTCCAGGTCTCCCTGGTGCAGCCACACGACAACGTGCGTGTCTAAATGGAGCCGGGTTGCCAAGCTTGCTCCCAACTAATTTCGGGTAGCATGCCAGAGTCTCCCACCACTGTTTGGCGCTTAATCAAGCGGCTCAGCTTGGACGCTTTCCTCTGAGGCACCAGCACAACAGTCCCCCCGGCGCGCTCGATTTCCACTCCTTCTCCGGTTTCAAGCATGTCGTCGAGAATGTGGTATAAATCCTTACGTAGCTCCGTGGGAGTCATCTTCCTCATCTCCCGATTGTAGGTCGTCACTGGAACGTACGTCAAGCAGGCTTGGCGTACGTTGTTCGTGTAGGTAGGACGCCAGGACGCCTGCTTCCAGAATGAGGCTACAAGGAGCCGACCGCCTGAAGGAGAAGGCGCAACCTGATGAGTGTTCATGCTTTACCGCCGCGCGACCATTATAAGCTGCGCAATGATACCAGCGTCACCTTTCAGCTGCGTTCCAGCGCCAGCGGGCAGGGCGCCGAGGGATGCGTGGTGCGAGCGGCGGTGACTCGCCACGATGGCCTTAACTTTCGCTACGAAGTGGTCTTCACGGGTGAATACGCTGCTAGCAAGTCGAGTTTTAGCGAGGATATGTATCACGAGACCGCTTTATCGGTGGTGCGAAGCCAGTTGGAGTCGCGCGTACACCAGGACACTCGCATCACGTTGTCGGTAAACTCGGGCTTGCCCCGCAGCCAGGTCGGCGTCAGTTTCGACTGGGTGGATCCATAGGAAAGGTTAGACCCGTGAATTTGAAAGAGACCTTCTTTTTTCTCAGCCAACTGTCGAAGGGATTCGACCATATTGGGGCGGTGATGCCCACTTCGCGGGAGGCCGCCCGAGCTATGGCGGCCGAGGCGATGCGCCAGAAGAAGCCCAAACAGATTTTGGAGGTGGGTCCCGGCACCGGGCCCATCACCACCGAGCTGGTGCGCCACCTCAAGGCCGATGATCGCCTGGTTTTGTGCGAGGTTGACGACACTTTTGTGGACTACCTGCGCCAACGTTTCGAGACGGAGCCCGAACTGCAACGGGTGCGCCATCAGGTGGAGATCATCCATAACAGCGTCACCGAAGTGGGCGGAGAGCACTGTTTTGACTACATCATTTCCGCTGTGCCGCTGACTCGACTGCCGGCCGATGTCGCCGAGAACATCTTCGAGTCTTTTCGCCGCTTGCTCAAGCCCGGTGGCACGTTGACCTTCCTTGAGTATAAGTTCTTGCGCAATTTGCGCAAACTCACCAAGCAGCAAGAAACGGCCGATTTTGTTAAGGTCGACCAGATGATGAAGGAGTTCATCAACCGTTACCAGTTTCGCAGCGATTCGGTGATGTTCAATGTGCCTCCGGCCAACATTCGCAGTTTGCGTTTTTCGGAGCCGACCGTGGACGCCGCCAGCGATGTGCAACCGCGCTCCAATTACAAGCGTATTGGACCCTCGTGGTCTAACCTGGGCGTTTCCAGCGAAGCTCTTGACCTGGTGGCTGGATTGGGGGCGGTCTCTTTCTTGCTGGCTCGGAAGGGCAGTCGATGGTGGCCCGTTCCGGCTTTGCTGGGGGCGGCTGCCGCGTGGTTTCACCGAGATCCACATCGGGAGGTTTTGTCTACCGACAAAGCCGCCTATGCGGCCAGTGATGGGCAGGTGATGAAGGTGGATACCGTGCGCCATCCACGCCTGGGTGACCGCGAGTGGGTCCGTGTTTGCGTGTTTCTCTCTCCCCTGGATGTGCATATCAATCGTTCCCCGGTGGCTGGCAAGGTGATCGACTGCTGGGATGAGCCAGGCGGTTTTTTGCCCGCTTACCAGGATGCATCCGAAGCCAATGCATCGCGTTACGTAGTCATCGAAGGTGTCAACGGACCGGTGGCGGTGGCTCAGCGGGCAGGGTTTTTGGCCCGACGTATCATCACCTGGCCCAAGCGCGGCGAATTGCTGGCTCAAGGTGAGCGCTACGGCTTGATTCGCTTTGGCTCGCGCACCGATGTGCTGTTTCCCGTGGATAAGGTGGAGATTCTTGTGCGTGCCGGCGACAAGTTGGCGGCCGGGCAGACTATCGTGGCCCGCTATCTAGGCTAAGCCCTTAGGATATTCGCCCTCGCCGCTGCTTGCTGGAGGGCGCCTCGACGACCGGACGGGCCCTTAGTGGGCGGCCACGCCCGGGAATTCATCCATTTCGGAGCTGCGACGCCGCAGCCAGAGATAGGGGCCCGACATCAGGTAGAGGGAAGAGCAAGTCCACACGGTCAAGTCCAGGTGGAAAAGGCCGGCCACGGGCAATAGAATCATCAACCAGGGAGGTAGTTCCCCGACTCGGGTGAACTTGGGGTAGGGCAAGGGGCTGACCATGAGGCCTGCCAGGACGGCTGCCAGCAAGGCGCCGGGCCAGCAGCAGGCCAGCTTGGGGCAGGTGAGATAGGTCACCGCCACCAGCGTGGCCACGGCCGTGGTTGGCAATCCGTAAAACTCGCCCGCCAATTTGGGGCCCACATTAAAACGCGCCAGCCTCCAGGCTCCCGTGAGGCCAAACCAGCACGACAGGGGCACAACCACCCAGAGGGGCATGTGACCTTGGAACCAACCGTAGACGAAAGCCCCCCCGCCCACGGCGAAAGAAGTCATGTCTGCCAGTGAATCCAGTTGGGCACCAAACTCGGAGGCCACTTGCCAGCGCCGAGCCAGGAACCCGTCAGCGGCATCCCAGATCACGCTGCCCAGCAGGCACAGCGAAGCCCAACCGAGCATTCCGTGGCAAGAGAGCATGACGGTGGCCATGCCGAGTACCAGGTTAAAGGAAGTGCATCCGTTGACGATCCACGAGCGAATTTTTCTGGAGAAGTTAGGTCTCGGCAAGCTGGGCTCCCTGGTCAATCTCGATTACGGATCCTTGGAGCCAGTTGGCTGGCACTTCGGGGAGTCCTCCTGCGGGCGCTCAGCCCCCATCGAGGACTTCACTTCTCGGTGGGTGGGCCTTTTTCCCTGGAAGCGCCAGGAACCTTGACGCCGGCTTGGAAGGGGGCTGCGCACTATGATGTGGAGTCGAGCCCTGCTGACCATGCTGGCCTGCACCCAGCTTAGCCTGGTGGCCTTACAGCGTTACCGGGCCCCCCTTGTTGTAGGCAGTCCCAAGCCGCATCCGGAGGGCATTTCTCGCGTTGTTGATCGAATTGCCAACTCTAATTACGGGCTGCTCGGTCGGCTGCCGCACGCTCAATCCGCACCCACTGCCGCGCCAACCGGCACTCCCCTGAGCGATGTACTGATCATTTTGCCTGAGACTCCTCAGAGTTTGCCCCCCTCGGACCAGGCTCCCACGTGGCTGTGGCCTATTATTGAGGGCGAATCGCGAAGTCGTGGTCTCGACCCCTACTTGATCGAGTCTGTAATTCGGGTCGAGTCGGACTTTCAGCCGGAGGCTGTCTCCCCGGTGGGCGCTCAGGGGTTGATGCAATTGATGCCAGACACCGCTCGTCTGGTAGGTGTGGAAGATGCCTTTAATCCGCAGCAGAACGTGGCAGGCGGGAGTCAGTACCTGGCCTGGCAGGTGCAAGATTTTGGCGGCGATTTAAGCCTGGCGCTGGCTGCATACAACGCCGGGCCGGCGGCCGTGCGGCGTTGGGGGGGGATTCCCCCGTACGGAGAAACCAATCAGTACGTGCGGAATGTGCTGGAGGACTATCGGCGCAAAGTGCAAACCGGCACTCCGCAAAGCTCCGAGGGCGAATTGCAGAATCTGGGTGGGGCAGGTCCGTCTGCTTCCCAGGATTATCCGCGCTAAAATCAGGGTATGCACCCTGCCCGAAGGACCAAGAGAAAAAGTGAGGTTGACTGATGTCTGAAGCCGTCATTCCCATGACCGAAGAAGGTCACAAAATGTACCAGGATAAGCTGGAGCGGTTGCGTACTGTGGTGCGCTCCGAAGTAGCCGAGCGAATCCGGCAAGCCAAAGAATTTGGTGATATTTCCGACAACGCTGAGTACGAGTCGGCCAAGTCCGATCAGGCCTTCGTCGAGGGCGAGATTATTCAGTTGGAGCGATTGTTATCGCGAGCCAAGATCATCGACCGCAACGAGTTGCCCACCGACGAGGTCAATCTGGGTAGCACCATCGAGTTGCAAGAGATCAATACCAAGCGTAAGCACACCGTCACAATCGTAGGCACGAATGAGGCTGATATCGAGAAAGGCCGTATTTCTAACGAGTCTCCTATCGGTCGTGCCATTCTGAATCAGAAGAAGGGCGAAACGGTGGAGGTGAAGACTCCCGCTGGCCTCTTTAAATACAAGATTGTCAAGATTCGGACGACCCTCTAAGGTTGGATCTACAGCAAGCTCATTGTGAGGCCTGTCGGGCCGGCGCTCCTCGGGTCACCCCCGAGGAGCGAGCCGAGTGGATGGACCAACTACCTCATTGGAGCGTAGTCGAGGTTCATGGAGTGGAGAAACTGGAGCGGGTCTACACCTTCGCCAATTTTACCCAGGCCCTGGACTTCACGGTCCAGATTGGTCGCATGGCCGATGAGCAGGACCATCATCCGGCACTGCTCACCGAGTGGGGCAAGGTTACGGTGAGTTGGTGGACTCACAAAATCGGTGGCTTGCACCGCAATGACTTTGTTTGCGCTGCTCGCTCCGACCAGCTCTACACCTGATCGGTTTCTAGAGTGGTCCGTCACCGCTGCCAAGCGAGCCCCCCGGGCCGCCGGCTCGACTGCGACGCAGCCAAAAAACGTCACGAGTTTTGCCTTCGGGGCCGACTTCGAAGCGAAACTCGTCGCCCTCCCAGCGCACCGGCATGATTTTTGCTTCACTCTCGAAAACATAGTCGGGCTCGGCTTTGAGGGTCAGGGAGCCTAAGGAGCTGTGCAGTCGGCAGTGGGGTTGACCCTGCCCGTTGCAGATCAGGTATTGCCCCAAGAGGGCGGACAGCGTAAATTCCTCTTCAATGCCGGGACCTTCCAGTCGCAGGCTTATTTTCCAGAGCAGCACCGCGCCGGCTGCTGCCACGGCCACGATAGCGCCGACTGCCAACAGGATTCCCACCACGATGGCTGAGCTGGGGTCAGCCTTGACGCGAATCACCAGCTTGCGTTGAAAAAGGATGTCGCGTTGAGCGCCTTCATTTTGGCTCAGATCTTGTTGCTGCAGCATGTACTGCTCAACTTCGTTGAGTCGGGGCACGGCATCCAGGCGCTCTTGCATTTCTGTGGGGACCTCGTGAGTCAGGTTTCCCTGGTCAACGTGCAACACCGCCTTCATGCGCACGTCGCCCTGAACTTCCGGCAACCAGCTCGCAAAGAGATGGGTCAACATCTGCGAGGTGCGACGTTGGAGTACAATCGGTTTGCCCTCCGGGCCCGCCAATTGCAGCGAGAACATCGTCATGGAGTCCTGTTCGGGGGCCACTTCCAGCGTTTTGGGAGTGACCTGCCAACTGAGCTTGGTTTTGCTGCCTCCCTCGTAGATTGGCGGGACACGAAGTTCCACGTCGGCATCTTCCAAAGATGCGCCCTGAACCTTCCAGCCTTTCAGGCGGGAGCGAATGCGGAATCGCAAATTTCCCTGTAACTTGTCGCCCTCGTTAAAGTAGAGAACGGTCTGGCCGCCCTCTTGTTCCATTTTATGTTTGCCGGGGGCCTCAAAAGTGAGTTCCTTAGAAAAGTCTAAGGTTGTGGAATCGGTTTCGTTGTAGAGAGGCCGAAACAACATTCCCCCAAAATGAGTTCGCTTCTCGACCTCCTTGGCCAACTCGGCCACCTCCCGGGTTTCCAGCACACGAGGGGGGACCAGCAGGTACATCACCAGGCAGTCGTTGGGACGCTTTTTGGGATCCCCCAGGGGAAACAGGTACACGTAGCTGTAGTCGGGGCTATCGCGCAGACTCTGATAGAAGGAGTGGTCCGATTGGTTGGTGCTGAAATTGTTTTCGTTGTCGGTAATCAGCCACACTACCCCGGGGTGGGAACTGGCCTGAAGCATCAATTGGGCAATGGCCAGAGCGCGTGACATGTCGGTGGCACCACCGCCGGGGGGGGTTACCTCTTCCCAGCGGGTGGCAAAGTCGGCCAGGGGGGCCGGGCCTAACGCGATACGAGATTCCTTCTTGTCGGTGGCCTCGTCAGAGAAAGGACGCAGGGTGAACTGGCTGGCCTCGGAAAAAAACTTTCCTTCGGGCTGAACCAGCGCTTTAAGAAGGTCGGGCAGGTCAGGGGCCCAGCTTTGGCGATCTGAGTAACCGTGCTGGCGCATACTGCCCGAAACGTCGACGAGGATGACGTGGTCTAAGGTTGGAGGAGCGGCCAAAACCGCTCGCACCAGAGCTCCACCCAGCAACCCTATCAGACACCGTTTCACCCCGCCACGTTCGAGGTTTCAGGTCGGTTCCTTCTAGAGAAGGCAAGGCTAGAGCGGAGGCTGTTGGGCGCGTTCCAAGGCGGCCAACTGTTCGTTGAGTTCGGCGTTGGCTTCTTCAAGTTCCCTGGTGTATGCTTGGGATTCAGCCAATTTGCGGGTCGACTCAGCGTCCTTCTGTCGTTCCTGTTTGAGGGCAGCCACAGCCTGAGTCAGTTTGGCGCGGTACTCTTCCAGCTTGCGGGCGGTTTCCTGGCCTCCCCCCGGTTTCAGCTGGCGTAACAGTTCTTGCTTTTCTCGCTCCAGCCGGGCGATTTGTTCGCGGCTGCGTTCCCGCTCCTGGTTGACGAAGGTTTCCAGTTCGGACATCTGCTGTTCAGCCTCGCCCAGGATGTTGGAGGAAAGGTCGAGTTGTTCTTGTAATTCGGCCGCCTGCTCGCTCTGCGCCTTAAGTTGCTGCTCCTGTTCGAGAATTCGCTGGCGCAAGGCCTCTGCTTCGATCTTCGATTGAATCTGCTGCAGGTCGACTTGCTGTTTGAGGGCTTCACGCTCCAGCCTGGCTTGCTGCAACTCGCTCTCCTGCAATTGGACTTTGAGCGCCTGCTGGCGCGCTACTTCCCGAAGTTGCTCGGCGTGCTCGCTTTCCTCGTGGAGGCCGGACTCCAGTGATTCTCGCTCGTCTCGGAGGTGGCGAAAGTCCCGTTCCAGTTGTTGGATTTTTTGGCGCTGCTGCTCGATGTGCGCCTCGAGCGCCTCTTTTTGCTGGATTTCGCTCTCCAGCTCTTCCATCACCGCCTGGGCGTCCGCCTGGGCCTGTTGCAGTCTGTTCTGAGCCTGGTTTCGTTCTGCCTGGCCTTCTTTGAGACGACTGGCAAAAGTGGTGACGGCTTTCTCCAGTTTGGCGACCCGTTGAGCGCGCGTCTCTAACTCGATGCCCTGGGTGATCGTCTCCTGGCGTAGTTTGGCCAGTTCCTCGCGCGCCGACGCGTGGTTCTGTTGGCTCTCTTCCAGCTCGAGTTGAGTCCCGCTGTGGGCCTCTACTTCTCGCTCATGACGCTGCTGTAGGGTTCGCAACTCCTCTTCAACGTGGCTCAGGCGATCCAGTTCTTCCGCCAATTCCTGAACTTCCAGGTCGCGGGTGGCCAGTTCTTTGCGACTAACCGTCAATTGCGCCAGCAGTTCCTGCTGTTGGTGGTGAAGCTGGTCCACTTGTTGCTGGACTTGGGCAAGTTGCTGGCAGCGAACTTGGGCCAACTGCTCGGACTGGACCAGCCAGATTTCCTGTTGACCACTGGCCTGTTGAGCCAGCACCATCACCTGCTCGACTTCTCCCAAGCGCCGCTTCAAGAGGTCTCGCTGACTTTCTGTTTTCTCCAGGGTCGACAGCAGTTCTTGAAGGGTGCCCCGGGCCGCCACGAATTCTTGTTCCACCTCTTGCTTGCTGGCGTGTTGTTTCTTGTACGCCTCCTTGAGCTCGTTGTAGCGGGAGTGGACCATCTGAAGTTTCTGGCGAGTGTTGCCGAGTTCGCCCTCAAGCTGCCCTAGTTGTTCAACCAGCCGCTGCTGCAGTAGTTGGTTTGACTCTTGGGTTTTGCCGAGCTGCAATTGCAAGGATTGCTGATGGGCCTGAGAGAGTCCCAGGTCCTGCTGGGACTGTTGCAGGTCTTGCCTGGACTGCTCAAGAGCCTGATTGGACTGAAGTACAGCATGCTGCTCTTGCTGGACCCGCAGGTTGGCCTGGTCAAGCTCGGCCTGGACGGTGCTGATCTCTTCAAGCAAGGCTTCGCGCTCATCTTGAAGATCGCCGATTTCTTGTTGCAGCTTGTCGACGTGCTGTAGCTTGTCCGTCAGGGCTCGCTCGGTCTCGGCTCGGTTGGTCTGCTCGCCCTCCAAGGATTGCTGCAGATGCAGGCGGTCCTCCTGGAGCAGTTGGATGGCCTCTTTCTGTTGGCGAATGCCTTCCTTGGCGCGGACCATTTTAGCCTGGTGAAGTTCCAGATTTTTTTGCAGTCGGACTACCTCTTGCTCAGCCTCAAGACGCCCGGCGGATTCGGCGGCCAGTCGCTCTTCCAGTTCCACCAAGCCTCGCTGGTTCTGATCCAGCTGACTCTGCTGTTGGGCCAGGCGAGCTTCAAAGTGCAGGGTCTGTTGGGCCAGCAGTTGCAGTTCGGAAAGCAGGTCTCGTCCCCGCTGGTCTGCCAGAAGGTGACCGTAAGTCGCTGCCTGCAAAGCCCCTTCCAGATGCTCAAAGGCCGGCTGATAGGTCGCCTCAAGTGCGCTTAATGGCTCCAGCTCTTTGAGTTGGCTTGAGTGAAGGCGAGCCTCCAGTGCCTCCAGCGCGTCCAGCAAAATCTGTTTTTCACTCAGTAGCCGGTTCAGGCCGTCCTGATGATGGTCGAGCGCTTCTTTCGCTTCGGCCAGCTTGCATCGATGTTGCTGCAGGGATTGGTGGAGTTGACCGGTTTCTTGGAGGGACTGCTGGCTGTGATCTTGCAGTTGTTGCTGCAACTCGACCAGTTGTCTCTGAACCCCCATCTGGGAACGTTGCTCCTGGTTGAGCTGCGATTCCAACTCCTCCAGGCGGGCGACGCTTACCGTCAACTCCTCTTCCAGGGTCTGCACATATTCCTGCGCCTGGGCCCGCGTTTGCCGCTCCCGATCGAGCTGGTTCTGTAAATCGCCAAGTTTGTGCTGATACAGTCGCAGTTGCTCTTGCTGCTGCCCCAATTGGGTTTCCAGTTGGGCGGTTTGTTGGCCCAGATGGGTCACGACCTGAGTCAGTTTGCCTTCGCGCTGGTGCGAATGATGGGCTTGCTCCTCGGTTAGGGCCAGGTCTTGTTCCAATTTGGATAGCGCCTGCACCAGCCAGAGCTGAGAGTGAATTCGTTCGCGCTCCAGGTCCTGACGAGCTTGCTCCAGTTGTTCCTGTTGCTGATGAGTCAGGGCCTCTTGATTGCGGAGCCGCTGTTCCAAATCTCGGCGGACCTGCTGTTGGTCCTTTTCGTGCTGGAGTTGTTCCTCCAGGTCAGCGGCGTAGCGGCCGATCTGGAGCAGTTCTCCATCTCGGTCCGTGCCGGAACGAGTGGCCAGATGGACTGCTTGCTCCAGTCCCCAACTGGCTTGTTGGCTCCACTCTATTACCAGTTGTAAACTGGCTCGCTCTGCCTCGATCTGGTCGATATGCAGCTGGGCCTCGCGAAGTTGGTCACGCAGTTGTTCTAGCTGTGTGTGCTCAAACTCTACCCGCCGCTCTGATTGCTCGAGTTGCTGTTCTAAGATCCAGCCGGCCTGTTGGACCACCTGTCCTTCGTTGAGCAGGGTGATGCGGCGCTGCTGCTCCTGTTCCAGTTGCTCGCGGGTGTGGCGAAGTTCGCTTCCAGATTGCTCCAGGCGCGAGCTGAGTTGGGCAATTTCGCCCTGGTGGCCTTGGTCTTGCTGGGAGACTTGCTCCAGTTGTCGAGCCAGTGAGACCCTCTGTTGTTCCGATTGGGCCAGGGCCGACTCCAGGCTGGCCAGAGCCTGCCAGGATACCTGATTGAGGCTTTGCTGTTGGCCGGCGAGTGCTGTAAGTTGCTGCTGAACCTGCAGTTGATGGAGCAACCGCTCTTCCAGAGCGGCCACGGCCTGCTGGGACCAACGGTTGCGCAGAGCGTAGTCTTGCAGCAGGCTATCCCAGCGCTGTTGCCATTCACGCAACTTGCCCTCAGCCTGGCGTAAACCGCCCACCAGTTGGGAACGTTCGCTATCGTTGCTGCCCAACCATAGCTCGAGGGCGTCGATGGAGCTCTGCATCCAGTGACTGAGGTTGGCCGTCTCAGCCCGCTCGGCTTCCAGTTCCATTACCCAATCGGCGCGTTCCTGTTGCCAATGATTCTCGGCTTCACGAGCTTGGGATTGAGACGTTTGCAGATCTATTTGGAGACGTTCCAGTTCGGCTTGCATCTGAGAGAGCATCGCCTGCTGACGGACTCGTTCTCCCTCCAGCTCCCCCAGGCCACTGGCAGCCTGCTTGTGCTGGCTGCGCAACTGAGCGATGTCTGCTTCGCGCTGGTTGAGGAGCAGCTCGTACTCGGAAATCAGTTCTTGATTCTCCAGCAGGGCTTTTTCCAGATCGTTGAGCTCTCCGCGCTGGGGACGGTCGCGTAGCTCTTGTTGTAGACTCCCTAACCGCTGTTCAAGATGAAATCCGCGTTGCTCGGCCTGCTCAAGTTGTAGACGCAGTTCGGTGACCGGCTGCAAATCCTCCCGAGGGGAGGCTTCGTGTAGTTGCAGGCGCAGTTGTGCGAGCTGGCTCTCGTAGTAGTCTGCCTGCTGGCGGGCCGACTGGCCGGTCTCCTCCAGTTGAGCCTGGGCTGCTTCCAGGCGTAGCTTCTGGTCCAGGTAATCCTGTCGAAGGGCTCCGTCTCCCCGGGATGCCTGCTCCAGTTTGACCTGCAGGATTTTGGCCTGCTTGGATCTTTGCAGGGCCAATTGTTGCAGTTGCACGGCCGACTTTTTGTATTTGAGCGCCAGCGCCTGAGTCTGAGCCAGTCTCGTCTTCAGTTGGGCCAAAACGGTCCGGACGTCGGCGGCCCCAGTGGTTCCTGCCGCCCCCGCCTGACGACTGGTCACCGTGCGTGTGGGCTGGCTCAAGGCTTGCCCTTCTTCCCTTTGCGAGGCGGATCTGAGTCAGAATCGGCGTCCCTCAGGCGTTGCTCAAGCTGAGCCACCTGAGCCAGCGCGTCGGCCAGTTCGCGCTGCAAAATGGCGGCTTTGGCTTCAGCGCGGGCGCGTTTGTTGTCGAGAGGTTCGAGTTGATTGTGCGCTTCCAGGAGCCGAGTGCGAGTGTCAACCAGGTCTTTTTCGGTCTGGGCGGACTTTTTTTCGAGTCGGGCGAACTTCTTTTGCAATTCCTCCGACATCTCGCCCGCGCCGGCCTGGCTGTCTTGGATCTGTTGGCGAGTTTCTTTTAAGTCGTTCTCATGCTGACGCAGCTTGATTTTGAGTTGATCCATGGCCGCTACTGTAGACTCGAGCTGTTCGGTTTGTTGCTGCATCAACTGGTCTTTGACTTCCAGGCGTTCTTCCAGCTCCCGTGACCTGCCCACAAAGCTTTCCAGCTTGCGCAGTTTTTCCATCTCAGCGCGAGCCTCGTCAAGGTTCGTTTGCAATTGGACGGCTATTTCTTCCCGCTTCTCCAACTGCTCTAGCAGGCTGGCGTTCTCTTCTTCCCGTTCTTGCAGCGTCCGCTGAATCTGGGCCAGTTCGTCGCGCACTTCGTCGTCAGCAGAGTCGCCCGCGCTCAACTCCAACTCGTGCATCTTGAGTTCGATTTCCATTTTTTCGGATTGAAGTTGCTCCAACTGCCCTTGCAGACTGGTGATCAGCTTGCTGTCCGACTCCGCGTCCTCCCGCAGCAGACGCAATTCTTCCAGTTCAAGTTGCTGCTCGCTGTGGTTCTCCAGATGCTCTTCACTCTTGTTCTTGTGTCGCAGTACCTCCTCTTGCAGCATTTCGATGCGCTCGTCGCGGGCATGCAGATCGATTTCTAATTCGACCAGCAAAGCGTTGCTGGTGTCCAGGTCGGCTTCCTTGAAGCGCAGGGTGGCTTCGACAGACTCCAGGCGGGCTTTGAACTCTTCGGCGACGGCCAGTTGATTGCGGGCCTGCTCCAGCTCTTTTTCCTGGTCGTTCAGGCGTTGGTGGAGGGACTCTATGTCGTGTGCCCCCTCCTCTTCTTCCTCCTGAAAAAGGTCTCGCTCGTATTTTAGCTCTTCGAGTTTGGCTAACAGTTGCTCTTCCGAGAGTTGAAGTCGCTGACATTGACTCAACAATTGCTGGTTTTGCTTGTCAGACTCGGATAGCAGTTCATCCCGCCTGGCCAGCTGCTGGCCAAGCCCCTCAAGATTGGATTGCAACTCCTGGACGCGGGCCTGCAGCGTGGCCATCTCCCGGTCTTCGGATTGGCGCTGCAGCTCGAACTGGTGCGACTGCAGGACCAGCGCTTCCAACTCGGCCCTAAGTTCATCTCGCTGGCAGGCGATCTCCTCCAGTTGCCGGCGGGCGCTGTCGGCTTCTGCGGCACGGTCGGCGAGTGCTGCCGAGGACTGCGACTGCAACTGGGCACGGACGTCGGCTAATTGTTGGTCAGAGTCGGCTACTTGCTGACGTAACTGAGCCTGAGCCTTTTCGCTTTGGAGGCGGGTCTTTTTTACGAGCAAGGTCAATTGGGTGGCGTGCGCTTTGTATTTTTCGGCCACTTTGTTAGCCATCAACACGCGCTTTTTCAGTTCCAGAAGGATTGCGCTGCCTTTGGAGGGGGCGGGTGGAGGCTTATCGGTAGGAGGCTTATCGGTAGCAGCCAGTTCAGCTTTTTTCTGCGCTTGTGCTCGCTGAATGGCTCTCAGGCGCTGTGCTTCGGCAGCGGAAATAGAGCTGCCCGCAGCTCCAAAATCTTTGTTGCTCTTCCCATCTGCCACTCGCTTTGTTCAAGCACTCTCATGGACCCTCTGGATGCATGGAGACATTCGGAGCCCGTTTCAAGCATGAGAGTTTCGTATGTATGTTTGGGTGTCCTGCGCTGAAGGGTTTCTCTTTGCAAATGTTATGTGCTGGCGCTGCCTTCCAAGAAGCGGACATTCACGTAATTCACTCGTTTTTCGTTGAGTACGCCTTCCAGGCACTTCTCCATCCAGAAGTAGTACTTCATTTCCAGGATGTGACCATTTTGCCCGGGCTCGACGATGTGAGTCTTGAGTGGCCTGGTCGGTTTTTTCCGGTCCAGCGTCACCTCCAGCACGTGGTCGGTAAAGATGGAGCGGTCATGAGCTCGTTCGACCTCTAAGAAGTACTGGCGACCGCGGAAGCGGCCCCACAGTCGATCCTTGTCCTGGGAGCGTTCGGCATAAAATCCGTCGCGATCCACATGGTGTTCAAAAGTTTCCATCGTTCCAAAGAACTTGGGTTTCTGGGCGAAGGGCCCCCCGTCTTCGGGGCAATAGGTATCGCAGTTGCCGCACTCGTTGCAGAAATCGGCGTAGACGGCCCATTGCTCATTCTTTTTGACTTTGAGGGAGAAGGACTCCTCGGGCAAGACCTGAGCGCCCACGATTTTGAAGTTGCGCCCCTCCACCTCGACGGGTTCGACTTCGTAGCTGAAGTTGGCATCGTTAGGACAGACGGGTACGCACTTTCCACAGGCGATACAGTCGAGCAGGTAGAGGGCCGAGCCGACTTTTTTGGGTGCGGCCGTGTTTTTTGCCAGACCATAACGTGGGTTGTCGCGGACTCTGGCGCAATAATCAGTGGTGTTCAGCAAACTGGTTTGCGAAACCCATTCTTTGAAGCTGGCTTCGGCCTGCTCTTTAAGGGACGGGTTGGCCCGGCAAAAATCGCGCAGGGCGGCCTTCGGATTCTCCGCCTGCAAGGCTGCTGCCAATTGGGGGTCAAGCTGCAGGCCGGCTTTGGCCTCCTGGTGGTGGCCATAACTGAGCAGAACCCACTCCTCGACGTCGGCTGCCCCAACGGCTGCCATCTTTTCCTCGAGATGGTTGAGATAGGTGACCGAGCGAGCGTATCCTCGGGTCTTGAGCAGGTCGGTGCAGGCCGTGATGGGGGTCAGGCCCAGGGCCATGGCGTCCGGGAAGTTGTCGCGGTCGATGCCGGCAGCAAAGGTGATGGGGAAGCGATTGCCCACTTTTTTTCGCCATTCCTCCAGTAGAGTCATGGCGATGACATGCAGGGGCGGGCCGCTCATGTACATGACTTCATCGCTAAAGTAGTTGATCTTATTGATCAGTTCTAAGGTGTTGGAGAACTTGACTCCGATATTCAAGCCTTTTTCTTTGGCCAGAGGCTCCAGGCGCTCTACGATAGCCACGGCTTCGTCCAGGGAGAGAGATGTCTCCCAGGCCTTCGGATTGACCGTCATATCCTGGTAGCCCATGCGGTCATGGAGTAGCTCCTCCAGGTACGGGCGGTCGAGTTGTGTTGGATTTAGTTTGATGACGGTGTGGACACCCACCTCGCAAAGCAGGTAGCGACAGATGTTCTCAATCTCTTCCTTGGGACAGCCGTGAAAGGTTGACAGCGTGATACTGTTGACGATTTTGCTTTTGAAGGGGATGTCGCGAAGGTGCTTCAGGTCGTCGGGGATCTCACTTTTCAGGCGCTCAATCATCGCGCTGGCGTCCAGAGTCTGATCTATGAATCCTCGCACCTCGGGCGACGAGATGCCCTTGAGGTCATAGCCCACCGAGAGATCGAAAATGGTGTGGCTGGCTCGCTCTTTGTCAGCGCCGAAGTCAATGATGTCCTCGTGCACCAGGATATCGATCAGCATGGAGGAGGCTACATATTCGATCAGGGATTGCTGCAGACGCAGTTCTTGCGACCACTCCACGTTGTAGCCCACGTTACCTGCATAGATGCACGGGCGAGTAATTTTGAGTTCGTCCATAATCTGCACGGTCTTGAGTTCGACAATGCGGCACCCCCCCAACCAGGAGAGGAGGATGTTTTGGATCAGCTGATCCTGAGGTCCGGCAGCCGGACCGAGTGCCGTGGCCGCTGGCCGTCCGTGAAAATTTACAGCCAGGTCTCTTCCGGCCGAGGGTTTCCAGAACTTGTTGACGGGCAGATCGTAGATCTGTTGCTGGTTTTTCAACTCCGTCAGAATCCGCCTGAGATGCAGGCCCAAGGAAAGGGGATACAGTTCTGCCACTTTGTCCTCCCGGCTTTTCGCTGTGCGGGCGTTCGGCTTTGCAATCGCCGTTGCCTCCCTGTCAATAAAAGGGGCCCCTCTCGAGGCCCCAAGTCGGTTTTTTTGGGCTCGGACTATCCGAGCAATTCGTTGACCTTGTTCCAGTTGACTACGTTCCAGAAAGCTGAGATGTAGTCAGGGCGTCGATTTTGGTAGTGAAGATAGTAGGCGTGTTCCCACACATCCAGGCCCAACAAGGGCTTGAAGCCTTCCATTACGGGGCTGTCCTGGTTGGCTGTGGAATAGACGTGTAGTTTGCCCTCAGCATTGACTACCAGCCATGCCCAACCACTGCCGAAACGAGTGGTTGCCGCGGCCGCGAACTGGTTTTTGAAGGTGTCGAAGTCTCCAAAGGCGGATTTGATGGCCTCCCCGATTTTGCCGGTAGGAGGGCCACCGGCACCCGGTCCGATCACTTCCCAGAAGAAACTGTGATTGTGATGGCCACCGCCATTGTTGCGCACGGCCGCCCGGATGCTCTCGGGTACTCGGGCCAGGTTGTTGGCCAACAGGTCGTCGAGCGACACCCCTTGCAGGTCGGTGTGGCCTTCGAGCGCTTTATTCAGATTGGTTACGTAGGCCTGGTGGTGCTTGTCATGGTGAATTTCCATGGTTCGCGCATCGATATGCGGTTCCAGTGCTTTGAAATCATAAGCCAGGGCGGGCACAGTAAAAGGTGCGGTTTGGGTTGCCATAGGGTCCTCCTCAGATGGGTCGTGGGCTCTGAATGTTCGCGTTGGTACCAGAAATCCTCTCTGTTGACCGTCTGTTCATAGTCTGTCAATGGCCTGTTGAGATCGGCTTTATATAAACGCATCACAACACATATGGGCGGGTCGAAAAGGCCCGCGGAGGGAACAGTTATGATCATCCAACAACACACACCCGTATTTACCAGCGCCCCGCGCGCCGGGGCCACCCCCTTGAGCAATCAAGAGGCACCTGACCCCAACAAAGACAACTTTAAACAGGATCCGAACAAAGAGCTGGACGAGAACAACTTCTCCTGGCTGGATCTGGGCAAGGGTATTGCCGGCAGCGTCATCGGCGGTGCCATCGAAGGCGTCGGCATTGGTGCTTCGTCGCTGGTACGCGGCCCTCAGGTTGCTTTGCATACGCTTAAGGGAGTCTGGCAGAGCAAGATGCTGGGTCCTGTCCTGAAAAGCACTCTCACCCCGGTCATTATCGCCGCAGGCGTGACCGCTCCGGTGTTTGCCGCTCTGGGAGGCACCCTCTACGGAATGTTTGAGGGCTTCAAAGAGGGCGCCGAAAAGAATCCGCTGGCCGCCATCCCGGCCGCCGGAAACACCATCAAGCAGTTTCACAACGAACTGGCCGGTAAGGCTGTCGAGGCTGTCAAAGAACTGGCATCCAAGGAGCCGGAAAGCCCCGAGCAAGTCTATGAAATCAAAGTCATCGAGGCTGGCAAGGGCCTCATTGGCGGTGCCGCCGCCGCCGCCGTGGTGGGTGCCGGAGTGGGTGCTTCCACGCTTGTCAACCTGCCTATGGGCTATGTTCGGGCTAGCAGCGAAATCTGGAAGTCTGACGTCGCCCTCCCCTTAAAAGTCGGCGGACAACTGCTGGCTACCGGCGCGGCCGTGTTGGCCGTACCCCTGGTCGCAGTGGGTGGTGCCCTCTATGGTCTGGGAACGGGCGCTTATCATGGCTACTCCGAAGGCGTGGTCTCCTCGGTGGCTGATGCCGGCAAGGACGTCAAGAAGTATCACGATGCCGTTGTCGAGGCGGTCTACAAAGACTAAGCGTCGCCAGCATGATGCCTGAAGGCCCGCCTCCGTGAGGAGCGCGGGCTTTTTCATAGCTTGTGATTGCAGCGGGTGATTAGAGTAAACACCGATCCCCCGCCCAATTGGCTGCGCACCTGAATGTCGCCCCCCAGCAATTGGGCAAATCTACGGGCCAGTGTCAGGCCCAGGCCGGTTCCGCCATATTTGCGGGTAGTGCTTGCGTCAGCCTGGGTAAAGGGGATGAATATCATTTTAATCTGTTCTGGACTCATGCCGATGCCGGTGTCGTGAACCTCTACAATCAGGTTGGGATGCTGAACTCTGGCGATCATCTTCAGGGTCCCGTTGTGGGTAAATTTGGCCGCATTACCGAGCAGGTTGATCAGGCACTGCTTGAGTTTTAGTACGTCTGTTTGGATGGTTACGGGCTTTTCGGGTAGCTCGACAATCAGTTGGTTCTCTTGTTTCTGGATCTGCGGCCGCAAAGTGTCTTCCACTTCGCGCAACAAGCCTGCCAGGGGAACCGGACTGACCTCCAGTTCCATTTTTCCGGCCTCCACCTTGGAGAGATCGAGCAGTCCGTTGACCAGTTTTAGCAGGTGGGCGCCGGATTCGCGGATACGGGTAAGGTCGCGATTCTGGTATTCTTCCAGTGTGCTTTCTTCCAGCAGTATTTCGGAGTAGCCGATGATCGCGTTCAAGGGGGTGCGAAATTCATGGCTCATGTTAGCCAGAAAGCTTGATTTTGCGTGACTGGCTGCCAGAGCTTGATCGCGGGCGGTGGCCAGGTCTCGGTTGTTGCGCTGCAAGCGTCGAATGATTTGAGATTCGAATTTTTCATAGAGAAACGTCAAAATCAGTAAGGCTCCCAAGAAGCCCAGGATGGACAGGAAACTGAGCGTTTCTACCTGACGGACGGTGAGTCTGGGTTGGTCAAGCCCGTGGGCATGAAGCCAGTGGAGTCCAGCCAGTTGCGCGATCACCAGAATGGACCAGACCAGGGCCCAGCGGGCTTGCGTTACCAGGGCTGACATTGCCGGCAAAAAGGCGTACCAGATCAGCAACGGTCCCGACCAACCACCGATCGAATAGTTGATGCAGCCAGTCAGGCTAAAGAAAGTCAGCACCAAAAAGTGGCCGGCGATGTCCAGATTGGAGAAGTGGAGAATGACCGGGATGGCGCCGTACATCAGGGCCCCCAGCAGGCACAGGGCCACGCCGCTCAGGAAGGGTAGTGGACCCGAGAAGAGCATCGCCAGAGACATTGCGCCGACAAAGCCCAGGGCCGACAGACTGACGATGAAGCGGGCACGGCGGTAATTGTTAGGGTCCCCTCTGCGAAAGCGACGGGGAGTGAAGCGACCAAACCATTTAAAGAGGCGCATGGCCTAGGCTTTAGGTGCGCCCCGGTACTCCTGAAGCAACTTCTCCGCCTCCTCGGCGGTGAGGGGCTTGGAGAAGAGGTAGCCCTGTCCAAAGCGGCAGTCCAACTCTTTGAGGCTGGCTAACTGGCTGTCGGTCTCGATGCCCTCGGCAACCGTAACAAAATCCATGTTTTGGGCCAGAGCTACGATGGTCTTGATGATAGCGGCGTTTTCGCTACCGTGCTCCATGCGGCTCACAAACGAACGATCGATCTTTAGAGTGTCGACGGGGAAGCGGTGCAGGTAGCTCAACGAGGAATACCCGGTCCCGAAGTCATCCAGTCCCAGTTTGATTTTGTGGGACTTGAGGCGGGAAATGATATCAGCCGCCTTGTCGGTGTTGTCCATGAGAGCGCTCTCGGTGATTTCCAGCTTGAGATATTCGGGATCGAGTCCCGAGCTCTCCAGGTTGGCCAGAATACGCTCGATGAGGTCGGGCTGTGCAAACTGTTTGGCGGACAGGTTGACGCTGATGGTCAGGGGCCCGTAACGTCCTTCCCACTCGAGCGTTTGGCGACAGGCCTCGCGCATGACCCAGTGGTCGATATTGATGATTAGACCGGTTTCTTCGGCCAAAGAGATGAATTCGTCGGGGTTGACCAGTCCTCGCTTGGGGTGAATCCACCGAATTAGAGCCTCAAAGCCGGCCAGTTGCTTGTCTTCCAGCAGCACGATAGCCTGATAGCGGACCTGGAATTCATTGCGCTCGAGAGCCTTGCGCAAGTCAGTCTCAAGCTGAAGCCGTTGCGAAGAGCGGGTGTGCATGGCTCGGTCGAACATTTCGTGACGCGCCTTGCCCAGAGCTTTGGCGCGGTTCATGGCCGTATCCGCGTCGCGCACTACATCCTCGGGCAGGTCGTACCCGGTAGTCGAAAGGGCGATGCCCATACTTAGAGTGCAGAATACTTCTTGACCTTGAATGTGGAACGGTTTCTTGAGAGCTTCCTGCATGCGCTCGGCCACTCGGACGGCATCGGAGTGGTCCTTCATTTCGTCGAGCAATACAATGAACTCGTCTCCGCCGAATCGAGCAATGGTGTCGCCGGTTCGGACACAGGTTTTGAGTCGTCGGCTCAGTTGTATCAGCAGGCGGTCGCCCAGGTTGTGACCCAGTCCTTCGTTGACAATCTTAAAGCGGTCCAGATCGAGGAGAAGAACGCCGAAGAGTTCGCTCTTTTGACGTTTGAAGCGCTGCAGCGCGTGCTCCAGGCGGTCCATGAACAGGATGCGATTGGGCAGGCCTGTTAAAGGGTCGTAGACTTTGCGGGCGGTAATGTCGGTTTGCGAACCGGCCATTCGGTAAGGCGCATCGTTGGTGTCGCGCACAGCCATGCCGCGGGAAAGCACCCAGCGATAGGATCCGTCCGAGTGCATCATACGGTGTTCGTTTTCAAAAGCCCCGGTGCGCTGGTTCAGGTGGTCATCCAGGTCGCTCTTGAGACGCTCGACGTCATCGGGGTGAACCCGATTAAACCACTCCCCGGTTTCGGTAGAGACTTCCTCGGATTCCAGGCCGATCATCGCTTTCCAGCGGGGGCTTAAATAGATGCGATTGGCGCGCAGGTCCCAGTCCCATAGACCGTCGTTGGCGCCCGCTACAGCCAGAGCATAACGCTCTTCGCTTTCGCGTAGGGCTGCCCGAGCCCGGCGGTGGGACAGGTGGGTGCGAATTCTGGCCAGGACCACGGGAAAGTCCACGGGCTTGGTGATGTAGTCGTTTGCCCCGATGTTCAAGGCTTCCACGATGCCTTGACTGTCGTCCTTGGCCGACACCATGACGACCGGCAGTTCTTGATTTTGTTGGGTTCGAATGCGACGCAGGACTTCCAGGCCGTCGATGCCTGGCAGCATGATGTCTAGCAGAACCAGGTCAAATGGCTGTGCATCGATCAGTCGAAGCGCCTCGAGTCCATCCTTGGCTCCAATAACCGAAAAACCGCGCCGTTCCAGGCGCCGTTGTAGCAGGTCTCGATTGATTTCTTCATCATCCACGACCAGCAGGCGGCAACCCGTAAGGTCGACCTCTTTGCTTTTGGAATCGTCACTCATTCTTGAGTACTCATCTTTGACCACATTCTCGGGGCGATTCGTAACCGACCTAAGCTTCGCCTTCTTTGCCCTTATCTTCTTTGGTGGAACTCAAGTGCTCTTGCATGTCTTGCAAGATCCGTTGAGCCTGGGTGCTCTGCAGAGCGCTCCGTGAATAGGATTCGACGGCCTGCCGAATCATGGTCACCAGGGGAGATTGATTTTCTCCCCATGAAAAATAGAAGGCGGCGTAGGCATCAAGATCTTCAAACAACTGTTGGGTCACTTGTTGAAGGCGTTGGTTGAGGGATTCTAGCGGGTCGGTTGTGCGCTGCACCGCCGCGGCCCTGACTTCCGTAAGGCAATGGGCGTATTTGTCAAAGCCGCCCTGAACACTTTCGATACGGGCTCGGGCCTGTTCTACGAAATTTCCCCCGCGCAGCCGGGCTTTGCTTTCGAACTCCTGACGGTTTTGCTGTTGCCCCGTCAGTCTCTTTTGGGCCAGTTCATCAAGTTCGGACCAGCCCGATTGGGAAGGGTCTTCCTGCAGGCTCCGGAGGAGTTCCAATATCTGATTGGTTTGCTGCGATGGAGTAGCCACCTGTGGGGCTTTATGGCGGGGCCGAGGAAGTCCTGCCCGATGGATTGTAGGGGAGAATTGGAGGTGGGTGGAGAAATTTTTCAGGCTTCCAGGATACCCTGGATTCGGAGGTAGTTATGGAGATTTCGAGACCGGGCAGCGCGTTGCCCCAAATCCCGCAGAAGCCAGGTGCATCCAGGCCAGTCGAGGCGGGCCCCCAAGAGCAGGTCAGTCTGGGCCAGTCGGCTCAAGATGAGGCCATTACCGTCATGCAACAGATGGCCGAGGCTCGTATCCAGTTGGGTCACCAACTGATCGGGGAGGTGATCGAACCGGCTCCCAAGGAGTTCCAGGAAGTCAGTCAAGCGACCATGCCGCATCGCGAGCAAGTGGCGATTTATCTGGCCGCTGAGGCCGAGGGTAAGGAAGACCCCAGTCAGCAGGGCGTCCTGTCAGCCGCGTTCTACGTGCTGGCTACGGAGACGAAGACGCTGGCCCAGGCAGCCATCAATGCAGAAAATCGGGCCGATTTTCAAGTTCAGGCCGGCCAAACTCCCGACCGCGAAAGTTTGCTGCAACAAGAGTTGGGGTTTCTGGTGGAGGCGAATATTTTCCAGGGGCAGATCCCTACCGAGCAGTTGCAACAAATTTTGACGGGTCCCAATCCCGAAGGCGAACAGGCTCTCAGTGCGGGGACTTTTGTGGAGCAGGTGCGCAAGTATGTGCCGGCTGAAATGGCTCAGCAGGTGACCCAGGTGGCCTCTCAAAATCCCCTAATGTTGGCCTTTCAGCAGAATCCCGAGTTGAGCCGGCGCTTCGCCTCGGCTCTCGATCAGAACTATCAGGCAGCTTTAACGGTGAATCAGGGATGCCTGGGTTACTTTGGTGTGTTGAACGACATCATTCAAAAGGACATGCAGGCACAATCGGTGCTGGTTCAGCTTCAGAATCCGGGACAGTAGTCGTTTCGAAGAGGGGAACCTGGCTCGGTTGAGAAAACACCTCCAATGAATAAGATTCAATCTATTGGTCTTGGCCTGCTCCTGGTGGGAGCGATCGGTGCCGCTCAGGTCGTTCCCCCCAGCAACCGTCTGCAGTCCCTGTCGAAGGCTCTGCCTCCGGTTGGCCAGAACGTGGAAATGAAGACCCTCGGAATTCAGTTGCTGGCCACCAATCAGAAGGCCCCCAAGGCCGATCAGGATGGACCGGTCTTCAAGCTGTACTACCCGGGCGATCTCGACCGGCGCAGCACGGACGACCCGGCCTATGCTGGCAAGTATCCCGGTGTCCATTTGAATGTGCCTCTGAAGGCCCAGCCGAGTGCGGTAAATTTTTTGTTTTTAAGCGATCAGCCGGAGCGCATTCTCGATGATCGCAAGCGCACGCCCGCTGCCACGCCCGGCAGTGCTGAGCCCGGTCCAGGAGCGACGGGAATTTATGCCAGATCACCCATCCCCGGGGGGTCAACGGTGCGTGTGTTGGTGGACCACACCAATGGAACCAAACGTCCCTTGCGTTTCGACCTGGCCTGGGTTTCTCGCAAGCCCGGCTTTTTGACCGTGCGTAAACGCAGTCTGTCTGTTCATCAAGATAGTGTAGCGGCCGGCAATAGGGCCTTTTCGGAGATGGCCGAGATGGTGGTCGAGCCTCGACGTTCGCTGGAGGCTGATTCGGGCATTGCTCTGGTTTCTCAGTTGCTCAAGCCCGAAGATACGCTGGTCCTCCATCAAGAGTATTTCTCCAGTGCCCCGGGTGACCTGGCGGCCATTGTCTCCGAGGTCGACGAGGGTTTTGCTGACCAGAAAAGCAAGCTCGACCTTTTGCCGGTTTTGCACTCGATTGTCTGGAAAGAGGAGGAGGAGCGGCTAGGCAAATTCATCGACAAAGGCGCAGACCCTACGCGATGGAACCGGATTCGTCAGTCTTTTCAGCACGCTCGGGGCCACTTTCCCTCTCCTGACCGGGTGGCCGATGTCGACTATTCAGTGTCGTCCTGGAGTGAGTCGGAGCACCCTTTGCAGGCCTATTCGAAGTTTGAGTCGATACCTGGCGTCGACGTTACGGTGAGGCAGGGGGATGTGGCGGCTGTTACGGATAATCGCGGCAAATATGGGGCGAAAGTGGGCATGCGTTGGAATCTGAAGTCCTTGCCGCCGGGTTGTAAGGAGATGGCCGTGCTGGCCCTGAATCGCGGTGCTGTCTTTGGAGGACGCCATCGGGTGACCGACGGTAAGCGCACGGCCTGTGAAGTTTTTCATACTCCGGGCAAGCCTGGTTTGTTGCCCAAGGGGTGGGCGTGTACTCTGTGGCGAGGACCGGTTCAGGTTGGCGATCAGATCCAGATGTGGACCGAACCGATGGCCAACACCAGTGTCCAGTTGTGGTATGCACTGGTGCCCTTGCCGCCTCAGTGAGGTTTCGCCAGGTTGCATGGCTGCTGCTGCTTTGTCAGGCCGTTTGGGCCCAGTCGCCGCGCTACCTTGCGGTGCTGTGTTATCACCAGATTCATCCCATTGCGGAAACGGAGATGGTCACCACTCCGAAGCGCTTTGTGCAGCAAATGGACTACCTGCAAAGCCACGGTTATCAGTCGGTCTCTCTGCACCAGGCAGAGTTGTTTCTGGCCGGTAAGTTGCCCACGAAGTTGGTGGCCAAACCGGTGTTGATCACTTTTGACGACGGCTATGACGGTGTGTTTCGCTATGCCTATCCGCAATTGAAGAAGCGCAAAATGAAGGCGGTGACTTTCCTGGTGGTTTCGCAGGTGGATCGGACCCAATCAACGCCGCACTTGACTCGGGCTCAGGTCAAGGAGATGGCCGGGAGTGGTGTTTTCGAATTTGGTTCACATACCTATGACATGCATGTCCCCATTCCCGAGCGTCGGGCGGCGGGACTCACTTCGGCCTACGCAATAGAGAAGGACTTGACTCGTTCTCGCGTCGTTTTGCAGGGATGGTTGGGCAAACCGGTGCGCTCGCTGGCCTGGCCTTACGGGCACTACGATGAGAGTTGCTTGAAGTTGGCCCGTCGTAGCGGTTTCTCGATGATATTTACCACCGACTATGGATATAACTTTCCCGGGTCGGGGCTGCTTCGCATTCGGCGGATTCGACTGTCGAGCGACTTTGATACGGTTGAGGTGCTGCGGTCCAAGTTGGCCACCGGGGGCTGAGCGGTGTTCCCGCCAGTCGGAGTAAACTTAGGAGAAAATAGGTTGACAGGCCAGGAGACGGCGTGATACCCTACCGGTCCGCCCAGATCGGGCGTGTTTTTGACAACTGAAGAAGATATTAGAAGCGAATGCAATCTCGTTGGAGATAGT
>JADMJV010000190.1 GCA_018780265.1 bacterium
CTGGCTGGCCGGGCTCGCTGCCAGCCAATTGGGAGGGCACCGCTGGTATTGGCGGCTGGGCTATGCCCTCTGGCTGGAAAGCTGGCGGGGTCCTGCTCATCGCCTCGGTCAGCAGGCTGATCTCCCCCCAGGCTTTGGGCGCGAAGATCTGATTTACGGGGAAACTCCCCTGTGGACGGCCTGGCAACTGCTGTTGTGGGCGGACTTGAAGCCCCAAGAACGATTTTGTGAGATCGGCTGCGGTCGGGGCGTCACCAGCCTGGTGGCCCGACTGGTGTATGGTGCACGGGTTCGCAGTTATGAGGCCATCGAATTGCTGGCCGACAAAGCCCGCTGGCTGGGCCGGGCCCTGGACGCGGAAATGGAGGTTTTTACACAGTCTGCCGGCCCCTATGCCGAGGCAGACCTCTACTACTTGACGCCCACAACCTGGAGCGACGCCAACTGGAAGGGGGTGCAAAAAGGGCTGCTATCCGCCCGAGTCGGGAGTCGCGCCCTGGTGTTGACTCAGCCCCTGCCCGGTTGGCAAGTGCTGAATCAGCGAAAGATGCCCTACAGTTGGGGCTGGAGCCAGACCTACCTGTTGGTTAAGACTTGAGAGCGTCGCGCATCTGGCCCAGCAGTAGCTTGAGGGCGCCATCCTCGGTGGAGGCGTCTTTTTGGGATTTTCCCGAGAAGACCTTAATGGCGCGCCGCACGTTGCAGCCAAACGTTTCCTGGTTGTCGGGGTGCTCGAACGTCAAGTCGCAGAACATCTTGCGCACCTTACCGGAGGCCGTTTCCACGCCGCTCAAGGGGGTTTCGGGTAGAAGATAGAGGACGCTGCTCTGATAACGGATGCCTTTGTCGACCGAGCGCATCACCGAGGCACACACCGAGGCCAGGCGCTTGAGAATGGGGTAATGCATGTCGGCGTTGACTTCTTGGGGGATTTCCGGTTCGACCAAAAAGAGGCCGAGATCCCAACCGTAGCGACGTGCTCGTTCCATTTCATAGCGTAGCTCTGCCAGGAGTTCGGTCTCGGCAGTGAGCTTGGTCAGTCTGTCCTCGGGCAAAGGCATTGGCAAGTCTCCCCTTACTTTTGGCAGGTGCTTTGTGCTCCCATGCTGAGGTCCCTGCCGGTCGTTTCAAATCAGTCTCGGTCAGAACCCCCGCGCTGCCGGATGATGCGGGAAAATAAGCTGATTTCCTGATCGAACAGGAAGCGGAAAAAGAGCCCGACCAGCGACGTGTGCTGGTGCAGGTCGTCATAAAATTCAGGGGCGCGTCTTTTAATTTCGGGCAGCAGATTCCAGGGCACCGAGGGAAAGTCGTGATGCTCGTTGTGGTAGCCGATGTTGAGATTGACCCAGTTGAGGCTGCCGTAGTAGCTATAAGTTTCTTGATAGTCGTCAAGTACCAGCCAGTGTTCTTGCACCCAACGCGCGCCCAGCGGATGGGGGCCCACCGAAAACCAGAAGCTGGCCACCAGATAGGCGATGGACCAGGGTCCCATGGCTTTATAAATCAAGGCGGAGAAGAATAGTTGGACCAACCAGTTGACCTGGATTTTGCTATCTAAAGCTCGAGCGTCTTTGATGCGGGCCGTGCGCAATGCCTGAAAAATAGGGAAACCAGCCAGCCAGAGAAACTTTCCTACACAGTAGCTGCCGATCATGCGCGCTTCCCATCGATCGGGGATGTCGGCGTCCTGGTCTTCGACGCTCAAAAAGGAGTGGTGCTTGGAGTGGTAGAGCCGGAAGGAAATCGCCGAGGGGATAATAGTGGGCAGATTGGCAATCATACCGGCGACCAGGTTGGCTTTGGTGGTCCGAAAGATCAGGTTGTGGCCGGCTTCGTGAATACACACAAACAGACTGTGTGAGGCGTAGGCACCCACCAGATAGGCGACGGCGAAGATTTGCCAACCGCTGGCCGCGCGCAGCAGGTAGGCCAGGTAGATCTGGAGGGCGACCATAGCCAGTATGATGGCCATGGTCCAGGGGTTTTTTTGCCCCAGCAGCTCGCGAATCTCAGGATGGCTGGCCAGGATTTTGGGTGCCCGCAGGTGATGAGGTACCGGCAGGTGGGTGTATTTTTGAAAGTCGCTGCGAACCACCTTAGACACTGTGTTAGAAGCATGTGGCAATCCCTGCTGAGTCCAGCACCTGGCTACCTTTCGGTGGGTAACGGTTGGGTTTTCGCCATTGAAGCGCCTACTCAGGCTTGTAGTCGAAAACTCTCTGCACCAGGGGCCATTCTTGAGGAATCTCCGGGCCTTTCTCGACTCGCAGGTAATGCCAGGCCGACAATACGGCCAGTCCCCACAATTCAAAGCCGTACGAAGCCTCGCCGCTCAAATGACGCCTGACCACTTGAGTCACGGCAGCCTCATCAAAGACTTTCAGTCGCTCTATGCTGTCGGGCTCAAGAAACTGCCGAATGGGCCTGGCTTCATCCGTGCGCAGCCAACTGTGGATAGGTATGCTAAACCCTTGCTTGCCCCGATTGGCAATGAGCGGCCCAAAAAGTCTGCGGGCTTCGGCCCGCAATAGTACCTTCAATCTTCCCCGCCGGTCAATCTTCAGGGACTCGGGCAAGCCCAGACCCCATTGAGCCAGGGGATAGTCCAAGAACGGGGACCTGGCTTCCAATCCCCAGGTCATGCTCATCCTATCACCTTTGGCCAAAATATCATTGGGCAGATAGTTACCTACATCCAAGTCCTGAAGCTCCCGCAAGCTACCCTGAAAGGAGACTCCGGCCAATGCTGTGGCCACCTCCTTTGCCAATTCAGGCCGGACCAGGGCTGCGGCCCGTTGGGGAGTCCAGGAGCCATTCCAGGTGAGGTGAGCTTGAGCGGTATCCAATCCGGCCGCTCTCAGGAATCGCCAAAGCTTGTATGAGATCGACAACTTGGACTCTGAGGTGGGTAGGTAATCCGCGATTTGGGCGAGCCAAGTCCGAACCATCTGCGGCAATCGGCAAATCCAGCGATAGTGGAGCCGACTGGCCTGATAGGTCAAATATCCTCCAAAAATCTCGTCTCCACCGTCCCCGCCCAAGACCACACGGTCATGAGATGCAGCCAACTCTGCCAGGGTCCGATAAGCTAACATTGAGGAGTCGCCCAGTGGGTCATCGCCATGGTCGACGATGGGGAGAAATTGTCCTAAAGCCGCTGACGTTAGCCGTACGCTCCGCAGCTCAAGTCCCAAGCGTGCGCAAACCTTTTCCGCATAAGGTTTCTCTGAATAGCTGGCCTCTCCAAAGTCGAGCAGGTAGGCCCGACTCAAGCGCCCCTGACGGCACGCGGCCTCTGCCACCAAAGACGAATCGATGCCACCCGACAAGAGCACGCCGACCGGCACATCACTGCGCAGCGAGCGATGGACGGCCGTGTCGAAAAGAGACCTGAACTCGTCCAGCGCTGGCTCCAAGTCTTGGGGAGGTTGCACTGAAACGGGAAGCCAATAACGATGTAATTTTTCCCCCTCCGAGGAAATTAGAGCCCAATGGGCTGGCTCCAAGCGGTTCACCGCTTCCAGCATCGTCATACTGCCAGCCACGTAGTTGCGCGTCAGGTAAGACCCAAGCGCCTTGGTGTTCAGCCTCCTGGTTAGATCGGGCAGCAGAGTCAGCGGACGTAGCTCTGAGGCAAAGGCCAGGTAGTTTTGATTTCTCAGTAAAAACAGAGGCTTCTCGCCAAATCGGTCTCGGGCTAAAAAGAGTTCGCGACTCCGTCGATCTGCCAATGCAAAGGCAAACATCCCCAGCAAGCGCTCGGGTAAGTCGGTTCCCCAGACCTGGTAACCGTGTAGCAATACTTCGGTGTCCGAATCGGTAACGAAGTGACATCCGTGCTGCTCTAGCTGAGCGCGCAATTCTGGATAGTTGTAGATCTCCCCGTTGTAGGTAACAACCCATCGGCCATCCTGGCTGGCCATAGGTTGTCCCCCGCTTTCCAAAGCCACAATGGAAAGGCGCCGATGGCCCAAAAAAAAGGGCCCATCTGCCCACCAGGCCCCCTCGTCGGGACCTCGGTGACGGAGCAAATTGACCATTCCTGACCAGTAGGCGCGGTGCGGCGCTGGGCCGGTCTTAGAGAATATCCCGACAATGCCGCACATTGGCGCACTTTCGACGCTGTTAGCCAGCGGTCCCGCCAGATTGTGCAACGAGGGAAGACTTGCTCCCGACCCGAAGAGCTTAAAATGACTGGCCCGGACCCACTTTATTTCGAGAAGCTCGGTGAAAACTGGAACCTTGTCTCGCAGTACGACCTGGCCCAACGAATCCGGCTCATTTTTACTCAACTGATGCCTGCACCCGCTTCACCGCTATGGAAGGTGCTTGAAGTCGGGTGCGGTGTCGGATTTATCTCACGCCCCCTGGTCCAGAGATTCCCCGACCTGACGGTCAATGACATTTCCGGCAAGCTGACGTCCCAAGTTAGTTCCAGCCTCGGCTGCCACGAACTCAGCGGCGATTGTTGCGATCTGGTCCCGCAGGGAATTTTCGATCTGGTGGTGAGTTCTGAAGCCATCGAGCACAGCCGCGACCCCTACCTCGCCCTGCGCGGGATGGCTGGTATGCTCAAGCCAGGGGGCTGGATGATCGTCACCACTCCCAACAAGCTCTATTACCCACTGCTGCTGCTGGCGATAGCCTGCAGACTCCGCACTTTTGAAGGGTCCGAAATTTGGACCTGGCCCTGGAAGACACGCCAGTGGTTGAGGAAAAACGGCTTTACTCAAGTAAACTTTTCAGGCTGCCACCTGCTGCCCTGGCAAGTTCCAGGAATTCAATCCGTCGCGCCGACCCTGGACCGCCTGGGTTGGCTTCTCTATCCCGTCATGGTCAACTACGGGTTCAGCGCCCAAAAAATATCCTAAACAACGCCGGAGGGACCTACTATGTCAACGGAACTCGTCAGCATCGTTTCGCCCGTATACAACGAACAAGCCGTCATCGTCGAGTTTATCCAACGTTGTCTGGCCGTGGCCGATTCTCTGGCTCAGAACTACCGCTTTGAAGTGGTGCTGGTCAACGATGGGAGCACGGATAACAGCCTCAAGATTTTGAGGCAACAGGCCGCACTCGACTCGCGCATCAAGGTTGTGGAGTTGATGCGCAACTACGGACAGGCCGCAGCGCTGCAGGCTGGGCTGGACAGCGCGACAGGCGAAATTGTGATCACGTTGGATTCAGACTTGCAGCATTTTCCCGAAGAGATCCCCGCTTTTCTGGCAAAGCTCGAGGAGGACTACGACCTTGTATGCGGTTGGCGCCATCAGAGGGCCGAAGGTGTCATGCGGAGATTCCCATCCCGGGTAGCCAACTGGCTCATTCGAAGAGTTTCAGGAGTGGATCTGCACGACTTCGGCACCACTTTCCGGGCCTGTCGCTCCCGCACTCTCGACGACCTGAGGCTTTTTGGCGAATTTCATCGATTCGTGCCCGCTCTACTCAAGAATGCCGGCGGCAGAGTCACAGAAATTCCGATCCGAAATATCGTTCGTCCGGCGGGCGTGAGCAACTATGGGCTGGGACGAACCATTGGCGTGTTCCTGGATCTGTTTGTGCTCTACTTCTTTACCCACTATCTGGACCGTCCCATGAGGGCTTTTGGAACCATCGCCCTGGCCGCCATCAGTGGCGGGATGACCATCCTTTTGACCATGCTGATCGGCGCCCACTGGACTGGACAACCTTTGTTCAGCACCCGCCCTGGCTGGTTCATTTTGGGCTCGATGCTGTTGCTGGTAGGACTGCAACTGATCCTGGTCGGAATCCTGGCCGAGATTTTGGTCCGGATTCACTACGACCATGGCAATCGGCGCGTCTACAGAATCCGCTAGCCGTGCGAGTCTGAACGCCGGCCCACCACAGACCAGCTATACCCGTGGCGATGGTGGAGTTTAATGTCGACAAAGCCCGCATCCAGCAAGAGATTTTCGGCCTCTTCACGTGTGTAATACTTCGCATAGGCTGGGTTTAACTGGTCGTACACGTTCACTCGACGCATCGGACCGGTCAATCGTGATAGCACTTGGTTAAAATACCTGGCCAATGGCAAAACGGGCAATATCGCGCACAACTTCATATAGAGCACCAGGGGTAGGTCAAGGCACCTGACCAGGGCAACTAGAAGCCAGTGAGGCAACCTCTTTGTAAGTAGCCTTAAGGGCTGCGCAAAGGAAAGATACAGCTCATTCCCCTCCCGTCCGTACAGCCACACAGCCACCATTCCCCCTGGACGCAGGCTGGCTCGCATCGCCTTCAGGGTTGGCAAAGGCTCTTGAATATGGTGGATAACACCCCACGAGAAAGCCATATCGGCCTGCAGAGATTCTGGCACCTGGTCGCCGGTCAGGTGCAGGCAAGTAACCCTGTCTCCATAGCTGGCTAAATTGTCGACCATGACCGCGAACGCTCGAGAAGGTTCCACGGCTACCACATGGCTGGCTCCAAGATCCAGCAAAACCTTGGCGCTGCGGCCATTCCCCGAGCCGATATCGATGACCCGCTGCCCGGCTAGAAGAGACAAGTCCAAATTGGGAAAAGCGTCTCGAAAGAGTTCAACCGATCCGAAATACCCTTCGTTCCGAGAAAATTGGGTCCATTGCTCACCAAAATCCTCAATCGTTTGAGAAGGAAGATCCGCCATCCCTAGCAGTTCCGAGGGTCGTCCAGTCCTCCTGCGCTCAGGAGATGTCAACTGCCTGCCCGTGCTCTCCGGCTTGTTGAAGTAGGCGGTCCCAAGCGTTGCCCCGTATGACGGCGCTGACTGCATTCCGGCCGTCGGGTATTCTTGACAAAGGAATCTTGGCCCTCCAGACGGTAAAAGCAACCATCTCATGTCCTCCGACATAATTTTGGGTTTCGATGGGCGGGTTCTTTGATTGAATGCTGCAGGCTTGGCCCCAATTGGCCGCCCTGTCTGCCCTGGTGTGACGAGTCATGACTTGGCTCGTGGCCAAGCCGTTCTTGGCTGCCAGCGTCGCTGTAGTTTTGGCTCAGCTGAGTCGCCTGTCAACTCGGTTGCTTGACGAATCGGTCACTTTCGAGGGCGCTTGGGGGGAGGTTTTTCAAGGCAATTTTGGACCCCTTGCAACGCTGTGGGGAATGCTGTCCATCTTTGCAGGGCTGGGCCAGATGCGCAAGCCGACCTGGTTGTACATTTGTTTGGGAGTTTTCTCGGGTCTGTTTGCTTTCTCGGCACTGATGCCTAATTGGGCCTTGTCGGTGTTTTCCCTATCCTATCTGGCCTGGGTCGTCCTGAGCATATTGGCAATCCTCCTTTTTCCAGGCTGGAATCGAATACAAGGAATTATTTCGCGGAATGGCATTGTTCTAGACTTGCGTCGGACCCAGCAAGTCTGGGCTCAACTGAGTCGGGCCGGGAAGGTTGCAGTAGCCACCTTGGGTTCCTTGGCCATTCTGGTTTGGCAGTCGACCTTTCTTGTTTACCCTCCCAGCAGTGAGCCTACCTACAGGCTGACTGCCTCCGTCGGCTCAGTTCCCATGCTCGCGAATTTCGTCCGCACTCTCTATTACTCGAACTACTACCCCCTGGCTGAAATCGTCCTGGTGGGTCAGGGCGATGAGCACCAACGCAGTCAGTGGGTAACAGAGCTGGGATTCTCCACTCGTTACGGAGAGAATGGAAAGGCTTATCTCTTTCTGCCACATTGCTATTGGAAAGGAAATGCTGATAGTTCTAGCTGCCGGATGAGCAATGTGATTCTGTTTAATGCAGCACTGATAATCTTGTTTCTCAACGGCTGTCGCCTGGGATACCCGACCTTGGCTGGCATTGTAGTTATGCTGGTGGGGTCTAACCCTTTTCAAGTGCAAGAAGTCCAGGCTCACTCCAATGTTTTCTCATGGAGCATTTCGGTGGCCATTTTGGCACTAGCAATGCATCTGGGCTACTTATTGAGGCCGGGCCCGGCCCGGGTCTCGGCCTATTTGGGAGCAGCCGGGTTTGGTTTTCTCCTGGCGACCGTGCGACAGGTGCGCACGGAGCCAACTGTGATCATGATCTCGGTGGTAGCAGCCATCCTTTTGAATTTCAAGCTGAGATTCCGCAATCGGGTGGCGCTGATCGTGGTCTTGCTAGGGTCACTTTCATTGGCTCAGGCAGGTTGGAAGAGTTATTTTGCTTTTAAGATCAACCAGGCTGAACAAGTCTGCCGAGAGCGAGGGGGAGTTCCCTACAGCGGGCCCAGGGACGACTATCACATTCTTTGGCACCCGCTGTGGTGCGGGCTTGGGGACTATGGGCAAGATCGGGGTTATGCCTGGGATGACGCTGCGGCTTGGCGTTATGTCCAGACAATTTTGCTTAAGGACTACCACATTTCAGTCAATTTCGACAAGAGCGGCTACTATCTCGACTCCAATTGGGATAATCAACCCGCCTATCCTCGTTTGCTTACCGAATATCCACAATGCGAGCCTATTACGCGAGCCAAAGTCGTCGCCGATATTCGCGAGAATCCAGTTTGGTACGGCATCATTTTGCTGCGCAGGCTTAATCGCGTGCTGCGGGAGACCACCCCGATTCGGTTGACCTGGGCCGAGCGAAGCTTGTCTTTGCCTTTTTCGGGGTGGATTTGTGTTCCGCTATTGTTGCTGCTAGCCATGGCCAGGAGCCGTCTGGGTTTGCTGATATTGTTCGTGGCCCCCACCTCCATGACATCCATTCTCGTTTATTCAGGCCGGGGGACTTGCTTGTATTCAGTTTTTCACATTCTCGGTGCAGGCTTGCTGTTGGCCTTCCTATTGGAAGCGCTTCTGCAGTGGAAGGCTCCGGCACGGGGGGTAGCCTGAAATGGCATCAAGGCAGCGTTGGCGGGGGGCCACCGTCTGCGTGTGCTGGCCAGTTTGGTGTCCCTGATTCAGGTCTGGCTTGCGAGATTCTAGAATACCTGCGAGACTTTAACGGAAGTCGTGGTGGTCGCGTCAAGGGAGAGATTGGCTCGCTTGGAACCCACCAAAAATCGCGGCAGCCTGGTCCAGGACGTCGAAAGAATCGCCCGGCGAAACGCTGCCAGAAGTAAACTGGACACCAGGAGCGCGGATGAAATCCTGGGCTATGACGAGTGGGGACTGCCCGGCTGATGGTCATCGACACGTCAGCCGTTCTGGCGATACTCTTCTGCGAACCGGAATGGCGCCGACTGGCCCAGGCCATAGAACGGGACCCCACACGACTGATCTCCAGCATGCCTGTCTTCGAGGCCAGCATCGTCACTTTGGCCCGACTCGGGACCGACGGAGTGAGTGCTGCTCCTATTCACCGGGAGGGGGGAGAGTTGGCGAGGGATTTACTCGCACTTGAGTCAATTCGTCGAAA
>JADMJV010000040.1 GCA_018780265.1 bacterium
TCAAATAGGGCTTCAAGTCATGGTTTGACCAGCTTATTCCAGGACGGGCCCTAAGCCAATCTGATAAGGCCCCGCGCCTGTCGCGGGGCCTTATCTTTTTCAGGGGGGCCGACCTGGATGTCCCCTGTGACTGGCCGGAGTTTTTCGCCTTCCAAAAGCGCGCTGCAAGGTGTATATTTTTTGCATCATTGTTTGACGTAAGAAGGAGAGTGAAATGACTACCAGGCTGAACGTCTCATTAGATGAAGACGAGATGGCGTTGTTAAAGGGAGTTGTGCCCAGCCGTGGACTCAGCTCCTTTGTGAAAGAGGCGGCGCTGGCTCGAGCCCGAGAAGTTCAACGGGAGAGACTGCGCAAACAGATTGTCGAAGCTTACGAAGCCGACCCGGAATACCAACGAGAAGCGGGACGCGCGTGGGATGAAGTCGCTCACACTGGTTGGGACGAACCTTGAAACGGGGAGAGGTATACCTGGTTCAATTGTCCCCAGCTGTCGGCGCGGAGTTGAAAGATCTACACCCCTGCATCGTAGTTCAATCCGACCTTATCGAACACGAGCTGAGAGCCAGAACAGTGGTGGTTCCGGTCACGAGCCGTGCCCCTAAACGGCCGCTCCCTTTTGTAATTCCACTGAGCCCTCAGGAAGGCGGTTTGACGAAGGAGTCTTTTGCCCAATGCGATCAAGTGACTCGTATCGATAAGAGCCGGGCCGTACGGCGGATGGGGCAAATGAGTCAGACTTCCATGAGTAAAATCAACAAGGCCCTGGCCCTGGTTCTTGAACTTTGACCCAACACGAGTTGACTCGCTGTGACCGACGTTGGAGCGCGAGAAATGGATAGTACCCGTCCATGCGAGAGGATGGCTGCAACCCCCAGCTAACGTCCAGAAGGAACCAGTTCTTGTGGTGGTTCCTCTCGTCGTTCTTGGAGCCAATGGGGTAGCCCAGTTTTCCACTATCGAGCCAGCCAGCTTTGGCCAGCCTTACCTGATACGATTCATGCAAATGATCGGGACGGGCCGGCTCGCGGTAGTCAGGAGGATCAGCTTGGGTATCGAGAGCATTGAAATTCGAGTCAATCTCAGCTACGGCGGTGGACTCTGTCGGCGCCACGTCGGCGAGACCGCCGAACCAGGAAAAGACATTTTCAAGCTCATCGTCCCATCGGCACCACTGGTATGTAAGGATACCAAGGCTCTGATGAACTACGAGCTGGACTCCAAGCTGCCGGGCCTGCTGCTCTGCATGGGTAAGGACGAAAGACTGACTACTCTTGGTCTCAGTTCCAGCCGTGCACACGCCGGCACTCCGCCCTCCTTCCAGGTTTTGGCGTTGGACCGGAGGAGACTCGCCGATTAGGCCTAATCATTCAATCATGTCCGCACATGGGGAAATCTTTCAACAGATGGCCTCGCTGTTGTCCGGCAAGCAACAGATGGCGATTCTGGGGCGACGCAAGAGCGACTGGGAGGTCATGTTCAATACCGGGACAGGGTGGGAGTTTGCGCCCGGGTCCTTGCGCTTGCGCGTCCTCAAGGAGGCCGAAGCCAAATCGGAAGCGATTGTGGTGATGGACACGGAGAAGGATGATCGTTTTGTCGACAGCAAGCCGCCTTTTCGCTCCTGTCTCTGCATCCCAATTCTGATTCCTGGTCGTCTACCGGTGATGGTCTTTGCCGAAGAACCAGAAAAGATCATGTCTTTTAATTTCAACAAGATGCCTGCCTGGGAAGGTCTGGTCAATCGGCTTCGAGACCATCTACCAGAGATCAAGAGTGTCACCAGTGCAGCCAGGAAGTCCCCCGAGATCAAGAAGGCGGCATCGCCGCCAAGCCTTTCTTTGGCGGAGAGATTTTCCCAGGCCCTTAAACCAGATGGGTCGGATGAAAAGGTTGAGATCAACTGGCGTGCCCTGATCACCGTCATCGTGCTTTTGCTCGGCTTCTTTGCGTACATGGTAAAATCGTTCTTGCAGTCTCGCGAAGAAGACAGGCTGAGAATGTGCTCAAGCAATCTGGCCACCATCGCCACGGCCGCCCGAATGTATGCCCGGGACAACCACGGTCGTTATCCCAGAACTTTGGACCTGTTGACGGAAAGGAAGTATTTGGAAAACATGCCTCGCTGCCCGGCCTCCGGGTCCATGACTTATACGGACTACGTCACCAACAGCAAGCCGCCGGCGGTCACGGTTAGTTGCGTGGGGGGTCACCACCGCAAGCTATTTAAGGGCTCGGGAAGTCCCGAGAGTTTCCCCTTCTACTCCTCCATCGAAGCCTTCGAACAAGCCAAAAAGTCCAAGCACAAATAGCCATGAGGAGAGCTGCCCGGACGGGTATTGCTCAACTTTGAAGCTCTGCCCGAAGGTCAGGCATCCGCTTTCTGCTCCAGGGCCGAAACGATTTTTTCGCTCTCGACCCAGAGACGCTCGGCCAGAAGTTCGTCTCTTCCCCAAGCCGAGGTTGTGCCCAAGTTGCAGTCCGCCAGATATTGGCCCTGGTGCTGAGCGGCATCGGGATGAACGGTGACCCAGGTCTGAGTGGCCGCGCCCGCCGGGATGCTTTTCAAAAAGAGAGGGTTGATCCAGCGCAGCAGTTGGCGGCCTACGCCAGGCAGATGTCGGCCCAGGTTGGTGACGATCACGCCGGGATGAATGGCGTTGGCCAGCCTGCCTGAGTTGGCGAAGCGTTTGGCCAGGGACCGGGCCATGAGTAAATTGGCCAGTTTGGATTGGCCATAGGCCTGCCAGGGCGAGTATCCCTTTTCTCCGGAAAGGTTGTCAAACTGGATGCCTTCGGCGTAGGTGCGGTGATGGGCTCGGCTGCTCACCAGCGTGACCCGACCTTTGTCGCCGAGTTGCTCGAGCAGGCCCGTGATGAGGATGAAATGACCAACGTGGTTGGTCAGAAATTGCAACTCGCAGCCGTATCTTTGCTCCCAGCGGGGCAGAGCCATGATACCTGCGTTGGCGATAATTCCGTCGAGTAGCCTACCTGTCTGCTTGACTTGCTCTACGCATTGGCGCACCGAACCAGGCTGGGAAAGGTCACATTCCAGAGGTATGACGGACTGAGCAAAATTCCGGCCGGCTTCGACGGCCTTGGCCTGGCTGCGCGCCGCCATCAACACCGTGGCCCCGCGTACGGACAGAACGCGGGCGGTTTCGCGCCCAATTCCAGAGTTGGAACCCGTGATTAAGTAGTTTTTGCCACGCAGGTCCAGACCGGCACTGACTTCCTCGGCGGTCGAGGAGTAGCCAAATCCGCTGGGACCCTTGGGTATAAAGCGACCGTAAAGTGACATCGGTCCTGCTTGGACGATGAGGGGCCGGAGGCCTTTTGGGGTGGCTGTTGAGGAATTATTCAGGGCAGGGGGCTACGATGTGCCGGAAAGAGAATTCACAGGAGGTTCCCATGATCAACACCAACACTAACATCGCCAAGGCGGCTCCCGCCGCCACTCCGCGTGGTTCGGCCACGACCAGTACCACCGGTGGAGACTGCATATCCCGTAGCTGCGCCCAAGATGGCGAATTTTCCGGCGAAATCAGTCGCTGGAAGGCTGCCAGCAGCCGGATCAATCGAGAAGGTGAATGGGTGACTCCTTCTCATATCAACCGAGATGGAGAGTGGGTCACCGACCTGCGCATCGATCGCAACGGCGAGTGGTCCTAGTGCAGCGTCCGTGAAGTGGTAGCTCCACTCGTAGGGCGTGGCCGGCTGGAAAAACTGCCGTGAACCAGATCGCTGGTCGAGCGTTACTTAACACATTCGTTCGCGGATAAATTCCGCGTAGCCGTCGCCCATGGGCAGTTGTTCATCGCAAAAGATCCGTCGGCGGGTGGTAGTGGTGGCGGCCCCGGTCAGGGGGTTGTGGCCGGGCTTCTCATAATGTTGCCAGTAGAGACCACTGCCGCGGCGCTGCCAGCGGGGGAGGTCGTTGAAATTGATGCCGTGCTGAAAGAGCAGTTCGTTTTTCTGGGCGAAGGATCGGCCTTTGAGCTGGGCAGTGGCCTTTTTGGCGCTCTGGCCGGCTTGGCGCAGCTTCCAGTAGCACCAGCCATTGAGGCAGCAGCGGCTGGCATCGCTCTGGCGCCAGCGAAAATACTCCAGTACCTGCTGGCTGCGAGGACCCACCCAGAGTCGGCTGTCGCAATGCACTTCGCACTGAAAATGGAGCGTGAGCGACGAGCTGGCCAGGCCGGCCGAGAGGGAGACCAGCTTCTCCACCTCACGGTCGAAGAGCCGGCTGTCGCGGGGCAGCAGCAAAGATATTTCGTCGCTTTCGGTGTAGGCGTACAGGGCGGAAAATTCGCGCAGCAGGCGTTGGCTGGCTCCCACCATGCCCTCATGAAAACGCGCATCGAACGGCTTTTCAAAGCTGCTTTCGGTGAATTTGGAAAAGCTGCGCCCGTCGATGCGCAAAATCATCCAGGCGCCGGGTAGCGCCCGCAAGCTGTGGTAGGCCTCCAGCTCGCGCATGGATTTCTCAAAATCATCAAACTTCACGATCGAATCACCTCGACTTCGTCAAATCCTTCCTCGACAGAGGGGGCCACAAAGATCTTGCGCGTGCTAAACAGTCCCACCTCCGGGACGCGCTGCTTGTCGGGGCGTTGGGCGTTGCGCTCGTCACAGAGAAGAACGGGAGTGTCCAGATAGACGGCCCGAACCCGGGCGCCAAAGCGGTGTGCAATCTCGATGAGGGGAGCGCGGTCCTGGCAAGAGGCATTGGTATTGTCCACCACCACTGACCGGCCCCGCTCCAGGGCCTCCTGGATCAGGCGCATTTGACGGCGTTGCGGGCGCCCGTTGTTGCGCAGCCGATCCTTGCTTACGACCTCATGACTGAGGCCGAATACGCGGGCGCAGTAGGTGCTTTTTCCCGCAGCCTGCAGGCCCACCATCACAACTACTTCCTGGTCCGCCATTTCGATGCCTATGATATCCGGGTTTCAGCCTTGTTTCAGGAGAGTGCGTCATAGTCGAACCATGCAGGTCACCCTTCAGCGGCCAGTGCCCCTCCGCCTCACTCCTTATGCTCCGGTAACGCGGGAGGGGGCCAAGGCCGATGTGTTTACTGCTGGCGGCGATTCGGTGGCCTGGAGCGATTTCGCACTGGGTCGGCACAAGCCAGGCACCGGTTACTCGTACTTTCAGGGCAGTCAGACCGAATTGCTGGGCCTGGTTCAAGAAAACTGGGAGCAACGGCGACCGGGAGTGGGTCGCACAACCCTGGACGAAGTGGTGGCCGTGCCAATGCCTTCGGCTCGTTTCATGACCACCACCATTGCCGTCGACTCGACCACCGAGTTAATGGCTCTGGAATATCGTCGCCGCGACGGGGAGGAACCCTACGTGCGGGTGACCGCCAACGGGGAGGCCCAGCCGGCCCAATTCGCTCAGGTGATTCTTTACTCGAAAGACACGCTGGCCAAGAACGACGAGCGCTCGCGTATGACCGACTGGGAAATCGTCACCATCATCGCCAGTCCGGTGGAAAATGAACCGATGGACCCCGTGACCATGATGCGCAACATGCGCGGCAAGGCCGGGGGCACCCAGGTCAACTACACGGCCGATCAACTGCTCGACTCCATCGACTTCTGGTCCCGTCACAGCAAGCTGCAGCCGAAATAGTTGCGTAGGGGTGACTAATCTGTCATCTTAGAACCGCTGCTTCTCGGGTGGCCTTGAGACTCCCGAGCCAGCCCCACGGCGTCGCACTTTGCAGGTGGGTCCTTGGAGGCTACTGGTCTAAAGGAGTGGCGCAAAGGGCGCGGCGGCCAGTGCCAGAGCACCTACTGCCAAAGCACCCGGAAGTCCGAAGGCGACAGCCCCGATAGCGGCCGGCACGCTGAGAACAACGGCGGCGTTGGTGGCCAGGTTGGCATAGAATAGCCGATTTGTTTTGGGGTCCTGGTAGTCCACATCGTCAGGGGTGCCTGCTTCGGCCGGCATCGTATTAGACCAGTTGAAGATTTTGCTCTCAAAGGTCTTGTTGGTCATGATCGCATCACCGCCAGCGGTGAGGGTAAAGATCTGGAGACCTTTGAGAGCGCCCAGGGCGGGAGCTCCCACAACTCCACCGGCCAGGGTGCCGATGCCAGCGAAGAGTCCGGCTCCGGCGGCATAAACCCAACCATCTTCTTTGAGTTCGGCCTTGGCTTTGGTGTAAAGATCCTCGATGGTGTCCAGAGGGCCAGAAGTAGCCTTGGGATTGACCCCAGAAATACGTGCCTGAGGTGACGTGGGCGGCTTGGCTTGGATTTGCATGATTGGTTACTCCCTAGTGGCGTGTGAGGTTACTCAGTAAAGGTAGGGCACGAGTCTTAGGAAGCCGTGATAGCTTCGTGAAATGTCCTGCCGGTTGGGGTCCGTGGTATGTCCAAACGGACAACTCGTGTGCGAAACCAGGTGAGGGGGGCTCACCTGGCCAACCTCGTGCCCATGGAAGTGACCCAAATCGATTGGCGTCTTGGAGTCGAGATTGAGCTTTTGGCGCCTCCGGGCAAAACCCGACAGGATCTGGCCATGGCCATCGCCGCTGCCCACCGAGGGTCGGTACGCCGTTTCTTTCATCCCCAGTCCGAACCCAGCCTGGTTCCGGGCACCCCGGTCTTTCACAATCTGACGCTGGGTTTTGAGGTTCTCAACGCCGACCACAACTGGGTGGCCAGTTGCGTGGATGACCTGACCCTGCGAGAAGACCTGGCCCGCGACACACCGCCGCGGCCCGGCTGGTACCGGATTATCAGCGACGACGAGCGACTGCTTCGCTTGATCCAGCAGCAGGCCAGCGCCCAGCAGCCCGGTGAGCGGGTGCTGGATCCCATCGCTACACTTTTTGGCACGCGGGCCTGCCCCGGTCCCGGAGGGATGGTACGTGTCAATGACCGGGGCGGAGCCTCCGTTGCCATCGCCGCCCCCCTGCCCGGGGAACGTGAACGACCCTGCGAATTGATCACCGCACCGCTGCAGGACCGACACCATCAGCAGTTGGAGGAGTTGCTGACTCTGGCTCGGTCGCTGGGCTTTGTGGCCCCCGTGGAAGGGGCGACCCACCTGCACTTTGACGCCACCTCCTTGCGGACGGCCGGCGCTATGGCCAATTTGATCCAGATTTTGTGGACCTATGGGGCTACCCTCAAGCAGGTCATAGGGACCAATCCCCGCTGTCGTCGACTGGGTGCCTGGCCCGCGGAATTGCATGTAGCCGTGACGCAAGCCAATTTTCGCAGGCTGCCATGGGATGAGGCTCAGGCCCAATTGCAGGCCGTCAAGCTGACCAAATTCTGTGACTTCAATCTGGTCAACTGCCTGCGCAACGTGCCCGACCGCAATACTATTGAGGTGCGGGTGCTGCCGGTCTGGCTAGAAAGCCAACCCCTGCTGGAGGCTGCCAGCCTGTTTGTGGCCATCCTGCGCCGCGCTACGGAGCCCAAACCGGTTTCTCCCCAGCCCCCGAAAGAAGCCACCTTGCAGAGCCTCAAAGCCCTCCTGAACAGTCTGCCCCTGTCTACTGCGCAGAGGAGTCGGTGGATCAAGGCCCGGGCAGGGATCCCCGGCTATTAGTCGCACTTCAGGCCCATCAAGGCACCTGCGGGGGGTAACGATGAAAAGAATATTCGGCACTTTGGGCGCATCCGTCATCCTGGCGGCCCCTTTGGTCCTGGGTGCGCCGCTGCCCAACCGGGTGAATCAAGGCGCAGTCCTTACCGTCGGCCAGACCAGTCAAGAAATGAACGCTTTCTCCAGCAGCAAATATTCTTTTTGGGACGCGCGTGTGCTGGCTCTATTTTGGGGGGCACCCGTGAGTCAGGCTAAAGCCTTTATGGGCAGGACGGTGCTCACGGGAGGGCAGTCGGTCGTGGATCTTGATCATAAATTGACCACGGCCCGCAGCGATGCCATGAACCAGACCCAACAGCTGAGGCTGTTCACCGAAACCTACTCCTTCCAGGACGCCGAAACTCTAGGCCGATTCTGGGGCGAACGCAGCACCTGGGATGCCAAGTTGCGCACCGAGCGCAAGCTCATTTTGGGAGACCAGCAAGTGGTCAACGACGCCCTGGCTCAAGCTCGCCGAACCGCGGCCCCGCCCCCGCCCCCGCCCAACAACACGCCGCAGGACGGCCAGGTCTTTAGCCTGCTGCCCATGCCCGCCCAGATGACCGGAACGGCGCGCCCCAATTTTCAGGCCCAGTTTTCCTCGCCGCCCGACCGGCGTACCTTGCGCTTTGTGGTGGACCAGATCGACCACAGCCGGGAAGTAAGCTATTCATCCAGCGGCCAGACCATCCGCTGGACCCCGTCCTCGGATCTGCCGCCGGGCAACCACGTGGTGGACGTAAGTGCGGTGGGACAAAACCGGGAAACGTTTGCCACTCACTGGACCTTCACCACCCCCCAGGCAACAGCGGTCAAGCCGCCGCCGCCGGTATTTCAGCCCACCGGGATGAGCGTGTCCAACCTTGGTCCGGGCAACGTTCTTGGGTCGCGTTTTAGCGTGAATGGTCGGGGAATTCCCGGCTCCACGGTCACGGTCCAGGTGGAGTATCCCAAGCAAGACGTTATTTCTCAGCTTTCCGGGGTGATGCTGCGCTTTCAAAACCAGGGACGGGTCGACAGCAACGGCAACTTCTCCATCCCCATGGACGCTCAAGAGGTGCCGCGCGGCCAACCCATGATCATCACGGTCATGGACTCGGCCAACAGCCCTCTGGTATCTCTCAAAACCGAAAGAGGCGCGGACAACCAGATTCAGCCTGATTCGGGTGGGGTTACTCCCTCCTCTAGCCTGGACCAGTTTTATGATCGGCAGAACAATTTTGGGCTCAATATCCAACCCGGATGGGTTCGCATCTCTCCCAGCCCCAACATGGTGTTCAAAGTGTCTGACCACCAAGGGAGCACCTTTGAAGTGGGCGTAGGCCCGGCCCGCAACCCCCAGCAACTGATCAACGATTCGATCATGGAACTCAATCGCCAAAACAACCGGGTCAACTCCCAAACCGCAACCAAAATCGGCGGACTGTCAGCCACCCGAATTGAATATAGCAGCAACAATAGCAACACCACCGGCATCCTGGTGACCTGCGTGACGGGACGAAATCAGACATTCCTTGTCGGTGCGGAGTCCACTCATTTGAATAATTCTAGTGTTCGACGCGACATTGACGCCATGTTCAGCAGCTTCCTGATCAACTCACGATAAATCGGGGCCTTGGCCGGAAACTGTCGTCTAGTTGGGCAAGAACTGGCCGGCCGGCACGTAATCGGTATGGCTGCGCCGACGAACGGACTCTCCCAGGCTCAAAGTCAGAGCGCTTCCGAGAACCCCGCCCAGGGCCATGCCCAGAGGACCGGGCAGGATCGAATTCAGAGTAGAGCCGAGGGCGGCGCCAGCGCAGGCCCCGCTCAGAGCGCAGAAGGGCTTCCAGGCCACCGAACCGCTCATGGAGCGTCCCACCTTCTCCCACCGGGAGGGGCCCTGGGCGGTCTGGGGGTGAAGTCGCTCGTCGGGGGGCACCAGCAAGCGGTTGTCCTGAGTGAGCCAGTCGTGTCCGGCAAAAAGCACATCGCCGACAGAAGGAAGCAGGGCCATCGGATTGTAGACGTGGGGCAAGACCCAGCGCTCGATTTGCTTCTCTTCGGGTTGCACCGAGTTGACCAGATCAATCACAGCCGTGTGGCAGGAGTGGGTCAACAGATTGTAGCGTTCACTGGGGTACGGGGAACAGGCTTTTTTCAAAGTATTGCGCAGAAGCTGTTCCTTTTGTTGGGCATTCAGATCCAGTTTATAGCGAATCTGTTGTAGGGCCTCGCGGCGCGTGCTCTTCTGCACCAGGTCGGTCCAGGTCTGCAACTGGTAGACCACCGGATAGGTGCCCTTCAAGGTCTCCTTCATCGAATAGTCCTCGCCCTGGCGTAGGCGGGCTTCCATTGAGAGCACCAGAGCAGGGTCCTTTTGCCCCTGAGCATTGCTGATCGGATGCTTCTCATCCATCTCAAAAATCAGAGTAGTGTGAGCGGCCAGGGCGGTGGGCGCAAAGGGCTTCACCCCAATATAGACATTTTTGACGGCTCCGGGATCGAGGGTGGCATCGGAAAACCGACCCGTCCAGTCCGGCGGCTTGCCCTCTTCGTTCAACCCCCATCGGACCTTGTCCACATGAAGAGTGTCATTGGCAAGGGTCTGCAGGCGCGTGGCCGGGCTTTGCAGGTTACTCCAGGGGCTGGCTTGGATCTTCATGATGCTGCGACCTTATCGTAGGGATGTGAAAAACTTATGAAATCCAGCTACCAGCAGCGCACATTGTCGGGAGACACGTACCAGCCGCCGTGCTGAGTGGGGCAGATCAGTCGGTTGTAGCCGTCGTAGAAAGGGGTCTGGTAGACCGGCTGGGGTGGGTAGTAGACGGGAGGCGCTTGCTGCTGCATGATTCCGCCGATGATGGCGCCGACGATGGCACCTCCGATAATGGCGCTGGTATCGCCACCACCATAGTTGTAGTTGTCGTAGTGGTGGTGATACCCGTATCCATAGGCATGGGCCGAAGGTGCGGCCGCCACCAGGGCCGTTCCAAGCCCCAGTGCCAACAAGGCCGCCTTCCGGCCCTGCGATGGTGCGGAGGGGGTCTCAGGCATTGGCGTGGTCATCGTGACCTCACTGGCGCGAGCTTCAAGGGTGGCCAGGTCAGGGAGCCGATCGATAGGGTTGTCGCTGACCTGCGCCCTGGTCGGGATCGAGAGCGTGCCAACGGATGGCTGACGGTTGTGGGTAGAAATCTGCATAATGGGCCTCCCCTGATCGATGGATTGTGTTTTCACACTAGACGGCAACGGTCTCGGAAGCGTGAAGGAATCGTGATTCCGGGCCCCCTTTTGTGACCAAGATCCTATACCTAAGCAGAGTGCGCCATTGCCTGGCCAGGGGATCTGGCGTGGGAGGCCCGAAATGGGGACAGGATGAGGATTGGGCGGCGCGTTTTTGGAGTGGGGGCGGTGGCATGTCTATTCGGGCTGGCGGTGAGTGGCCGGGCTGAGGGGGAGGACTCACGCCTGTTCGAGGCCACGGGGGAGAGGCTGGGGCGGGTGATTTTGCTGGCGGAGCAGGCCGGCGAGTCGGAGGCGGAAGCTTTGCAGGATTTGGGGTTCGACTGCTTGCTGGTGCAGGCGGCCAGGGTCGAGGATCTGGAGGAAAAACTGGCCTGGGCTCGGCGGGAGTTGGGAGCGGGATGTGTCGTGGTCAGTCTGGATGGCAGCGCGCGGGGGCTGCTTTCGACGCAGGTGGATGCTGGCGATGTAGCAGGCTGTGTGCTGATCGCCCCCTTTTTAGATTCCAGTTGGCCGCCGCCGTCGGCAAAATGGGGACCACTGCTACTGCTGCCCCGAGAGCCGCAGGCCACTGCCTGCGAGGCCTGGGTCAAGCAAGCCCGGGCCGCCGGGGTCGAGGCGGAGACGCGCAGCGTAGGCGGGGCCATCGATAGAGACAACGACCCGCTGCAAAAGTCCGTGCGCAGGTTTGTACTGGCTCACTCGGGCCTGGCCCCGCGTGGGCTGCCGGGGGTGACCTTTGTGGCCTCGCCCAATTGGGACGTTCGGTCGAAGGGAGACACCATTGACACGGTGGTAGTGCACGCCACCGTCATCAACACCATGGAGGCCACCCAGCGAGCCTTTTTAGATGACAAAATTCGTCGCGTTTCAGCCCACTACGTGGTTGACCGGGATGGAACCATCGTGCAGATGGTGGACGAACGGGCCAGTGCCTGGCACGCCGGGGTATCCGAACTGGAAGGCCGCCCGGGGGTGAACGACTTTAGTGTGGGGGTCGAACTGATCAATCTCAACGACGGAAAAGACCCCTACCCGAACGCCCAGGTTGCGGCCCTGGCCCGCATCATTCAGGACCTGCGCAGCCGTTGGTCGGTGCCCGATGGGCGCATAGTGTCGCACGCCAGTATCGCCCGGCCGGTAGGCCGCAAATCCGACCCGCTGGGGTTTGACTTTGAGAGACTTTACCGGGTGCTGGATCGGTAACAGTGTGGGAGAACTTGGACGGGACAAGCCAGGGGGCTCGCCGAACGGCCTTTTGGTGCCAAACCGAGAGCCCGGACCTCTAAAAAAATTTCGCTTTTACCGGCCCGAGCTGGATGGATTGAGGTTCTTCGCCTTTCTGGCCGTCTTCGTGTGCCACACGTCGGTATTCGCCTCGCTGGCCAAGGCCGTGCTGCCCTATTCACGAGAGCTGGCCCACTACGTGATCGCTCTCAATCGATTTGGACCCTTGGGCGTATCGCTGTTTTTTAGCCTGAGCTCGTTCCTAATCACGAAACTGCTGCTCCTGGAGGAGGATGCGACCGGAGGCCAGGTGTCGGTGGGCCATTTTTACGCTCGGCGGGCCTTGCGAATCTGGCCGGTGTATTTCTTGTCGCTATTGGTGCTGCAACTGTGGGTGACGCCTTTCAATCAGCCGATGAACAGCAATACCCTGTTGGGCTTTTGTCTGTTTTTGGGCAATTGGGTCATGGCATATTTGGGGCGGTTACACAATTGTGTGTTGATCCTGTGGAGCATTTCGGTCGAAGAGCAGTTTTATCTGGTCTGGCCATGGCTGTTTCGACTGTCGCGCAGCTTCAGGGTGCGCCTGTTTTGGGCCCTGATTCCGTTGGCCTGGCTGGTGCGCGGGGCTATGGCCCATGGCTGGGCGGGCAGTCAGGATTTTCGCTTTGTTACCATCAACGCTATGGGTTTTGCCTGTAACAGTTTTTTTCACCTGGACACGTTTGCGCTGGGGGCGCTGCTGGCCGTCTACGAGACTCCCCTGTTGTCCCGCTTTGGCAACCGGCGCTGGCTGATCTTCGCCTTGCTGTCGTTGGTGTTACTGTCGCGCTACTTTTTTGGTGCCCCCACCTCGGTGCTGGCTTCGATGGGTCAGGGCGTGGTGGCCTTTTCCTGTATGCTGGTGGTGGTCAACAGCTTTGATACCCGGTGGTTGGCCCACCCGCTACTGGTCTGGTTGGGCCGTATGACTTACGGGCTTTATGTCTATCACTTTTTTGCGCTACGGGTGGTGGAGTTTGCCGTCTATCAAGGCCGGTTTCCGGGTCCAGATTTTCTCCCAACGGTCTGGACGTCGCTGGCAGTGGCCGGGCTGGGACTTGCGGCAACCGTGGGCGTGGCCAGTCTGTCGTTTTATGGATTGGAGCAACCGGTGTTGCGACTCAAAGGGCGCTATACCAAGGTCTTGTCGGGCAAGGCTGAGTAGACTCAGGCCCTCAGTCATCTTCGCCGGGTAGCGGGAGTTCTAAAGACAGTCCGGGGTCTTGGGGTTTGCGCCGCAACACAGGCCGTTGCTGCTGAGCGGGCTCGGGTAGATTATCCATGTCCAAATCGAGGCGTTTAGGCCCTAACGCACCGGCAGGTCCGGCCGGAGTCGCCATGGATCGACGCACTGCCTCCAGGTCGGCGCGGCGCGCGTAATAAGTCTCGCGCGTGATCTCACCGGCGATATACGTCATGCGCAGACGTTCTAGCTCGGTATCAACCGCGGCGATATTGGCAAACTCCGGCGTCGAGGTGGGAGCGGTGGGAGCCGGAATCGGGGGGGGCGGTGGCGGTGGCGCCGGCGGCTGGATGGGTTGGGACGGAGTGACCTTGTCGGTCTCGGTATCTGGCGGTGGCATGGGTGCGTTACCACGCAGGAAGGGGAGTGGAGGAGGGGACGCGGTGCTGGGTCGGGAGGGCAGGTTGGGGGGCGAATTTCTATCCACTATGGCGGGTGGCAGAGGAGGGCTGGCCGGGGCGGGCGGCACGCCTGGCACACCCGGCACGGGCGAGCCGGGAATCGGGGGGGCACTGGAGAGTCCGGCCATCCAGGGGGGGAGCTCGGTTACGCCGGTGGGAACCTCGGGCACGCCGGGTATGGCAGGAATAGCGCTAATATTGGAAATGGGTGGAGGCAATGGGACGGGGGCGCCGAGGCGGGGCAAGGCTGCTCCCGGAGTCTCGGATTGAACCGCATCGAGCAGTTGTCGACTGAGTTGAAAGTCCTCCACGCGCTTGCGCTCTTGCATGTGTTGCGAGGTGGCTTCTTGAATCAGTTGGTGCTCTTGATCGGCCTGCTGCTGACGGGCTGACAGGTCCCATCGTTTGGCATCGACCACGATCGACTTCATATCGGCGTGCTGGAGGTGCAGTGTGTTGGCCTGCCAGCAGAGCACATCGATCTGGCCACGGTCATTGAAGCTAAAGTGAAATTCGACGCCCATCTGACGCAGCGGTTGATAGTCGACGTCGGCCACCCGATGTCCAGAGTAGTCAAAAATTTGTAGCCGTCGTTGGGCCTCCAGGATACAGCCCACGTGCAAAGGTCCCAGGTGAACCACCCGGTAGCTGGGGGGAGGACAAAAGGAGTGGCGCGTGACTCCGTCAGGCAGAGCCAGAATAAGCTTTTCCTCGCCCACCTGGCGGACGTCAACCATCATGACACCGGCGTCATTGACCCACAAGTCGTGAATGGGAGCCAGAGCCATCTGAAAGTCGGCGATGATGCTCTCATCGGTGACGTCAATGACGTCCAGGTGGTAGTTCTTTTTCTCGGGACGCGCCTGGACCAAAAATCGACCTGATGGTGAAATACTCCAGCGGAACGCGTATTCGCGCCGAGAATCGATGAGGGTGGCGGGAAAATTGAGCGGCCGCTGGTTGCCCAGGTTGAGATAGACCACCTGGTGAGCATTGAGAGAGTCCCCTCCCGACTTCTTGCCGCCCAACAATTTGCGAAAGCGGTCTTTGATGCCGCCGTCGGGAGTGATGACCTCAAAACAGACTTCGCGGCCGTCAGCATCCACCATCACCTGACCCAGTCGACCGGGCTCTTCGCCACGAGCCAGGGCGCAAAGCGCGTCGTTGACGATTTCCAGCTTGGCCTGGCGGTCGTTGCGCAGGCGAAACAGCCCTTTTTTTCCGAGAAAAAACAGATCGCCTTGATTGCTGACCCGAATCAAATCCAGGCCCAGGCTCTCGTCCATGGCTCGGGAAACCACCAGTTGAGCCTCATTGGCGTGGGAGTAGTCCCCGCCGGCTGCAATACCACGGTAGAGCCGAACCTCACTGGGAGTCAGGCACGCAAAAAAACGGGAGTTGTAGCTGCCATATAGTTTAACCACGAATTTGCACTGATACCGACTTGTCTATAAGTTCGTTCTTTCGCCAGGGTAAGACCTTGTTCGCCGTGCAACCCATTTTCGGCCTGCAGCAGGATCCGACGAAGGTCCCCCAAAACGAGGGAGCATATTTGCCTTCAAAAGGCGCCTTCCTTCCGGAGGACCCCATGTCTCTATTCTCTTGGGCCGCGCCCCTGGCCCTGGGTTACCTGGGCTTAAAAGCCTGGAAAAAAAAGGTAGGCGATGCGCGCATCGTCATGCGACCTGAACTGGTTGGTCAGGCGCAGATCTACTATTATCCGGGCAACCAGCACGCCTTGCTGACCTGCCGTCTTCCCATGAAGAATGCCGGCCGCCAGCAAGCGCTGATTATCGACGCCAACGCGGTGTTGCAACCGGCGGGAAACCGCTACAGCGATCTGCAACCCGTGTGCCGCCTGGTCAACCTGGACTGCCCCCGTGCCGATGGTTATTGGGAAGGCTACATCATTTCGGCGGGCAAGGAAAGCGTGTTGGAGATTCGCCTGCACGTCACCTCAAGCGAAGGTATCGCCAAGAAATTGGCCGAAATGGCCCAGGTCCGCTTCGACATTCACTACAAGTATTATTGTCGTACTCCGATGAACTACTGCAGGCTGGAACTTTGTCTACCGGTGGGCACCTTTGAGGTGCTCCAGGAAAAACAACCAGAGCCGGCGCCTCCGCCCGGTAAACCCAAGGCGCCCATCGACCCGGAAGCCACCGTGGTCCCCTTGCGCACTCACCTGATCCGTCCGGGAGAGAGCATACTGGACATCGTCCAACAATATGCCTCTCCGGTGGCCCAACCGGGCGACATGGTGGTGCTGGCCGAAACCGTGGTGGCCATCATGCAAAATCGCATGGTCTATTGCGAGGATGTGCGTCCTAGCTGGTTGGCCTGTCAACTGAACGTTCTCTTTGGTATGCACTCGAGCTTGAGTTCTCCCTACGCTATGGAAATGGCCATGCGCGAAGTGGGAGTGGCGCGCATCTTATTGGCCACGGTGGCCGGCATTCTGGGCAAGGTGACCCGCCGAGATGGCGACTTTTATCGATTGGCCGGGCGCGGTGTGGCCGCCATCGACGACTGCACCGGCACCCTGCCGCCCTTTGACAAATACGTGGTGATGGGGCCGGCCGACGGCGACCGACTGGTGGCTGAAGTCAAGGAGAAAACCGGCCTTGAATGCGCCATCGTGGACGCCAACGACCTGGGCAAGGTGGATATCTTTCACATCAGCGATCTGTCTCGTAGTGCCGAAGTGGTGGAGGCCCTCAAGCCCAACCCTCAGGGCAACGCGGCCGAAATGACTCCGCTGGTGCTGATTCGAAAGCGTCACTAAAGAGCCGGGCCCTTGAAGCCGCCTGAACCTCTGCTGAGCGCCCTGCACGAGGTGACCCAGGGGAAGCCCTTTCCCTGGATCTGGCTGGCGACATGGGACGCCCTCAGGGGGCCTCAGGTCCGCACCGTCCGTTTGCTGGCCTTTAACTGGCTGCAAGGGGCGACGACCTTTGGCTGTCACGCTGAACACGGCACGCTGAAGCAAATTAGCCAGGAATCTCGCGGTCAGTTGTGCCTGTTGCGCGAACAGCCGGTGCTGCAGATCCGGCTGGACGTGACCTTGAGCGCCCGGCCGGGCGCTCAACACCCTCAAGGGGAGCGGCTCTGGCAGAAATTGTCGGCGGCCGACAAGGTGCATCTGTATCAGGGCCACCCACAGCGCCCTTCACTGCCGGCCCATTTTTGGCTGGTGGAGGCCCATCTGAGGGGGCTGGCCGAGGTGGTTCGTATGGACGAGGGGGTCAGTCGGGTGCAGTTTCGCCTGGGAGATTAAGGGCGGACGCGATCCCTTCAATATAAAGGTGGCCAGCGGCGGCAGGGTCACCAGGACCGACTGATCCTGGCCCCGGTGGTGGACGGCTTCGCTGGCAATCTTGCTGGCGCAGGGCTGCACCCCGCTCCCGCCAAACGGCAGGTCGTCCGAATTGAGAACCAGCTCCCATTCCCCTTCCCAGGGCAGTTGCAGGCGACTGTGGCGCACTACCGGCGTGAAGTTGCACACGAACATCAGGGATTGCGGGGTGCTCTCGGTTTCGCGCAGATAGACCAGCAAGTTGTGATCGGCGTCGTCGCAGTCCAGCCAGCGAAATCCCTTGGGGTTGCCGTCGCCTTCGTAGAGGCAAGGGCTGTTGCGATACAGGTTAAGCAGAGCCGAGGTCCAGTGCATCAGATTGCGGTGGCTTTCCGAACCCAACAGTTCCCAGTCCAGGGCGCGCTCTTCACTCCACTCTCGCCACTGGCCAAACTCACTACCCATAAAGAGCAGTTTCTTGCCCGGATAGCCCATCATGGTCCCAAACAGAGAGCGCAGATTGGCCCGCTTCTGCCACACGTCGCCAGGCATTTTGTCGAGCATCGATTTCTTCAAATGGACCACCTCGTCGTGCGAGAAGGGCAGCATATATTGCTCGGTGTATTGGTAGAGCATGCCAAAGGTCAGTTTGTTGTGGTGGAAGTTCCGGTAGAGGGGGTCTTTCCGGAAGTACTCCAGACTGTCGTGCATCCAGCCCATGTTCCATTTGAAGGTGAAGCCCAGGCCGCCTTCCTCCACGGGATGGGTGATTTTGGGGAACGAGGTGGATTCCTCGGCCACCGTGAACACATCGGGGTACTCGCGGCTGAGGGTAGAGTTCATTTCGCGCAGAAAGTGAATGGCATCCAGATTGTCACGCCCACCCATCGGATTGGGGACCCACTGTCCGTTCTCACGTCCATAGTCCAGGTAGAGCATGGAGGCCACCGCGTCCACGCGCAGTCCATCGATGTGGTACTGGTCAATCCAGAAGAGAGCGCTGCTAATCAGGAAGTTGCGCACCTCGTTTCGTCCATAGTTGAAAATGAGGGTGCCCCAGTCGGGGTGAAATCCCTGACGAGGGTCGGCGTGCTCGTAGAGATGGGTCCCGTCAAAGTAGGCCAGACCGTGGCCGTCCTTGGGGAAGTGGGCCGGGACCCAGTCCAGAATCACGCCCACGCCAGCCTGGTGCAGGGTGTCAATCAGGTAACGGAAATCATCGGGATTACCAAAACGGCTGGTGGGAGCGAAGTAGCCGGTGGTCTGGTAACCCCAAGAACCATCAAAGGGGTGCTCCGTCACGGGCAGCAACTCCACGTGAGTGACGCCCAGTTGCTGGACGTGATTGACCAGATGGACGGCCAGTTCACGATAGCTCATCCAGTCTCCGTTGAGACGGCGCATCCACGATCCCAGGTGAACCTCGTAGACCGAGATGGGACTGCGGCGCAGGTCTTTGTGTTTGCGCTCGGATAACCAGGCAGAGTCGTTCCAGGCGTATTGGTTCAGGTCCCAGACCCGACTGGCGTTGCTGGGGCGCAGTTCCGACCAGAATCCGTAGGGGTCGCAATGATCCATGACCCCCTGCCGGGTGCGCACGCTATACTTATAGGCCTGACCCACCTGCACTCCAGGGATAAATCCACTCCAGATTCCCGTGCCCGGGTCAAAGTGGTGTAGTGAGTGACGACTTTTGTCCCATCCGTTAAACTCACCTACCACGTGGATGGCCAGAGCGTTGGGAGCCCAGACCCCGAAATGAACGCCGGCAACGCCGTCCAATTCAACAAGATGCGCTCCCAGCTTTTGATAGCAGCGGCAATGCTTGCTCGCACTCCAGAGGTGAGTGTCAAATTCTGTCATTCGAGGAGAAGTTGAAATCTTCGACATACATCTTGTCTTCCTTACACTAACTGTCGGCCGAACTATATCACGTCGAAAAGAAAACGCAAGGGGTATGCCGGTGACGAATTCTGTCAAAAATCAGGCATTTTTAAGCGGTGCGACGAAAGTTGTCTCTTGCTGAATGGAGCCGTGAGTGCCTATACTCTGCGTGTGAATCGAGCAAGATGGTTGCGAACCCTGCAAAGGAAGGTGGCCCACCTATTGCTCACCGAGTGGGATCCCATCGGAGTTTACCCCGGGGGACCCCGCGACGAGTACGATGTCTATGCTGCTCGGGTATGTAGCCTGCTGGCTCGGGGAGCCTCTCAAACGGAGGTGACAGACTACCTGCACAAGGCCGCCCAGGAGCAGATGGGCCTGGAGGGCCCTCCGGCCGAAGGCCTGGGCCGCAAACTGCTTCAACTTCTCGAGCCGTAAACAAATTTGCAATGACCCGACCAGGTGTGGTGGGTATTCTCTTGTTATGCTTACCACGGTCGCGCAGCCTAAGCCATGGTCTGCCCTGCAGAGCCCCGCCAGTCTGGCCGGCCAAACCCCAGACGGACGTTTCCACATGCAGGGAGTGCGCTGGGATATCGTCAACAACGCCGACGGCTCCACGCAAGAGCTGGGTGTCTTTGGCGATGCGTTTGTTACCTCGGAGGCCGTGCAGGACGTCTACCTGGGCATTGAGCCCTTCTCCGATAAGCCGGGAGGCCAGCCTGGCCACGCCCAACTCCATTTCAAATTTCGACCAGACGCCCCCGTCACCGACGGCCAGGGGCACTCTGACTCGGGGCTGGTCCTTTCCGTGGAGCCCCGCTTCTATCAGGGCGAGCCCTGGACGCCGGGCGGCCAGCAACCCCAACCGGTTCTTTATCAACTGGGAACCTGGACCGACTCGATCGAGAAGGTCACTCTGCACAACCACTACCCCTTGGAGCTCTACAAGCTGGAACTCCATCAGCACCAGAAAGTGGCTCTCCTCAAGGAACGCCTGCAAGTGTCGGGCCAGGACCACGGCAAGGACATCTATCACCCGGTTACCAACTCGTGCATCTCCAGTTTGATCGAGGGAGTCAATAAAGTCGTGCCGCCGGAGCAAAAGATCCCTCGCACCGATCCCAACTGTACCATCCCGGTATGGTGTCCCAAGAGCTTCAAGAAATATAAACTGCTGCAGCAGACCAAACCCGATATCGCCTACCCGGAGCAGCCCAAGTAAGCAGGGGTTGGCGGAGGTTCAAGCCGAAGGCGCGCCCCATGAGTCGTAGCCTTAGAGAGTTATTTGAGCGGGCCCAGCAGCGTCTGTCGGCGGGCGAGTTTGACGCCCAAGACTTGCAATTGTTGCAGGAGGCCACCTTGCAGCAGCGTCGCCAGCGTTTGCTCTATATTTACGCCTTGCAGCCCACCGTGCGGGCTCTGGTAGTGGCCACCACCCTTCATGAAGTCAGCGGATCGCTTTGTCAAATCGATCCACAGGCCCCCGAGTTGCCCTATCAATGCGTGATGGATGCCATCGCCGACGGCTGGAGGGTGATTCATTTTCCGGATCATCGCGGCCCCTACCGGGAGGGGCGGATGGATATGCTGGGTTACGAGTTTGTCTTGGAAAAGCTGGAAGCCGATGTTGCCTGAATTGTTGCTCGAAGATCAATGGATCGTTCACTTTATCAACCACGGTTGGCTCACCATGAAGTTCGCTTTTCCGGAGGGCTTCCACGAAAGCGTATGCGCCAGCCTGTCTAAGATCTCCCACAATCCCGGCAGCCGCATCACCGAAGAAGTTCCCGAACTGCTGGAGGTGGTGCGTCATCCTCAGGTACAGGGGGTCGTACGGAGTTTGCTAGGGCCCGGCTATCAGCTTCATCCACGTCGCCATTTTTACAACAATCAGCCGGGCTCGCAATCGCAGGGCTGGCATGTGGATGCAGCCACTCCCGACCATATGCTGCGCGGTCTGGTGTTGTTTTATTACCCACAGGACGTCGATCTGACCATGGGTCCCACCATCCTGGTGCCGGGCACTCAGTTTCGCGATGCCCCCATGGACCGCATGACTTCTTACGCCAATATCCGTGGCCAGAAGAATTTTGCCGGCCCGGCCGGCACTATGGTTGTCATGCACCCTGATCTGTGGCACGCGCGCAGTCTCAATCGGTCCACCAAGTCACGCTACATGATCAAATTCATGTTCACGCGTCCCGATGAGCCGGTAGCAGCTTGCTGGCGTCACAACCCCGATAGCGCGGGTGACCTGTTTATGAGCAAAGTGCGCGAGTTTGTCGGTCCCGTCCGTTCCTTCTGTTCGGATTACCTGGCCGAGTGGGAGTGGCGCCGTCGCCTCTGGAATTGGATGCGAGGGGCCCCGGCACAGGCCCCCAATCTGATGGACTTTCTGGTCTAAATGGCCGGGGCACGCAAGCCCGCCGTAGTCGGCTGGCTCTTTTCTGAGGACCTGTCGGCGGTCGTGTATTTTCCCCCGGAGCGCCTCGAGTGGCCGGGTCCCAAGCCGCGCGGGGGCGGCGCGGCCGATTGTCCGGCCATAGCCGATCTGGCCCGCCACTACTATGTGGTTCGCTCTCCGGTCACGCTCAGCTTGCGCTGCACTCATTTTAAGCCAGGAGCCGAGTTCTTCTACGACGTTCCTCCGGTTGAAGGTGGCGACAAGGTGTTGGGCGGGCAAACGCTCCAACGTGTCCTCACCATCATGCCGCCCTCCATCTGGGAGAACGCCGACTATCCCACTCTACAGCTCAATCTGCCCTACATGTTTGTCAGCGACGAGTCGGTCTATGTCGAGCAATGTCCCGCCTTTTACTCGCCGGTGAGCACCCAATTGCCCATTCTTCTTTACGGGGGGCGATTCCCCATTGATGTCTGGCCCCGCCAGCTCAATTTCTCCTTTCAGTGGATCGATTTGCAAAGGCCCATTCTGATTCGTCGTGGTGATCCGCTTTTTTACTTGCGCTTTTACCCGTCTGATCGGGACCGAAAGGTGCAACTGGTGGAGGCGGAACGAACCCGCGAACTGGAGACCTTTATGGCTTCGGTGCGGGACGTCACCACCATGGTCAGTCGCAGCTTCTCGCTTTTTGCACGGGCAGCCCAGCTTCGTCCTCAGCGCCTGGTGGTTCCCCGCAAGCCTTATCAGGGCGCCGTTCAACCCGAGCCGGCAGGCCGCATGCCGGCCGCAGAGCCGCCAGCGGGCGAAGCTTCACCGGGCCCGAATCCACGGGAACCAGGCGCCAGCGAGCCGCCATGATCGAAATGGCCTGGGTGGCCTCCAGCCAGGCCATGCTCTCGCCAATACAAACCCGATCTCCGCCCCCAAAGGGGAAATAGCTGCCCGCTGGCGGTTTGCCCTGGGCAAAACGCTGGGGCCGAAAGCACTCCGGCTCGGGCCAAACTTCGGCCAGATAGTGGGTCACCATGGGACTCATCAGCAATGTGGCCGGACCCTCCAGGCGAAATTCTCCCAGGTGTACGGGAGCGTCTACCTGGCGGGCGATGATCCAACCCGGCGGATAGAGGCGCAGCGCCTCGGCGACTACCGCTCGGGCCTGGCTGGCCGCGTCCACGCTGGGGTGCAGGGCCAGCAAGCGCATACACCAGGCCATGGTCACAGCCGTGGTTTCGTGCGCACCCAGTAGCATTGTGATGATTTCGTCGCGACGTAATTCGTCGTCGATAGGGAGATTCAACAGGCGCTCAATCAAGGGCCCCTGGCCCGTTTGCAGCAGCCGATTGGCCAGCCCATCCAGGCGCGTTCGAATGGTCTGCAAGAGAGCCGGGCGATGGCCCGCGTTGAGGATCTCCTCCAGGCTTTCCAGCAGCATCGTTTCTTCGGGCAGGCGCTGACCCAGCAGGCAGCGACAGGCAACGGCCAGACTCAGGCGGCCCAATTCGGCCACGCTGTCCAGCACTTGCCCGGGCCGCCAGCACTGGCACAAAGCCTCGGTTTCTTCGTGCACAATGTGGGGCCAGGTCGCCTGGGCCGAGGGACTGAATAAGGGGCGCAGCCGGCGCCGCTGGCAGCGATTGAGATCGCCCTGGCTGGTCATCAAACCCTGTCCCAGCAAGCAGGTGGCAGCCCCGCGCCCCTGGCGCTTGGGCAATTGTTTGCAGGTCAGAGCTCGTTGGATCAGATCGGGGGCCGAGGCCAGGTAGACTCGCTGGTCGGCCACCCAAAACTCGGCCAGCGCACCCTGTTGGGCGGCCAGGGCTCGCAGGCTGGCGATTGGGTCCTGGGCAAAGTCCACCGGGCACGGCATGGCCCCCGGCTTCGGGCGTGGGGAGGAGTGGCCCTGCGCCCATTCGAAAGGCAAATTCGTGCAGATTCCACGGATTTCCGCCCCCACTCCTGAGCAATTTGAGAGCCAGTTTCTGCGTCCGGGCCGCCCGGTGGTCATGACCGGTCTGCTGGAGCCATGGCCTTCTTGGGGCAGTTGGAGCCTGGATTGGTTTGAGCAGCGCTACGGTCAATTGGTCCTGTCGGGCAACAATGCTCTGGCCGGCACCCGCTCGGTGCTGGTCAGCGACTACCTGGAGGGGATACGCCGTGGAGATTCGGATGGGCTCTACCTGGACCACCTCTCTGTCCACTCCTTGCCCGGTATGGCCGAGGCCATTTGCGTCCCGCCCTATTGCCCCACCGATCGAGATTGCCAGGTGCTGGTATGGGTGGGACCTTCGGGAACCTGCCTCAATTTTCACAAAGACAATCACGTCCCCATCGACGGAAACCACAATTTGCTGGCCCAGGTGGTGGGGCGCAAACGGGTGGTGCTGGTGGGGCCGGCCGATGATGGCTGCATGTACCCGTTGCCCAAGAAGGCTGACGAGCCCTTGTTTAGTGAGGTCTTGTTGGACTCCTACGACCCTGAGAAGTTTCCCCTTTTCACCGGGGCTACCCTCCACGAAACCGAGGTGGGCCCTGGCGATGTGGTGTTTATTCCGGCCCACCACTGGCATTACGTCCGTTCGCTGGAGATCAGTATGTCGGTTACCTTCTGGTGGCGAGCGTCGCGTCTCATCGAACTGATGACCCGCTTTAAAGAGGCGGCCCGACAGGGTACCCTGGAGTCCTTCCTGGCACGGAACGCCGACACGGTGGGCGACCGCGACTTGGAGGAAATTGGGGGCCAGGATGGGCTTCGACAACTGTGGGAACCTCTCTCGCCTCGAGTGCGTGAGCTCTGTCAGCGGATGCTGGCTCCCCCGTTGAAGTCCCTTGTCCAGGCCTGACCTCTCGGTGGTGGTGCCGGCTCGAGATTCGGCCGCGCTGACCCGTTTGTGTCTGGGCTCGTTGGTCTTCACTCTGCGCAGCTTTCCTGGCTCCCTTGAAGTGTTGTTGGTCGACGACCATAGCAGTGACGATAGTCTGTGTCGAATTTTTGAGGATTTTCGCGGCAAGGTGGCCTGGCCCGTTCGCATCTATCGACTCACACGGCGTGGCCACTACACGGGAGTCTTCAATGTGGCTCTGGCTCGCTCGCTGGGCGAGCGGATCTTCTTTCTCTCCAACGACATGCAGGTAACGCCCTTCTTCCTCAACGCAATGTTGGGGGTGCTCGGCCTGGCCGACGACATCGCTTGTGTGCGCGGCACGTCTCAGTATACCGACAGCTTTCCCGAGCATCGGGTCGTGCCGCCCTTCCCTCAACGGGGTTACGAAGACATTCTCGCTTTTTCGGCTTATGTCAGCGCCCATCACGGGCTCGCCTATGTGGAGGACTGTCTCTTCTCGGGCGATGCGGTGCTCTTGCGCGCCTCGGCGGTGGCCCACCTGGGCGGCTTCGACCCCCAGTTTTTTGGATACTACAGCGACTTCGATTACGGACTGCGGGCCCAGCGCGCCGGCTACCGCCTGGTTTGCGCCAAGGGAGCCTGGCTTCATCACGAGGGAGCCGGTCATGTCAAAGATGAATGCGCCCGCCAGCAGTTGAGTTGGGAATCGGTGCTGGCCCATCGCAATCAGTTGATTCAGGCCGACTACGACCGCTTCCGAGCCAAGTGGGATCCCGATTTGCCCGCCAGGCATCTGGGGGTGCGCTACGACTTCGACCACCTGCGCTCCCGGCCCATTCCGGAATTCTGCCCATTCGCGACACCGGACTGCCAGGAAGTCTGACCTGCCGCTAAGCCAACTCGATCCCGTCGTAGAGTTCCCCCAACGGCAGGTTTGCCCCGATTTCCGGCAAGGGGATCACCGATTCCAACCCCCGAAAAACCTGTCGCAAGAAGCCCTGGTCGGTGCGTCGGAAGCTAACCACAGTGGCGGACTCTTGTTCCACCAGCAAGTAGGCGCAGAGCGAAGGGATGGCGAGATAGGCCTCCTTCTTCTCCCCTTCATCGACCCGGCGGGTGGACTTCGACAGCACCTCGACCACTACCACCGGGTCGTCTTGAAACGTTTCTTCAGGGGAGTTTGGCCGACAAACCACGGACAGATCAGGATAATAGAAGCGAAGATGGTTGGGTAACCGGATGCGAATTTTTGTGTCCGAATTGAAAGGCCGGCAGATCTGACCTCGCAGTTGTCCGCCCAGACTCACCAGTGCATTGGTAGCGATCTGATTGTGGCGGTTGCGGCCACCCGACATGGCATACAGGACCCCACCAAGATACTCGTGCTTGATTGGCGAAGCCAACTCAGCCACGAGGTAATCTTCAACGGAAACCAGATCAATGTTTTGGGCCGTATTCACGTCGATAGTTTATCCCAACACCCCCAGGACGTCTACCTGTCACTTTCGGGATATGGCTAACCGCTTACTCACAAAACCTGGTTCTACATCCATGCAGCCGCCCGGAAACTCCCAGTTGCGCGGCATGGCCGGCAGCTCGCCGCGCACCGCCAGGGACAGGTAGCGGCCGTTTAGGTGCAACATCAGTTTGCGATCGACCAGTCGCCGCAAAATCTCCGGCGAGCCCGCGGACGCCGCTGTTTGTGGGCTGTCGCAGGCCAGATACAGCTCTCGCTCGGCCCCTTCCAGAGTAACAAAACGCTGGAGCGCGCACGGGCGCGTGTCAATGATAAGCAATTTCCCGTCCTGGTCACTCATACTCAAGATCAGTGGCAGACCTTGCCAAAAAATGCGAATCCAGTGGTCCACCCACCGCTCCAGAGCCTGGCGACCGGGTCGGCTGTGCTCGTCGGGACGATCGCCGGTGCGGGGATACTGCAGTGCCTCGCGGTCTTCAAAGAAGTAGGCCAGTTCCGCCAGACTCTCTTCTTCCAAGGGGTAAACGTAGGAGTAGTAGCGATTGGGCGACAGTCGCAAGCCAAAGTCGGCCGGGCGCACATGGTAGGGGCTAAAGCGCTCGTAACGGATTTGGGTCACCCGCCAGGTCCAGTGCGGGTTGGGGCTTTGCTCCTGGGGCGGCTGCAGGTGGGAAATCCAAGGCAGCCATGAGGCCATCTCGGCATACCACTCGTCCTTTTCGCCCGGAAATCCGGACAGAAAGTTCCAGCTCACGCGCACTCCAAATTCGCGCGTCCATTTGAGCAGTTGCACATTGGTAAGGGCTGTTGAGCCTTTTTCGATGTGGCGCAAAATCTCGTCGTGCATGCTTTCGATTCCAGGCTGAATCCAGCGCACTCCCGAGCGGGCCAACTGAGCCACGTGTTCGCGCTTCAGGTTGGCCTTGGTTTCATAGAAAATATTGAGATTGCGCTCTTCTAGCTGAGGCAGCACCGTCTGGAAATAGCGCATGTCCAGGATGTTGTCGACCACCTCAAAGCGGTTACTGCCATAGCGCTCCTGCAACTGAGTAAAGTCGCCCAGAGCCCGTTCGGCCGATTTGGAACGATAGCCCATTCCGGTTCCGTTCAGTCCACAAAAAGTGCAGTGATGGCGGGCGCCCCACCAGCACCCGCGCGAACTCTCAACCAGCAGACCGGGTTCGATGCGCTTGCCCACTTCCAGGCTATCGAGCAAGGCAAAATAGTCGTCGTAATTGGGCGCGGGAACCTGGTCCAGTTGTTCCACCGTGCTGCGTCCGGGCGCCTGGCCGCGTTGGGCCGGGGTGAGCACACTGACCGGCAGGGGGCGCTGGGGGTCTTCCAGCAGTGTTCTAAACAACTGGCCGGCCAGTTCGTCGGCTTCGCCACTGACCACGTAGTCTACCCAGGGGAATTCGCGGTGGGTGGCCTGGCCCATAGCCCCTTCACAGTTGGCGCCCCCCAGAACCGTGATCAGGTCGGGGCGGGCTTGCTTGAGACGGCGCAGCAGCGCCAGCGAAGCGCAATGCTGTTGGAAAGTAGAACTGGCCCCCACGATGCGGGGTTTCTTGGCCAGCAGGCTCTCCACCAGTTCGTCAATGAAGGCAGGCGTCTCGCGGCGCAGATCTTCAAAGAGCGGTCGCAGGTTTTGGCGGGGACCAAAGATGGCCTCCATCACGTCCAGGTCGGCTTCGCGAAAATAGGCGTCCATATCGGGGTGAAAATCGGGAAAAGCGGCGGCGGCAAAGGCCCACTCGCCTAAAAATACGTCGGTAGGCGTAAACTCCACCAACTTGTAGCGCTTCAGGCCAATACGCTCGGCGAAAAGTAAGTTGGCGTAAATCACTTCGGCCACCAGGCCTTCGCGCTCCAGGCAGGCCTGCAACGTGCCCAATCCGATGGAGGGACGCTCCACCGCCGCAAAGGGCATATGAACCAGCAAAATGCTCATAGAAGGTCTTCAAAGAGGGCGGCGATATACATTTCCTGCAAGGCCAGCAGGGTTTCGGCCGGTTCCTGTTCCATTTTCAGGCAGAGCTGCTCCACGGTGTAAATCCCTTCAGAAATCAGCTCCCCCAGTTGCTGCATGCCGGCATAACCGCGCGAATGGAAGTCGACCCCGCGACTTTTGTCCTGAAGGCGAAATCCCCCCTCCCGCGGCACCAACCGCAGGTCTTCGCGGAAGCAGGGCACTTCTTGCAAGCCCAGCCGAGTGGGCCGGTTGGACCACTCCAAGAGAACCTCTCTGAGTTGGCCGGCATGGCTAAAAGTGGCCTCGCCATGCACGCGGTAGCCGTCCGGCCAGCGCGGGCTGGAGGGGCAGGGGCTAACCAGACGCACACGACGGTCGGGCAAGTTGAACAAAAAACCCGATACACAGGCGATGGTGGTGGCGTGGGCCGTTTCCGGATCCAGCCGGCTCAGGGCCTTGCCTGCGGCCGATCGGGCTCCCAGCGATTCCTTGTTCTGGGTGACCAGTTCTACTCGCAAAAGCTCCAGCGGAGTGAACTGCTCATGAATCTGCAGCAGTTGGCGCAAAGTCAGCACCGAAAAACGGTCCAGCGGACTGCCGTATTGCTGAGACAGCTTCAGCAGTGCCCGAGTCCGCTCCACGTTTTTCAGGGCCAGAGCGGTAGTGGTCTGGGGAAATTGCCCGGTCACGCTGTGAAAATCCACGCAAAACTGCTCGTAGTCGGGGTTGTCCATGGGGTCCGTTGCCCAGTAGAGAAAAGCATGGCCTGCCGCCGGGCCGCAAATTTCCATCACTACCTCCAGCACCTCGCGCCAGAGCTGGCGATTCTCCGGCGTGGCCAGCCACAGGTCGGTGAGTTTGGGAGCAGAGACCCCGCAAAACCAGCAACCCACCGAGCAGCCTCGGGCCAGTTCGAAAGCGGCCGGGGGATGCACGATGGCTTCGGAGTTGCCGGTGGCCAGTTGCCAGGCGCAGCGGCGAATTTGGCGCCGGCGCCAGGCGTTCAGGCCCGGCGAGGTCAGTTCCATCTGTTGACGCAAACTTTCGCGCCAGGCCACCTTCTCTTGATGCAATGCCCAAACCCGGCGCACCAGTCGGGAAGGGGGCCCGACCGCCTGCGCATCATAGAGCGGCCTCAGTTCGTCGGCGCCAAAAGGCACTCCGGCCTGCTCCAGGGTGCCCCGGGGGTCTTTTTCCATGCGCGCCCGAAAGTCGGCATCGCCCCGCCAGCGCTCGCAAAAACGCTTGGCAACGGCTAATTCACCGGCATACTCCGGCTCTTGCTCGGACATAAAAACCGGTTGAATCTCTGGATCCTGGCGTAACTCAGCCAATGTAAGCACGGCCGGTCGTTCTGGGTCCACCCGCTCAGGTCCTGGCCCTCAGAGCCTCTGGAATTAACCCTCAGCCAATCGTTCTCTGGCTCGATCGAACCGCTCCGTTTGGCCAGGGTTTGATCGATGATGTGTCTGAGTTATTTCGCGACGGGCCCTAAGAATCTGCCTCCCCGCCCTCGGCCGGGGCAGGGTCGGGCACCACGGCCGCCCTGCGGCGACTCTGCCAGGCGGCCAGCAGCGCTTCGAAATGATTGAGTAGCCATAGCGCCAGTCCTACGCCCAAACCCGATTGCAGGCTGCCCAGCAGAGGCAACTGAAAACCCGAAACCATCCTACAGGCCAGGTAGCCGGTCAGCAGCAGAATCCAGCCCCGCGGCTTGAGAGCCAGCCAGGCGCCCAGCATCAGGCTCACTGCGAAAAACATCCAGTCGGCCGCCTCCAGGGCAGGCTTTGAGGTCAGTGTCACCTGTATTACGGGGCTCTCTTCGGTAACCATCAGGCGTTGAAAAGTTAGCACCTGGCCCACTTTGGGCACCTCCACTCGCACGGGCAAGACACCCTGCTGAGCGGCCGAGACCATCTGCTGGAGCCTGTCGCTCACCGGTGCGTCACTCCGCTGCTGTTCCTGAACAGGCTGGGGAGCGCCAGCAGCGATGGGCTCCAACGAAGTGGCCTCCTGCATGGTGCCACCCAGGCGCAGCACCTTCCATTCCTGAGGCAGGTAAAGTTGCCAACCCAGGTCAGAAATCGGCATATCGACCTGCGGCACCTGCACCTCCAGTTTGCCCAACCAGGGGTGAAGGCTGCTCTGCTGCACGTAAGTGATCTCGGCGGGGAAAGCGCTTACGCCGCTTTCCCCGGAACGCGATGACTCCAGTCGCATACGAACCTTGCCCCCCTCCGCCTTGATGGGTTTGACGGCCTGACCATTGACAAAGGTGCTCCAGACTTCGGCCCCGGCAGGCAGTTGCAGTTCAAGATACTGCTTGTGATTGTTGCGCACCGAGAGGAGCAGATGGGTGACCAGTTTGCCTTCTGGCGTTACCAGCGTCTCGCCCCGACCCTTGTCAATGGTGGCGGTGAGCACGTTCACCTCTTTGCCTTTGTGGGTCTCCAGGGCCAGGCGGTAGGGCTGGCGGTGATACTCAAAGGCCAACACGGTCGGGTTGCTGCACATGCCGCTGACTTCGGCAGGCAGTTCGGCGACATCAATGGGGCGAACGCTATCCTGGGTGGCCGCGGTCACTTCGATGCCGCCGCTGGTTTCAACCCCCAGCGAACCTTTCATGCGCTCCACCCCCGGAACTTCCAGTGTGGGCACGTCCCAGGTAGAGTCGATCTGAGAGATACCCTTCTCCAAACTGAGGGTAACGCTGAGGGTGCCGCTGGCCGGTTGGGCCAAAAACAAGTTGACCTGGCGAGCGTTGCCACGCTCGCTGGTGGTCCAGTTGGCCAATCCCTCGCAAGCCACATCGACCACCTCAGCATCGACGGGTACCAGCACGGACAGGGTGTCCACCTCGTTGCGCAAAATCTGATAATCGATGCGAGTCTTGCATCGGGCCACCGTGTCGGACACGCTGAGCAGGCTGTATACCCGCGCCGTCAGGCGCGCTTTCTCGCCCCGGCTCTGGCCGTTCAACTGGGCGCTGGCGGCCGCGCTCGACCAACTCAGCGACAGGTTGGGGGCGGAAAATGCGCCCTCCGTCAGGGTGGCGCTGCGCCTTTGAAAAGGCACCTCTGGTGAGGAGGTCACCTTCATTCCAGCCGGCAATACCAGGCGTAAGCTAGAGGCCTGAGTAGCGGGGGTGACCAGGGCCAGGGTGGAGGCTGCGCCCTCGCTGCTGACGGCCAGATGGTATTGAAGCCTCAGCTTGTGCTGACCTGGGCCTCGCACCAGAGCGTGGTAGCGGCCCTCTTTGTTGTAAACAGGCACCGACTGACCATCGAATAGGGCCTGCTGCAACACCACTTCTCCCGGCAGCAGGTCAATTTCTTGCCAGCCACCGTGCAAAATGGACAGACTCAATTGGGCGTCGACATTGCCCCAGCGCGCCCCGCTGGCTGCCTGAACGCGATAGTCACCGGCGGTGAGCAGCCAGGCGGTGGGGGCCGTATCGGCAGGGCGACTGCCGGTCCCAGGCTTCTTCTGACTCAGCTTGAGGAAGTCGGCCAATGGCACAGTCACGGTGCCCCCGCCCGGGCCTTGAGCGTGAGCCGGAGGGGTCGAGGTAGAGAACATCAAAACCAGCACGGCGCCCGACACGAGTCCCCGACCGCGCCGCCAGGCCTGCAAATAGTCCTGCCAGGGTCCGCGCTGACTGGCCAGCCAGCCCAACAGACTGATGACCCAGCCCAGCCACAGAGCTCCCTTGACCAGACCCACAGGGGTGGACTCCAGGTTTCCAAAGACCAGCACGGCCCAGGCCGCCAGCAGTAGTTTCCAGCCGCGCGGGCGGCGCCTCTGACTCAGACCCAGACCGGCTGTGACCAGAGCCACCCCGAGCCAGATCAACTGACGGGCGGCCTGACTGGAGTAGTGCAGCACAATTTGAGGGGAGTCGTGGGTGACCATCAATTGAGAGAACTCCAACACTCGCCCCTGACGCGGAATCTCGACGCGCACCGGAAAGGCTCCCTGCGTGGCTGAACGCACGATATTGGCCATGCGATTGTCGGCTTTAAAATAACCCTCACCCGAAGCCATTCGACCCTGGGTCTTCCTGGCGTAGCTCTCTTTTTCATCGGCTATGGAGGCTTCCGCCGAAGGGGCGGGAGCGGCCTGACCGGTCGGAGCTGCTCCGTCCATGTCTTTGTCGCGTTCCCCGCCGCCAACTGCGCCGGCGACGGCCAGCGTCCGTTGACCGGCCGCCATGGTGCCACCGGTCCAGAACACGGTGCGCGAAGGAGGCTGATAGATGGACCAGTTGAGATTACAGATGGGCACGTCCACCTTGGGGGCAATCAAGTGAGAGGAGCCCAGCCAGCCAGAGGTGTTCTCCTCCTGGACATAGGCCAGTTCGACCGGAAAGCTCTCCTGACCGGCCGAAGCCAGCGGAATGCGCACCTGATTTTCACCATCCTGGATCGGCTTGACCGCCTTGCCCGAGACAAACGCCCCATAAACGGTGGCCCGGGGGGGTAGAGTGACCTTGAGAAACTGCTTGCGATTGTTGCGCATGGTATAGGTGAAGGCAGACACCAGTTTGCCCTCTTCGGTGACCAGAGTCAGCGCCTCGGCCCCCTCGATGGCCGCCGTGAGCACGGGCAGTTCCTCACCTTTGTGGCTGCTCAGCGAGATCTGGTAGGGCTGCTGGTGATACTCATAGGCCAGCATCAAAGGGTTGGAGGTCATCGCGCAGACCTGGGTGGGAAGCTCCTTGACGTCGATCGGTCGGGCCTCTTGCAAGGTTCCCTGGGTCAGTTCCACCCCGCCGGTCGAGAGAATCCCGATCGAGCCTTTGACTCTTTCCAGCCCGTCCATGGTCAGAGTGGGCAGGCTCCAGGTGTCGCCTGTCAGCGGCTTCTCGTAGGTGACCGTGAAGCTGTACTCACCGCTCACCGGTTCGCTGAGACGCACGTCTATTTGATGGTCATTGGCGGTCCAACTGGCCAGATGAGCCCCCTGCACATCCACCACCTCGACCTCCTTGGGGCACTGCAGTCGAAATCGCTGGACGCTGTTGCGCAAGATCGAAAGCTGAACCTGACTGGTCAGGCGCACGTCGCGCTCCCCCACCGTGGCCAGCGTGAACAGGCGGGCATACATGCGAGGTTTTTCGTTTTTTGGCTTGCCGCGCAGGGCCGGGTGGGCAGCCAATGGCGTCCATGAGAAGGTGACCGAGGCGCCGCCGGGCAAGGCCCCGCTGACCACCGTGGCGCCCGATTTCTGGACATTGTTGAGGGGAATTTTGGGATTGCTGGTGATTTCGATGTCCTTGCCGGGCACCACCAGGCGCAAGCGGCTCACGGCGCTGGCCGGAGTGAGCAATGCGAAGGAGCGGCTGGCCCCGGCATTGGCTAAGGGCAGGTAGTAGACCAATTTTAGCTGATGGCTGCCGGTGCGGTGCACCAGAGCCGTCAGTCCCCCCTCTTCACGCGGCTGGGTGAGCAGCGGTTGGCCATCCAGATGAGCCGACTCGAGCACTACCGGGCTGGCCAGCAGATCGAGGCTGACCCAGCCCTGACCGTAGACGCTCAATTTGAGATCGGCCTCTACACGCGCGAAACGATCCTCCACGCTGACCCGATAGTCCCCTTGGGGAAATAGATGGGTCACCGGAGCGGCCGGCCCCCCCGTCACAGGCGGCGTGGCCGGACCGGTGCGAGTGAGCTGCAAAAATCGGTCCAGGGATAGGGTCACCGTCCCATTCACGGCGGGCTGGGCCTCGGCTTCCTGGGCCCAGACCCCAGATGGGCACAGGAATAACAAAACGAGACAGAGGAGGTACTTCATAGGCGGATTTGTCGCAAGCCATACCGGTATATTTCTTCCCCGACGAAAGTGCTATGCTCCAGGTCGGAGGTGGTGGAGAATCTTGGCCATTACAAACTTTACCGGTGCAGCCCTGGATTCTGCAAATGGGGCCTGAAGCCGAGGACCTGGGCGAAATCCTCGAGGAGCTTCAGGAAGCCACCCATCCGCAACTCGGTGCGATGCGGCAGGTTTTCGGGCAGGGCTAGCCCCAGGGCCCCCAAATGGGATTCTAACTTGAAGGGACGATTCCGCACAAAGACCGGCTCGGCACCAAATGACGAATATCATAGTATGCAACTGTCCGCCTGCTCTACAGTAAGGTTATGATACGCGACCTCTTGGGCGTGGCGTTGGGGGCGGGCCTCTTCTTGGCCCTTCTCTACTTCGGCTTTCACGCAATGCAATCAGACACTTTCAAATACTCGACCTGGATGGGTGTCTGCTACATGGCAATGTGCTTCTTCGCCTCCGTAGCGGTAGCTCGAATGGTGTCCGGTGGCGGAAGGAACCCGGCCGGGGACGGGCGCAACCCCGTTTTCATGCAGCCTTATCTGAAAGGGTTCCTCGAGGCATGAATGCAGTTAGGGTTCGGGAGCCGAACTTGAAACTCGCAACGTCATCGTTCGCGAGAAAACCTTTCGCCACAAGGGTTTTGTAGATTCCTTGCAGAGCGACCGGGCCGTCCTCCGTCGAGCGACACGGTAGGTACTGCACGTAAACGGGATTGCTCCCGCCGGGGACTGACCAACCCGGTTTCTATGTATCGAAGGGTCCTGGCTGTTCCTGTGGAGCCAGAAAAAGCCCGAATGGAAACTCAAACTCTGGGAGGTGATGCGTGGCATTTCCAGGGATTGGCACCCAGGTGGGCGGACCGGGTTACGGTCCATTAGCGCCCGGCCGCGCCCCTAGCACAGCGGGATATCGGTTAGCGGAAAATCGTTTCCCTTACAAAGCAGTCGTTCACCGGAGTGTCGCGCCAGGGCATAGGAGCAGCAATCGCCCAAATTCAGTCGAGCCGGATGCTGGCCTTTGCCGAAACGTCGGTAGGCCTGACGTGCGATTTCTGCTTGCTCACGATTCATCCCCGCCATCTCGATTTGGGCTGAGTAGACAAATAGATCGAGTTCCCGACCTCCTGCAGGCCCCTTTTTTGCCTCCATGACGATTGAAGTTTCCAGCATCGAAACGGGGCTCATAAGTCGGCGGGGATCGCTAGATATCAAGGTCGTAAAATGCTCGGCCTCTTCTTCGCCGAGAAGAATTGCCACCAACGCCGAGGAATCAATCACCATCAGAAAATCCGCCCAGTTCATCGTAGCCAAGGATTTCGTGGGTTGGCCGCTGGTCAAGGTCAGGCAAAGCCCTGCACCGCCGAGATATTTCCAGCAAGGTGTCCCTGAGATCCGGCGCCTGCCTGCGACCGTTCAGGCGTTCCAGGCGTTCTTCTAGAGCCCGGGTCACAGCCTGGGTGAGTGTCTCGCCGGTTTCTCTGGCGACCTGGTGGGCCAGACTCTCGGTCCGTGCGTTCTTGATATTGAGAGCCATTCCACCTTCCACCAATTATGCAGTATTCCACCTTGGAAGTTTACAAGGTGGATTGAAAACGGTCAAGGTCGCTCCACGGCCCTTTATTCTGCAACGGAAGCGTGGCTCAGCCCCAGAAGGTACGGCCGAATCTGGAAGAACCTCAAACCCACTGCTTCTAAGGGGGAATATCGTGAAAGTTATCCTTATCGGTCTGTCGGCTTTGCTATTGGTAAGTTGCTCGGGGACACCCCAACAGGCTGCGTCGAGTCCTTCTCCCCAGACAGCGAGCGCAAGTCCAGTTTTGACCGAATTGCCCACCCCCGAACTCGACCGAGGTGTCCAGGCCGGGCAACCCGTCAGCCGTCGTGGCGATGTATCGGGAACGTGGCTGCTGTAAGAATACTGGTATGCCCTGAAGTCTGGAGAATCTCGTAAGGCAGAACCCCTCTGTGCCAAGATGGGGGCCACTGAGAGCAGTCAGGGCCCGATTTGGGCCTGCGCTTTGCGGGCCTGAGAACTTCCGGGGTCGCAGCGCAATGCCTGAGAGACGGCCGATTTGGCCCCTGCCTTATCATTGTCCTTCAGGCAGGCCTCAGCCAGATGAACCCAGCCGTTGACATAGGAAGGATTGATGTCCAGAGCTTTCTGCAAGACGTGCCTGGCCTCTTTAAGCTGCCCCAATTGGGTGTAGACCAGGCCAAGGTTGCCGTAAGGCCATTCGAACTTAGGGTAGCGCCGAATGCAATCCTTAAAGGTCGCCTCGGCCGCCTTGAAGTCCCCCCCCGCCATCTGGTTGTAGCCGGCGATGTTTAACTGCACTGCTTCAGGGACCACTGGATAGCGAGGGATATAACAATCCAGATAGACTCGTGCCTGCCGGCCAACCCCACCAGGGTCTCCTTTGATGCTCCGATTCAGAGCATCGCGAGCCTGTTCGGTCCAGCCGGAACGCTTGTAGGCCTGAGCCATCTCATAATATTCGGCAGGTGTTTTGCCGTCGGGAACCTTCTCGGGCAGGCCCTGAGCCAGGCCCATACAGAGCGAAAACGCTACGGCTACGAGCAGAGATTTCAATCTGTTCTTCATCACGGGGAATTCTCCGCAGCCTACTTTAGTCCCGCCGCCAAGCTTGATGGTAGAATGGTTCGATGATCAAAATTGTGCTACTTCTGCTGGCCACTACACTACTGGCGCAGGCTGACGCAACAGTGCGTGTTGAGGGGATGCCCTGGGCCACAATCCAGAGCGATGGATGCCTGCGGATTCACGGTTATATCGTGGGTTATTTGGAGAAGGACGGGACCATTCGTCGCCGGGGTACACGCATTGGCGAAATCGACGAGAAGGGACGTCTGCGTTACCAGGGAGTGCTGGTGGGCGAGTTGGAAAATAATGGCACGCTGCGCTCCCAGGGCTGCATCGTTGGCAGCATCGAGGAGAGCGGCACCATTCGGCGGGGCGGCAGTCTCTGGGGGGAGTTGGAAAAAGGCGATCCCCAGTCACGGCGGGCCACAGCCGCATTGCTGTTCTTCTTTCGCGACGACTTCGTGCAACCTTAATCGCGCTCAGGCGTAGCGCAGCCGCAAGGCGTTGCTGACCACAAAGAGGCTGGACAGGGCCATAGCCGAGGCTCCCCAGGCCGGCTGCAACTGCCCCAGGGCCGCCCAGGGCAGCAACACCATATTGTAGCCAAAAGCCCAGACCAGGTTCCAGCGGATGTTGGTCATCACTTTGCGCGATAGCTGCAGGGCGCGAACCAGCAGGCGCAAGTCGTCTTGCATCAGCACTACCTGGGCGCTTTCCAGAGCGATGGAAGTGCCATTGCCCACGGCGATGCCCACGTTGGCCTGGGCCAGGGCGGGAGCGTCGTTAATGCCGTCCCCCACGAAGGCCACTTTTTGTCGCGATTGAATCTCTTCTAACAGGGTCAACTTCTGTTGGGGTGTGGCTCGCCAGCGAAAATGGTCAATGCCGAGTTGACTGGCTACGGCAGATACGGCTCGCTCTTGATCGCCGCTGATGAGCCACAAGTCCAGACCCAGCCGGCGCAGTTGCTGCAACGTTTCTGCTGCCTCCGGGCGGGGCGGATCTGCCAGTGCCAGGCTCCCCTGCAACTCCCCGTTTAAGCTGAGATGAACCACCGTCCAGCCGTTTTCTGACCATTCTGGGGGCGCCTGTGCGGCCTGATTCTGACCAATTTCCACCCATCCCTCAGGCACACGGGCGCGCGCGCCCCAGCCGGGCTCGACGGAGAACTCGCTGGCCTGGGCCAGCGTCAATCCGCGTCGTTGTGCCTCGGCCACCAGAGAGCGGGCCAGCGGGTGCTCGGATCCGCTCTCCACGGCGGCGGCCAACCCCAGCAGCCGATTTTCGTCCAGTCCGTGCAGAGCCTGCAAGACCGGTTTGCCCTGGGTGAGGGTGCCGGTCTTGTCAAAGGCCACTGCCTGCACCTCGGCCAGATTCTGGAGCGCCTCGCCCGAATGAAAGAGAATACCCAACTGGGCGGCCCGGCCCGATCCTACCAGCAGAGAAGTCGGCACGGCCAGGCCCATTGCGCAGGGGCAGGCCACCACCAACACCGTGATCGCATGATACGGATTGCCTCCCCAATAGGCCAACGTGAGCACAGCCAGCACCAGCACCAAGGGCACAAAGACGCTGACCACGCGGTCGGCCAGGTGCTGGATGGGAGGTCGCTTACTTTGAGCCTCGCTAACCACACGAGCGATGCGAGCCAGCAAGGTGTCCTCCCCCACGGCCGTCACTTCCACTGTCAGGGGCGCGTGGCCCAGCACTGACCCGCCCACAACCAGGTCTCCCACCTTCTTAGGAACAGGTTGACTCTCGCCGGTCAACATCGATTCGTCAGCCCACGAGTCTCCGTCTACAACCTTGCCATCGCTGGGAACAGCCGAGCCTGGCAATACCCGCGCCCTATCCCCGGGCAGCAACTGTGCGCTGTCGATGGTGCGCCCATCCACCAGCAGGGCCTCGCGCGGCTGCAGGTTGAGTAGCCTCTCCAGAGCCGAGCGGGCTCTCCCTTTGGCCAGTTCTTCCAGATGCTTCCCAAGCATGACCATGGCGATGACCACGCCCGAAGCTTCAAAACTCACATGGTGGGCCCCATGGGTCAGGTCCCAACAGCCCTGAGCGTAGGCGGCACTGGTGCCCATGATCACCAGCGTATTCATGTCCGGGCTACCCGAACGAGCCGCGTGCCAGCCCCTACGATAGAAAGCCAGGCCCGGTCCAAACTGAATCAACGTGCCCAGCACCCACTGCACTTCCGGGATCATGACAAACAGCAACGGGACGGTAAGAGTCCAGGTCAACCATAGCTTCCAAGGCCGGCTGCGGGCTCCGTCCCCCCCGCTATGGACGCCCAGCAGCCCATCCAACTGGCGAACCAGGGCGGGATGAGCCACAAACTCCACCTTCAGCTTTTTGTCCCAGTGAGCGTTCAACACGCCTGGCAGTTGCTGAACCTCAGACAAGCGATCGGCTGGAGCCGACCAACTCATGGTTTGAATGGCCACCTGGTAGCCACTGGCGGACACCGCCTGGCACAACTGGCCCAGCGAGGTTTGCTGGGGGTCGTAGTCAACCCGGGCCTGTTCGGTGGCCAGATTGACCTGCGCCGAGATCACTCCCACCTGCTTTTTCAAAGCACGCTCCAGGCGCCCGGAACACATGGCGCAGGTCATGCCCTGAACCGGAAATTGGACTCTCATGTCTCCTTGATATGCGTTCGGGGCCACAACTGGCAAGCCTTTGAAAGATTGAGGCGAGCTCTTCTGTGGTTGGCAGTGGGACTGGCTGCCTGGGCCGAGGGTGCACCTGTTCGAGTGAGCCTGGGCGCCGTGCTGGTCAGTGACGATGATGGTCAGCGCCGGGTTACCATCACACCTTGCTCAATAATATGCTGGGAGTGGACGACCCTCGCTGGCAAGAAGAGAAGGCAGCGGGCAACAAGATCGCCCTACAGCAGCCGGGCAAGTTAACCGTCTTTTTTCGCTATGGACCGGGCCCCCGGCCAACGGGTCAGGGATTCTCCAGCCACGACTACAACTTTGTGGCCATGCCAGGGTCGCCCCCGCCAGACCCCTGCAGACGCCCCATATTGGAGGCCTTGCCCACGAAATCGGTCACTACCTGGGCCTGTCTCATACCTTTCCGCGCGTGTTTGACAACCTGGAGCAACTCGAAAGCGCCCTGGCCGAAAACAAGAATGCCCTGGATGGGGATGGTTTGAGCGACACTTTGCCAGACCCGGAAATGCGCAGCAACGAGTGCGCCGAAAATCCCGCGGTCTCGAAGCAACGCTTTGTGCTGCCTCGCGACAACAGCATGTCCTGCTACTGCCAACGCGACCGAATCTCTCCCCAGCAGCAGAGGCGGGCCCGCTGGCTCTTGGAATGGCGACAGAAAAATCAGATGTGCCTGCCCACTCATCGGTTGCAGTCTGCCTTAGAGAGTGATGCACAGTTGTTCGGTCGGGCCAGTCTCGGTTCCAGCCTCCGCTTGAAACTCAAAGTCCCCCGCAACAACACCTACCGGCTGACCTTCTATCCCACCAAGGCGCCCGACTACGGCATTGTGCAGCTGGCACTGGACGGCCTGGACGGTGGCCAGCGACTGCGACCTCTACGGGGCGCTGGTGCTGCCTGGAGGTGAGATCTCTTGCGGTCAGAACGGATTGGAGGCCGGAGAACACAGACTCACCATTCGAGTGACCGGCAAGAACCCGTGGGCCAACTGGCTACAATTGGGGGATGGACTGTTTTCAGCTGATCCCGTTGAAGTTCTAAGGCTGAACTCGACCGTTGGATGCCTTGTTCACCTGGGTGCGAAACTCGCTGGGGGCGTCCAGCGAATCAATCGGGATCTTGAGGCCAATTTCATCCAGCACCAGCAGTTCGGTGCCGTGGTCAATCTCGACCCGAATACTGCCCCAGGGATGTAAGTGCCCCTGAGTCTTTAGCCCGGTCGGCTCGATCGTGAGGCTTTCTTTGGCCATCCAACGAGCGGTCTTGCGAGTGTCCAGAGACCAGCTCAGCGAAGTAGCGCCCATGGAGGCGACAGCCAGGGCCAGCACCCACGAGCCACTGATAGCCCGCGGATTGCGCAGCTGCATTCCCAGAAAACCTAAAAACAGACCGGCCACAACCAGCCCTGCTCCCATATAAAGCCGTGAAGTTGCTTTGCTGGCCTGGGTCTCGGACTCCTCGATGGGGCAACTGAAATTCATCGGATTAAATTCTGGGTCGCTTTTAGATTCCTGCGTGACACAAGGTCAAGGCAAGTCGGTGGCCTTGTAAAAGCGCTCCAGCCGGTCCAGGGCACGGCTGACGTTGCGCATACTGGCCGAATTGTTGAGGGCGCCAGGCCACATGCGGTCAAAGGCCGTGTGCAGACGCTCATAAGCGCGTCGGGTTTGCAACACATCTTCATAGGGCGAGTTGCACACGCTTTCGTAACGGCTGGCCGCCACAATCAGGTCCTGCAGTTCGGCCCCGCCCGGCCAACCGGCCCCGTAGCCCAGACCCAAACCTCCCAGCCCATTGCCGGGATAAACGAAGGGGCTGGTGATGGAGAGCACATCCAGGCGGATCGAGCGAGCTTCGCGCATCAGTTCGGGGGGGTCCTGATAGCCGGGCAAAGCCCACTTGCGATCAAAGGGGCTCTGGGCCAGTTGCTGCTGCGAGGGCAGGTGATAACCGCCAAACGAGTTTTCCACCGAGAGCAGTTGTTGGTCCAACCGTTCCACCTGGGCCAGCCAATCCAAAGCCGGTTGAGGATCGGGAAGGGTGGACAGGCTCAATCTCAAGCGCTGGCAGTAGCGGCCGAGTGTAAACCGGGTGTCGTGAAGCACTTCCCGACTGAGAGGCTGGTCCGTTCCCTGGCCCCAACCTTGCAGCACGTCCAGCGCCCCTAAAAGCAGTTGCAGATCCTGCTCGGCCATCTCTCCGCCCCAAGTACCCTTGGGCAATTGAGAGGACAGGGTCAGTCCCTGCTGATGAGTGCGCCGGGCAACCTCGTACCAGCTGTCGGCCTGAATTGGACCGGCCAGTAACAGCAACAGAAGCCATTTCAACATAGGTTCATAGTTGGCTACCAGCCAGGGGCCACCTTTAGACCAAGCTGGGTGGCCTGGGGACTGGCCACCAGATTGTGATACCAGGCCGGATGGGTGTCCATTCCGGCCTTGGATGCGAAGATCACGTAACTGTCGCCATCGCGGGCATACACCAGCGGAGTGGTTCGAGGCTGACCGCTTTTGGCGCTTCCTGCGCTAGCGCGGCCCCAGGGGAACCCCTACGGGACCCAAAAGGAGCCTCGAATGAGCCCCGAAATCTCGATCCTTCTGCTGGCCAGCCCTCTGTTGCTACTGATCGCCTGGCTTTCAGCGCGCCCCAAGCGACCTTCTGCCCCAGATCGCCCTCGACTGGACCTGGCAGAATTGCAGGCCCTGGGGCAGCGGCGAATCGATGCGATGCAGGACTGCATCTTCAGTCTGGTGTGCTGGCAATCGACCCGGGCGCCCCACGCCCCCTCCAGTGTATGCCTTACCCGCCAGATGCCGGGCAGGTGGCTGTCGTTCCAGGTGCAGGTCACCCCCTCTGCCGCCACCACGCCGTGGTGGCCCTGCGCCATTAGCGTGGAAAGCCCGCAATTTTTGGCCCAGCGTGACGCTCTCCCGCAGGCAGACGGCCCCGACTACGAACGGGCCCTGCACCTGCGCATCCAGACCGTGGTCGAAGGTCACTCCGTGGAAGCCTGCCTGCACGGCCCTCACCGGGTCACGGTGTTGGCCTATGTTCCTGATTGCTGCACCGATCTCGAAATCGGTTACTACGGGCGTCCCCTGCTCACCCTCCATTTGGGGGGAAGGTCCTGCCGCGGCACAAACTGCCACCGGGCCCAATAGGTGTTGTGCTGCTTGGCCGACTGGCAGTAGACCGGCGCTTCCAACGACAACGCCTGGGGCAGCGTATGTTGCTGCGAGCGATGTCCCAGGTGGAGCACGTCTCGTGCAATATCGGAATCCACGCCCTTGTTCTGGATGTCCTCGATAATGAGGCTAGGGCCTGGTATCTGGGCCAGGACCTGGGTATTCAGCCGCTTCCAGACCAGCCTGACCGCCTCTTCGTTCCAGTTTCCTACATTCGCCAGTTGGACCTGGGCCCACTCGGAAGTCGGCTGTAGAATCGACTAGAGGTAAAATTGGATGGGGTTACCACTATGTTGGCTGGCCTCGCACAAGGCCACACCTGAAGCCAGCACTTCCTCCAGGTTGTAGCCCCGGCGATGGGGCGGTTCAATAAATTCGCCCATAATTGCCGCCAGACTCTGTCGTCGGCCCTGCTGGATGTCTTGGAGCTCTTCCAATTCCAATTTCCAGAGATCGCACATCGGGGTGCTCAGGTCAGGCACTCGTCGCGATAGTTGCCATGATCAGAAAGAAAGGCATAGGCCTCCAGGCTGAATTGGTAGTCCCCGTAGCTGCGGCCCCGGCGATGCGGACAGAAACACAGCACCAAAATTCCCTGACCGCGGCGGCGACTAAAAGAGCGCCGCGTTGAGAGCCAGTCCCTGAGTGGAGGAAAGGTTATGCACATCCAACCAGAGCCAGCCTTGGGAGGCATTGAGGTGCCCAACCTTCGCTTTGCCTCAGGGAGCCATGCAACCCCTGGGTTATGTGCTGCAGCAGCACGGCGAGAGAAACTCCCGTCCCGTCAAAGCCTGTGCTAAGTGGGCTGAACGAATTCCTGAAATCTATAACCAAAAAATCCTGGGTCGGGCCAAGCCTGCCCTCCATCCAGATCCGCACTGTTTGGCTAGCCTCAAGCATTATCGCAGCCTGATTCCTATGGCACAGGAAGTGCGCAAACCGATTTTTCGTCTCACCAGTGCCGACGGCGCCATCGGGAGCCATTCGGCACAACCAGCCCCGATTTATCGGCTTGGATGCGAAGGCGGCACGTGTCAGTCAGACGCGCTTGTTCAGGCAGGTGACCAAATAGAAGCCTACCTCGGGCACCTTGCCTTCGGCGGGAATGTGATCCAGAAGCCCTTGTTCCTGGTAGTGGGCCATCACTGGCTCGGTCTGCTCGTGGTAGATTTTGAGACGGGCACGAATCACTTCTTCGGTGTCATCCTCGCGACCGCGCTCCTTTAGGCGTTTGACCACGGTTTCATCGGAGACCTCCAGGGTTTCCACGCAGGTCAGCGGTTTGTTGAGTCGGCTCAGCGTAGCGTCCAGGTGCTGGGCCTGAGCAATGGAGCGGGGGAAACCATCCAAAATGAAGCTATCTTCTTTCTCCAGGCGATTGTCCACCATCGGGAGCATGATGCTGTCCGGCACCATCTTGCCGGCCTTCACATACTCTTCAGCCGCTTTGCCAAGTTCGGTTTGCTGCTGAATTTCATTGCGCAGAATCTGGCCGGTGGAGATGTGCGGAACCTCAAAAAACTGGTCCACAATCTCAGCCTGCGTTCCTTTGCCGGACCCGGGCGGTCCGATCAACAACATGCGCAGAGGCTGTTCCATGGCCAACCCGGCCAGACCAGCCGAAGCCGCGGCGGCCTGAGCGCCGGCGCCAGCACCGGCCCGGCGAAGGTCGCCGCTGGCTGGAAGAGCGCTCAGAGTGATTTGATCGGCCGGTTCCTGCACCGCCCGAGACTCTGGTGGGTTCACTCGCGCGGCGCGGAGGGTGGGCCTGAAGTCGACGGGAGTGAGGCTGGATATCTTCATGGAGCAATTTTAGCGAAGCGCCCACTCGGAAATGGATCCTGGTCGTAAAAATTTCGTCAGACGCCCTTAGACGGGCTAAAAAGGTGGACTGCAGACCAATACCCAACTTGCCGGGGTGGAAGACTTGTCAAAGGAGAACGGCGCTTGAAATTTCGTACCAGGGTTCGCCTGGCCCTCTCCGACCCTTGCGAATCCCCCCGCCAAAGCGGGCCCCTGATGCTAGGGTTGGTCTTTGGCATCGCGACCTGGGTGGTACTGACGGGTTTCACTCGGGGGGCCACCTACACCTTGCAGCAGCGCATCAGTGGCAGTCTGCCAAATCGGGTAAGGGTGTCGAAGTCTAAGACAAACTTCGGCCCTCTGCAGCTCGGCGGCGGCATGAAAGAAGATACGGTTGCGGCCTGCAAGGCCATTCCCGGCGTGGAACAGGTTTACCGTCAGGCCCATTTCCCCGGACCTTGCCAGTTGTCCGCCAGTCAGGGCGGACACACCCTGACCACCGATATGATTTTGGAAGGGGTGGATCCGGGCCAGGTCCAGGCTCAGGTGGCCCCGGGCAGGGTCTTTGAAGACTGCAACGGCACCCTGGTTCCCAGCGTTATGCCTCAGGCGGTACTCGATGTTCTCAACGCTGGTATCTCGGCCCACACCGACATGCCCAACATCAGTCCCCAAGCCCTCATCGGCAATGAATTTCGACTCCGAGTGGGCGCGTCGAGCTTTGTGCGTGGCCCGTCTACAAATATCACCGGGCAGGTGGTAGGCATCAGTGACCAGCTCGGCGTCAACGGTCCGGCCGTGCCTCTCGCATGGGTGCAACGCAACGCCAAACATCCGGTGGAGTATCACACTCTCACCTTGCAGTTAGCCCCCGGGGCCAATCTTGAGTCCGTCCTGCGAGGCGTATCCAGTTTGCATCTGGCCGCTCCGGATCTGGACATGGCCCGAAAGGTCGGTCAGGCGGCTGCGCTTGGACAACTATTGGCAGCCTCTTTTGCCGGTGCCATTCTATTGCTGGCTGGCGTGAGCATCGCCAGCAGCTTCAACTTAAAAGTCCAGTTGGAACGTCTGGACATCGGACTCTATCGCAGTCTGGGGGCCACTCGCCGCGATATCGCCTGGATCTACATGATTCGAGCCAGTTCTTTAGGACTTCAGGGGGCATTCTGGGGGCTGCTGGTCGGACTGATGGTGGGAAACACCCTGGCAGCCTTGATCTTGTCTCGCCTTCCCGCCTCTTTTAGCTACGGGATCAGCCTTTTCCAGCCATCCCTTTCAAGTCTCTTGACCGCCACACTCTTCGCTCCGCTGGTGGCGGTGGCGGCGGCCTGGCCGCCGGCTCGCCGAGCCGCCGCCCTGGAACCGGCCCAAATCTTAAGGGCCGGAAACTAGCCTGGAAACTGGCACCAGGATGTCCGCCACTACGCGGCCGACTGGCGCAGGGCAGGGTTAACCGGGCTCGGAAAGAACTGGCCCGGCCCATGCATCCCATACCGATTTTTTACTACCATTCCGTTGGCGGTCCCAGGCCGCACTCTTTGGATTTGCACAACTTTCGCCGACACCTGGAGTTGCTTCGGCTGCATGGGTTTGAAACCGTCACCGTGGCCGATCTGGTGCTACACCCGGCGCCCCAGCGCAAGCGTGCCGCTCTGGCTTTTGACGACGGCCTGTTGGACAACTACACCCATGCCCTTCCGTTGCTGTTGGAGTACGGTTGTCGGGCCACCTTTTATGTGGTTCCAGGCTACGACTCGGTAACCCGCTGGGTGCAACCTCGTTCGGGCCGCTGGAGCGACGTCCCCCGAGCGGGCTACACCTTGCCGTTCCCCAGCATGAGTCCAGCCCAACGCTCGGAATTGGTGAGCTACGGCATGGAAATCGGTAGCCATTCCTATACTCATCGCAAACTCGGTCGGGTGCCCGTTGCCGACCTGGCCCACGAAACCCGAGACTCCAAGCTGCGCCTGGAAGACGAGCTGGGTCGGGAAGTCTGCACCTTCTGCTACCCTTATGGTAGCTTTAACCGGGCCGTTCTGCGCGCCGTTCAAGAGGCTGGTTATCAGGCGGCCTGCAGCACCATTCCCGGCTACTTCAGCTCCAGCCCCAGCCGATTCTGGCTGCGGCGCTTCCTGGTGGAAAGTCCGGCCTACTTCGAGGCAGTATTGACGGGCCGAGCCTTTTCTCCCAAGGCGCTGGCTCCCCTGTTTTTCCGCCATGCGGCCCAATGGATTCGAGCGTTGTTTACTGCCGCTGCCGACATCGCCAGCGGGCCAAATCATATAGTTCCAAGTGTCGATCCAATACCCGAGGCCAGGCGAACCGAGCCGCCGTCTCATGGGTAACCGCGGCCATTCGCCGACGCAGGGCGTGATCTCGGCACAGTCTTACGATGTGGCCCACCCAATCGTCAAAATCGTGAGCCAAGAATCCATCCTGTCCGTGGGTCAAGACGTCTCCCACTCCTCCGTGATTCATTGCCACTGCTGGCAAACCAGAGGCTAAAGCCTCCATGGTGGCGATGCTGAGAGCCTCATTGCGTGTGGGCAGGACAAAGATCGAAGCCCGACTCAAGATCTCCTTTACCTGTTGGCGGGGCTGCCAGCCGGGCAGTTCGAGATAGTCGCGCACCCCGAGTTGATCCACCACACGTTCCACCTTGGCCCGCTCGGGGCCGTCACCCACCAGGATGAAGTGCGGCCGACTCTGCAGGTGCTGATGCACAAGGGGAATGGCGCGAACCACATCGAGAGGACGCTTGCGGGGGCGCAGGCGCATCACCGAAACCACGATGGGTGAACCGTCTTGGGAGGACTGCTTCCATTCTTCCGGCCTCACTCCATTGGGCAGCAACTCGATGGGCCGCCCACACACCCGGCGCAATTCGTTGGCCACGAAATTCGACACGGCCGACAATACGTCTGGCCAGCAGCTCCAGCCACACAGAAATTCAACCGCGGAAAGGACCCATCGGCCATCGGTGCCCAACACCGAGTGCTCGGTCAAAAGGCACGGGATGCCTAACTTTCGGGCCAAGGCCGCAGCCACCAGCGATAGAGGCGAGAAGGCGGTGTGGCAGTGAACCACATCGTAGCGTCCCATTCGCAGCAAGTGCTCAACCGTTCGGACGGTTCTGAGTTTCCAGATCGATTGCAATATCGGAAGAAGCGAGTCAGAAAGGCGATGCACAGTGATTTCGTCTGATTCAGAGCCTCCCCGCAGAGGGGTGGCGCACACGATCTCGACCTCATGGCCCGCCCTCTGCAATTCCAAGGCCAGGTGGTGGATGTGCAATTCCATCCCGCCCTGGCGGGGCAAATACCAATCGCTGATGAGGCAAACGCGCATCGGCCGCGGCTTCAACCCCGCAGACCCCGATCCTGCGACTGGAGGTCTGGCGAAGGTGGCGCCGAATCACGGTCTCCCCATGTCAGAGGTGATTCGGCATCAGCGTAGCCTGTGGAAGCGCCTGCGCTTGCGGGTGCGCGAACTGGCCATGATAGCTCGCGGCCTGATTTCCACAGACCACCCCGTGCTGGCCCACGTTGTCCCCATGCGCCGCTGCAACCTCGCTTGCACTTATTGCAACGAGTACGACAGTTTTTCCAAGCCGGTTCCGTTGGAGACCATGCTCTGGCGCCTCGATTCCCTGGCTGACCTGGGATGCACCATCATCACCGTCAGCGGTGGCGAACCCATGCTTCACCCGGGACTCGAATCGATGATCGCCCACATTCGCCAGCGCGGCATGATCGCGGGTCTGATCAGCAACGGCTACCTGCTCACGGCGGAGCGAATTCAGCGCCTGAATCAGGCTGGACTTGATCACCTTCAAATCTCGATCGACAACGTCCACCCCGACGAAGTGTCGAAGAAAAGCCTGAAGGTGCTCGACGCCAAGCTGCAACTTCTGGCCCAACACGCCGACTTTCATGTCAACGTCAACTCAGTGGTGGGTGGGGGCATCCGCAACCCCAATGACGCCCTGGTGATCGGTCGCCGCGCGCTAGAACTGGGACTCTCCTCAACGGTTGGAATCATCCACGATGGAAAGGGTCAGTCGCAGCCACTGAGCGAAACCGAACGCCGGGTATACCAAACGATGCGAGCCATGCAAAAGAGCAGTTACGCTCGCATAAACTACTTCCAGGACAATCTCGCCCAGGGGAAGGCGAATACCTGGCGCTGCCGGGCCGGCGCTCGCTATCTATATATTTGCGAGCAGGGCCTGGTGCACTATTGTTCCCAACAACGGGGCTATCCCGGCAAACCTCTCGAGGAATACACCCTGGCTGACTTGCGCCGCGAGTATCGCACCGCCAAAAGTTGCGCTCCTCATTGCACGGTGGCCTGTGTTCACCAAATTTCCACCATCGATTTTTGGCGCGGCCCCCAGACCTGAACAAAAACCTACAGGTCGAGTCGGTCGAGCAACTCCAGAAAGCGACCCGCCACCACCGGCCAATCTCGGTCGGCCACGGAGGGTCGAGCCCGAGCGGACAGGCTGGCCAACAGAACCGGGTCATGCGCAAGACGAGTCAGTTTTTCCGCCAGGTCTCCAGGGTCCGGACCAATCAACAGGCCGTTGCTACCGTCTTCCAGGTAGTCCCGAACGCCACCCACATCGGTCATCAACAGGGGAAGGCCGCAGGCCAAGGCCTCGGGACCTACCAGCGGGGAGATATCGTAAGCGGCCGGCATCACAAAGAGGTCGGACGCAGCATAATACCTCTCCAGGTCGGGCAGATTGCCCAGGAAGCGCACCGTGGGCGCAAGATCCGCAAAGTCGGCGCGCAGCGGGTCCGGGGAATCGCGCCCCGCGATCAGCAGCCACAGGCGAGTGCCTTGAGAGGCCAGCATTCGCAACGCTTCCAGAACGATTCGCAGCCCTTTGCGCTCAAATTCATGGCCGACAAAAATGGCGACCAGGTCCGCGGCCGGAATCGACAGGGCCCCCCGCACTTCGCCGCGCGCCACCGGGCAGGCGCGAAAGCGCCGCAGATCAACCCCATTGGGAATCACTGTGATGCGCTCGGGATCGACCTGATACAGTTGGATGATCTGCTCCTTGTTGGCTTTGGAGAGGGCCACGAAGTGTTTGTGAACTTTGCCTTTGAAACGAATGTGGTCGCGGGCCAACACGAAGGCATGCAGTGGATTGCGTAAAAGCATGAGCCACCGCTGCGGATGGTTGGCAAGGAAGCCTTTGTGCAAAGCCCGCACTACGAACAGGTCTCCAAAGAGGGCGTCCACCTGGCAGATCACCACCGTTCCCGGGGGGCGTTTGCGATAGCGCCACCACAAAATCAGCGAACCGAGCGTAGAAAAGACCAACACGTCTCGCCAGAAGCGAAGCAGGGCCAGCAACGGAGTACCCTCGGGCATGGCCTGGGTGAAAATCCCCAGGTCGGCCAGGCTGAAGCGCTCACAGCCGCATCCCAGGGCTTGGAAAGCACGTTCCAGGTGAAAAGTGGGGCCGCTCCCCCCGTAGCCCGGCCCCACCGTGCGCGCGCATTGGACAATGTGTCGCTTGGGCAACTACCCCTCCAGGGCAGCGACCGCGGGTGCGCTGCGGGCCAGGGCCTGGAAAGCCGGCGAAGTTTTCAACAGTTCATCGTAGGTTCCAGTGGCAGCCACCCGGCCAGCCTCCAGAACATAAATGCGGTCACAGTTTTTCACGGTTTGCAGGCGATGAGCCACAAGAACAATGGTTTTGCTGCTGCTCAAAGCCCCGATCGCCTGCATCACGGCATCCTCCGTGACACTGTCGAGGGAACTGGTGGCCTCGTCGAAGATCAAAAGGTCCGGGTCGGCGTACAGGGCGCGGGCAATCCCGATTCGTTGGCGCTGGCCCCCGCTGAGACGTACGCCGTTGTCTCCCACCGGAGTGTCATAACCCAGCGGGAGGCTCTCGATGACCCCACCGATATGGGCCGCCTCAGCGGCCCGAATCACAGCCTGCTGGTCTGCTTTTGCCGGGGGTACCGCGAAGGCGATATTGCGACTCACTGTGTCGTCACTGAGAAACACGTTTTGGGGCACATAGCCGACGCTGCCCCGCCAGTGCCGCTGGGATTCGCTGTCCAGCACTTGCCCGTCCACGGAGAAGCACCCGGCACTGGGACTCAACAGCCCCATCAGAATATCGGTCAGGGTGGTTTTGCCGGACCCGGTGGAACCCACGATGCCGATCAGTTCCTTGGGCCGGATCTCCAGGTCGAGTTGCTGCAAGGCCGGCGCGCCCTCATCCGAATAGCGAAAGACCAACCGTTCCAGGCGAAGACTCTGGGTCATACGCAACCTCTCGGAGGGTGGAGAGAGATCGCGGCCGGGAGACTCTTCAATAAACTCCAGATAGGCGTCCAGGGCCGGCAGGCTGGAGCGAATCCGGGTCAAGGAGTGAAACAGCAAATGCACGGCCGGAATCACCCGGTAACCGGCCATAGCGTAAAGGCTGAGCATGGGCAGAAGGCGTGTGATGCCGCCCCAGATCACAAAATAGAGGGTCAGGCACAGCAGCAGACCGAGAGCCACCGCCTCCAAAAAGAACCGTGGAATGTCCCATACCATCTCCCGCCAGGCCTGCAACTGGCTGCCCCGCTCGGAAAGACGAACAAACTCGTCCACGTAGCAAGATTCGCGGGCGAAGCTCAACAGAGGTTTGATGCCGGCCATCGCTTCCTGACCCACCACGGCCCGCCGGTGGAGCAGTTCGTGGGCTTCGTCAGACCAGCGCCGAATCGGATTGCGGGTCACCAGCAGCAAACAGGTCTGGGCCAGCGCCACGCCCAGCATTGTGATCAAGGCCACCCACGGGTCGACCCAAAACAGGCTGGTCAGAAGGATGAGGGTTACCAGTGTGGCCGAGATCATGTCGGTCACGCCGGCCAGCAGGTTGGAGCTGAATTCTCGGGAGTTGAGATAACGGTTGAGGTGGGCGCCGTTTTGACGGAGAAACCAATCATAAGGCCGGCTGAGGAAACTCACCAACAAGCGGGTGGACATCAGCTTGTCCTGCTGCCAGACGTAGCGGTGTTGAGACCACAAAGCGAAAGCGTTGAAGGCCTTGCCGAAAGCCAGCAACACGACCACGCTTAACCCCAACGTAATGAGCAATTCGCGTTGCTGCTCCAGGCCCAAGAAATGCCGGACCGGTGCAAAAGCTGGCGAAGAAAGCCGGCCAGGGGATTCGATCCATCCCATGAACTGCATCACGGCGCCCATGCCTGCAACTTCCAGAAGACTGGCCATGGTGACCAGCACGGTCAAGAGGGCCAGGCCCCTACCCCCTTCGGGGCCTAGAGCTCGCAGCAGCTTGCGTGCAAAATTCATGCCTCTGCATTCCCCGAGCAGTCGTGCCAGCCTGCACAGGAGAGGTTTCCCTGGGTTCAGTGCAAACAGCCCGAGATGTTTGGTGCCAAAATTCCCCATGGAATCCTCAAGTGGGGCGGATTTTTGGCCTTCGCCATTTTACTGATAACCAACTTGAGTCAACACCCCTTATGGGCCGACGAGCTTCAGGCCTGGGGCCTGGCTCAGTCCAGCTCCAGCCCCGTGGACATTTTTTGGCGGATCCAGAGCGAGGGGCACCCCATGCTCTGGTATCTAGTGCTGTGGCCCTTTACGCGTTTCACCCATAACCCGGTGGCCATGCAAATCCTCCACGCTCTGATTTCTCTGGGATGGTTGGCCTTGATCTGGTTCCGTTCGCCTTTCACTATCCCTCAAAAAGTTCTGCTGTGTTTTAGTTACCCCCTGGTTTACGACTACGCCCTGTATGCCAGAAGCTACGGACTGGGTATCTTTCTGCTGTTCACTTTCGCGTCCGCCGAAGTGGTGTGGACCTCACGTCCCAGGCTTGGTTGGTTGTGGTTGGGTCTGCTGGCCAATACCCATTTCTTCTTCGCGCTTTCATCGCTGGCGCTGGCCACGGTGTGGGTAGCGGGCTCGCGCGCCCCGAAACTCCTCCTCAAAAAGGGTGCCATCTATCCAACCGCCCTGGTTTTTTCCGCCCTCAGCATGGCTCGCTCTTTTCAACGGGGCCAGTCCTGGCATTTCACTTTTACCCGGGAGAGCCTGGCCACCAAAGTGGCCGCTTTCGGAAGCGCCTTCTGTCCCATAGGAGACCCGGGCCAAGCCTTTTTCGATGCCCATTTACCCAAGCCCGATGGACTTTGGCTGGCCGCCCTGGTGGTATTGGCCTTCTGCTTCTATTTGAAGCGCCAGCCCGTGGCTCTGGCCAGTATGCTGGGATTGACCGTCGCCACGGTAGCTTTTTTTTATCTGGTGCTGGGAGGGCACTCCTGGCACGCCGAGACTCTCTTCATCTTCTTCCTTGGACTGGTCTGGTTGCTTCAGGCACGGGGCGCAAAACTGGGGCCGCCCGCTATCCTGTGGCTTGTGTTGGCCTGCAATGGGGCAGCAGGAATTCTCACCGTGCTCGGGTCCCCCCTGGTGCCGCTCTCCAGAACCCAAGCCACGGCGGCCTGGATTCGCGGTTGCAAGCTGGAGAACGAGTGCTGGATCGCTTTCCCGGCCTTTCCCACAGTCACTATGGCGGCTTGCCTGAACCAGCCCTTTTATTGTCCGGAAACCGATTCCAAGTCTACCTACGTGGAGTGGGCCCTGATTTCCATGCAGAAGGCCGATTTTGCCCCTCGTGTGGCCCGCACCGTAAAACTCCAGGGCACGGCCTATCTGGTGGTCGAGGGCTCTCTTACGGAAGAACTTCGCTCCGATCTTGGCCGGTACATGAAAATCACTCAAGTGGCGGACTTCCGCCAGGCCGTCCTGGAAAATTACTTTGTCTATCAGCTTGAAATTCCGACCACCACTGTTGAAAAATGATAATGGCCCAGAGACGATTGTGCCAACTTCGGCCATGGTGTAGAAATTCATGCCACGTCCGGGCCAGCGTCTCCGCCCGAAAAAAGCCGTGCCGCTGCAACTCCGCCGGCTCAAGCCAGTGGCTGGCCCACTCTCGCCAGGGACCTCGCAACCAGGAGCCCAGTGGAATGCAAAAGCCTTGTTTGGGGCGATCCACCAGAGCTCTGGGGATCTGATCGTAGAGCAGCGACTTCAGGATCCACTTGAAGTCGCCCCCCGCGTATTTCAGCGACAGAGGGAGTCCCCAGGCGAACTCCACCACGCGATGGTCCAGCAAGGGGGAGCGCACCTCCAAACTTACCGCCATGCTGGCCCGATCCACTTTGGTCAAGATTCCGTCTGGGAGCAGCGTCTGGGCATCATAGAACATCAAGTTTTCGAGGTTGTCGGCCAGTCTCGTTGCGGTCAATCGCGCTTCGAACTCGGCCGAAAAGACCGGGTGGGACATGGCCTTTTCGGGTCGATTCCAGAATCCCGCCAACCGATAATAGTTGTCCAGCAAGCACTTTGCCCGCAACAGCTCGCTCAATCCATCCATTCTGTCAGCCAGGCAGCCATAAGGCCACAGGTGCTGGCAAAACTCCACCGCCAGTCTGCCCAACCGGCGCAGGGGGGGCGGGACCCGAGAGAGGGTCCTCCATTGTTGGCTGCACAGCGGATAGCGGTCATAACCAGCAAAGATTTCGTCTCCCCCATCGCCAGAAAGAACCACGGTTGCGTCACGTCGGGCTACTTGAGAGATCAACAGGGTTGGAACCTGGGATGGGTCGCAGAACGGCTCATCATAAATCTGAGGCAGCCGGTTGACCACCCCAAGAGCGGCCTCTGGCCCCAAAATTACGCGGGTGTGGTCGGTCCCCAGATATTCGGCCACCCGGGCGGCGTGGGCGGACTCGTCCATAGCATCTTCAAATCCGACGGAGAAGGTCTTCAGGGGCCGGGTGCTTTGCCGCTGGGCGACGGCCGTGATCAAAGCGGAGTCAACTCCACCCGAGAGCAAAATTCCCAGGGGTACGTCGGCAACCAGGCGCAGGGCCACGGCGTCCTCCAGCAGGGTCAGAAGTTTGGCCCTGGCCTGAGAAGCCTCAACAGGCCGGCTTTGACCGGCAAAATCGGCATGAGACCAGTATGGCTGAGGACCGGTGGCCTCACTAAACAGGTGACCTGGCGACAGTTTGTACACTCCCGCAAGAATCGATAAAGGGCTTGGAACATAACCAAAACGCAGGTAGAGGGTGAGGGCGGCTGGATCTACCCGGACCACGAAATCGGGGTGCTGGCGAAAAGCGCGCAGTTCCGAGGCAAAAACAAAGTCCCGACCGCAGGTGCCGTAGTAAAGGGGCTTTTTGCCGATTCGGTCGCGGCCCAGCCAGAGTTGGCGACGGTCTCGATCCCAGAGCGCCAACGAGAACATACCGATGGCTCGTCGTAGCGCTTCCGGCAGACCCCAATGAGCTATAGCAGCCAACAGCACTTCGCTGTCCGATCTCCCTCGAAATTCCCCCTCATAGCCACACTTTCGAAGTTCGGACTGGAGGCGGAGAAAATTGTAAATCTCCCCGTTAAAGGTGATCAGATAGCGACCGCAGGCCGATTCCATGGGCTGGCGGCCGGCCGGACCGAGTTCCACGACGGAGAGGCGATTGTGACCCAGCAACACACGGCCTTCGGACTCGCTGACCTGGCCCGACCCATCAGGCCCCCGATGGCGCAGGCATTCGAGCATCGCCGACAGAATCTGAGGTCCCGATTCGGCTGGCTGTTTCGACACAATGCCGGCAATACCGCACACCGGCTGGCGCTTCGCAGCCACCGCTGGCCTTTCCCCCCCGCAGGTCTCGGTGCGCTCGAGGGAAAAGTTGGAGCGGTGACGCTCAGCGCCCTCCATTGGAAGCGACTCCACGGAAAATGAAACAACGCTTCCTCATGGTAACCACTTTCTATCCCCCCTACGGGTTTGGAGGGGACGCCCTCTACGTCAGCCGGCTCAGCCAGGAACTGGTGGCGCGCGGTCATCATGTGGAGGTTGTCCATTGTGCCGACAGCTTCCGAATGCTTTCCCGCAGGGCCTCTCCACTGCCGGCCCCTCCGCTGAACGGAGTCCGTGTTCACACCTTGAGAAACCGGTGGGGACCACTGGGCCCTCTGGCCATTCAGCAGACGGGGCGCCCCTGGCTGAGTTCGCCTGAACTGGGGCGAATTCTGGCGGAGCCGTTTGACACCATCCATTTTCACAACATTTCACTGATCGGCGGGCCAGGCATTTTGCGCATGGGAAAGGGGCTGAAGCTTTACACCTTACACGAGCACTGGCTGCTTTGCCCCACCCATGTGCTCTTCAAATTTAATCAGGCCCCTTGCCGAGAAAAGCAGTGTTTTCAGTGCCAGTTGCGGGCGCGACGGCCGCCCCAGTGGTGGCGTTGGAGCGGGTTCTTGAAAAGTTGTCTGAAAGAAGTAGACGGTTTCCTTTCACCCAGTCGTTTCACGCTGGAAAGGCATGCTCAAGAGTTCGACCTCCCACTTCATCACCTGCCTTCCTTTGCGCTCCCCAGCCAGGTCTCGCCCTCCTCGGCGCCCCTACGCCCCTATTTCCTGTTCGTCGGTCGGCTTGAGAAAATCAAAGGGTTGCACACCATCCTCGAGGCGTTCCGGCGCAATCCCGAGTTCGATTTGAAAGTGGCTGGCGAGGGGAACTACGGCGACTTTCTGAGGAACCTGGCTCGGGATTGCCCCAACATTCACTTTTTGGGTTGGGTGAAGGGAAATGAACTGGACCGACTGTACGCTTCGGCCCTGGCATTGGTGGTGCCGTCTATCGCTCTGGAAACTCTGGGCCAGGTGATTCTGGAGTCTTTTGCCGCAGCCACTCCCGTGATAGCTCGCCGACTGGGGCCCTTGCCCGAACTGGTCGAGGAGAGTGAGGCTGGCTTCCTGTTTGAGGATGACGCCTCGTTAGAAGCCTGCCTGCGGCGCCTGGCTGGGGATGGACCTCTGCGCCTGGCCCTGAAGGAAAAGGCGTTGAAGGCCTGGCAGGAACGCTGGAATCCCGACATTCACGTGCAACGCTACCTGGACTTGAACGAGCAATTAACCGCCTCTAAGCCAGGTTGACCGGACTGCCGGTCTGGCTGCTCTCGTACACGGCCCGGGCCACTTCCACCGCTCGCCAACCTGCTGCCCCATCGGCGCAGGCTCCCGGATGCCCGTCCAGCGCCCCTATAAAGTCTTGAAACTCCTCGGCAAAGGCAATCTGGGCGGTAGTTTCCCAGCCGAACAGCTTCTCGCGCACGTTGACCCAGGGGTGCAGGTTCCAGCTATAAGAGGGCCGACCTTGGCAGCGCCTGACCTGCATATTCAGCATGGGGGCGTAAAAGGCGCGAGCCACCCCGTGGCTTCCGTAGACCTCCAAAATCAGCCGATAACCTTTCCATTCCGCCCAACTGGCGTGGTAAGCGATGGGGATGTCTCGGGAGGTGGTGAACATGGCCACCGCGTGGTCTTCTGAGCCGGCGATCTGCCACACCCGGTTGCTGGCTGTGCCAAAAACTTTGACAATGTCGCCAAAGAGATGGCCGACCAGATCGGTGAGATGAATTCCCAGGTCCATCATGGCCCCGCCTCCCGAAAGTTCGGCTCGATAATTCCAATCGGCGCGAAACTCCGACATCCCTCGGTGGCCGCACAGGGCGCGTACATGCTGAACATCCCCCAGGCTGGGGAGGGCCGCCTTGAGCACCTTGATGCACGGGTAATAACGATGATTAAAGCCGACCGCCAGGACCTTTCCCAGGGCTTTAGCCCGGTCCACCAGTTGACGGCATTCTTCGGAACTGGGGGCCAACGGCTTTTCGCAGAGCACGTGTTTGCCCGCCTCGAGAGCGTCCATGCACATCGAGAAGTGCAAAGGGGCGGGGGTGGCCACTACCACCGCCCCTACGGCCGGGTCCTCCAGCAATGGTCGATAGTCGGCCACCACCCGGGCCTGGCCAGCGGCCCGTCGCGCCGCCCCCACATCAGGGTCGGCCACGCCCAAAAGTTGACTGGCGGGATGGGCCGCTATTACCCGGGCTCGCAGTTGGCCCACTACACCCGCGCCCAAAAGGGCAACTCCCAAGGTCCTTTTCACTTGCTTCCCCAATTCAGAGCCTGACCGGCGGCTCGCAAAAGTTTTCTCAGGCCCAGATAGGCCCCGCCCCGACCGTCGAGGTGAGCCTCAAAGCGAGCCGGATCGCGAAAGTAGAACATTTCCAGGCGAGGCAGATCGAATCGGTCTGAATGGGACTCCATCAGACCCAGTCGGGTGCCCACGGCGGCCTGATAACAGGTGGAGATAGCCTCGCGCACCCGGCTATTGGTGGCCCCAAAAGGGGCCGCGAAATGAGGTATGGGCACACCCAGTTGGGCCTGCAGGCGTTGCTGGCTCTGGCCAATCTCTCGCTGGCACTCTTCCCATGGCAGCCGGGTCAGATTGTGGTGAGTGCAGGCGTGACTCCCCACTTCCCAGCCGGCTTTATGCAAACTGGCGGCTTCGTCCCATCCCATCAATCGAACCGAGTCCACGCATGGATGACGACCGCTGTCGATCATGTCGCAGGCCAGAAACAGGGTCGCCGAAAAGCCACGGCTGGCCAGTTCGGGAGCGACCACCTCAAAATTGTCGACAAAGCCGTCGTCGAAAGTCAAAACTACCGTGTCAAGCTGAGGCTGGCCCAGATGACTGGCCAGCGAGACACCACGCATTCCACGGGCTACCAGGGCGTCCATGTGGCGACGAAAAGTGTTGAGACTAAGGCACAGCGGCGGGGGTCCATGAGAAATGGAATGATACATCAGGATGTTCATCAGGCCTCTTCGAACGTTCGCAGCAGGATGCGCGCCGCTGACTCCCAGGTCAGTTCGCCGGCGGCGGCCAGGGCGGCCCGGCCCATCTGCTGTCGCATCGGTTCATCACTCAAAATTTGCGCCAGGGCCGCTTCGATGTCTTCGCTCGAGTGCGGATCGACATAAAGGCCGCCCCCCCTTAGCAAGCCGGGAAGTGGACTGGACAGGGTGGCCAGCACCGGGCAACCGCATGCGGCCGCCTCCAGGGCCGGCAATCCGAAGCCTTCATTGAAAGAGGTCAGCACCAGCAAGGTGGCCAGATTGAGAAGATCCACCAGGTCTTCATCGCCTACAAAGCCTGTGAAAAGGACCCTCTCGGCCAACCCGGCCTCAGTCACTTGACGGAGCAATTGGGCGGCGGTGGAGAAAAACGTTTCCTGTAGATTCTCTCCTACCAGAATCAGATCAACATCGGAGAACTCGGCGCGGCTGGCCAATTTTCCGAAAACAGAGACCAGCCGGGGCAGGTTTTTGAAGGGGGCGAAACCGCCCACGTAAACCAGCAGGCGGCGACCCGCTGCAATTCCAATGCGCCTCAGTCTTTCGCTCAAACCGGGTTGGGGAAGAGGTCTAAAGTGGGGCGCGGCGGCCTCCGGGATGACGCCTATGGAGTCGACCGGGAGATGGAACTGTTTGGCCATTCCGCGGCGAGAATGCTCCGATACCGTCAGAGTCTTACAGGCCTGCCAGCGGGCCAACCACAACTTCAGGCGCCAGAAGACACGCGCCCGCCAGCTCCCAAAAGTTAAGCGAGGAAAGAGATCGGCGGTCACGTCGTGGATCATGACGAATTTGCGTGCCCGGCTGAAAACCGGCACAAAACTGAAGGCGGTGGGGAAAAACAATAAGTCCAGGGAGGAGTTGGAAAAGGCCCGGCTCAGGCGCCACATGTCTTTCAGCGAGCGGCGCTTCCCCTCGGAAGCCGAGTGAACGGTGGCCGCCCCGGTGGCCACCCGCACCACCCGGACCCCCTCTGGGAGTTGGGCCCCGATCGGGTCAAAATCAATGAAAAAAGTGTAGCGATGGGATTGTTCCAGGGCCACCAGGGCGCCCAAAAGGCAGCGCGCGTGGCGTCCAAATCCCCGGGGGAGAGTCCAGGTGGTGGCGTCTATGCCGATGTGCACGATGAGCCCTGAAAGGTTCCCCTCCACGGCCTTCGAAGCCCGGCAGCGTGAAAATTCTTGTCTACGGAGCCAGCGGGCAGTTGGGCCGAAGGGTGTTGGAGCAATTGCGCTCCCGTGGGCTGAATGTTTGTTTGGGCGGGCGAGACCGTGCCAGGCTGGAAGCCATGGCGGAAGCTGGCGAAGAAATGCGTGTTGGGCCTTTGGCCCAACTCCCCTCGGGTATGGCCGTAATCGTCAACTGCGCACCTCTCGGCCGCGCCGACTGCGACGCCTTGATCGAGGCCTCCCTGCACCACGGCGCACATTATGTGGATGCCTGCGGAGAGCAGTCCCTCATCGCCCATATCCTGGAGCGGCATCAGGAGGGGGCTCTTCGAGCCGGTCGCTGCGTGGTGCCTGCCCTGGGGCTTGACTACGCGGTGGGGGATTGCCTGGCCCGATTGGCCGCCGGCGGCGCATGCAGCGACCTGATCATCGCCTACGCTTTTTCCGGCCGTCAGGCGGGAGGCAACAGCCTGCAATTTGCCACCAGCGCCCGTCGCGGGGCCGAAGTGGTCTTTCGCGGGGGGCGCCGGGGTCCGGTCCCTCTCGAATTGGACAGCGGCAGATTCGACTTTCCCGCCCCCTGGGGCAGGCAACGGGTGGGGCGTTACGGAGCCGGCGAGGTGATCACGGTGCCCCGCCACACCCGCACCACCAATATTCGTACCCTCATAACCGCCTCGGCGCTGGTGCCACACCCGGTTTTGTTGCCCCTTTTTCCCATCCTGCGCCCGCTGGTGGCCCTGGTGCTGCGCACTCCATTGCGTGGCCTGGTGGGACTTGTGGGCCGTTGGTTGGGGGGTCTCCGAGCCCCTCGCCAGGAGGACACCAAGCCAGCCGGTGGCCCCGCCTTTGTGGTGGTGGTGGAAGCTTTCGAGGGACCCCGAAAGCTGGCCCGTTTGTGGGCCACGGGGAACGACTGCCACCAAACAACCGCTGAGGTGCTGGTTCACGGGGCGGAATATCTGGCTGGCGGAAGGGCCACCCAATGTGGTGCCTTGCCCCCGGCTCTGGCCTTGCCGCCACGGGAGTTTTTGAACGGGTTGAAATCTTTGCGCTGGGGGGAGTGACAGGGGTGCTCCTAAGCAATCTGTGAGGCGACCAGAACCGGAGCCGGCCCGGGGCATTCCAGAGGTTCCAGGCGCAGCGCATTTGCCCGGCGCGACGTCAACGGACGAACTACTGCCAAGGCCGCCCCCAGGCAGCAACAGAAATGGTGCACTACCAGCCCGGGTATGGCCACCAGGCCAACTCGCCAACCTCCATCCCGAGTGAGGGCCCGATGCAGCGGAACCTGAAGAGCGGTGTAGAGAAGGGCCACCAGGCCGGCCCAACGCGACCCGCTTAAGCCCAGCCAGAGGGTTGCCAACATGAACAGGGGACCCAATCGGAATCGCCAACCGCCATTCAGAGTGGAGGGGGCAATTTTCCCCTCCAGGATCAGACGCATCCAGGGGGCCGCTCGGTGGAATACGTCGGTGATCACCATCGAGGAGAGGGTCCAGCGCTTGAGGTGGACTCCTTCAAAGCGAGGGTCCAGCAACACTTTGTGCCCGGCCCGACTCAAGCGGGCTCCAAACTCGACATCTTCGATGGAAGAGCTGCTGGAAAGGCCCTCATCGAAGCCGCCTACCTCAACAAACACCTGCTTACTCACGGCTCCCAGGCCGGTCCAAAAACTGGCCACCAGGCCAGCGCAACGTCGATGGACGTAACGGTGCAGGAGGTTACGAAATCGGCTGAGGGACGAATGATCGGCCGGGGCGAGTTGGCTGTAGCAGCCAAACACACCCGCCAGCTCGCTGTGAGCAGAGAGAGCCTGGGCCATTTCGAACAGGACCTGTGGGGTGACCACGACGTCGCTGTCGAGGAAAAAAAGCAGTCGGCCTCTGGCCCACGAGGCACCACAGTTGCGCGCTCCAGCTGCACCCGGCCGGTGAGTCGAAGCGACACAGATAGCTCTGGGCAGCAGACATTTCACCAACGGCTCCGGATTATGGCGGCAGCGGTCGTCGACCACAATAATTTCCCACTCAGAACTCAAGCCTGCCAGTCCGGGCAATACGGCAGGCAGGTCTCGCTCGCAGTCATGAATTGGGATAACCAGACTGTAGCGTGGCATGCGCGGATGTTCTGGGAGGCGACCTGGAACCCTTCAGCGGACCATTAAGCCCCTTTTGGCGTCGTAGGCCGGCCGGTCGGGTCCATAGTTGGCCGCCTGGTGGTGATGGCCTCCGCAACACAGTCGAAAGTGGTCAACTCCGGCCACGTACCTGCCCTTTTTGTCGAATTTTGACATCCTTTGATGATAGGTGGCACTGTAGGTGTCGGCCCCGGCAGCCGGACAGGTGGGAATTGATTTCAAATAGCCTCCCGAGAGCCCCTTCAAGGTCAGGTGCCTCAGCCTGGGTGGATAGCAGGCCCAATCCGTACCATACAGTTCGCAGGCCATGGCCAGAGTCTTCAGGTTTGACTGACAGGACCTGGCATCTTGAAGGGCTTGCTCGTCGGGTCCCTGAGACCGGGCTGCCAGCCAAAAACTGGCGAAGATCAGGACCACCAGGCACTTTCTCATGTTTCCCTCGCATTCACGTTACCCTCGAGCGCTGCGGCGGAAGACAGCGCTCCCAACCCGGCCACCAAGAAATAGTAATTCTCAAAAGCCTGCCGATTAAAAAGGAAGAATACAAAATATACAAAGGTGACGGCCGTGGCGAAACCGGCCGCCGATCCTCGCATACGCCAGCCAGCGACAACGGTAGCCAGGGCGGCCAAAACAAATCCCCCCGTGCCCCCAACCTGCGCGTCGAAGACAAGATTGTAGCCGTTGGTCACGGTCAAGGAATCCCAGCGGAGTGGTTGGCATAGCAGAAAGTCGAACATACCATGCCGGAGCGCCGCAAAATTGGCCCAGGCAAAAGGCACCAGCGGCAGCATGGCCGAGAATAACAAAGCGGTCCACTGGGCCGCCCCGAAGCGAAGCATCAGGCCAGCCAGCGGCACCAGCCAGAATCCGGTCTGTTTGGCCGAAGCAGCCAGTCCGAAGAGAATCGCCGCTCCCATAGGCCAGCCACGCAGATGGGCCAGAGTAGCCCATACCAAGAGTCCCAATGGGACGGGCTCGGACCAGGCTTGCTCTATCACAAAGTAGCACTGGGGGCTCAGCCACAGAAAGAGCCACGGGGCATCGCGGGCAAACCCGCGGGGACTAGAGCCTGTCATCAGACGCAGACCGATCCCAGCCAACAGGAAGGCCGCCAACATGGCATAGCGCACGTCGCCTGCCAATCGGTAAGCGATAGAGGTCACCACTATTTGGGTGGGCGGATACAAATAAGGAATGTTGGGTTGACCTGGCACGGGAGGGCCCGTGTCGGATACCGCCACGGTCAGATAGGGATTGCGTCCGGCCCACAACTCCCTGGCCCCCTCGGTCTGCATCGTCCAAACATCGATGGCCGGTGCCGGGCTGGCCCGAATAGCGTCCACTCCAGCCAGGGCGGTCAAAGTCAGCAGCCCGGCAAAGCCAGCGCCCCCCCAATACCCGGCAAGCCTTTTGCCCGACCCGCGCAGCTCGGGTAGATAGCTCACTAACAGCGCCACAGAGAATGCCCGAACCAGGCCTCCCCCTACCCAGGGGCGGCTGGCATAGAGCAAGGGGGCCGGATCGGTGCAGGCTGAACCCACCATGACCAGCAAAATGCCCCAGGCCATACGCAAGGTGCGCTCACGGTTCTGCCGCCATCCACCCCTGGGATTCCAGGCGGTGGTAACCACCACCCACAGGGAAATGCCGAATGGCAACAAGAAAAAGGGGACCATTACCCCCCGCCAACCTGCCAGGGCAAGGCCAACCAGGCCGCTGACGCAAAGCCCGAGAGCGTAGTTGCGTGGCAGGTCGCCCTGGCCCACTTAGTGTGTGGGCGTGGCGGTGGTTTCCCGCCGCAACAAGAGTAAGGGTATCCCTCTCCTGCGCCAGAGCAGGGTGTCGTAGTTCTCACACAAGTAGCCTCGTAGCCCGGGCACTTCGTTCTCGTGCAGCGCCAGATCCAGATCGGTATCGACCAGGCGCGGCCGGGCGGACTTGAGATCCTCCAGGTAGCTGAAGCGAGGCAGGGCAAATCTCTGCTGGACGGTAGCCACCGCTTCGCCCATCCGATTTTGAGAATCCCCCAGCCAGGGGCCGTAATAGGAAGCATCACGGGCACAGATCGGATGCATCTGATAACACATCATCACCGTATCCGATGGGGCCAGATAGCCCAGCACGTGACGGCGAAGTTCAACGATGTGGAAAATCGTCAGGTCACTGTCCACCAGCGCGCGAGTGGAATATACCAGCCAGGCACATACCCCTACCAGTCCCCATTGGACCAGTCTTCTGGGGGAAGGGAAGGCCTCCCAGCGAATCTGGGTGGCCAAAAACAAACAACTGGAAGACAAAGACAGGTAGCTTGGAAAAAAATTTTGCAGGTAGAGATGCGGGTAGCCGCTGGACCATCCCGCCACGCAGGTAAGGCCGAGATAGCCTAGATGGACCCAGGACGTTTTGCGCCCTTGAGCGCTGGAAATGCGAAATAGCACCACCCAAACCACACCAAGAATCAGCAGAGGCCTGGGCTCGGGGCACCAGGGCAATAGCGAGGCAGTATCCCAGCCCCCCACCTTCTGCAACACCGAGGAATAATAAGGCGCGAAATACAGGTATTTCAGAGAACAGCCGCAGACGCTCAGGTAGGCGAGCAAAAAAGCGGCAGCACCCAGCACCCAAAAAACGACCTGTTTTAGCGAGGGGCGCCAGCCGCTCAAGAAACCCAGCCATCCAATCAAAAACAACATTCTGGGGCTGAAGAAGAGGGAGGCGCAGTAAAATGCGCCGCTCGCCAGGCAAAACTTGTCCTGGTCGGGGGATCGCGCGAAAGCGTAACGCCAACACAGACAAGACAACACCCACGAGGCTGCGGCCAGGGTCTCGGGGCGAATGACGATAATATCCGGCATCATCAGGAAGAGCAGGGCGAAGGAGCCGATGCCTAGAGCTGCGGCATAATCCGCCTCGATTCGACTGGAGGTCAACAGACGGGCCAACTGGACCCAGCCCAGCCCCACCACCAACATGCTCAGGACCACCAGCAATCGACCAAAGTAAAGCACTTCCGGGCCATCGAACCCCAGCAGAAAATACACCTTGAGAATATCCCACAGCAGGGGCATGTGGTGTTGAAAAAAGTCGTCCAGCGGACGTTGACCCAGCTTTCCCATCAGCCAGGCCACATGGGCGTGTTCGGTCTCATCATAGGGATGACCCATTTGCACCACCAACAGCACACTCGCCAATCCGGCAACCCAGAAAAGCAGATGCACTACGCGGGCATCGTTAACCGCCTTTAACAAGGCTCTCAAGGCTCACTTTGGCCGATTCGAATGGACAGCGAGAAGTCCCCTACTTCTGCAAAAAATCGCAGAGGATGTCCGCCACTGCCTCATTGCCGAGTTCTGTCCAGTGACCGTCGAATTGCCAGTAGGCGCCGCGCATGCGGTCCGGGTAGGAGCCTAAGTCCAGACATGAAGCTCGACCCTTCATGCGGCGTAGAACTTCATTAAACAAAGGGATATACGGGTCCACCGGCATGATTTTTCCCCAAAATTTTACCCAGTCCTGGTCCACCGCCTGAGGGCTGGGGATGAAGACGAAGGTCAATTTGCAGCCACGGACCCTGGCCGTTTCCTGCATTTCGCACAGGAGATGCGTATACATGTCGGCCCGCTCGGAGATCAGGCGCCGCGCCATCGGCTTTGAATCCGGGAGGATACCCGCCAGACGATTGAGTGGTTGAGCCAGATACACCATCATATCCTGCTCCGCCGTAAGCCAGGATTGAAATTCCTGGCTTTGCGAATTCAACATTCGCCAGACCGGCTCGGGATCGATTTCCAAGAATTCAGCAAACAGGTCGACCAGTGCCCGCAGCCTTTTTTCCCGAGGCAGGGCGAATACCGCCTCATGACGGCGGCGAAATTCCTCCGAATTCCACCACCGTGGGTCGACCGTGGAGCCCCCCACGCCACAGCCCTTCAAAATTCGGCAGCATCCGTCCGCGAACTTGTTCCCTCCGTTGTTGATCCGGCTCCGCGTGGAGTTCAAGAAGCGCAAAGGGACCGCATCAGAATGGGCAACAGCCAGGGTATACAGAAGTTGGCGAGTGTCGGGAGGCAAGATTCCACCCACCGCTTTCAAAAAGGATTCTCGGTCCGGGTGCACCAGGCGGTTCTTGGCCAGAACGCTCATCTGGCGAATCCGTTCCGCCGGCAGGCCCATCGGTTTTGCCGCAGCGACCGCGGCTTGGGTTACCCGGATGGGAGGGGACCGGTATGGCTCATACGGGATCCCAAGATGAAAATCGTTGGGGCCGTAAAGAAAGACAAATACGTGGGACGGTTGGTAGTCGAACGCATACTCATGGAGGCGAAATCGGTAATCCAAAGGGTCGGACTGGGCCATCGAAAGATTGATCACCTCCAATGGGTTCCCGCGAGCCGCAAATCGTTCTTCCACTCGTAAGGCGAGACGTCGCCTGGATCGCACCTCCAGCATGGAATCACCGATAAAAACGACCCGGTTCGTGGTGTTGGCAAAAGTGTGATCGCGATCAAGCCAGCCCAAAGAATTGGCGACCCCGGGCACCATTTTCCCGGTTCGATACGGCAAGGTAAATTCTTCATTGCGCCGGCGGATTTGCTCCAGCAACAGCATTTGCGCCTGGGAAGGCACGTGTGGCAAGGGAATCAGGAATTCGGAGCAGGCCACCAACAAAAGCATGAGGGTAAAGTTGTAGGCCAGGCTAAACTGCGCCATCCGGCGATACGGGCCCACCAGGCAGGCCACCCCAACCAGCAGCACGCCACCGAGGCCCAGGGCCATACCAAATCGCGACAGCCAGGTGATCAACCTGGCATTGAAACCGCCGAAATCGACGAGGTGGGACAGGATGGCCCAGGAGTAGACGAAGAGCGCAACGCCCAGGATCGGCATGGCCACCAAACAAACCTTGTGTGCAGTCGTTGCCCGAGACCCAGAATCGCGGCTCATGCTTATTCATTCCCTGCTCACGGGATAGTGCAGAGGCATTTTTCAGGCGATCTCAAAATCCTGTTTCGACTATGGCAAAGTGCTCCGGGAGGCCGTGGTGCGTTGAGTCGGCAAGCTAAACTTTGGGCGCTTTGGAGCCTGGTGGTTTTCGGGCTTTTCAATTTCGGCTTGAACCATGAGGCCCGCAAGGAAACTCTGGCATCCGCCCAACGCACACCGCTCGATTGGCTGCGACTGGCGCGCTGCTACCTCACCGACGACTATGACGTGCAGATCTATCTGGCTTACTGCAACGCCAGTCTGGGTCGAGCCTACCCACCTGCCCTGGTGCGGCCCTTCGAAGATTGGGTAACAACCGGTTTCGCTCAGCCGGTAGAAGAGCCGGAGGGGTGGCCCGTGCAACCGGGCGGGGCGCGGTTGATGCCCTATCGGGACTTCTTAGTGGAATATCCCCCCGGTCTCTTTCTCTTCGCCATGCCCCCGGCCTTGCTCAGCGCCGACCTCGATGTGTATCGAACTCTCTTCTCCTGTTTGATGGGGATCTGCCTGAGTCTGGCGGTGAGGCTGTGCCAGACCGATCTGCAACCGGCGGATCGGGAACGCCTGCTGGGCTGGTCGCTGGCCATGCTGTTGGCCATCGGCATGGTTTCCGTGCGTCGCTTTGACGGGGCCCTTTCATTCTTGATTTGCGCCAGCTTGTGGGCCTGTCGCCGGGGCAGGCCCTTATTGGCAGGCCTGTGTTTCGGTCTGGCCGGCGCAACCAAAATTGTGCCTCTGATCCTTTTCCCGGTGCTGGCACAATACTTGCTCCGTCAGCGGCGGAGGGGGGAACTGATTCGCCTGTTTGGGATGGCCTCAGTGACGGTCACACTGATGTTTCTGCCCGTGGCGGGCTGTCTGGGAAGCTTGTGGGCCTTTCATGGCGGTCGTCCTCTCCAACTGGAGAGCACGGCCGCGGCAATTCTGGGCCTGTTCGGAAAGGGATCGGTGGTGCAGACCTTTGGCTCTTGCGGGTTGACCGGGGGTTATGCCGCATGGGCCAGACTGGTCACTACCCTGGCCCTGGCCCTGGCCCTGATGGGGGTTTGGTTTCTAAGACGCGGAGTTCGTCTCGAGGAGCAAACCTGCCAAACTCTGGCCTGGGCAATGGTTCTGAGCCCTGTCTTCAGCCCTCAGTATTTGCTCTGGATTCTGCCCTTGGGATGTCTGGTCTCCATACTGCATTCCAGGCGGCGTTGCCGGGTTTTGCTTGCGGTCATGCTGCTGACTCAACTGATCTGGCCCATCAGTTACGATGCCTTGCAGCGGCAGGAGAGCTGGGCCTGCCTGCTGGTGCTGGCCCGCAACGGATTGCTTGTCTACTGGATCTGGCTGGGTCGGGCGCTAACGGTTGATAAATGAAAACCCCGTCGGTATGAGCGACCAATCGATAGTGGGCTCGGATTGTTTCTAGCGCCCCTGGGGGCAGTCGATCAGCGTGCCCGCCAACAGGATCTTCTTCCACCGGAAAACTCAAAACAACATGGGCGACCTCCCCCCGGCGGAGTACTTCTAAAAGGGGGCCGGGATTCCACTTCCCGGCCAGAGCCAGTTGCCGAGCCAGGTAAGGAATGATCAACGGAGGTCGACCGAGCGCCGTAGTGTACCAGGTGTGTTCCGCCAACACCGCTCCCGGCTTCCCCTCCAGAGCGCTTTTCACCAATTGCATTTCGCGATGCATGGCCGGCAGCAAAAAGCCCATGTGAAAGCCGCACCAACCCAGACCGAACAAAAGAAGCACGGCTGGACAGACGATCTGCTCGAACCGCCCGCCTTGGTAAGTCGCCGCCACGGTTGTCAACAGAGAGCAGACCACAGCCAGTTCGAGCAGATAGTTGGCTCCGGAGCCGACCCGGCCCAGCGAAACGATGCACAAAAGGGTGGCCACGAATCCGGCGCCCCACGGTTCCAACACCTGCCTGGCAGGTTGTGGCAGTTGCCCAAGGGTACGGATTAGACGACCAGAAATGACCATTCCTGGTAGCAGGGGAATCATCCAGAGAGCCTTCACCAAAAAATTCGTCAACGACCAGGGAGCCACTGTCTGGAGGACCAGGGGTCGAAACAATCCACCAAACCCCAAGGCGCTACCCACCAGAACGAGAAAACTCAACACCAGCAGGGCGCCCGAGCGGGGATAGCGCCACAGAGCCCAGAGGCACGTTCCGACAGGCAAGGAAATCAGGCTGTGCTTGGTAATCAGCGCCAGGGCAAAGAGGGTTCCCGACCCGATGGGCCAACCCCGCAAGCGCAACGAGGCCCAGGTTACTCCGGCCGTAACCAGGCAGAGGCCCAGGGCGTCCGGCGCGCAGCTTGACGCATGGTAGGCCGCCGACGAAGTGCCTCCTAACAGGAGGGCCGCCAGGATCCCGCTGCGCCGGTCTCCGGTAGCCTGGCTGGCGCAGCAACCCACCAAAGCCATGGTGACCCAAAAACCGGCCAGGGAAATCAGGCTGCCGGTAGTCAGGATGCCTTCGTCGCGGGGTGCGACTGCCGCCACCAATCGCAAAAAGAGGGGGGGATAGTTGGTAATTCGCATCGGCAGTGAGGTCGGTTCGGCGTAGATCGATTCTTGGTGGCGCAGCAGCCAACACCAGGTTGCGCTATCCCCGTCACTATAGAGGTAAGGAACCGCATAATAGATGGCGCATCCCCACAATGCCACAGTGACCAGAAAAGAGGCTACCGTAAGAAGTACGCGTGGGGTGTCACCCTTCAATCGCGAAACCCGCAGTGGCGGAATTCGCTAATTCCCACCAGGGTGGTGGGAATCCAGTAGGACGCCCGGTAAAGCAGGGCAAAGGCCAGCGCTGGTTGGGCTGCTACGCCAAAGAGACTCAGGGCCGCCATGGCGCCGGCTTCCTGAACCCCGAGCTGTCCTGGCGTTGAGGGCACAAGCCCGGTCACACGCATTGCCAGGCAAACGATAATACATGAGGGCAGGGAGAGCGAAACGCCCACCGCCGCGAGGACCAGCCAGACCATCCCGGCATTGGTCAGGTCAGCCAGGAGCGAATACAACAATCCAATGATCCACAGACGTGGTTTGCGACAGACCTGAATGCCCCGGCCCAGGTCACTCAGAAATCTCTTCAGGCCGCGTTGATCCAGGCCGGCCTCTGGGGGGCTGCTGATCCAACCCACGAAAACCAGCATCAAGGCAACCCCCAGGCCGATCGCCGCGACCACCCCGAGCGAACCGAGCAGCTTGGGAGGCAGGCTGGCCAGCCCCATCAAAAGGCCGATCTCCAAAGTGACGGCCAGGGCTTCCAGGACCTTTTCAAGCCCTTGAGCAGCTACCATATCGCCGAGGGAAAAGCCGTAATAGCGCGCCAGATATCCGGTCCGCAACACTTCCCCGGCCGGTGCCGGGAGTATATTATGGGCCGCCGACTGGGCCAGTGTTACCGAGATGAGGTGGCGAAATACCAGGGGTTTCTGGTGTGCCAACGGTTCGATGATGAGACGCAAGCGCAGCGCGGCCAGCCAGGTAAACAAGACCAGATTGATCAGAGCAGCCAATAAAATCAGGTTCAGGTTGGCCGCGCCAATGGCATCAAGCAAAGCCCGGGGATCCAGGTCACGGGCCGCCAGCCAGACCAGAAAGCTGAGCAGCGCTACCGCGACGGTCCATCGGATCAGGCTCTTGGATTTTGCTGGCATTCGTTTCTGCGCTGCAGCAGCCTGATGACATACGGTCGTTGCGCATCCGGCTCCAGACGCTCCGAGAGAACCGAAAAGCGGGGGTCCTTTTTGAAGGGATGGTGCAAAAGGCGACCCATCGGCCAGGAATCAACCAGGACCAGGTATCCTTGGGGTTCAAGCAAGGAGAGCAGCCTATCTTTCATTTTGACAAGTCGGCGGTAGCTGCCCATGTGACTCAGCGTCTCCGCGCAAAAAATAAGATCGAATTCGCCCAGTCCGTCGACCTGGAGGATGTTGGCGCTCCTAATTACAACTTGAGAAGCGGGCCTCAAGCGCTCTTGGGCTCGCTCGACAGCCACTTCGGCCACATCGACTCCGAGCACCGAGTCGGCCTGTCCCCAGGCGGCCAAACGCTGAGTAAACACGCCCTCGGCGCAACCCACCTCGAGGGCCCGACGGTACTGGTGTGAAGGCAAGCAATGGAGCGTTGCCGCGTACTTGCGCGTCTCATACTCGCTGGTTTCGTAGGCCCACGGGTCGACCTGGCGATAGCGAAGCGACCAGTACAATCGGGGCCATATTTGGGGCAGCAGACCATTCAGATAAAAATTGAGCACACTGAGAGCAAACCTGGCCTCCCCCTGAAGAAAGGCCAGGCCTGAGCCCGCCCATTTCGGCATCTAACTTACGCTCACCAGTTCATGCAAATCCATGGAGATTTTGCCTTCGCGAGTCGGGCCGGCAATTCCTCACGTAGCCAACTGCGAAGGATTTTGGGATTCTGTTGACCAAGCCCTTAAAAATCGAAGGGGGCTTACAATGCCTGCTGGCTTGTTGGCCGAAGATGAGAATCCCCACGGATGAGCGACGTAATTGTTTGGTTGGTGCGCCATGGAGAGACGGTCTGGAATGCCCAGCGCAAAATTTCAGGCTGGGTCGATGTAGAACTGTCGGAGCGGGGCCAGCAGATGGCCCGCGATCTGAGACCACGCCTGCACCCCGAGGAGTTTGATGGGGTGTGGAGTTCGGATTTGCGGCGAGCCCTGGACACGGCCCATCTGGCCTATGGCCGGCCCACTCAGCAGGATTTGCGCCTGCGCGAACTGGATTTTGGGCCTCTGGAGGGCGAAGATTGGACTCTGATTCCTCAGCACCAGCAACGCGAGGTGCTGGCCTTCAGTGAAGACTGCACCTTTGGCGGCGAGAAGATCTCGGTTTTTGAAGAGCGCGTCTTTGCCTTTCTGGATGAATTGCCCCCGGGCCGGCACCTTCTATTTGTCCACGCCGGAGTGATTCGGCTGGCCCTGCGGCGGGCCCAGGCCGACAAATTTGTGCCGCCTACCACCGTGGCCATCGTCAATTGGACTCGCAAGCATTTACTGGAGATGCACCTGGGTCCCGAAGTGGAGGGGCACAAATAATGGGTCATTTCATCGACGGAGAGTGGCACAGTGGCTCAATTCCCTCAAGCCGTATCTCATGCCAGCACCTGTGCTAGCATTCGCTAACACAGGTGCTAGCAGACTCGAGGGTTAGCCCTGGTTGAAGGTAATGATGGCCACCTCTTGCAGGTTGTTCAACTGCACTTCGGCCGGCTCCGTGCGTATCACTCCGTCTGGAGCGATACGAACCGTGACCGGCAGTTCGCCAGCCAGCCGTCGGGCCGCCTCGAAGGGGGACAGCCCGGGCAAATCAGCGGGTTGATCCGGGCTCATCAGGGTGGTCAACTGGGTCTGGCCGTAGACATATTTCTTCAGCTTCTGGGCGGCCTTCTCGGATTCATTTTTGGGCTCGGCATTGGTGAAGTAGCGGGCATACGATTCCAGGTCTGCCGACCCGGTCAGATAGGCTTCCCGGCGGACCAGACTGGTGGACTCCTGGCCGCGCACGGGACCCTCAGAGGGGGTAACCTCGGAGAGCAAAACCCGCTCGCCCTGACGGATTCGGTCAGCGGCATCTTGCGCCGAAATGACACGACCTCCGCCCACCGGCGAGGGGGCGCGGAATTCCAGTTCGATGCCTTGTTTCAGGCTGGCTTCGTCCAATTGCTGCATGATTTCACTCACCGAGGCCGGTATGCCCAATACCGAACCCAGGTCCTGCAGACGGGTCAGGTTCAATTCTTGCGGCTCGGTGCGGATAATTCCGTCGGCCTCGGTGCGCACATTGACGGGCAGTTGCTTCTCCAGCCGCTGAGCGGCCGCGAAGGGAGAAAGAGTGGCCCGCTCGGGACTCTGGCCGGGTCTGAGCAGGGTGGTCAGTTCGCCCTGGCCGTAGACATACTTCTTCAACTTCTGGGCAGCCCGCTCACTGTCGTTCTGGGGCTGTGCATTGGTAAAGTAGCGGGTGTAGGATTCCAGGTCTTTGTTGCCGGTGAGGTAGGCTTCACGGCGAACCTGGGTGGTAGGCTTGTCGCTGCGCACGGGACCATCCGAATTGGTCACCTCGGCCAGCAACACCTGGCGGCCTTCTGAAAACAGCCTGGCAGCGCCCTGGCGATCAATCCGTCGGCCACCGCCCACGGGCGAGGGTGCCTTGAAGTCCAGGTGGATCCCCTGCTTGAGACTGGCTTCGTCCAGTTGACGGATCAGGTCTTGCGCCTTTTGCTGGGCCTCGGGCTGGGGGGCGACCATCACCTGAGCCTGTTGAGCCTGGGCCATTCCGGCCGCAGCGCCCAGCAGCCCCAGGCCGGCCAGCGCCACACTGGACCATTTGGGAAAACTGGAAGTAGATGGGTTGTGCTGACTCAGTTCGACCTTGTCCTGTGGCAAGCCGGGCTTCTCTCCCAAAGGTGCTCTGCGGAGTGGGCTGGCCTGGCGAAGGCCGCTCTTGGTTTGAACGCTATTCATAGTGGTGCTCCCGTTCGATGTCACAGACCCCCCCCAATTTGACCATGGAACGATGTGGGCCCGGAGGCCGAGTGTATCTCGTCAGCTGGATCGAAATCGTGACCGAAAGGTTGCCATCTTCCCAAGCGCTTGGGGAAACTACACGGACTTTCGGGTCAGCCCGAGCAGGCCCGTCAGGGTGAGGGCCAGCCCCAATCCTTGAAGGGGTTGGAGATGCTCGCCCAGCAACCAGATGGCCAGTCCGGTAGAGCCCACCGGCTCCAGCAGAATGCTGAGGGAGGCCCAATTGGCCGAACCATAGCGCACCGCCAGCAACAGCAGGGTGTGACCCAACAACTGGGGGATCACGGCCAGGCCCAGCAGACACCCCCACTGCCAGTGGCTATAGCCCCGCAAGGGAATGCCGGCCAGCAGGGCCACAGCCAGCAAGAGAGCGGCGGCGGTCGCATAAACTCGCAAGGCGTAAGCGGGTTGTCCGGCCTGAGGCTGGTGGGAGCGAGCCCAGAGCAGATATGCGGCCATGCTCCAGGCCCCCAGCAGAGCCAGTGCCACTCCCAGCGGTTGCACCTGCACATCCACGCGCAGCGACTGAACGCTGAGCAGCACAGTGCCGGCGAAAGCCAGCGTCAGAGCCGGGGGAGAGGTGGGCTCGCGGGAAAAAAGAGCCACCCACAAAGGACTGGTGGTGACCAGGCAGACGGACAGGTAGACGGGCAACAGATCCAGTGAGGCGATCCAGGTGGCGAAATGAACGGCCAGGAGCAAGCCCCCCACCAGCACTACGCGCAACGGCAAGCCGCTGGGGCGGCGAGCTTGAGGCCAGAGCTGCATAAGCAGGCTGGCCAAAGTGAGGCGCCAGGGCGCCACCGCCAGCGGAGGCAGGTGGCACCATTTGACCAGAATCGAGGCCCAGGACAAACAAAAACCGCCCAGCCCTAAAGCGAGCCAGGCGGTCCAGGATCTCATGAAAGGCTAGCGCTGAGTGAGTGGCACAAAGTTGCGCTTGGGTGCGCCGGTATAAATCTGGCGGGGACGACAGATGCGCTTGGTGGGCTCGGCCCGCAACTCACGCCACTGAGCGATCCAGCCGGGCAGTCGACCGAGCGCAAACATCACCGTGAACATATTGGTGGGAATACCCATGGCCCGGTAGATGATGCCGGAGTAGAAGTCCACGTTGGGATAAAGCGAACGCTCCACGAAGTAGGGGTCCTTGAGGGCGACCTCCTCCAGGGCGCGAGCGATTTCCAGGAGGGGGTCGTTAATGCCCAGCCGTTCCAGGACCTGATCGGCCTGCTGTTTGAGAATGCGGGCGCGCGGGTCGAAATTTTTGTAGACGCGGTGGCCAAAGCCGAAGAGACGGAAGCCGCTCTTCTTGTCTTTGGCCATGTCCACATACTTCTGATAGTTGGCGCCGTCGGCCAGAATCATCTCGAGCATCTCGATGACTTCCTGATTGGCGCCGCCATGGAGCGGACCCCACAGGGCACAGACACCGGCCGCGATGGAAGCGAACAGGTTGGCTCCCGAACTGCCCACCATGCGCACCGTGGAGGTACTGCAGTTTTGCTCGTGATCGGCGTGCAGAATCAGCAGCATGTTGAGCGCCTCTTCCAGCACCGGATCCACCACGTAGGGCTCGCAAGGAGTGGCGAACATCATGTGCAGGAAGTTGCCGGCAAAAGTCAGGTCACTGCGGGGATAAATATGGGGCTGTCCCACCGACTGCTTGTAAGAGAAGGCGCAGATAGTGGAAACCTTGGCCATGAGCCTTACGATATTGTTCTCCGCCTCTTCATCGCAATCAGGGTGATAGGCGGATAGTGACGATACCATCGAGGAGAGGATGGCCATGGGATGAGCGGTGTTGGGATAGCCCTCGAGAATTTTCTTCATATTCTCGGGAATCAGTTGGTGGCGATTGAGTTCTTGGCGAAACTTACTGAGCTCGTGCTGGCTGGGCAGGTGGCCATAGATCAGCAGGTAGCTGATATCGAGGAAGGTCGCCCCGACCATCTCTTCGATGGGGTAACCGCGATAGAGCAGCACCCCCTGCTCACCGTCGATAAAGGTGATGGCGCTTTGACACGAGCCGGTATTGCCGTAGCCCAGGTCAAAGGTGATGGCCCCGGTGGCCGTGCGCAGCTTGGCGATGTCGACACCCACCTCGCCCATTGAGCCTGTGGTGATCGGTAAATCGACCTCTTTGCCGTCGTATACAATCTTGGCGCTGGACATGAAATCTTGTGCTCCTTGACGTCGATTACCCTGGGGGGGCGGGTCCCTTCCATAAGGGAGGAACAAACCCCTACAAGGACTGTGTGCTTGTATAACGGGAGAGTTTCTCATCGATTGCTCGCTCTAGATCGGGCCGCTCCAACAGCCGATAAAGCTCGCGCAACTGAATCCAAATACGCACCGTCATACCGTGCTCTCCTCCCAGGTGCTCCTCGGCCAGGCCGGAGATGTTCTCCAGAATGGACTGAGCTTTTCCACGGGAGGCGGCGCCCATATGGGCGCTGGCCAGATTGAAGAGCACGGATATGCGGCCGGCCATGGGCAACTCCTCGGGCAACTCCAGGGAGCGTTCGAACAACTGAGCAGCCTGATCGTACTTCTGCTGCAAAAAGAGCACCAGACCATACTCATTCAACCAGCGGCGCGATCCATCGCTGGAGGCAGCGCCCAAGAGAGCCGCCTCCTCGAGTCGGCCGCCATCGCGCAAGCCGATCAGTTGGCCCAGTCGGCAGCCCAGCAGGCGCGCATCGTCCTTGGGCAGGCACTGCTCCAGGCAGCGGGCCGCTTTTCCGTAGAGTTCGGCCGCCTCTAAAAGTCGCCCCTGAGCCATGAGGCTCTCTCCCATGTTGGCCACCACTTCCCCGTAGGCCATGGTGTGATTGCCCCACATCTGCTCGATCAGTTGCAGAGTCTGTGAGCGAGCGGCGTCAGCCTGGACCGTCTGGCCGAGGGCGTCATAGACGTGGGCCAGGCTGTGCAACACTCGCGCCAGTCCTTGCGGCTGGTCGCTAAGCAGGGGGGTAAGTTGTTGCAAAATCTGGGCGGTTTCGGGCAGCTTTTCTTGCGCCATGTAAAATTGACTGAGGTTCTCCAGCGCCTGAATGCGCACAGCCTGCGAGGTCTTGCGCTGCAGTGCCGCCAAAAAGAGGGCCTCGGCCTCGGCAAAGCGCTTCATTTTGCCGTAGTCGGAAGCCAGATTGAGCAGCCCACCGGCCACCACCTCGTGGTCTTCTCCCAAAAGATCGCGCGACAGAGCCAGCGCCTGTTCTTGCAGGGCCACCGAATCGGCCAGCCGACCCTGTTGACTGAGCGCACAGGCCAGGTTGTTGAGAGCGCGGGCCAGGTGCAGATCGGGAGGGTCGATCTTGGCAGCCTCCTCGACAGTGACCATAAAGGCTTCGCGAGCCTGTTCAAAGTCACCGCTCTGATAGGCCTGCATCCCTAATTGAAAGAACATATCCCAGCGTGCTTCATCCATCATTGGCGGCCTTAGCAAAGTTTCCCGGTGAGTCCTGCCCAGAAAAGGACCCCAAGAGTGCACGAGGAACAACTCACAATGAGCGAGTTCCTTGTGCAAGAGCTCAGCCGCGGTGGTCTGTTGGCTGAGCGAGGGAACTTCGCCCTGCAGGTAGGGGCCTACCCGGAGACCATCAAGGACACTATGACGGCCAAGCTTGGCGTGCCAGACCTTTTTCTGGTCCCTCGCGAGCTGTTCGATCACCATTTGGGGATCAGTGCCGTCGAACTGGAATTTCCGCTCTACTACAACTTTTACCTCAAGAAACGCAAACTGCGTTTTATCTGCCATCGGCACCAGCTGAGGCCCATCTTGAGAGTTCTCAAAGAGTCGCTCTTTGGCCCCACCAGCTTGCGCCACGAACTGGAATACCGTCAGGGCGTGGATGCACCGGGCTATCCCGATCTGGCCAAAGAGATGGCTTTCTTCAAAAAAGACCCGACCTTACCGCGGGGACGGCTGCGCCTGGCCGATTGCGTGAAGCCCTACCTGTTTGACGAGAATGGTCAGGCCGAAGTGGATGGCGTATTGGTCAAGGACCTGGGCGACGACCGCTACCGACTGGAAAGCCAGGATGACGCGGTCGAGTTTCGCTTTCAGGCCGGCTGTGGACTGGCCCCGCCTTCTCGCGAAGATCGACCTTTGGAGTACCGACCCCCGATTTTTGGGGTGACACTGATCGGGAGCGGGCACGGCTTTGATGCCCGCGCCAAGACTTCCGGTTTTGTGCTGTGGTTTAACGGCAAAGGCGTGCTCATCGACCCCCCCGTTCATACCACCGCCTGGCTCAAAGGTCAGGGAATCAATCCGCGATCCATCGAGGACATCATACTGACCCACTGTCATGCCGACCACGACTCGGGCACGCTCCAGAAAATTCTCCAGGAAGGCCGCGTCCGGCTGCACACCAGCCCCACTGTGCTGCATAGTTTTGCCCGAAAATATCGGGCCCTGACCGGTCTGACTCAGGGACAATTTCTGAGTCTCTTTGACTTTCATCCGGTCATGCTGGATGAGAGCGTCAATATCGCGGGGGCCGGATTTCGCTTCCAGTACAAGTTTCACCCGGTGCCCACGCTGGGCTTTGAGACCTACTTTCGAGGCAAGTCGTTTGCCTACTCCTGCGATACTCTGTGGGACCCCGAGGTGCTCCAGAAACTGGCCGAAGAAGGCCTGTTCTCGCCCAGTCGAGCCGAGGACCTGATCGATTTTCCCTGGCACCATACGCTGATTTTGCACGAGGCGGGCATTCCGCCCATCCATACGCCCGTATCGGTGCTGGCCCAGTTGCCCGCCGACGTCAAAGAGCACCTCTACCTTGTTCACATCTCCGATTCAGCCATTCCCGAGGGCTCGGGGCTGCGACTGGCCCCCACCGGAGCCGCCGACAGCCTGAGCATCCCGGTGCCCGAGACCGAATTGAGCCTGGCCCAGCGCAGCCTCGATTTGTTAGCCCATATCGACCTTTTCCGCCAACTCTATGTGGACAAGGCTGCCGAATTTCTGCGCTTTGCCAAATACCGCAGCTACGAGCCGGGCGAGCAGGTGATTCAGTCCGGTCAACCCGGCAACGATTTTTACATGATCCTCTCGGGAGAGGCCGAGATTCGTCGTCAGGGCGTCACCTTTCGCATCCTGAGCCGCTACGAGTATTTTGGCGAGTTTGCCGTAGTCGAGGACTCGCCCCGCATGGCCGACGTTTTTGCCAAGTCCAAGCTGGAAGTGCTGATCATGTCGCGCTACGATTTCCTGTGCTTTTTGCGCGGAACTCCCCTGCTGCCTTTGTTTCGCCGAGTGGCCCGCAATCGGCTCTACTTTGCCGAAGACCTGGTGCAGCTCAATCCCCGCCTCAACGAATTAACCAGCTACCAGCGCAGCCAACTGATGTCGATGCTGCATCCACGCAAGCTGGAATCAGGCGAAATTCTCTACGAGCGTGGCAGCCTGCTGACCCACTACTACATCGTGGCCGAGGGCTGCTTACTGCTGCAGGGACTGGAAAAGCCGGTGGTAACGGCGACTCCAGGTGTATTTTTGGGCCAGGTCAGCCTGGACCTGGACGCTTCTTATCACATTCGCACCGCCGTAGCCGAAGTAAAATCGCGAGTATTGGAAGCCCCCGCCCAGGGCATGCAAGAGTTTTTTCGCCAAAATCCCGGTTTTACGTTCAGGCTGGGCCGTCACGCCGCCGACAATCACTACTGTTAACGAATAGCGCCTTCGTCTAGCTTCCAACCGGCCGACGTAGTGACGGCCACATAGGTGCCTTTGAAGTAGCGCGTGCGGCCTTTTTCTTTGACTTCCAGGCCGATCTCCATTTGATAACGCCCCCCGGCCAGGGAGCGCACGCTCTTGACGCTACAGCTGGCCGCCTGGGTGTCTTTGTAGCCATTCTTGAAGGCCTCAAAGCTCATCTCCTTCTGCCAGGCCGGACTGAGCGCGTCGTAAGCTTGCCTGTACTCTTTGTCATTGATGGAGGCATAAAAGCCCACCACCAGATCGCGCACGGCCTGCTGAGCGGATTCGGGGCTGTTCACGATGGTTCGTACCGGAGGCACAACCGGTTGGTCCACCGGTTGTGCTCCCCACAGGCGCGGGCCATAGACGCGGCCAAACCAGATGCCTGCATAGACGCAAGCGGCCGAGGTAGCCAGCATCAGCAACCCCCACAAGGCCAGGCGCACTCCCGACAGCAACGAAAAGCCCACCACCCCCGCGGTCTTGGTACTTCCGCGCACGAACCATTCGGCGAAGTCCTCGATAAAACCCCAAAGCGAACCCAGGCCAAAGGCACCGCCAGCCTTCTTGGCCTCGCCTTCCCAACCCAAAGGTGCCAGACTGGGGTGTTGTTGTTGAACCTTCAGGGTGGCGTCCGGATCGACAGGCATTTCTGGGGTCGGATCTTGAGGAAGAAAACTGCTATCCGGCTCCACCTGGGCAGCCTGCTGAGCCGCCTGCCGACGCACGGCGCTGAGCGGCCGAGAGCGCGGGGCCGGAGCCTCGGGCGCCTCCTGGACGGCCGAGGGGGACTCTTCTTCCTGAGACGAAACGGGGGGCGCCTCGGCCTCGGGCGGGGGAGATTCGCCTTCGCCCTCGGGGTTTTGGTGGGTCAGTTCATGGCGGCGCAGGCTCTCTTCGTCGATGAAGACTTCGTCACAGACGGGACAAGAGAAGATCTTGCGCCGCGATCGTGAGCCAGCCCGCGTTGTCTTGGGAGAATCCAAAAGGGCCCTCTACCTTTCCCTGCTTTTTGCCCACCGACGGAACCCAAGCAGAGCACACACGGTTGGCCCCACTTATTTTGACAGTTAGGTGCTGGCGACGAGAGTCCTGGTTTCAACCAGAATTCCTTCGGGTATGGGCCATGGAAGGCCATGCATCAAGTTCTCTTCGACATCGGTGGATTCAAGATTTACTCTTACGGAGCGCTGCTCGCGCTGTCGTTTTTTCTGGCCAACCAGTTCGGCCTCTACCTGGCCCGTCGCTTCGGCTACAACGAAGCGGCCGTAGAAGAGTCGGTCATGTGGTGCATATTGCTGGGTATCGCCGGATCGCGACTGGGCTTCGTGATTCAGTTTCCCGAGCACTACCTGAAAATGCCCCTGCAAATCTTCAACCTGCGCGAAGGCGGCCTGACCATCATGGGGGGCGTGCTCTTTACGGTAGCCTTTCAGTGGTTTCGCTTCTGGCGCAAGGGCAAGTCGGTGCTGAACCTGTTTGACTTTTGGGCAGGCCCGCTGCTGGTCGGTATGGCCTTTGGGCGCCTGGGCTGCCTGGCCCACGGCTGTTGCTACGGAGACCTGACCAGCCTGCCCTGGGGTATCACCTACCCGGACAATGTGCTGGTCCCGGCAGGTCAACTGGCCGGCCCCCGTCACCCCTCCCAAATTTACGAACTGGCAGCCGATCTGGTCTTGCTCTGGTGGATCACCCGACAACTGCCCCGGCTGCGCTTTGCCGGTCAAAATTTCTACACCTTTATGCTGGGCTACGGCGTGATTCGCTACCTGGATGAAATGACTCGCTTCAAAGAGTCCATCGTGGCCGGACAGACCATCTATCAGTGGGTGAGTATCGCCATGGCGGTGGTGGGAGTGCTGGGTCTGCTGGGGCTGTTTGGCAAGCCGCCCGTAGACCGCGAGATTTTCCCCCGTGAGGCTAGCGCGGCACCGGCGGCTGCGGCCGCTGGTATCGGTGTTGCCCCGAACTGACCAGTTGCTGGTAGGAGCCAAAACGTTCGTCGTCTACCTCGTCCAGCTTTGAGGCGGGCGCTTCTCCCGGCTCGTAGGTTCGTAAAATCTCATACTTGGTGTTGCGCTGGGCGGGTTGACGGCCCACTTCCTCAATCAATCTGTGCAATATTGCCGGGCTGGTTCGCTGGCCATGACCCGAGCCAGCCGCGGTGGAAATACTTTCGTTGATCAGGGTGCCGCCCAGGTCATTGACCCCCGACTGCAACAAAACCTGAGCCAGCTTCAATCCCTCCTTGACCCAGGAAACCTGCAGATTGGCGATAGTCGTGCCCAGGAACAGGCGGGCCAAAGCGTGTACGCGCATCACCTCGACGCCACTGGCGCCGGCCCGAACAGCGGCGTTCTTTTTGAGGTAAATGGGGGCCTCGCTGTGCACAAAACCCAGCGGCACAAACTCGGTAAACCCACCCGTCTCCTGCTGCAAGTCGCGCAGCACCAGCATGTGCTGGAGCCAGTGCTGCGGCTCTTCGACAAAACCGTACATCATAGTGGAGGTGGTAGGCAGCCCCAGCGAGTGGGCCCCACGAATCACTTCCAACCACTGCTCCACCGAGATTCGCCCGGGCGCCACCTGATCGCGAATGCCGGGAATCAGCAGTTCGGCCGAGGTGCCGGGCAGGCTGTCTAACCCGGCCGCTTTGAGCTCCTGAAGGTATTCAAGAATGGAGCAGCGGGAGCGCACCGAGCCATAGAGGACCTCTTCCGGCGAAAAAGCGTGCATGAGCAGGCCGGGATGGCTCGCCTTGATTTTGCGCGTCAACTGAATATAAAGGTCGCCTGGCATTTTGGGCGGGAGACCGGCCTGAATGCAGACTTCGGTAGCTCCGAAGTCGACGGCCTCCTGAACGCGTCGCAAGATCTCGTCGTCGCTGAGGTGATAGCCCTCCTCGGTGCGAAAATCGCGACTGAAGGCGCAAAAACCGCAGTGCTTAATGCATACGTTGGTAAAGTTGATATTGCGATTGACCACATAGGTGACCACCGGGCCCACCTGACGCTCGCGCAAATGATCGGCCACCTGCTGCATGGCCAGCAATTCCGCGCCAACCACTGTGGTCAGCGGCAGAGCCTGCTCATAACTGAGAGTGTGGCCCTCCAGGGCCAGGTTGAGGGCCTGATAGACGGATGGCGAAAGACGGTTACGCTGCAACAAGGCCGATACGCTCCGCCGCTGTGGCGATGGGTTGAAGGAGGCCGGGGTCAACAAACCTGGGCTGGTCCAGATACTCTGGATAGATAGGGAGCCGTGGCTCCAAAGTAAATCCTTCCAGGGCGCAACTGGAGCGCAGGTCTTCGATATGTGGCCAGGGGGCTTCGGGGTTGATGAAGTCCTGGGTAAGCGGGCTGATCCCTCCCCAATCGTTGATACCCGCCCGAATCAGCATGCGATGGGCCAGCGGTGTAAGGTTGGGGGGGGCCTGTAGATTCATGTGGGGCAGCATCAGCCGGGCCACCGCCACCAGACGAACCAGTTCCCAGTCTTCCATCTCCAGGTGGTCACGCATGACGATGTCTGGTTTGCTACGAAACGTCTGCACAATCACTTCTTGGAGATGCCCATAGCGCTGATGAATGCGAGCGATCTCCAGCAGGGTATCGACCTGCTCCTGCCGGGTTTCGCCAATGCCAGCCAACAGTCCGGTAGTGAAGGGGATGTGGAGTTGGCCGGCTTCTTCCAGCATCTGAATGCGCAGAGCCGGTTCTTTATCGGGGGCGGCGGCGTGGGCCATGCCGCGTTTGCGCAGGCGCGGACTGACGTTTTCGAGCATCAAACCCAGGCTTACGTTAAGCGGTCGCAGTCGCTCCATTTCCGCCTTGGTGAGCAGTCCCGCATTGGTGTGAGGCAACAGGCCCAGGCTCAAGGCATGAAGGCAGGCCTGGTAGACATACTCCACGGTGGTTTCTACGTTGATCTGTCGCAAAGCCTTGAGATAGCTGGGGTAGACGGCCTCGGGACGATCGCCCAGGCACATCAACGCTTCCACGCACCCCAATTGACGACCACGCTCGCTCACCTGGCGGATCTCTTCCATGGTCATGGTCTTGGCGCCCGGATCTTTAGGACTCTTGCGAAAGGTGCAGTAGGCACAGCGGTCACGGCACAGGTTGGTGACGGGCAAAAAGACCTTGGGCGAATAGGTGAGGCGCCGCCCGCTGCGGCGGTCGCGCAATTCACCAGCCGCCTGCAGAAGCGAATCCAGTTGATTGAGGGGAGTCTGCAACAAGCGCAGGGCCTCGGCGGCCGACAGGCTCACGGTATCCACCCGAAGGTCCTTCCGCAGCAACTTGCCCCGCCCTGCTACACTGAGAGAATGCAAGCCTGTCTGGATGTCGACACCATTCGCGAATTGGGCCGCCAGCATGGTTTGACCCTGGTGGTGCTGTTTGGTTCGCAGGGGCGCAGACCCGATAGTGATTGGGACCTGGCCCTACAAGCAGGCTCTGCGGTAGATCAAGACCAGGTGGAAGAGTCCTTCGTGCGCAGCCTGCAAAGGGCCGATCTCGACTTCTTGTGGCTGAGTCAAGCCAGCCCGCTAGCTGCCGCCCAGGTGGCCAACCAGGGGCAGGCGCTCTACCAGGACCGGCCCGAGCGCTTTGGCGACTTTCAGATAGCGGCTCAATTGCGCCGTTCCGATCACCGTTTGTGGCAGGAAGGCGACCGCCAATTTGTCAAACGCACCCTGGAGGAGAATTGGAGCCTGAACACCCCACTGGTCACTCGCAAACTGGCCCAACTAGCGCGTTACTTCAACGAGCTGAGCCAGATTATGCAGTCCAGTCAGGCCGATTTCGAGGCAGATTTCCGCATTCATCGGGTCTGTGAGCGCCTGATCGAACTACTGGTGGAGTGCGCGGCCTCGATCAACAGCGAAGTTGCTCAGTCGGTCGCCCGCATCCCACCTTCGGACTACTACAGTTCCTTTTACTCGATGGCTGCCACGGGCTGGATTGACCGGGAAGTCGCCGGACGATTGGCCACCCTGGCCGGCTTGCGCAATCGGTTGGTGCATCAATATGAAGAGATTCGGCTTGGCCAGCTCTATAAGGCGGCCCAAAAATCGCTTCCCGATTGGAAGCTCTACCTTCAAGGCGTGTCCGAGCACCTGGCCTGAAAGGCTCGCCAGTCGTTGTCCAGTTCACCGTCGAGCACCCAGTCTTCGTCGATCTGAGCCCAGTGGGTGTGCTTGAGACGATGGGCCTCCCTCATCCAGGCAACGCCCTGGCCCGCCAGCGGGCCGGGAGCGTTGTGAGCGCCCACCAGCACGGGGGCCACGTAGACCAGCAGACGCTGCACCAGGCCCTGATCGAGAAAGGCTCCGGCCAACTGAGGGCCTCCCTCCAGCAGCAGGCTCTGGACACCCTGAGTTTTGAGATAAGTCAGGGTGGTGGCCAGATCCGGGGCAGCAAAAAGCTCACCGCCAGCCTGACGGATCTGTTCTTTCCAGGTTTCCTCGGCCAACTCGCCATAGCCAACCCAGATGGCTCCTCCGGGTGCATTGAAAAGGCGAGCTAAAGGCGACAGGCGGCCGCGTCGGTCCAGCACAATGCGCACCGGTTGGGGGGCGTTGACCACTCCGCGCACATTGAGGTGAGGGTCGTCGGCCAGGGCCGTGCCGCTGCCCACCACGATGGCCTGGTGCTGACTGCGTTCGCCGTGAACCTGCTGACGCGAGGCAGGCCCCGAAATCCAGCGAGAATCGCCAGTTCCGGTAGCCACCCGGCCGTCCAGGGTCATGGCGTATTTTAAGGTCACAAAAGGGCGCTGCTTGAGGGCCGCGTGAATGAAATGGCGATTGAGTTCCAGGCAGCGCTCGGTCCAGGGGTCGGGGCAGCCCTGCACCTGAACCCCGGCCGCCCGCAGCAACTGAATGCCGCCTCCCCTGACCCGAGGGTCGGGGTCGCGTGTGCCCACCACCACCCGAGCCAGACCGGCTTCTACCAGGCGGGGCGCGCACGGCGGGGTGCGCCCTTGATGGCAGCAAGGCTCGAGGTTGATGTAAAGAGTGGCCCCGCGGGCCCGCTCGCCGGCCTGCTGCAGTGCCAAAATCTCGGCGTGACTCTCCCCCGCCGCCCGATGAAAGGCCTGGCCAACAATCTCCTCATCCTGCACCACCACGGCCCCCACCATAGGGTTGGGCGGCGCGCTGAGGCGGCCTAAAGCGGCCAACCGCAGGCACAACTCCATGGCCTGCTGGTCGAGAGTGTCCCAGGCTAGCTCCATTTCCAAATCTTGATCAATCCCTGACTGTGCCCGGTGGCGGCGACTTTGTCGCGCAGACTGCAGGCCCAGGTGTCTCCGCAGGGGCCCAGGCGAATAGGATCGGCCGGAATGGCCGAGGGCTTCTTGAGATTGGGCAGGGTCTGTATGGCCAGCGGCGTGGGACCTTCGGAGCATCCCACCAGCACCCGATTGTTAGGCAAATCCAGACCTAACGAGCGTATGTCCCCCCCGTAGGCGGCGCGCTGGCTCTGCTTGGGAGCCAATCGGTTATAGATGTCCAGACTGCCGCCCATGGCCCCAGCGATCACCCAACGGGCCTCGCGGGTGAGGCGCACGTTGGTCACTTCGGCGGGCTGATCGTTGAGCACAATGGGATCCTCGGGCTTGCTGATCTCCCACAGGATGCAGCGCACTCCTTGAGTGGCTACGAACCACTTCCCCTCTTCGGAAAAATGATAGAGGCGAGGCTCGGGACGCAGCACGAAAGGAGGAGAGGTCAGCGGGACCAGCTTCATCGTTTTGGAATTCCAGAGCATAATCGTGGAACGCTCGCGCAGTCCGGCCCACCACTCGCCGCTGGGCGAGATGGCCACCGGGTCGACTCCGGCCTGGCTGACATTGTCGGCGCCATTGGCCAGCGCCACCTGGCGAATGACACCATCATCTACGCAAAGCATGTGGGTGCGACTGGTGGTGACCAGGGTGGTCTTTTCGGTGCGCGACCAGAGCATCTGCTGTTTGCCAATGTTCCACACTGACAAGGAGCCATCGGTGGCCCAGGCGGCCACACATTGGCCGTCGGGTGACAATTCGATCTGCTCCACATTGATATCGCTGGGATGGCGCAATTCCTGGACCATTTTCCAGGAGAGGGTTTTGGCCGCCCAGGCGGGCTGAGTCAGCCAGAGGAGTCCGGTGGCCACAAGGCCTTGCTGAAATTCTCGTCGTTTCACGCCCCACACTTCTCAGTCTGGGTCTTCGATCCCTCGGCTTTTTTCTAGCGCCAGGAACCAGAGCCCCTCAGTGGAAGTTGCTGTGGTTGATACCCGCACAGCAAGTGCCGGGAATGGAGGAACTAATGCACGACCCCCGTGAGTCAGGACAACGCACCTACGATGGCCGACTCGACTATGCTGAGACTTCGGTCCACCAACAACAGGTATTTATTCCCAACTCCCACGTCCGCGTGGTCGGCGACAACCAGCGTGCCGCCATCATTCAAGAAACCTACCGACTGCTGGCCATCGGCGTCTTTGCAGCCATGGCCTCGGCCTGGTTGGCCTCGCGCAGCATGGGAGTCATCTCCCTGATGGCCAGCCCCATAGGTTTCCTACTGGCCATGTTCGGCCTCAATATCGTCCCCCAAATGGCCCTGAAAGCGGCCCGTCAGTCGTCGCGCAACGCGGCTCTGCTACTGGCCGGTCACGGTGCCTTTGCGGGTATCTGCCTGAGCCCGCTGATCTTTATCGCCATGATGAAATCCGGACTGGGCACCGACACTCCCAATTTGGTCCAATCAGCCCTGGTGATCACGGCCGCCGTGTTCCTGGGAATTTCGGGCTACATCTACCAAAGCGGCCAGACCTTCAACTACGGCAAGGGTCTGGGTGTGGGCCTGTGCTGGGCGCTGATCGCAGCCATTCCCATCAATGCCTTTATGCTGCACAGCGGCGGATTTGGCGTGGTTATCCTGGTGGGCATCGGCCTGCTGGGAACACTGCAACTGCTGTGGGCCACCTCGACGGTACTGCGTGACCCCGACTTCAAAGACCCGGCCGTGGGCGCCCTGTGCCTCTTCGCCGGCCTCTTCAACCTGTTCCAGGTCGTTCTGTCGCTGCTCACGCGTCGCTAGACTCCAACCCGGAATGGCCCCGAGCCCTCGGTGAATCACCGGGGGCTCTTTGTTTTGGTGCGCCAGGCATGGCGCGAAGCGACAGGCATGATGCACGCATCCTGCCTG
>JADMJV010000139.1:0-8643 GCA_018780265.1 bacterium
CGCCGATAAAGGCCGAGAATCCCGAGCGCTCCAGAGGCCAGGACTCGAGAAGGTTCGCGGTCTCAGGGTCTCCACAACGCACCAGGCGGTCGATGACCTTCTCGGCCTCGCGGGGCAATGGCCCGTGGCTGTCAGCGAAGCGAGAGTCGTAGGTCTGGAGAAACGGCTCGGCGTGATCGACCAGAATCCGCCAGAGGGGGACTCTGGTGGAACTCAGGAAGGCACCCCTTGGGTTTATCCGGTTTCGGTCAGCCGATGGTGAACTGGGTACGGCTGTTCCTTTGCTAAAGTAATTCGTCTGCCGGTAGGCGAGCGGCGTCGAAGTCGATGCGCCGATTCAACCCCCAACTCCCGGCTGACGGGGCAGACCAGCTGTTAGGACTCGCGTTTCAGCTCCACCAGCGGAGGAAACCTCAGTTTAACTGGCCGCGTTTTGGGCCACCGGAATGAAATTGTATCCTGCGCCTGCTCTCCAAAACCCGCAGCCGCGATTAAGATTCCACCATTCTCTCGCCGACATGGGGGATGCATGATTCTGTAGAAACAGATCAAACTGCGGCCGGTTGCCATACAGCGACTGATGAAGCGACCGTAAGTAAGTTACACTCGGATCACAGCCAAATAGCGCTTTTCACGGGCGTGTGACCCTGGCGCAATCCGATCGGCGCAAACTGAGGCATCTACATCAGGAGGCACCTATGCAAATCCAGCGTTTCTCAGCCAACCCCAACCCGGTCAAGCACCTTTCCCCTGCGCCCTCACCTCGGGTCCAGCGGGACTCGATGACCATCCGTCACGACGACGTCAATGATTGCTTGATGGGCGCCGGTGCCCTGGCTCTCTATGGGGGTATGGTCTTGCGGGCGATGAATCCGCAGCTCGGCGCCATGGTCGCGGCCAGTTCCGGTCTTTTCATCGGGGCCGCCCTGTTGCGCTAGAGCCTGATCTGTTCCAGTCCTGGGCGAGCGAATGTGCAGGATTGGGCAGCCAAATCAGGAACTAACCCGCATGTTTGGAATCAACCGCAATCTCCCGCCCACCCCAATGGCCGGCACAGGCTTTTGCAAGGGTGGCCCCGCCAAGCCTGCACCCTCGACAACCTCGCCGAGTGCCGATCGAGTCGAGATCGGGGGGGGGCCGGCCCAAACCTCAAGCTCTCCTCGACTGGGTGGAGTGCTGATGGGGGCCGGTGTTTTGGGTTTTGCGGGGGTAGTGGCCGGAGTTATGGCCGGCCTGTTCGCCACTCCCGTGGTGGTGGCCGTGGCAGCCGTGGCTTCTGTGTTGGCCGTGGGTGCGGGTGGGATGATGCTGGGCCCAGAGCAGGCGGACTCCCCCGCTCAGGCCGGTGTGCAGACGCAATGGACTCAGGACGGACAGTCGCGCCAGACGCTGCCGCTGGGTGAACCCGGCGGGCCGGGTGGTGTGAGTCAGAGCCTGGACTTGTCCAACGGGCAAGTGATTCAGGAAGTCAATGTGGGCAACGGCTGGTACCTGGACCCATCGACCGGCCAAATGGTCTTTCACCCCTGAAGCGTTGTCCACCGCTGCGGATAAGCCCATGGCGCAGGGGAAAGCGGTAGGAGATCGTTGCCCCCCTTCCCGGTGGACGGAGCTTGGCTGAATTTGAGAGAAATCCGGGGGAACTGGGCGTTCGGAGAGATCGTCGGCGGCCTTAGTGTGCCCCGACACAAAGCGCAGTGCATGGGCCGATTTTGCCTGGATTTCCACCGGACGGGCAAGAGCAAAGCTGGCCTTTACGGGGCTCAGGCGGCGACCCACTGGTCCCATCCTTCGGGAATCTGGCTATCACAGTCAGAGAATTGGCTGTCGTCGGCAGAATCCAGATGGGATGAGGGGGTGGCGGAGAGCGAGGGCGGGTGGGATACAGGCCGATGCCGAGGTTGTTGAGGAGCCGCTGCAGCTCGTGCTGTTCGTTGAGGGCTTTGGAACGCTTCATTTCCTTGCCGCACTTTGGGCAAAGTTCGGGGTCCACGGCCCAGCAGCGCAGGATGAGGGTGCGCCACTTTACCCACCTGGAGGGCTTGGGCCCTTCCGGTTTGTCGGTTTCTTCCGTAGGCTCTGGTTTAGGATTGAGGTTGCCGAGAGCATTGGCGAAGTGGCCTGCGTTACCTGATGTTGGCGCGCTCTGGGGATGTGCTGAACCCAATCCGCTAGCGAGAATCGCTTGACCGGGAAGGCCTTTCCCGACATAGAGACTTTCAACATCACAAAGTAGACGGAGGCCCAGATCGCTGTTCAGCTTCCGTGGCCTTGTTCGGCGGCGGGCGAAGGCGTAGCGCTGGGTGCGGCCACGACTTTCCCGGGCGTGTATTTTCCCAACTTGAGCTGATCAAAAAATTTCTGAGCCTCTGGGGCCCCCTTCGGACCGGCCGCTATCAACTGAAAAAGCTGATGCCCATCGTGGGCGAAAAAAACCCGGCAGCTCAGCTTGAGTGGCTTTCCCTGATTCACAAAGCTCAGTCGATATTCTGCCGCGGGATTGCCTTCCACTTTCAAATCCTGGCGCGTCGACTCGATCTTGGCGCTGGCTCCATAACTGATCGGGGCCTGAGCCAGCACAGCCTTAAGCCTCTTTCTGGGGTCCTCCTTCGAATCCGACTGATTTACCTGATTCATGATAATGCTGTAGGTCACACCGTCTGGCTGGTCAAGTCCGCACAGGACCTGCTTCCCCTGGTTGTTTTGCTGAAATTGTATGATAGGGGTACCTGGAAAGCTGGCCGTGAAACTGCCGTCCTCCATCTGCACGGTCTTCCACTCCGCGCTCGGCGCGGGTTTCTCAGCGTGTGCATCGTGACCGGCCTTGCTCTTGCCGCACCCGACGAGCAGCATGCAGACCGCTGCCGGAACCCAAACTATCCATGTTGTTCGCATAGACACCTCCGTCTGCCCATCTATCGGCCCGAGGTGCCCTGAAGCTAAGTGGGCCCGACGCGATTACGCGGTGCAAGGAGATTTCAGTCAATTTTCACTCTCTCGGGCTATGTTGGTTTCAGACAGAGCTATCAAAGCCGCAATTAGGAGCAGCCGTGAAACTTCAGAACCACCAGCCAACCCTGGAAACGATTTCCAACAAGATGCTCGAGGCCAGGCTGGCTGTGGCCAAAGGCGAACTCAATCCTATCGCGGTAGCTCCCGATCAAGTGATGCCGTTTACCGACCGTCTACAGGAGGGGTTGGACTACTACGGCCCCAATTTTCGCTGGACTCCACAGACGACTGTGGACGTTGCAGTGGCGGATCTCGAAGTGGCCAGGCGGGCTAAACGAATCGAGGGCGGGGTGAGGTTCTTGGCAGCGGTCCCCGGAGTGATGTTGGCCGGAGAAGGCAGCCGCCTGCTCAGCGGCGCTGAGTTTTTGAGCAATACTCCCATCAAGGAATTCAGCCCATGGATTGGGGTGGCGCAGGTAGGAGTGATCGCCGCGATCGGATACTTCTGCCTCTATAAGGGGCAAAAAGCTTTTCAAGCTGCTGCCTGCGACCAGAATATGAGCAAGTCACTTGAATTGGTGGCGGGAAACCGACGCTAAGGGCCTGACCGGCTGAATACCGTAGGATTTGGGGTGCCTTGGGGCGCTTCTGGGGCCTGAATCGGAAATCGGGCCATCAACTGAGTGCCCTGCCCCGGGGCAGAGATGACCGTGAGCTTGCCACCCAGCAAGTGGACCCTCTCGCGCAAGCCCAGCAGTCCCAGCGCGGGCTTGAGTGGGTCGATCGAAGCACCCACCCCGTCGTCGCTGACTTCGATGCAGAAGTCCCCCGACCGTGCCGCAATTCTTACCGCCACGGAGCGGGCCTGAGAGTGCCGCAAAACATTGGTAATCGCCTCCTGACAAATGCGGAAAGCGGCCAGACTCTGATCCTTGCTCAAATTGGGCATAGGCTCAGAAACGGTTAACCGGTAGTCGAGCTTGGCTCGCTGGAGGCTTTCGGAGAGAAATCGGTCCAGGGCAGGCACAAGCCCTAACTCGTCCAGCAGCGGAGGCCGCAGACTGCCCGAGATTCGGCGGACGGATGCCATGGTCGCGTCCACCAGTTCGTTCATTTCACGCAGACGTGTCTGCAAAGAATCTTCTACGACCAGCTTCTCGGTCCGGGCCAGGGAGATTTTGAGGGCCGTTAGCAGTTGTCCCAGGTCGTCGTGGACTTCGCGAGCCACATGAAGGCGTTCTTTTTCGACTGCCTCCAGTTGCCTGGCCGACAGATGGCGCAATTGCTCCGCCAGATCCTGCCAGCGCTGACGGTGCTGGTCAGCTTCGTCCTGTGCGTCCTCGAGGCGAAGTAAAGTCTGGCTGAGGTTCTTATGACGGTCGGCGTTGCGTCGGCCGACCTCGCACATGAAGTAGAAATAAGTGAGCAAAGTTGCCCCCAAAGCGAGGTCGGCCGGGGTGCCGCGCCCAACCAGGCCGATCGCGGTCGGCAGGATCGTAACGGCGATGTAGGCTCGCATGATGGCGAAGCTCGGGGTGAGACTGGCCGTCGAGCCGGCCACAATTCCGACAGAGAACAGGATCGCTGCCAAACCGGTCCAGCTTCGGCCATAAGCTGCCACAATGCTGGTGGTGAAGGCGCTCCAGACCAGACCCTGAGACAGTACCAAGGCCGAGTAAGCCCGCCGCAAGGTGGGCAATCGACTGGTCCGGGCGCTCGACATCTGCGTTCCAACTCGGTTGCGGAAGGCCCCCAAAAAGCTCAACAACAGGGCTGCCAGTATGACCAGCACCCAGTGACGAGCCCAGACATCCCCGGCCAGGCCTGTACACAGCACCAGCACAGGATAGGCCAGTTGCATGGGTGAGCCTCCACTCAAGCCAAGTTCTCTGGAGGAGGTGTCGTGAAGGCGCGTACGATTGTCCGATGTCATCGTTACCCCCAATTGCTGGGTTAAGGGCTACAAACCCTCCACAGTAACTGTCGGAACTTTCGGCCGGGGGCTAATAGTTGAATTTAGCCAGTGTTTCATCGCCCGCACGATCTCACCGCCATAGACACTTCTGTCTTACTGGCCCAACTATACGCTGAACACACACGGCCTCCAGCATCAATGTGAAACGAGCCCCTGTTGCCAGTCGCCTCCCACCTCGGGGAGTTAGTTGTTGGCGCGACCGTCTTTGAGCAAAATCTCGCGCAGCTTTTTGAGGGCTTTCACCTCAACCTGACGCACGGACTCGCGGCTGACGCCCATCTCTTCGGCCAGGTCATTGAGAGTGCGAGGAGTTGCTCCCTCCAGGCCATAGCGCTGGCGAATGACTTCCAATTCGCGCCCGTTCAGGTGAGACATCATCCAATCCCACTCCTGGTGACGCAGATGGCTGGCCATCTCGCAGTCTGGATTGGGCAGCATCGAGCCCAGGTTGGTCTCCTGGCCGTCATTGCCCAGTGGGGTCTCCAGCGAAATCGGCTCCTGGGCAATCGAAAGAACGGTGCGCAGGCGTCGCATCGACTCTCCCTGCAGCTCCTGAAAACGAACCGCATATTCACCATCAGTCTCCTGGACCGGACGTTTCAAGGAGCGAGAAAGCTTGCGGCGCAGAGTCTCGCCACAAATCGGGAAGAGTTCTTGAGACAATTCTTCAAAGCTAGCTTCCCCCTGACCTGCGGTCAGCCGCGAATACTTTTGCACAACATCGTGAATGTGAACCGGCAGTCGCACCGTGCGGCCTTTGTTGGCGATAGCACGGGTGATGGCCTGACGGATCCACCAGCAAGCGTAGGTGGAAAAGCGAAATCCTTTTTGGGGATCAAACTTGTCCACCGCTTCCAGCAGGCCCAGGTTACCTTCCTGAACCAGGTCCAAAAACGACATCCCTGAACCGATGTAGCGGCGAGCCATGCTCAACACCAGGCGCAGATTGGCCTGGGCCAGTTGTTGGCGAGCCTGGCCGTCGCCGCTCTGGACTTTTTCGGCCAGTTCAAACTCGCTCTCTTTGGTGAGCAGTTCTACGCTGGCCACCTCTTGCAGGTAAGACTGCAGGCTGATCTGGTCGGCCTCAGTGGCGAGATTGCGACTGGTGCGTACCCAACGCAGCTTCTTTGCAGAGGTGTTAGAACGTTGTGCTACCTGGCTCATACCCTACCCCATTCAGTTCTTTAGAATCTTATGACCTCATGTAACTCGAATGGAGAGATCGGATCGTCATACCAGGGTATGATTTTTCTAGGCCAGTTTTTTGCGAGAGGAAAATTCCTGTGCTATAATGCCGGCTATGCCTGAAACTAGACAAAAACTCAAGTTTTTACTCTTCGAAGCCCGCCTGGAACAAGACATGGTGGACCACGAACTCGGCTGTCTGGCCCGCGCCGCCGGGCTGCCCGAGACCCGGTGGAGAATTGTTGACCTGACCAAGGAACTGCCTACCCTGGACATGCTCAACGGCATTGACGCCATCTTTATCGGAGGGACCGGAGACTATTCGGTGGCCAAAGATCGGCCGGCCTTTCTGGATCCCCTGGCCGACCTCACCCTGGCCGCCCTGGACAAAAGCCTGCCTGCCCTGGGGCTATGTTACGGATTTCATCTCATGGCCAAAGCGGTGGGAGGGCGAGTGGTGCGCAGCCCTGAGCAGGGTGAAACCGGTACGTTCGAAGTGATCCTCACCGACGAAGGCCGCCAAGATACGATTCTGGGCCACTTGCCCGATCGATTTATGGCCCAACAGGGGCACAACGACGTGGTCGAAGATGTACCCCCCCCCTTTGTCTGGCTGGCCACCTCGGAGCGTTGCCGCTGGCAAGCCCTCAAGCATCCCGATAAGCCCTTCTATGGACTCCAGTTCCACCCCGAACTGGGGCGTGACGATTTCATGGTACGCATGCGTAAATACGCCCACGAGTATGCGGCTACCCCCGACCGCTATCAACAGATCGATGACCAGGTAAAAGACACGCGTATCCAAGATGTGATTGAGAAGTTCATCGACAAGATCGTGGTGCCGCTGCGTTCGTGAAATGCGGCGGCAAACCACTGCGCATCGGAATCTCGGCCAGTCTGGTGCCGGCCGGAGCCCATCCCAGATTGGCCCTGGGCTTACCCGTGCTGGTGTTGTTGGAATCCCTGGCTCACTGGGTGATGTCCAGGGGCGATCTGGCCTTCCTCATTCCCACCCCCCCGGGACGCGAGTGGAACGCTCCTTGCCGCATCCCCGAACTGGTCAATACTCTGGATGCGCTGGTTCTGCAGGGGGGTGCGGACATCTGCCCGCGCGCCTATGGAGAGGAGCGTGTCGAGCGGCGTGTCGACCATCTCGTCGTAGTAGAGCTTCTTCCGGTAGCGCTCGGCGCCCAGGACGAACGAGCCGTCGCTCCGCGGAAGGAGCGTCTCCTTCATCCAGGCGACGTGCTGCTCCACCGCGGCCTTGGCCCCCTTCAAGGCTACCTCGTACTCGCTCCAGAGCCCGCGGTCCTTCACCGAGGCGAACGCGCGCGGAATCGTCGCTTCGAGATACGAGATCGTGCCCGGGAATTCGTCGATGGCGAATTCCGTGAAGAGCCGCGGCGGTTTATTCAAGATTTCGCGCGCCTGCGCGAGGAAGCGGGGCGTCTCGTTCAGGCGGCCCACGATGCTCCGCAGCCGCGCCTCGGGCGGGGCGAATTGCTGCGAGATCAGCGGATCGAGGGCCCATCCGACGTTGTAACGGCCGGGATCGGTCTCCCACCGGCGCTCCTCGGTCAGTTCGAAGAGGTCTCCCTCGATCGTCCGACGGTAGAGGTCGAAGTCGATCTTTCCCATCTCGTCCAGCTGCTCGCGGTCGATCTGCTCCAGCTCCGTGAGCGCCACCCGGATCCGCCGCTCCTCCTGCGCCACCGCGGCCGGCGCGTAGTCGGGGAGCTTGGCGTCGAATGCGTGCATGCCCGAATTGGTCGCGTGGGGCGGATCGAAGGCGAATCCCGCGTGGACGTACCGCCGGACGAATTGCTCGAAGCGTTTCTCCATCAGCGGGAAATGGGCGGCGCGCTTCGACGCCGCTTCGGCGGCCTCCTTCGGCGGCTCCTTCGCGGCGGCGCCCGGCGCCGCCTGGAGTAGTGAGAACGCCAAGGCGAGCGGCGCGAGGGAAGCGAGTGTAAGACGGCGATCCGTCATATCGATCCTCCTGCTTGCAGCGATGCCGCCGGCGATTCGGGACGGCGGGAACCGACGATCATGTGAACCGCCACCACGACGAGAAAGAGCGCGAAGAGACGTGAAAGTACCGGGGCCCGGAGTTCGTGGGCCAGCGTGGCGCCGAACCACCCTCCCAGCGCCCCTCCCGCCAGGAGGCCCGGGAGGAGCCGCGTGCCGGCGTGGCCGCTCCGAGCATACGAGACGGCTCCGACCAATCCGATCGGAACGATGAGGGCGAGCGAGACGCCCTGCGCGGTGTGCTGGCTCAGCCCCTGGCCCAGGACGAGCGCGGGGACGAGAAAGACGCCGCCGCCGACGCCGAGCAATCCGGCGAGGGTCCCGATTCCGAGGCCGAGGAGCGCGTTCCAGATCGGCGGCCACGGAGCGCCTCCCAGCCCCGCCGGCGGCGCGAGCAGGAGGCGCCCGGCGGCGGCGAGAACGGCGAGCCCGCACCAGAGCCGCAGGCTTCCCGCGGGGGTCCTCCGGGCGACGGCGGCGCCGATCACGACGCCGGGAACGGC
>JADMJV010000139.1:8653-9149 GCA_018780265.1 bacterium
GACGACCGCGGTGGCGATGATGAAGGCGAGCGACGTCCCCTGCGCCTCGTGCTGGGAGTGGTGCAGGAAGTGGAGCAGGAGCGGAACGAGCAGGATTCCCCCGCCCACTCCCATCATCCCGCCGAGCGCGCCCGAGAGCGCTCCGAAGAGAAGGGGAAGCGCGACAGAGTCCCGAAACGTCATCCGCCGAACCTATCACAGCCGGCCGGGACGCGCCTTCGTTGACTTGACGGCTCCGCGGTCGGTACGCTAACGCTTCGCGCTTCGGCGCACCGCCATGCTCCTCAATATCCAGAAGCTCCGCCCGCGCGTCCTCTGGACGCTAGCTTTTCTCGGCGCGCTCGTGCTCGCCGTGAACGCGACCATTTTTCTTTCCATCCGCACCTCGGAGCGGCTCCTGGACCAGGAATTGGGGAAGCGCCTGGAGGGAACTGCCCAGATCGCGGGGCTCCTGGTGAAGCCGGAGCATTTCGCCGCGCTGGTGCGCCTGGCGGAC
>JADMJV010000042.1 GCA_018780265.1 bacterium
TTTGCCGCATCCCCTGTTCGGGGGGGCTGGGGCAGATTAGCATGAGACCTCCAGTCTGTCAACGGTTTCCTGGTCCTGATCTGCAAAATCTGCTGGAAGGGGGCCTGCCGGTTGACTTAAAAGATAGCGGTGTGACTCTGGACTTTGATTTTTTCTGTCTTCTGGTCGGTTTCTTGTGGCTGCTCGACCTGATCTGCTTCCTGCCGCTTTTCAACGTGGCTTTTGCCAAGATCGAGGAGCGCGGCTACCAGGGAGACAATCGGCAGCTGGCGGACCGTCTCAAGTTGGGCTGGTTTCTGGCGGCCATTGGATTGATGGTGGGTGGACGCTTTTGGAAACTGTGCACCAGCCTGTTCTTCTATGTCGTCTATCGGCACTACTACATCGACACACGTTGGAGCAGCATTCGCCGTGGTTTTGGTGCGCCAGGCTTCATGTCGCACTGGACCGCCTTTTACCTGGTGTTGCTCCAGATGACCGCTTTCTTAGACGGTAGTGGTGCTCTGCCTTTGCAGGTGTGGTGGGTGATGCAAGTGGATTTTGCGGTCATCATGGTCTGTGCCGGAACCTACAAGTATATGGTCGGCTATGTGCACCACGATGGAATGGAGTATGGCTGCGTCAACCCCTTTTGGGGCTACTTCTGGCGCTTGTTTCTCAAGGCCCACCCTCGCGCCTGGTATTTTCGCGTCATGAATTTTTTCGCCAGTGCGGTCGAGGTGGTGGCCGGAATTTTGATGTTGTTTCCGCCCACCCGAGTCGTAGGTGCTGTGGCCATCAGCCTCAGTTTCCTCTATGTTGCCTTGTTGGTTCGTTTGGGTCGACTGGCCTTTTTGATGATGGTGCTTCCGTTCCTCTACTTCCCGGATTTTGGTCCCAGCCTGGTCGCTTCCACGCCCTTTCACGTGGACACTCCTACCTTTTTACTCAGCGCGCTGCACGGCATCACGTGGGCCTTTCTGGCCATGCTACCGGTGGCCAAGTTTACCCAGTATTACAATTTGTTCGCCAATCGATCGCTGCCACAGCCTTTGCAGAAGTGGGTGGCCCACTACGCCAACCAGGTGCCGATCATTATGTGGCGGGTGTTCACTCCGGATGTGACCAATTTCTACGTACGCATCTACGAAGAGGATCCGGCCACAGGGGAATCCCGAGCATTGCTTGACCACGATACCTTTTCAATGCGCAACTGGAGCTGGCTGAAGTTACGTTTCTTGCACGTAACCGAGTCCATCGCTTCGGTCAGCGTCTTTACCACCTTGAAGTATTTCCCGTCTAACCGGGCCCTTTTCAATGAGAAACTCATCAAGTACAGTTTGTCGTTGCAGCACGGTCTGGGTCGCCCTGTGGAGCGACTGCGTTACGAGTATGTGCTGATTCACAAATTGCCGGATCAGTTTTTCCTCTGGCATGTGGGAAACTTCAGGGTGGACCTCAACAATCATCAGGTCAGCGAGGAAAAGCTGGTCCCTGACTTCGATTTCACCGCTCCTTCTAAATTTAGCCCGGTACGCGAGTCTGACTCGGTGGGTGTTTTCACCCCCAAGCCAGCCCATTCGACGTAAGGAAAGGGGTGGGGCCTACGAGGCCGGAAAGGCGAGGGGTGGAAAAGTTACTCGAGCTTAAGGTTCCGGCGGCCGGCGTGGTCGAACAACATGTTCATCTGGGTGGGGCTGTGCCCATTCATCGGCTCTATGAAGCGGCCGTGGACCGGGGCATCCGCTTGCCGGTACAAAGTTATGCAGAGTTTGCCAATTTGCTGCACCGCCGCCGCGATAACTCTGGCACTTTAGAGCGCTATCTGGAGATCTACGAGGTGGCCGAGCGCATCCAAAGTGGTCCTCAGGCTGTCCGGGAAAGCGTACTGATAGCCTTGAACGGTGCCGCTCGGACAGGTGGCGCCAGTTCCGTGGCGGCCGAGGGAGAAGCGGTGACGCCAGCTCGCCACCAATTGCCCATTCGAGCTTTAGAACTGCGATTCAATCCTATGAAACGCAACGGTAACGGAATCTGGGATCTGGATCGCGTCATGTTGTCCGCCTGTTCGGCCGTTAATGAAATTCGCACTGCCTACAAAGGGCTGCTGAGGGCTGGCCTGATGGTGTGTTTGGGGCGAGATCTGCCTTTTGAAGAGAATCAGATTTTGGCTCGCAAAGTGGGATTGTGGGCCGATCAGGGACTGCCGGTGGTTGGCATTGATCTGGCCGGACCCGAATCCTCCAATCCTCTCAGCGATCCCCTCAAGCTTGAACAGATGGCCGAACTGTTTCTCCTGGCTGGACCCAAGGTGGGTCGCACCATTCATTGCGGAGAGACGCGAGCCATTGACGTGGAAACCTTTGTATCCACCGTCAAGAGTTTGCAACCTGCCCGAATTGGACATCCCCTGGCCGCCCTGCGGGCTTACTGGGAGGATGACGATGCCAGGGGCCTGCAATTGATGGCTGAGCGCGGTATTGTGGCCGAACTGTGTATGCTCTCCAATTTGTTGACCGGAGCCATTGACCGGGTGGAGGACTATCAAAGGGTTTTGAATACCTTTGATCAGTTCCATATCGAATACACCTTTAGCACTGACGCGCCCGCCTTGCAGAAGAGTACTTTGGCCAGCGAAATCGGGCTGCTGCTGGACCGCGATGCGGCCAGCCTGGACCAGATCGAGCGCTCCTTTGAAACGGCGGCTCGCACCACTTTTCTCAGTGGCTAAACCGGTTTGTCCTTGGTGAGATAGTCGAGAAAGAACTGGCGATTGCCGCCGATCACCATGTCCAGCCTCAGGTCGCTGCCCACGATGCGGGTCTTGATGTCGGCCGGGCGCCCGCGCTCTTTGAGAACGCGCCGAGCCACCGTCAGTAGCTCACTCACCAGATCGTTATCCTGGAGACGCACCACATGGATACGCATCTCCAGGTCAAGGCGGTCGTCATCAAGCACTTCTCCTTGCCAGGTCAGGTATTCTACCGCTTCCATAGCCCGCTTGAATTTGTCGACGCCCATGGCCTTCTCCACGGCCGCCACGTCGTCCATGTTCATCCAGGTGAGGAATCGGCGCAGACTGAGTTGTCGATTGTAAAGGACGCCGTAAGTATCGTGACTGCGGTCGAGCGAGTTGTAGAGTGCAGGCACGGCGTGGCGACTCTGCAGCAAGCAGCGCTGCGCCATCATTGTGTCGGTAAACTTGTAAAAGGTGCCGTCGCGGCGGGCCATTTTTCCGTCCCGACTGCTGACCACGTCGGCACCTCCGACCCGTTGGGTTGGCCAGGGCTTGCCTTGCGGGTCAAGTAGCAGGCGATTCCAAAAAATACCTTGCAGGCCTTTCCAGCCAGCCACAGTGACCACCGTGGCCGAATGTGCTCCCCCCTGACTGTCCAGATAGTCGAGGCGAATTCCTTGAAAAGGCAGAAACCCCAGCAGAAGTTGCTGGCGCTGGCCCGTGCTCAGGAAATTGGCCAGTATGCCCACCCAACCGTCCGAGTTGAGGTGGCGCTTTTCCAGTTCAGTCCAGAGCATCTGCATGGTTCGGTGAATGGCCTGGTCGTCGGCCCGAGCGTGCATCACGCCAAAGGAAACGCAACTGGGATCCACGTAGCTGAGCGGGTCCGGTAGAGAATTCTTGGGGGGTTCGGCGGCTACCGCCAGCGTCAATGCCAGGGCGACGGCGAGCTTTCGAAAAAACATTCTTGGGACAACCCCCTTGCCGGTGAATCGGTTCCTACCGCACTTCCTGGCCCTCTACTTCAAAGTTGGCGCCAATGTAGTATACGGTGGTGTGGCCGGGAGGATTCACGGGGATCTGCTGTCCTTCCTCCGCGGTTGCGCAACGAATGTTTTGGGACGAGTCCTTTGAGTTGCGTCCCGCTCCGTATTCGCGACCCTCAAAGACAATGACGCAGCCGGTCAGATTGTAGGGGAGTTTTTTGCCGGTGGGCAGTGTGACCGATCCATTCTCGAAGCGAAACAGTTGGCCGCCGCCAATCTGTTGGCTGCTGTGAAATTGACCGCACTCTCGACTCCCGGCCCAGACGCCATCGACGTTCAATTGCGAGGGGCGGCGACTTACCGTCATCACTCCCTTGTCGTCTACCTGGACCAGGTCCGGTCCCACGGCCAGCTCCGAGTCTCGCTGAAGCTCTTGAGGACCGTTCAGGGGCGTGGCCGCGGGCTGAAGCAACGAGGCCCAGATCAGTGCGGTTTGCTGCGAGTAGTCTTGGGCCCTGGAGATCTGGTTGAGCGCCGCAAAAGCACCAAGGTTGGCGCGGTCCTGGGGCCAGTCCGGCAGGTCGGGGCTCTGGCATACTCGGCCTGAGCTGGCAGATGCCATTTGAAAGATGCTCTGAAAGAGATTGAACCCTAAGTTGATAGCCATTTGCTTGTTCCTCCGTTGAATTGACTATAACCGGGGCATTTCTACCGAATTTCTACGACTGAGGGGGAGATGTTACCAGTTTGTTGCCGTTTGAATAGGTTTTGTGTGGGCCGGGGCGTGATATTAACGCCTGGTTTCATCGTTTGACGGTGTTCATCACTCAAAACTGTGGTTTTCTCGGTTTGCGATTGTGTCGAAAGAAACAGGAGTTAAACAGCGGATAAAAGTCGGCCCAAAGATGTTGCAGGACGGTAAACGTTCATCAATTTTGGGGGGCTATAGTGAACTCAAGGCAGCGACAGAGAATTCCGAGTAGGAATCGCGCAGAACGCTGGATAGAAGGAGAGCTACCTCAATGTCCACCATCAAGAAGAATTCCGCCCCCGCAAGCAGCAGCCGCACCAAGGAGAGCGCAAAACCAGCTCCGAGCAAGGCTCAGAAGCCCTCTGAGAAGCCGAATCAGAATCGTGAAGCGAAGAAGCCCGGCGACAATTTCAAGCCCTCCGAGGAGACTCGGGAAGGCCGCGAAGGCCGCCGCACCCGTGAGGGCCGTGAGGGTCGTGAGGGCCACCGCCCTGGCGAGGTCGACAAGCCCAAGGACCCCAATAAACCGGAGGACGGCACCAAGCCGGGCGAGGTCGAAGACAAAGATAAGGACAAAGACAAGAAGGCCTTGGAAGACAAGCTCAGCGACCTGGAGAAGCAGTTGGCCGAACTGAAGAATCAGAAGCCCGAACAGGCCCCCCCACAGAGCGGTGGCTGCTCCGGTGGTGATAAGGGCGGTGGTGAAAAAGGCGGTGGCGACAAGGCCCCGGCAGCCCCCCCGCAGGCGCCTCCGCAGGCTCCTCCGGCCAATCCGATGGGTAACGCTCAGGGCATCAACGGCCAAAACCAGGCCGGTCCCGACGGCGAACTCCAAGCGCTGGCAGCTCAAGTGCTGCAAGCTTCCGGTGGAATGGGTCAACAGATGCCGGGCCAGCTCCCTGGTCAGCCCGGCGGTATGCCCGGGGTAGGTCCGGTCGGCGGCATGAATGGTGGCGGCAATCCTTTTCAGGCCGGGTTCCAGGCCGGTATGGGTGGACAGCAGGGCGTGGGGGGCAATCCCCAGGCTCAGCAATCCAAGCAGGTGCTGGCCCAGAAGGCGGCTCAGTATGCTCAACAGGGCTTCCAGCCCCAGCCCGCTACCCGCATCCTGGTGCAGAGTGCGCTCGGATACGACGCCTTCCAGCAGCAGGGGGGCAATCAGATGGGCGGCAATCAATTTGGTGGCAACCAGTTTGGAAATCAGTTTGGTGGCAATCAGTTCGGCATGGGTGGCGTCAACAGCTTTGGCGGAGTTCGTTTCTAAAAAAACGCCGACACCGAGTGCGAATGGTTCAGGGTCCCGACTTTCAAGGTCGGGGCCCTTTTTTCATGGGGTCAAAGAGCGGTTTTTAAAGAAGTCCCAGATCAGATCGTTGACCGGCACCTCCGCCTTCACGGGCCCGAAGCGGGGGTCCATCAGTGGTTGCGTGGCAGAGGGATAGTTGTGGCCGTGTCCTTTGAGGTAGGTCACCTGCAGATTGGGACCATATCGTTCGCTGCGCTGGAACTCGTCCTCTGAAATCGTTTCGAACGCGCCCTGGTAGCCCAAGGCCTGACCCCAGCCTTGTAGCATTTCCGAGAGAGGGCGGCTGTCACGAGATCCCCAAGGGGTTTCGGCCCGCCCCCCACCCATGGGGAGGAGAGGGTCGTCGGTGCCAAAAAAACAATAGGTGGGTACAGGGCGTCGCAGTTTGCCCAGTGTGGGATAGAGGGGCCCGGCCACGCCAGCGACGGCTGCCCAGCGGTCAGGGAAAGAGGTGGCCAATCGGTAGCAAAAAGTGGCTCCGTTGCTGTGGCCCACCAGGTAAACGCGTTGGGGGTCGGCGTGAAAGGCGTCGATGACTCGAACCGTCAGGTCCAGCACGAAACGCTGATCATTAACGCTGTGCCGCTCTCCCTGAAAGAGGCCCGGGCCAATATTCCAGACGCGGGGGTTGGTTAAAAAGTCGGGAGATTGGTCCGGGTTCTTACAGAGACCGCTGGGAGCTACGGCGACAAATCCCTCGCTGCGCGCTTTGTCAGCCCAACCGGATCGGTCCAGAAATCCTCCCCCACTACCTCCGGCTCCGTGAAAAACCAGCACTATCGCGGGCGACAGAAGTTGACCGGAAGGACTGACGCTGTAATAGGTCCATCGCCTCCCCTCTGATTCCATCGTCTCGGAGGGGAGATTGGCGGCTCGGGCCAGGGCCAGCAGACCTAACCCCAACCCCAACCATCGCCATCGAAAGTTCACAGCCATGGGGGAGGGAGTTTGGCTGCGCGCGGGTTTTCCCTTGTTAAGGAACGGGGGTCACCGGGGTGGTCTGTCCTGAGTAAATTCTTACCCATTTGCCGTCGACATACTGCCAGCGGGCTGTACCGCTGGAGGTGCGCTGTTGCCCGGTAGGGTTGGTGACCGTCTGACTGTGTTCAACTGTGCCCGGCTCGGTTCGGGTACTTTGGCCTTCATAGTTCCAGGTACCGCCTTGACCATTGGTGTAGCTACCGGTGGTTTCGCTGCCCTCCCCAGGTGTGTGCACAGTGGTGGACTGGCCAGTTCCCATGACTTCGCCCTGGCCATTGGTGTGGGTGGACTCGCGCTCGGTCGTCACTGTGCCATCGGCATTCTTGGTGGAGGTTGAAGTTCGGTCCACCGTTCTTGATTGACCATTTTCATTGGTATAGGTGGCGTTGGTGTCGCGGGTCACGCTGCCGTCGCCGTTTTTGGTCACGTCGGTGGTGCGATTGACGTCAGTGGTGTTGCCTTTGCTGTTGGTAATGGTCCCTTGATAAGTTTTCTGAGCACCTGTTTCGGTCTTTTGCACACTGCCGGTGCCTTGCGCTTCCCAACTGCGTTGTTGGCCATTGGGTCCGGTGACGGTCTGCTGAGTGTCGCGGCTGTAGGTGTTTTTTCCGGTGCGATTCACATCGGTGGTCCGGTTGACCGTGGAGGTGTTGCCCTGAGTCCCCGTGCGTGTGCCCTGGTATTGACGTTGAGCGCTTCCGGGCTGGCGGGTGGTCGTGGCGGTTCCCTGTCGACTGCCGGATCCGGTGCGGGCCCCGCCCCGCGCCTGCACGCCGGGAGCTGCCAGGGTGAGACCGGCCAGTAACAGGCAACCGAGGATTGTGGAATTTTTCATTTTGAACCTCCCGAAAGTTGAAAGATGACTGTTGAACCTTCGTCATCGGTCAAGGTTGCGCCTGGCAAGAACCTTTTTTGGCCAAATCGAAACTTTGCTCCGGCTTGACAAATTTTCCATAGGGTTATCATCATGTCAGATTCATGGGTGCATTAGGAACTAGACCCGACCGCCAGGTTCGTCTGCGTGTGCCGGTTGGATTTGAGCCACGGGTGTGGGCCAAGCAGGCCTACGCGGCTTATACTCAGCATCCGTTTAAGGATTTCTCAGTCAACGCCTGTCCTGGTGCCGGCAAAACCAAGTTCGCCGTGATGCTGGCCTACAACGAGTTACGGCGCGGTACCATTGACCGTATTGATATCGTAGGCCCGTCGGTACACATCTGCGACCAATGGATGCGTGAATTTGCTTCCTGGGGCCTGGCTCTCGACCCGGAGAACGCCCACGAATCCAATGATTGTGTAGGCCGGGTCTTTACCTATCAGCGTTTGGGCATGGACGTCAATTCTTTTATCGCCCGCGATCGGCGACGCACGCTGGTGATTTTGGACGAGGTCCACCACGCTGGCGACAGCAAAACCTGGGGCGAGGCTCTGCGCCTGGTGTACGGTGCCGCTCACAGGCGTTTGATGCTATCGGGAACTCCTTTCCGATCTGACAACAACCCCATTCCCTTTGTTCGCTATCAAGACGGAGACAGCGGACTGAGTGTCAGTGACTACACCTACGGCTATGGAGAGGCCCTGCGTGACGGTTACTGCGCCCCGCTCTATTTTCCTCACCACGACGGTGAGTTTGAATGGGAGCGAGACGGCAAGAGTTTTTCGGCCAGTTTTTCCACTTTTTTAGAGCGCAACCTGGAAGCTGACCGCTTGCGCACTGCCCTGGAACCATCAGGGGCCTATGTTCAGGGACTTTTGCGTGAAGCGCATGCCCAACTGATGGAGTTGCGCCAGACCCATCCTGCGGCGGCCGGGATTCTATTTGGCCGAGATGTTGAGAATGTCCAGCAACTTGCCGATACAATGCGTCAGATGACCGGCATCCAGCCCGTCATTGTGACCAACGACCTGACCGAGGCCGGCAGTCTCATTCGCGAATTTCGTGAAGCCCGAACCCCCTGGATTGTGTCAGTGAAAATGATCTCCGAGGGGGTGGACATTCCGCGCTTGCGGGTAGGCGTGTTCTTGAGTAATGTGCGCACCGAGTTGTTCTTTCGTCAGGCGGCCGGCAGATTGGTGCGTCTTGTGCAGGGTCTTGAGGATCAGTCTGGCTATCTGTATATCCCGTCTGATCCCCGCCTGGTACGTTACGCCGTCGAAATGCAGACGGAGCGAAAGCACTTTTTAGAGCTGCGTCAAAAATTGCTCGAGGGTGAGCTTGAATTATTGGCCGCCCAGCGCGAGGACCGGGCCTCTGACTCAGAGGACGTGCCCTACCGCTTTCTTCGTTCCCAAGGCAACCGGGTGGGCGTGATCGATAGCGGCCCGCCTGCCAGTGGCGACGGCCAGGGGCTGTTTGACTTTACGGTAGAGATGATGCCGGAGTTGCTCGAACCGGTGCCGGCGGCCCCCGCTCCGGCCGCTGCCCCGCTCTTGCACGAGCAAAAGGACAGGATTCGCAAGCGGGGAGGTCGGATATCCAGCCTGGTCAACGATGTCAGCGCTCGCCATGGGCTGAGTTTTCGCCAGGTGCACGGACGTCTCAACCGCAGTCAGGGGGTGCGCAGCCAGAGTGAGTGCACCCTGGACCAGTTGCTAGAGCGCGAGCAATGGTTAGAAAAGTGGCTACGCCAGGGCTCTCTGTAGAGCTGTGCAACACCTCGATACCAAGGCCTACTATCCGGGGCCGAAAGAGACGCAATGAAAACCCTGGAGGAATGTCAGCAATTCTTGGACCGAGTGGGCATCGCCACCGTTTTGCCCGGTAAGCTAGCCTTATTTCCCTGTCTGCTGTGGCAGGCCCAGGGGCATCGGGGGCCGTTTACAGGGGCCGATGTCGCCTTTCACAACATCTGGACCTGGAAGGATGAGTTACCCGCTCGTCGCTTAGCCTTTGCCGGACGCCTGCTGGGCGATCAGGTTCTGCTGGTGCATACCCGACTGCTCCCGGCACTGCTGGGTTACCGGGGGCGGCTGGATGTGGCCGATTTGTATGCCGATGGGGAGTTGAGTCGACATGCCTTTCGTCTTTGGGAAATCCTGCAAAAGGGTCCCCGTCCTGTGGGGCGGAAGGAGCTTCGCCTGGCCCTGGGTTTGACCGACAAAGGCGGGTCGGCTCACTTCGATCGGGCCTGCCGCGATCTAGAGCGGTTGCTGCTGATAACCAGGGCTGGCAGTGCTCCTCAAGGAAGCGGCTGGGATTCGAATGCTTATGCGCTGCTTGATCGGCATTTTGACGGGATTGAGCCCTTGCCCCGCAAGTCCAGCGCGGCCCTGGTGAAGGAGGCTCTGTGCGAAGCGGCTCCTCAGGCCAGTTCACTCCACCTACAACGCTGGATGGCTCGTCTGGGCTGAAGGAGAGTTAGCCTGGCCGTGTTAGCGAACCGGAGGGGGGACGGAAGCGCGGTTCCAGGGGCAGGAGCAGCTTTTTTAAGAGACTGGCCAGTGTCGTTCGCTCGCTCTGGCTGAGCGGTTCCAGAATGCCCAGCACGTATTCGACTCTGATGGGCAGCACCTTGTCCACCAACTCCAGGCCTGCATCCAACAGGGTAATGTGGACGCTGCGTCGGTCGTCGGCGTTGTGGGAGCGCCTGATCAAGCCCATTTCTTCAATTCGGTCCAGGCGGTGGGTCATGGCTCCCGAGGTGAGGTAACAGGCTTTCATCAGTTGGGTGGGCAGCAAAGTGTAGGGCGGTCCAGATCTGCGCAGGGCAAAGAGCACATCAAAACCCCACAATGGAAGTCCGTGTTCACGGAGCAGGCGGTCCATCTCTACTTCGAGGTGCTTGAAAAGTGCGAAAATGCGACCCACTGTGGCCAAGCCGATGGTTTCCATGTCGGGCAACTCGCGTCGCCACTCCGCGATCACCTCGTCTACATAGTCCTGCCGTTCCACTACCCACAGTTAGGCGAATGTGGCCGGAACCCTTGTATGTGTGATCCAAATCCTTGACGTAAAGGTAAGTCTGTGCGTAGAGTATCTTTGCGTGGAGAATCACGGTGTTAATCAAAGTCTCCACAGGAGGTATTGTGCGTAAAAGGTTGTCATCCATTCTGGTCTGCTCCGCTCTGGCAGGCTGCGGTTCGGGGGATTCTACTTTGGGCTCGGTGAGCCAGACGGCGGCTTCGACACCCCCGACTAACCTGACGGCCCGCCAGGAAGTGGTCATTCCGCGCGTGCTGGAGTCACAGTTTCAGACCGAATTTGTGGTTAAGAATCAATGGTCCGGTGGCTACGTAGGCGAGATTGTATTGACGTACCAGGGTAGCCAGACTCTGTCGTCGGGCTGGGTGCTGAGTTTTGACTTGCCCGCCCACCTGGAGTCGGTCTGGAATGCTCGCAGGCTTAGTCAAACCGGCACCCGCTACCGACTGGGCAACGAGAGCTACAACTCCACTTTGGCCCCCGGACAAAAGGTCAGCATCGGATTTGTGGCAAGCTTTTCGGGAGCGCTGGTTCAGCCAACCTCTTATCAACTGGAAGACCTGAGTCCCGAGGCTATCACTCCGCCCTCAACCCCACCTTCCAACCTTACGGCTACCTTTGCCAAGGACAATGACTGGGGTTCGGGCTTTGTAGGCGCTATTGTCATCAAGAATACCGGGACTCAGCCGGTATCCGAATGGGCCCTTACCTTCCGCCTGAACGGCACGCTAGACAGCCTTTGGAATGGCGTTCTGCAGAGCCAACAAGGAGGATTGGTGCGGGTAGCCCCGGCCAGTTACAATAGGAACCTGGCGCCAGGACAGGAGATTCGGGTGGGTTTTCAGGGCAGACCTGGTAGTCCCCAGGTGACCGAGATCAGCCTGACCGGCGCATCCGTTCCAACGCCGGCCCCAACACCCCCCGCCCCCACCACTGGTGGCTACCTGCATACGCAAGGATCCGCTATCCTGGACTGGCAAAATCGGCCCAAGATCTTGCGGGGTGTCAACTGGTTTGGCATGGAGACCAACACCTTCTGCCCCCACGGTTTATGGACTCGTTCCCTGGACTCGATGCTCGACCAGATATCGGCTCAGGGCTACAACTGCCTGCGGTTGCCCTACAGCAATGAGTTGCTGAAGGCAAGCGCCCAGCCCAACGGCATCAATTGGGGTCTGAATGCTGATTTGCAGGGTTTATCGGGCCTGCAGATTATGGACAAGGTCATCCAAAAGGCGGGGACCCGCGGCCTGCTGGTGATCCTGGACCGCCATCGCCCGGATTCCAGCGGTCAATCGGCACTCTGGTATGATGCTCGTTGCAGCGAAGCCCAGTGGCTCAGTGACTGGGAGTTGCTGGCGAATCGCTACAAGGATAACCCGACGGTAGTGGCCTGCGACCTGCACAACGAACCTCATGATCCGGCCACCTGGGGGGACAACAACGCCAGCACCGACTGGCGCCTGGCCGCCGAACGCGCCGGCAACAGGATCCTGGCCATTAACCCCAATTTGCTGATTATGGTCGAAGGAGTGTCCAGGGCCGGCGGCAGTGACTACTGGTGGGGTGGCAACCTCAAGCCGGCCCGGCAGGCCCCCGTCCGATTGACGGTTGCTGACCGTCTGGTCTATTCCTCGCACGACTACCCGGCTACGGTCTTTCCGCAATCCTGGTTCTCGGCCGCCAACTATCCAGCCAATCTGAGTTTTCTGTGGGACATCCATTGGGGGTATTTGGCGAAAGAGAACATCGCCCCCGTTTTGTTAGGCGAGTTTGGCACCCGCTACGAAACGGCTTCGGACCGCCTGTGGCTGGACGCGCTGGTGGTCTACCTCAAGGCCAACGGTATCAGTTCCACCTTCTGGTCCTGGAACCCCAACTCGGGCGATACTGGCGGTTTGCTCCAAGATGACTGGCAGACCGTGCACCCTGAGAAAAGGCAGGCTCTGGATCCGTTGCTCCAACCATAGGCGGGCCTCCTCAAGTGTTGAATTCGGGCTATTATGAGCAAATGACGGCGCGCGATCGGGAAATGCTCAACTCTATAGAAGTTAGTCTAGTCGAGAACGCCTCGAAAATCGATATCTTTAAAGCCCATGGGGACCCAGTTCTGACCGTCGCGGGCGAAGCAGGTGACCTGTTCCACGCGGGTGCGGCTGACCACCTGACCTTCATTCAAGGTGGCCATCGGACCGGCAGGCGTTTCGACGCTGGCCACGTGGACTCGGTCGGGGTCGATTTTCGTGTAGTGGTAAGCGGTGAACTCCGGCACGTTATACTCGTCGTGAAGCTGTTCGGAGATGTGGTGAAACTTTTCGGCGGACCAGACCGTATCGGCGTGGGGGATGCGCGGCTGGCCACCGCGCAAGGTCCAGTCGGCGGGACCGGTGGGGTGGCCGGCCATCGGTGTTACCTCGCGGCTCTGAATTTGGCCGTCGGCGCTGGTCACGAAAAATCGGCCCCTGTCGCGCCACAGGCCCAGGTCCTGTCCACGCTGCTTGCCTTTGGTGGTTTCCAGGAACTGGCTCAGTTCGCCCACGTTCTTCAAGGGGCGCCAGCCTTCGGCGCGCGCCGAATCGCGTACCACCAGCACGGGCTGGTCGGCAGATACCTGACCGTCGCAATCCCGATCGAGTTTGATCACAGCTTCACCGGTTACGGTTTTGGCGTTGACCAGATAGCTGGTGCGGTAGCCTTGCAGTTCGTTGAGGCGTGGGTTGATCATGGAAAACTCCCTTTCTTTGCATTGTGGCCTGTCGAGGGCGCCAAGGTGTGAAAGAAGAGTTAACGGTTGATCAGGCGCATCATGTCGGCCGGGCTAGCGGGAGGCCAGCAAGGTGGACTGAGGCGCACTGTCCAGGAAGGTATTGACCATTCGTTCCATGTGTTTGCGGAATAGGTAGTTTCCGCCCCCCACTCGCGACAGCTTGGTGTCGGTGGTGTGGGGCGTGTAGCGCATTAGCGCATAGGTGGCGGCATTGCGCACGGTGATGGTTTTGTGTCCGTAGTTGACCTTCATCTGGCGGGGGAAGGTCAATTGCTGCCCTTCTTGGTAAAGGTTATTGAGGAGTTCAGCGCCTTTGTCCAGTTGATAGAGAAAATTGGACTTCTTGCCGGCCTTGCTCCCCCCATCGTTGTAGGCAAAGCCCATGGATTTGCGCAAAGTCTTGTGCGAAGGAGGGGCGGTTCGGGTGACCAGGCTGGTCTCTTTCTCCAGGGTAGCCAGCAGTGCCCAGGGATTAACCTTGTGATTTTTGGCGGTGGCCATAATGACTTCAGCCGCCATTCGGTTTCCGTCTACTGGGGTGGTGGCCAGCCACGAGTCAACGCTTTCTAGATACCTCTGCAGATCTTGCAGACGGGTGGAAGCCACGTCGGTAAATTCAGCGTTGCTCACCAGGTTGCTAAAGTTGACCCCGTGCTTGAGGTAGTCACCTTTTTGAACAACCGGGGTGGACAGGGCCTTGACCTGCACGGGGATGGGCGCAGGTGTGGACTTGAGCGCCAGCATCCACCCCTCTGGCTGATCGCTGGGGGTCATCATTTCGGAGAGACTGGCCGGTCTGGTTTGGGCCGGTTTGGCGACCGCCACCTGCACCTGGTTGGGAATGTGGGTATCGGCCGATACACTGGCCACCAACCCGCCCAGAGTGCCCATTGCTGATAGTCCCAGCATGGCCAGGTGTGAAAGTGAGCGCGTCGGTCGCACGGGGTGGGCGGGAGCGCTCAGCGTAACCTCGTCGGTGGGTAGCGCTGAAGGCACTGCAGAGAGCGGATCCCCTGGCTTTGGGCCAGAGCGCAGGTTGGGGGCAGCCGAGCGCAGCAGCGCGGAAATTTCCATGCACTGAGTATATTACGCAGGACCGGGCGATCAACCTCTTACGGTATTCTGGAGAGGCCGTTCGTGAATCGTCCCGCCCGCGCCACCGGCCTGTCCACCCCGACAAATAGAAGCAGTACCTCATCTTCTCGGCCCACGTCGAAAGCCAGGGCCGTTGCTCCGCTCTGGCTTTCGACGTGGTGTCGAGCACGGAGGTTGGCTCGGAAAAGAAGTTGACGCCCCGGCTATATCCTCCTGGAAACGGGAATCCACAAGACGCCGAAGCGCGACAGCCGGATCGACTCGCGTTCCAGGCGCACGGGTCGAGCCTGGATGTGCTCCAGCGCCTGGCTTTCGCGCGCCTGAATCCGCTCCACGGCCTGGGCCAGCTGAGACTGCACCTGCTGTAGTCTCAGCTGCAAATCTTCCAGTTCGCCGTCAGTGTTGGACACGGCTACGGGGGCGCTCAGGGCACGTTTCTTGCCGGTAAAAAAGCCCAGCACCGAGGCTCCGGCGGTCCACAGGGATTCGCTTTGTTGACGCTGAGTGTCGTTGCGCACAGACTCTTCCGCATAGCGGGCAAGGCTGTCCTGGATGGCCGTGATCTCCTGGTCTGCCTGAGTTTGCAGCCCGGCCACCTGCTGGTCAATCCTCTCTTCGATCGCCAGTTGGACGCGCCGGCGAAAAGCCAGTTCGCTTTCGCCGCCCCCTCCATAGAGTTTGAGGTCAGGCTGGACCCACTGGCTGCTGGACACCCGCTCAAAAACGTCTTCCAGCATGGCCTGTCGGGCCGCGCTGAATTCTGCGTCTTCGTCAAAGCTTGTTGGCAGATTTTCATAGCAGCTGGGCAGATTCCATCCCGAGAGCACGTCGGCCGGCTCCAGGGGCAGGCGCAGCCATTGTTCGGGGAGTTCTTCGCTCAGCGGGAAAAACAGGTAGTGGTGGGATTCATCCAGACTGAAGCCGCCCATTTTTTCGTCGAAATGAAGCTGCACTTCGCCCCACAGGGCCGGTCGCCAGTACAGGCGGCCATCGTCGCGATGGGGTTGAGCATGGCTCTCCAGAGCCCCGCCTAGCTCCGAGGAAAAGACGGCGCTGGGGTCCAGAAAGGCCTGGGCAAATCCCGTCGGTAGGGGAGGTGGGGCGCTGAGCCCTTCGCTCACATGCATGGGATTGACCAGTGGTTCCAAGGACTCGGCCGGCAAACGTGGCGGGATGGAGGAATGCAGGCGGGAGAGTTCGCTTCGTTTGACGGGACCTCGCATCAGCGAGGCGGTAAAGCGAGTTTCTACCCGGATGGGCACGCCACCCTCAGGCCTTTTAACCAGGAAATGACGTGGCTGCAACTGTTCAAACTCCTTCTGCAGTTGCGGGCCATCTATTCCCGAGGCGGCCAGTGCCAGCCCTTTGGCCACGCGCTGACGGTCGATCGCCGATTGCATCCGCCCAACCCACCAGGTGCCGGCACTGGCCAGCCCTTTGTAGTCGACTTCGGCGATGTTCTGGGTGGCCATCACCACCCCCAGTCCCCTATCGCTTTGTTTGAGCAAGGTCAGCAGGGGTTGTTTGGAGGCGGGGTTGGCCGGATGGGGAGGCATGTAACCGGCCGCTTCATCCAAATAGAGCAGACTGCGAAGTTGGTGGCCCGCTGGCTGTTGGCGCGACCAGTTGTAGATGTGATGGAGCAACCACGTTACAAAAAACATTCGCTCAGCTTCGCTGAGATGGGATAGGTAGAACAGTGATACCGGCACTCTGCCCGGTTGGCTGGCCTGCTGCAAGCGGTGGATGTCGAGACACTCGCCCTCCGACCAGGCTGAAAAGGCGGGCGAGTCTACCAGCGCGTTCAATTTGGTGGCCAGCTCCAGCCTCTGGGCAGCCGGATAAAAAGTCTCCACGGGGAAAACGCCGATTTTTCGGAAGGGCGGGTCGACCAATTGGCGTATCAGCCCTTCCAGTGTCAGGTTTTGTCCTTGTTCCCAGGCCTGGTCAATGATCTGGCAAAGCACCAGCGCCTCGGCGCTGCGCAGCGGGTCGGCTACCTCTCCCACCAGGGCCAGCAGTCCCTGGACCAGACCGCTGAGCAGGTTGGCGCGGGCTTCCTCATCGGACAGCGTAACCGGGTTGGGGGGCTGAAAGCAGCCAAGCAGGTTGAGAGGATGGCCGACTCGGGAGCCTGGCGTGTAGATGTGCAGTTCCAGCTTTTCGCTTAGAGAGGCCACCCGGGCCGGGTCGATGTCCCATTGCGAGCGCCCCTCTTGAATTCGCTGGGCCCAGTCGGCGGCACTTTGCCAGGAGTCAAACCACGGCTCTAACTGGTCGGCCTGAGCCTCAGGAAAGAGCAGTCCCAGGTTGGCCAGCTCGCCTTTGGGGTCGATGATCATGAGCGGAACGCCTTTGTTGATCAGTTCCTCAAGCATGGTGATGGCCAGACCGGTCTTGCCGGCCCCCGTCATGCCCAAGATCACCCCGTGGGTGACCAGGTGGCACGCCTCCAGGGCAAAATCTTCTCGCGAGTCTACCTCACGTCCTAACCACATAGACCTGTCCTCCGAGGGTGCCCCTTCGCGCAAACCCCGACCTTCCTGTCAAGTTGTTCCATGGATTGACTGGTCTGACGGTATGGGGGAGACTACTCTGAGGAGGTGAAGATTCAGAGCCCGCCGCCTTTCTGGCCAAAAAAGGCCCCCCTGGTCGATTTTGCTCGCGATGAAGGGGCCCACCCCGAGGCCAAGACGGAATGGTGGTATTTGCACGGCTACCTGGAAGATGATCAACAGCGCAAGTATGGCTTTATGCACGCCCTCTTTGACGCGCCCGACGTGATTGACGCCCGTTACAACAAGGATTTTCCGGCCATGCCCGGGGCCACCATGATCGATTTGAGCCTGACCGAAGAGAGCGCTGGCAAACAGACCCACCACCGCGAGATGCGTATTATTCCACCGCTTTGGTCGCACAATGGTATTCGCGAAGGCGACCTGGACGAGAGCTACAAAACCTCGCAAGGTACCTGGAGCCTGCGGCGCATCGATTCCAAGACTTTTCATGTGCTGGGCCCCAGCGGCGGTGACGGTTCGCTGGAGTTGACCATGAGGCAGGTTAAACCAGCCCTTTTAATGGGGGGCGGGGGCGAAATCAAGATGGGCCCCTACGGACTCTCGAAATACTACACCTTCCCCAAGCTACAGGTCGAAGGCACCCTGGAGGTGGACGGCCAGCAACGCAAAGTGCACGGCAGCGCCTGGATGGACCACCAGTGGGGCGACATGCAGATGTTCAATGGCTATCAGGGCTGGGACTGGTTCGGTATACAACTGGACAATCAAACGGAGATCAATGCCTTCCATTTTCGGGGGGAGAATCACTCGACCGCCCACGCCACCGCCGGCCTCAGTCACGCCGATGGCACTCAAAGCGTCACCGAGCAGATTCACCTCGCCCCCGGCCGCCACTGGACCAGTCCCGACACCGGTGTGACCTACCCTGTGGAATGGCACCTGTCGCTGCCCGACAAGCAGGTGGAGCTGGATATCAGGCCCAGTCTGGATGCTCAGGAGATGGTGGGGCACCGCCCTTACAGTCATCCCGAATTGGCCCCCAAGCCCACCTACTGGGAAGGCAGCATGGAGGTGCAGGGCACGGTGAAGGGCCAGCCCGTGGCCGGGCGCGCCTATATGGAACTGACCGGCTACGCCGGACCCGACCTTTTTCGTCAGGATGCTGTGGAACTGGCCCAGCGCCTCAGCCAGGAAGCCGAGGCGGCCGGGCGCTAGCGCGAACGGTCCAGGGCCAGCACGGTTTGCAGCGGAGCGGCAAATTCGATGGTCCGCAACAACGGTGTGGCCGAGCCAGTGCCGCCCGGGCGGACATCCACTCGATTGGCGTCGTTCGCAACCACATAGATCTCCCCGGTAGTGCGGTCCTGGAGGTGTTGGCCGAATCCGGCTCCCGAGTTACTGGAAACTGACAGGCGGGTTTCGACCTTTTGAGCGAAATTGACGGCCGGGTCGCTACCGTTGCCTGTGATCAGGAAAAAGTTGGAGGTGGTGGGGTTGTTCAAAATGGCCAGCAAGTTCGCTGAGTTGATGGTGCCACCAGCGCCGCGGGGAGCAATGTCAAAGTCAAGCCTGCCGGCCACCAGAAGAGACTGACGCAAAATGGGCGTGGAGCCAGTCAGTCCACTGACCGAGCCCAGTACCCCTACGCCCGCTCCATTTGAAGAACTCAGGTAAAGCTCATTGCGACGGGTGTCCAATAAGAGGGAATTGCCGGTTACCCCTGTCAATCTTGCGGCGGCCGTGGGTGAACCGCTCATGGTTGACAAAGAGGTAAATCGGTCAAGACCTGCTGCTGACAATATATAGAGGGTATCTCTGTCGACGTCCACCGACATGTCGAGGGCATTGGCTGAACCGGAAAGGATGATGCGACGAGCCGGGGTGGCCGTGGTGGACATACCACTGGCGTTGTTGAAGACCAACAGTTGTGAACTTCCGTCGGTAAGGACCTGTAACACGTAGAGTCGATTGGTCACCGCGTCGATGAACAGGCGGCGCACATTTTGCAGTTGAGCCGCAATGACGGTGGGAGTCACCGGTCCATCAGCCTCGACCGCGTTGCTGATGCGCAGAATATCCCCCGACTTGGAAACGGTGTACAGTCTCCCGCTGGTGGGCAGATTGGCTGAAAAGACGTCCTCCTCTAAGTTGGTATCGCCGGGCACCAACTGGCTGTCGGGACTCACAAAAGCCACCCGGGTCCCATCCGCAGACACGGCCAGATTGCCGCTGTCGAAGGAGAGTCCTCCCCTGCACGAGGTTCCGTCGCCGGCCACACTGACGCGACTGAGATTGGAACCGTTGGTGTCAGCTACATAGACGTCGTGAAACTGGTTCAGGTCGTTCCTAACCAGGCTATCACTGGTCCAGAACACCACCCGCCTGCCGTCTCCGCTAATGGCCGGCCTGTCGGCGGCCCCGACGATAACATTGCTAACGGGTTTGACAGTGCCCAGTTTGTTGCTGGTAAACAGCCGCCCATCTTCCTGGACCACCAGGCTGTCCCCGGTTCCGTCGCAAGCGAATACAGGTAGACCAAAGGTCAAGCGAGGGGTGTAGACTACGTCATCTTGATTGCTTTGCAAGTCCAATCTGTGAATGGCCTCGCTACCACTTTGCTTGTAGAAGAGAAGGCTGCCCTTTTTGGGAATGACTCCTTCTAGACTGTCCAGTACAACCCGGGAAGAGGTGACCTGACCGTTGGCAATAGTCTGGATGATGGTCAGGGATTTTTTGACGTTGAGGTCGCTGGCCAGGGTAGCCCGGCCCTGGCAGGCTACCAGACTTCCGTCGGAAGAGATGGAGGGGTTGCCGAGAGAAGTGATGATGTAGGCCCCGCTGGGCAAAACGGCGTCCGACAGTCCGATCTGACGGGTGATGCCTCTGGCCCGGTCGCGCAGATAGACCCGCCCTCCCGCGTCGAAAACCAGCGAGTCTTTGGAGAGTCGGGGCGAATTGCAGTCGGCACCAATGTCGGCAAAAGTCGCCCCTGTGGAATCGGGCAGAAAACTCTGGCGTTGCAGGGTGCCCGTGGTGCGGTCGCGGATGTAGACGTCACGGTGTGGGTTGGTGTCATCGCCGATTTTCTCGGAGGTGACAAAGGCCACCAGACGACCCTCGTCAGAGATGTCAATGTCTGCGCTTCTGCGCAAGAACTGCTTACCGTCCGAGTTAACACTGAGACGACCCACTTCGCGAGTCTGTCCGAAAATAGCCAGCGTGCCGATCAGCACATCAACCAGGGAGTCTCCAATCTCGACTTTTTGGGCAAAGCTGCCCACCGAAGCCCCCGACGAGTCCAGCCCCGTCACCAGCAACTGGTGGGTGCCTTTGGGCACGTTGGCCAGATAAATTTCCTGGATTTGCGTGGCAAACTCGCGGGCCACAGTGAGCGCTGGAATGACCGCAAAATCGCCGGTCTCATTGAGGACTTCGATCTGGTAGCTGACCACGCTGTCGGAGAGCTTGACCTGGACTTGCTCCAGATACCGTAAGGTTGCGTTGTCCAGTCGGAGGCGGAGGTTTCCCGGCAAGAAGTTGGTGAGGGCACTGTTTTGGCTGCTTCCGGCTCCCTGCAGGTCCGACCCTCCGGCGGTGCCTGACCCGGTCGAGCAGCCAACGCAGCTCAGGCCTATGGCGGCCATAACCATTAGATTCTTGAAATTCACAGACTTTGCCCCCTCTTTACGTGGCCGCTGTGTTCCTACAACCTCGCCATTCTCCTGCCACAAGGCAGCCTCGATGGCTTTGTCCAGCCCGTTCATGGGGCGGCCTTCCCAGACCACCGTTCCCATTATCTAAGCGCTGATTCGGGGCGCCCCAACGTGGTTGGGTTGCGTCTGCTGGCCAGTACCGCCCAACTTCACGCGGTGGATTCCGACGGGGACGCGGTGCGTTTGAACGTAGAAAGCCCTAATCGGTTGTTTTGGGGCCTTCCAGCAGCAATCTAAGCTCTTCCGTGTGTGATCCAGGGGTCAGGGCCAAAACGTGATCGTCGGCCTCAACGACAGTGCCCCCGCGAGGCAATATTAGCTCTTTGCGGCGCAAAATGCCTACCAAAATGCAGTCCAGCGGCAGAGGTAGGGAGGCTATCTTCTGACCGGCGGCCGGAGAGTTTTTGCCCACTTCGGCTTCCACCAGGGAGTAGCGCCCGCCCCCCAGCTTGAGCAGGGTCAGCATGCTCCCGGTGCTGGCCTGCTCCACAATCAAGTGGGCCAGCACCTCGGCCTGATTGAGAGCCACATCCACACCCACCGCAGGGGTAAACATCCAGGCGTGGCGCGGCACATTGACGCGAGCCAGCGTACGTCCCACCCCAAATTCGAAGCGGGCCAGACTGGCCACGGTCAGGTTTACTTCGTCGGAGCCAGTCACGGCGGCCACAATGTCAGCCCCCCGGATACCGGCGGATTGCAGCACTTCCGGGTCGGTGGCGTCTCCGCAGAAAACCTGAGCGGGATTCGCCCCCTCCTTCAGGCGCCGGGCCGTCTCGGGGTTCTCCTCGACCAGAACCGTATCATGCCCCCAGCCTCTTAAAAGACCGGCCAGGAAGCTGCCGACCTCTCCTCCCCCAACTACGATCACTTTCTTGCTCATTGCTCTCTCCTACTGCAGCATCGCGCGCAATTGATCAATGGCCGCGCCCCGCACCATTACCTGGAGCACGTCGCCCGCCTGGAAGCGCAGTCCCGGTTGGGCCATTATGGTCTGGCCGGATCGAACGATAAGAACAACCTGGATGTCCTGGGGAATGGCCAGGTCTTCGACGGCCCGTCCCGCCAGCCTGGGAGGAAGGTGGACTTCGACCAGGTCGACCTGGCTACCCAGGCTGGCCACCACCTCGAAAGGGGAGTGGCAGAGTAACTGCACTAGCCGATTGACTCCCCACTGCTGGGGACACAAAGTTTGAATGCCCAGACGGTGGTAGCTTTCGCTCAATACCGGGTGGTCCAGTCGGGCCACCACCCGTGGGACTCGAAAGAGTCGGCGGGCGGCCATGGCGATAGCCACGTTGGTGGCGTCCGAGTGGAAGACCGCCGCCAGGCCGTCGCACTGTTCAATCCCCGCCTTCACCAACACCTCGCGATCCAGCGGAGAGTCGGCCCACTGGAGCCCTGTAAAATTGGTGCCGAGCCGCTTGAGTTGCTCGGGGTCGGGGTCAATGACGCTCACGTCGTGACCCTGGAGGGTCAGGGCGCGAGCCAGTCCGGCTCCCACCTGACCGCAGCCGGCTACCACATATCTCCGGATTGTCATGCTTTCCTCCTGGCTCTGAGCAGAGCTTTGCGGATTTCATCGGCCACCAGCAGGGCGGGTGTCCAGGCCAAAACAAGTAACCATTGCTGGGGGCTCAGCGGGGCACATTCGAAGACGCGCTGCAGAAAGGGCACGTAAAGTATGGACAGCAGAACCACCATTTCTGCAGCCACCCCCCACCATAGGAAGGGATTTCCACCCAGACCCACGGCCATGATCGAGTTGACTTCGGTGCGGTGCGCAAAGAGATTGCCTACCTGGGTCATCACCACGGTGGCAAAGGCCATCGAGCAGCCGGTTTTGTAAAGTTGTCCTCGCGCAGGCAGGTCCAGCCAGTGCCCGTACCAGCCAGCCTGCATCCAGTAGGCTGCAAAGAATGAGATCATGACCGCAGTGGCGGAGACGATGCCCAGATACAAGTATGCGCGGGCCAGCAGGCCCGCAGTGATCAGGGGTTTTGCTCGATCGCGGGGAGGGCGGTCCATCAGGCCGGGTTCGGGAGGTTCGACGCCTAACGCCAGGGCTGGCAGCATATCCGTGCCGAGGTCGATGGCCAGGATCTGCATGATGTTCAAAGCGAGCGGGATTTTGGCACCGCTAAAGGCGAAAAATATAAAGGGGAACGCTTCCGGAACGTTGCTGGTAAAGATGTATGAGACAAAGCGTCGCAGATTGGCATAGACGGCCCGGCCCTCTTCGATAGCATAGACAATGGAGGCAAAGCTGTCGTCGGTCAAAACCATGGCGGCTGCTTCTCGGGCCACATCCGAGCCGGACCGTCCCATGGCCACCCCGATGTCGGCCTGACGGAGGGCCGGGGCATCGTTGACGCCGTCGCCCGTGACCGCTACCACCCGGCCCAACTGTTGCAGACCTTTGACCACGCGTAGCTTCTGTTCGGGGGCTACCCGGGCAAAGATCAGTTCGATGTTCGAGCCGAGCAGTTGTACCAGTTCATCCTCGGCCATTGACTCGAGTTCGGTCCCGATCACGATCTTGGGCTGGGGCCCCCGGATGATGCCGATTTTGCGAGCTACACTCTCGGCGGTGAGTCCATAGTCGCCGGTGATCATCAGGATGCGCACGCCGGCGCGGTGGCATAACTGCACGGCCGCTTCGACCTCAGCCCGGGGGGGATCGTGCATGCCGATCAAGCCCAGCAAGGTCAGACTTTGCTCGAGTTCATCGCTTTTCATGGCGGGAGGATGCTCTTGAAGAGAACGACTGGCCACGGCCAACACACGTAGGCCAGAGCGGGCCATTTCATCGTTGGCGGCCATCAGTCGGGCGAACACCGCAGGCTCCATCGGCCGGACCTGGCCGTTGTCCTGGTAATGAGTGCAGACCTCGAGAACCTCGCGAGGGGCTCCCTTGACATAGACTTGGAAGCCGTCTTCAAGCTTATGCACGGTACTCATGCGTTTGCGCCGGGAATCAAAGGGTGCTTCGCCCAGACGAGGCCTGTCTCGGGTCAGTTCCTCAGAAGACAGTCCCGCCTTGGCTGCCAGGGTCTGCAGGGCTCCTTCGGTGGGGTCGCCCAGCACGGTCCAACCGGCGTCCTGGCTGGGTGGGACCAGTCGGGCATCGTTGCACAGGCTGACGGCCCTCAGCAGTTCTCCAAATTTGGACAGGGGATCGGCCAACGCCTGCTCTTTCTCAAAGAACTGCCCGCTGGGGTCGTAACCGGTTCCCCCCACGCGAATATTCCCGGAGTTGATGTAAAGTTCGCGAACCGTCATCTGGTTCTGGGTCAGCGTGCCCGTTTTGTCGGTGCAGATGACGTTGGTGCATCCCAGGGTTTCCACCGCCGAGAGGCGTTTGACCAGGGCGTTGCGCCCGGCCATGCGCTGCACTCCCATGGCCAGCGAGAGGGTTACCGTAGGGGGCAGGCCCTCCGGCACGAAGGCCACGATCATGCCCAGGGCAAAGAGAAAACCTTGGGCCGGATGCATACCGGTAAGCCCCACGGCCAGCAAGAAGAATACCGCGCCCACGCCCATCACCAGGTACGAGACGGTGCGGGTCAGCCGTTCCATCTCCAGTTGTAGAGGGCTGGGCGTCTCGGGAAGGCTTTGAGTAAGGTGGGCGATGCGGCCAAATTCGGTCTCTCCGGCGATGGCCAGCACCACCGCCCTCCCGCTGCCGCAGGCCACGGTGGATCCGGCAAAGACCAGATTGGGCTGCTCGATGCGGGCCAGGTTAGGGTCCTGACTGGGCTCGGGAGAGCGCGCCACGGCTCTGGATTCGCCGGTGAGCACCGACTGGTCGATACGAAAATCGACGCCCCAGATCAGCCGGGCATCGGCGGAGATGTGTTCCCCCTCGCCTAGCAGCAGGATATCGCCACACACCAGTTCCTCGGCGGGAATGCGCAGTTCCACCCCTTCGCGACGCACCCGGGCCCAGCGCGGCAAAAGCCTTTGCAGGGCCTCGGTGGCCTTCTGGGCGCGAAATTCTTGCCAGAAGCTGAACAGTCCGTTGATCACGTTGACGGCCGCGATAGCCACGGCCAGCTGGGGCAACCCGGCGAAGCCAGCGATCAGGGCGGCCACCCAGAGCAGGATGGCCATACGATGGGTGAATTGGGCCACAAACTTGCCCAAAACGGGCGGGCCGGGAACCTTGGGGAGGGCGTTGGGTCCTCTCTTTTGATGGCGCTTTTGGGCCTCGGCAGCGCTCAGTCCGTCAGCGCTGGTCTCCAGTTGCGACAGGCAATCTTCAACACTGGCCAGGGCGAGTCTGGGCTTTGTCTCCACGTGCAACCACCTTAGGGGACGGAGCCTGGTCCGTCTATGACGCCGGTCAGGCGGCGGGCTAGTGCAGCGTCCGGTTAATTCGTCCCCACCACGAGCGGGGATGAATTGGCCTGGCAGCCTGTCCAGCGGGGTATTGGAATATTGGAACTTCTCGAACTTCTTTTAGACGGTTCACCTCCAAGGAGGGTGTCCATGACCTGGTTCACGGTTGAACTGCAAGTCGAAAGCAACCACTACTGCCGCCAAAACGTTGGTCACGCCGCGGCAAAACACACATGTTGCGTTCGCCTGGCGAGCTGGGCCCAGAGGAGGAGTATGCAGGGGGCGACTCGGTGGAGTACAGCATTCACAAAGCCACCTTGGACGCCCCCTGCCTACTCTGACCTGGCCGCCGAGACCGCGTCACCCTACAAGGCCCTGCAGGCGACGCCGCCGACAGGGCGTAATCCCCACCCGGCCCACAAAAGAAAACAGCCCCCGCCGACAAGCTAAGACCTCCCTGCCAGGGTTTTCCTGTTGTGTTTCGTCCTGTCGGTGATCACCAGGTGATCAGAGTGACCTCCTGAGACCCTTTTCAGGTCCTGGAACCTTTCGCTGTTCAATCCCTTACACAGTAAGGCTTTGTGATTGGTGGAGAAGATGGGACTCGAACCCACGGCCTCTTCATTGCGAACGAAGCGCTCTCCCAGCTGAGCTACATCCCCACGGATGTCCGGAGTATAGCGCAGGGGGTTGGCCCGGGTCAAGGATTGGCTGATCGGAAAAGTCCTACTCCTTCAGGGGAAGTTATGCTGCCGATAGCCGTCTCTTTGCCAGCGCCGTATCCCATCCGGGTCTTCAGCAGAATTGCTCGAAACAGTAGATAATCCTTTGCAACACCTCCACTTCGAGACCAGCGCAGTAGAGTTACCAGGCTACCAATGAAGTGGGGTGCGGACCCTCGAATGAACTCCTCCAAGTGATCGAAGTGCTTATTGTCGTAATACGCTGGCGAAAACCACAACCTTCAGGTGGAGGCTTTACGTAGCGCGTCCGCACAGAGTTGCTTTGTGGCTGAATATTGGAAAGGCGCTCACTCCTACACGTCTTGTGGATTCCTAAATACCGCAAGGCCTGGCCAGTTCACTGGAAATTGTTTCCTGCCAGCTGGAAACTTTGCCTTCTCTGGTTGCGGCGAGCGTGCAGTGGGGCAGCATCGGGTTGCGAGGTGGTGGGCAGCGGGGCGGGACGGTCCCCCTCCATCTTGAGCCCGCGTTTTGCGGGTGACTCTCAGCCGGCTTTAGCCGGAACAGCGACTCATATATTCCCATCCACAGCCTACTCCCTCCCTGCATTGACGCTCGGCCTGGCCGCTAACTGGCCTGGTTATCGGCTTTCGATTTTACCGGTATGGAGCAATCTCATCGGAAGCGACGCCACAGCCAGTAGATGGTGCGCCACAAGCACAGTAATGTGGCGGTATATATCAGAGCGATTTGGACGAAGATGGGGCTTGGTGGGGTGGCCAGGATCAAGGAGCGCAGCCAGAACCCGGCGGACATTCCCAGCGCCCAGGCGGCCAGGCTTCGCCCCGCAAATTGCCAGGCGGGTCGGCGCCAGCGCAGGGCACCTGCAAGGGACGCCAGGGCCAGGTAGCCCACGAGAAAGGGCACGGCGATGCGCATTCCGGCCCAGAGGGGGTTGCCCGCCACCTGATGGAAGGAAACTCCGCCCAGAGCAAAACTCATGAATATGGCCACATCGCCACAGATTAGGAGCCAGTCCATCCCCCTCCCTTCTCGGTGGCCGAGCAGGGGCCCTGGATGGGGCAATTTCTATCTACCGGTAGAGCGAGGTCTGGGATATTTTGGAGTATGAATCCTGTTTGTATGGTTGGTATGTCGAGACGCAATTTCTGGTGAGCTGAGCCTGAATCAGATCCCAATTCCGGCCTGGGTGGAGGTGGGTACCGATTCGGTTGACCTAAAACTCCATCGGTAGGGAGGCCATGGGCTCGGTCAGCGCACGGCTCAAATTGCCCAGTTCAAATCCTTGGCCGGCCAGTTGGGCGCTGCTGGCCTGCACACGGGCCAGGGCCTGGGCCCGGTCGATGATTTGATTGTCTTCATCCACCACGGGAATGCCTTTGTCCAGGGCACAGCGCACTTCCAGCAGGCATCCATAACTGAGTTGCCAACCGTCGCAAACCACCACTTTGTCGAGGGAAACTTTGTTGACGACTTCGACCCAATTTTGATTGTAACGAGTCTGGCTCCAACCCGGCAGTTGGATCGAACTTGGCTCCAGTGCGCAAACCCCTTGAGCCCGCAGTTTGTCGGCAATCTTACTGGCGTGGCTGCAGTTGGCCTCGATCACTTTGCGGTTGTAGGCAGGAATGTCGCTGGGATCGAGTTGCTTCTTGTTGGTGACCTTCTCATCAGACAGAAACTCATACAGGCGCTCACCCCCCGTGATGGGTGTGCTGACATAGACTTTGGGTTCGTCTCCAGCGGCTTTGGCCAGTCCGTCGATTAACAGCGCGGTGGCTTGTTCGCGTTCCATGGCGGCCAGGGTAAGCTGGCTTTGATACAGTTGGCGGGCGGCCGGACCCTCTCCCAAAATTTGGTCGGCGACGTGTCGAGCGGCTTTGCGGGCGACTTTCATGGCTGCGCTGATCTGCATGGTCACAGTTTGCCACAGCACCCTGAAAAAGGGTCGAAAATGTTCTTCGGCTAACCAACGGCCATGCGTTTTTGGCTCTTCCTTTTATTGCTTATCAGTGTTGCGCTGGCTCTTGGGCCTATCAGTATGGTGGCTGGCGGGGGCGAGTCCGGCTTTGTCGACGGTGTGGGCGCCCAGGCCCGGATGTTCAAACCCATCCGCCTGGCAGCCCTGGATTCGGACTCGGTAGTGTTTGCCGACATCAACAATCACGCCATTCGTCGCGTCACTCGCGGGGGCGTGGTGAGCACCCTGGCCGGAGGGCCCGACAAGAAGGGATATCTGGACGGGCCGGCTGAGAAGGCCTGTTTCAGTTCTCCTCACGGAGTGGCGGTGCGAGCGGACGGCACTATCGCGGTAGCCGACGCAGGGAATGACGTCATCCGTTTGGTCACTCCCAGAGGCAAGGGTCACTATGATGTGACCACGCTGGCGGGCAAGGCCGGCCAGGGTGGAAACGTAGACGGCGCCAATGGGCAGGCTCGCTTCAGCGCCCCTCATTCTCTTTGCTGGGGGGTTTACGGAGAGCTTTACGTGGCCGACATCGGCAATGCCAGCGTGCGCAAAATTCTTGAGGGGCAAACCACGACGGCCGTCAAGGAGGGGATGAAGTATCCTATGGACCTGGCCCTCGATTCGAAGCAAAATCTATGGATCGCCGATGCCGGACTGATGCAACTGTGGCGCTGGAACGCCGTAGACGGTTTGACTGCCCCCTTCCCGTCAGTGAAACTGGATATGCCCCATGGCCTGACCATCGCCGACGACGACACGGTTTATGTGGCCGAAATGAAGGCCAATCGGGTCATCTCCTTGGACATGAACGGTGTCCCGACTACCATCTATAATACGGGGCTCAATCGGCCTGCGGCCGTTTTGTGGGAAACGGGCGGCCTGTGGATCGCCGATCTGGGCAATCACCGCATTCTTCGCCTCAATCTTCTGTAGGATGTAGCCTGGCGTACTCCTCATAGGCGGCCGACCAACTGGCCATGTCTTCCTCGGGGACAAGGTGCATGGTCTCTTGAAATACCAGCAGGCCGGTCTGCTCAAAGGCGTAGATGTAAGCGGGGTCGGCGTCATTGTTGCGCATGGCCTCGACCATGAGGCGGCGGGAAGCTTCATCGGGGCGATGATCCTGACCCATGCGTTGATGGAAGCGGTCCACCACTTGGGAAACCAGTTCTGCTTCGGCCTGTTTGCCAGCGCAGCACCTCTTGGATTTGAGACCGCTGCCACAGGGACATGGGTCGTTGCGGCCGATTTTTGCTGGCACGGTCTAGCTATTGGCTACCAATCCCAATTCCTGGGTCACCTGGGCCCGAATGGCCTGCAGAGGCTGGCCGGCCAGTCCGAGTTGTTGGGCCAGGCGCTCCGCAAAATCGACTTCAGCAGCGTCTAGCGAGCCATCGGCCATACACATGCGCAGCACTTCGCGCAGCACTTCTTCGCCGGCCTGCGAATGGCCAAATTGTTTGACCACCTCTCCGGGATCCAGGGTGGGACCGGCCAGACATTCTTCGATTTCGGCTACCGAGACGCTGCCGTTGGCCAGCACTCTTCGCAAGAACTGGGCCTCGGCGTCCCCCAGTTTGCCATCGACCCAGGCCGTGGCTACCAAAAGCTTTTGAGTTAAGGAGAGATTTTCCATGGTGTGCTGTTCGCCCCCTGTCGAGTCTGCTCCTCGCTGATCCCCGAGGGCGCTCTGGATTTGGACAATGGGCTGGCCTACGTGGCCGGCAACCTTCGCGTAACCGGACGCTGCACTAGGAGCTGGAGCCATTATCGTGGGCGGCACCACCGAAACCCGCTCGACCTGGTCAAGCCAGCCACAACACCACTGCCAGCAGTCCAGCCCCCGCGATGAAAACTCCGTCGGCTACCACGTCGCACAGGAAGCCCAGGTCATCGTCTTCGGAACGTCCTGCCAGCACATAGGCAAAAGTGTAGAGAGATAACAGGTTGGCCCAACCCGCCAAAGGGGAAACCAGCGCTCGGCTCTGGCCCCACCAGAGCACGACCGCTGCTAGCAACGCGAGAGCCAGGAGCAAGCGCCTGCAGGTCCGAAATCCCAGCAGCAGAGGCAAGGTGCGGGTGCCTTCCAGCCGGTCTCCTCGCATGTCTCCCATGTCGAAGAAGACGGTATTGACAAACCAGAGCAGAAAATTCCACAAGAACAACACCCCGATACCTGAGGGTCTTGAGCCCGAAACCAGCACCGGAACCCAGACGGTAGTAACCGCCCAGGTGAAGGCAACCACGACACTTTTGATGCCGGGGATATCCTTGAGCCGTCGGTAGCGCAGTCGCGTGGGTAACAGTTTTACATCGTAGAGGATGGCTGTAGCAAAGGGAAACAGACACCAACCGGCCAGACTCATCCCCTGTGCGATAGACAGGGCGGCTATATAGAGAACCGTCGACAGCCCGATCAGCGGCCAGCGCCAGCGCAGCAACAGAGCGGTACGCTCAGGGTCGTTGAGGGCGTCCGCCTGAGGATCAAAATGAATGGTCTTTGCGAAGGTGTAGACCATAAGCATTGTCGCGAAGGCTACAAAGGGGGCCTGCCAATTCCAGGCGATTCCGAGCAGTATTTGGGTGACCCACACCTCGCCCGCGGCCGACAGGGCGATCCACAGGTTGGTGTAAGCTAAAGCCAATAAAACGTTGCCCATGTGCGGCCAGGTTTTGGGATCGTCGACAATAGCCCTCTTGAGTTCAGGGTCGCACCGTCACTCCATAGGGCACCGAGTTGGGCTGGGGTACCGTGGTGTGGGTGAGTTCTCCCGATTTTCCGTCCAGCATCATCAGGCAGCCGTCTTTTCGGCAGGCCACAAAGCACTGGCGACCATCGCGGCTGAAGGCCAGTCCCGATGGCTCGCGAGCCACTTCTATCTGGGCTGACACCGCCATCGCTTGCAGATCGATTACGGTCACGGTGTTGTCGATCTTGTTCGCCACAAAGCAGCGGCATCCGTCGGGACTGATGGCCAGCCGCTGAGGATTGTTACCGGTCCCAATCCGCTTTATTTCCGTCACTGAGAGCGTTACGACCAACGAAGCTGAGGCCGAGCCCGAGCAGGCCACCAGCAGTCGGCTACAGTCTGGGGTCAGTTCGACATGGGTGGGCCGATGACCCACGGAGCAACGGCCCACTTCCTTGCCAGTGGTAATGTCATAGGCGACCAGAGTTCCGCTGGTGGCGTTGCCGCCGCACACAAAGAGCCGATGGCCGGCCAGTGCTGCCGAGGTGAGGGGAAAGGGTGCGGGCAGACGCCCTTTGGGCAGGTTCGTCTGAGTGTCCACCAGGGTCACCCCTTCGCTGCCAGTAACCACCAACGTGGTGCCATCGGAGCTTAGCTTGAGGTCACTGATCATCCCGCCCATGGGCAGGTTCTTCAATAACTTGTGCCCGTTCATGCAGTCGCGAACCTCCAGAATGGCCTGCTTTTGCACTGTAGAGGTAACATAGAGTAGCCTGCCAGTGCTGTCGAAGCACAGCCACAACGGGTCGGCGGGTGTGCGCAGAAAGGCCGTGCGTCCGGGTGACCGGGGCGGACAGGTCATTAAGAAAGTTGACTCACCGATGATGTCGTTGATCAAGTGGGCCTGGCCTGGTCCGCGCGGCATTTTGGGTAAAGAAAAGGTTGCGGACCACTGCTCGGGTCGCACACCGGCGGCCCATTTCTTTTGCTCCGTGAGCGCGTAGGGGGAAGATTCTATACCGGCTTCGTTGGGCGGACGGGTGGAGAAGGCCACATAGACCGTGCCCGGAGTCACCGCAAAGTCACCCACGTAGGCGCTGTTGGCGGGATTCATCAGCACCCGGCAGTTGGCGCCCAGGCCGGTGCGCACACCCACACGCACTTCAGGAAAATCGTCTTTGCGGCAAACAAGTGTATACTCTCCGCTGGGCAGGTCGACAAAGCGAAAGGTGCCGTTGGCGTCGCTGGTGGTCCGAAATTCGGTGCCCAATACCTCGATCGAAACTCCACCCAGGGGATCGCCTGCACGGTGCTCGCTTTTGGGATTGACTCCCGTGACCACGGTTCCCACCAGGCTGGTGGTTCCGGCCAGTGCCAGTTGTAGCGACAAAAGGATCCATACGCAAAATATTCTCATAAGGCAACACTTTACGGATCCCATGTTGCCTCTGAATGGACAGATTTTACCGATTCAAAGGCCCTGTCAGGCGATAGTCAGCTAAGCCCGCGCCAGGTCAAATTTTCGGACCGCTCCTTGGCTTCCGCGGCCGCTCCCGTGTGTCGGCCTACGATCATAACCGGGCAGTGAGCCAGTCGGGCCACCTTTTCGGCGATGCTACCCAACATCACGCGGGCAAGGCCGGAACGGCCGTGCGACGTGAGGACGATCAATTCGGTCCCGCTGCGCGCAGCAGCTTCGATGATGCGGCGCGCGCAATCGCCCCCCGCCACCACCGTGCATCGGCTGCGAAATCCATCCTCGGCCAGATGTTCGGCGACCTTGTCCAGGTAGCTCTGGCACTGGAGCTTTTCCTGCTCAAATACTTCGCTGGGGATAGGATACTCCGAGGTGTATCCCAGGTCCTGCGGCAGGGTCTGGATGCGCACCAATTCGATTTCACCCAGGCCCACTCTGGCCAGATACTTGGCCGATTCCAAAGCGGCCTCGGCAGCGAAGGAGCCGTCCAGGGGCACCAGTATTTTGCTAAACATCGTCATCCTCCTCGCCCCAGCTTAGCCGACCTGGGGCCGTGGGGCGCTGATTTAGATCATTCTAGAAGGGGTAGGCTATTCCATGGCAACTTCCCGCCCGTCCACAAGCCTGCAGGGCTACGCCTGGTTGTCAGTGGTGACGGCTCTCTTGACCATGTTTATTAAGTTTTCCGCCTACGCGATCACCGATTCGGTAGGTCTGCTTTCGGATGCTCTGGAATCGCTGGTCAATCTCTCGGCTGCGGTTCTGGCCGTGTTCATGCTGCGCGGGGCCGCTGGAGCCTCTGGAGGATCCTGCCTCCTTTGCAGATATCGAGCTAGAGAGGCCCTAGTCCGGCTCGCTCGGCGTAGTAGCGGCCCACCCGTGAGGCCACCCAATGGGCGACCCCCGGGTCCGATACTCGGCCGCCCACCAGCCGCTCCAGGCTAATAAATTGCAGGTAGGCCCCGTTGCGCACTCGGCGCACCCAGATCTCGCGAAATTCTTGAATGGGAATTTCAGTTTTTTGCAGCGGCACTCCCCAAAGCTCCGAACGGCAAGACAGGCTGCCCGGGCTGGCTCGCAACTCTTTGCGGAAGCCCGCTGCCAACAAGGTGATAGCAACCAGAAAGCCGCCGCACAGGAGAAAATAGTCGTAGTTGCTTTCCAGGCTGGCCCGCTCAAAGGCTGACCGTTGCAGGTCGGCACCGCGCCAGTCCTGATAATGAATGGGGTAGGTCCCGGGAAAAAGGGGGGCACCACCCAAGGCCACGATAAATAGCACCAGGGCTAAAAAATAGGGCAATATTTGGGATGCGGTCGGTCGCCAGCAAAAGCGAAGCGAGTCTCCCTCGGTCACCAACTTCACACTGGCTCCCTCAGGCTCCGGGTAGTCAGGGCCCAACAACTGGGGGTGGCGTTTTAGCCTTTCGGCGAAGGGCAGTTCCAGTTCGTCCGGCGGAATGATGACTTCTTCGTCCTCACTGCTCTCGACCAGCGGCATGGCCAGTTGGCGGGCCAGAGCCACGGCCAGACTGCGGGTTTCGCTGGCGTGACCGTGGCTGCGTTGCAAGGTAAAGTGCGGCTTGCCACTGACCAGATCCACCACCCAGTATTCCCCTGATTCATCTTCGTAGCTGCGCAGTTGAATTTTTGCGGGTTCCTGCCAGTGGAACACCCTGGACGAGGAGAAAAAACCATCCTGGATGCTGATCGATCCTGGTTCGATTCGGTAACGTTTGCGAGAGAAATGAAGCAAGGCCAGGCCGGCCATGGCCAACAGGGCTCCGAGCATGGAAGCGTAACGCGCCAGGACTCCTTGAATCTCGGCTTGAGCCAGCAACACCGGTAGCGGAAAGGCCGCCACAGCCCCCAGAAAGACCAGAAAGAATCCCAGGTTGTTGTTGGAGTCGCTGTGAACCCAGATGTCGGATCGCTTCATTTCAGTCTGCCATTACTTTGGACATCACTTTGAGTCCCATATCCATAAGGTCCCAGGCAAAGCCGGCATGGAAAGGCTCCCCGTTGCTAAACCGCCAGGGTAGGTAGTAGCCCAAGATCTTCTTGCCGCCCCGCCAAAGGGGCGAGACTCCCACTTTGTAGTGCTCCGTGTCTTCGTCATCGACCACCACCGGTCGCTCCGGATCGTCGGTATAGCGCAAGGGCACCTGGGCAAAGGTCGCCTTGTTCATCTCTTCCATCACGCACATACTCATGGGCTCAAACTTCATCTTTTCTGCGGGCACTCTTCTTTGGATCTCGGCGGCAATCGACTCGGCTGCCGCGTCGCCCTGCAGCAAAGCCAGGAAGGCTTGCTTGATGGGAAAGTCGGAGGCGTCACCCACGGCAAAAATCGTCTCCTGGCCTTTGACGCGCCGACTGTCCGGCTCCACCTTGAGAAACCCGCGCGAATCGACCGGCAGGTCTGCATAGGCCTGGCCTGCCGCGTAGGGGGGGAAGCTGACTAAGAGGTCAAAGTGAAAGCTGCTACCGTCGTGAAAAATCGCCCGGTCGGGGGTTATTTCCGAGACCAGGCAACCGGTGTGACCTTCCACGCCCCGGTCGGCAAACTCCTCGCTGACCACCGTATGGAGTCGCGGCCCAAAGGCCTGAATGTAGCTCGATTCGTAGGTCGCCCAGGTGATTTGCACCCATTCGCGCACTTTCTTGCGCTGCAGCCAGGTCTCTATCATCATGACCAGTTCGTAGAGGGGGCCCGAACACTTGTTGTTGGGCGGAACCACAAAGAGGATGTCCTGCTTTCGCCCCTCGCCAGCTCGTTCCACCACCTGTTGGAGCTGATGACGTAGCCGCAGCATTTCCTCCGGGGTCCACAAAGTGCAGGCATATTCGCAGAGACCTGGCACCTCTTGCGCACGCATACTGGCGCCGGTGGCCAACACCAGATAGTCGTAGGGAAGTTCGGCGTGCTCCAATAACAACTTGCGAGAGTAAGGGTCTACCCCAACCGCCCGCCCGGGCCAGAAGGTGATTCTCTTTTTCAGGACCGGGCGGGCCAGAGGGATTTTGGACTTTTCAGGGTCTTCCCCAAAAGGGATGTAGATTGTGTTGGGCTTGAAAAGAAAGTAGTCCTGGTCACTGACCAGGGTGAGATCAGCTCCGCTGCCCAATTTGTAGCGCAGATAGAAAAGAGCCTCCAGGCCTGCAAATCCACCACCGGCCACCACGATCTTTGGCTGCATCGTAACCATCCTCCCGACTGACCCATTGTAACTCCTGGGACAGTATGGAGCAAAAGGCCGGACCTCGAAATGATCCCGGTCAGGTGATCTGGATCAGAGAGAACCCTCCGCGAAGAGCGTAGTCTAGAACAGAAAGGGAGGTCTGGATGCGTTACCGAGTTCTTAAGATAGTGTTCATTGTGGCCGTGATGTTGGCCATCGTTCTCTGGCTCACATCCCGAGGTCTGGCTTTGTGAACAAGTGTTGTCAAGGAATCCACCACAGGCTATGAGAAGCCGGCGTGATTATGAATTTACCCGCCCAAAGAGACCTTGATCAGGCCCGCCGTCAGTCCACCTATCTGCTCGATTTAATTCAAAAAAAGCGACTGACCGCGGCCGATAGACAGCGTGTCATTCGTGATTCGGTGCAGTATTGGTCCGACCACGTCAATGCAGGATTTTTGAAATATCGTAAATCGGTCAGCACCGACTACACCGCCGTGGAATGGGACGATGAGGGGTCGGTCTTCCGGGATGTTCACGGTAAAGAGTACATCGACATGCTGGGCGGTTTCGGCATTTATGTGGTGGGCCATCGCCACCCCACCGTGCTGAAGGCGGTGCGAGACCAACTGGACCGCCAGGCATTGCATTCTCAAGAGCTGATCGACCCTTTGCGCACGTACCTGGCCAACCTGGTGGCTTTGATCACTCCCGGCGACCTGCAGTATTCGTTCTTTACCAATTCGGGCACCGAGTCGATTGAGGCATGTTTGAAGATGGCCATGCTGGCTACCGGTCGCAAGCGGTTTGTGGGGGCCGTGGGCGGCTTCCATGGAAAAACCCTGGGAGCGCTGGGAGGCACCTCCAAAGGAGTATTTCGTGAGCCATTTCTGCCCTTGCTGCAGTGGTCTCATGTGCCCTTTGGCGATGTGGACGCTCTCAAAGCCCATTTGGAATCTTGCGAGTTTTCCGGTGACAAGGTGGCTGCCGTCGTGCTGGAGCCCATTCAGGGGGAGGGAGGTATCAATGTGGCCCCCGCCGGCTATCTGGCGGCCGCTCGAGAACTGTGCGATAAGCACGCAGCCTTACTCGTCTTTGATGAAGTCCAGTGCGGCATGGGCCGAACCGGAACCATGTGCTACTGCGAACAGGACGGAGTGGTTCCCGATTTGATGGCTCTGGGCAAGGGTTTCGGCGGCGGCGTGATGCCCATCGGGGCATGCGTGGGCAATGCCCGTGCCTGGGAAAAATACATCGAAAATCCTTTTCTCCACACCACCACATTCGGTGGCAATCCGGTCTGCTGTGCGGCCGCCATCGCCACCATCAACGTCCTTCTCGAGGAAGATTTGCCTCGACAGGCCGCCGAAAAGGGACGTTACCTGTTGGACGCATTGGCCGTCCTGCAATCAAGGTATCCCGAGATTTTGACGGGCTCGCGGGGAGTGGGATTGATGCTGGGCATGGAGTTTGCCGACCACGAAACCGGCTATGCCGTGGCCAAGAGTCTCTTTGCACGTCAAATACTGATATCTGGAACCTACATCAATGCTCGCGTTTTACGCGTCGAACCGCCGCTGGTCATCAGCTATGTCCAACTCGATCGATTTTTGCAGGCCCTGGAGGAATCGCTACAGCAACAGCGCCGCGGAGACGGACGGGCCTAATTGGGCAAACTGCGCAGATAAAGCAAAATGGCCCGGATTTCGTCAGGATTCATGGGCCCGTGCCACCAGCTACTTTGATTGGCGTCTATGGGCAGGCCAGAGTGATACACCCCGGACTGAGCCCAGGTCTCCAATTCGTCATCCGTCTTATTTCGGAAATACTCAGCTTTGGAAAAATTCGGCGTGGCTTTCTCACTGTCATAGGCCTGCATCCGGGGGCCGTCTCCCTTGCCCCGAGGACCGTGGCAGGCTACACAATGAAGACTGTAAACGGTGCGCCCCAATTCTAGCTTTTCTTGCATGGCCAGGGTGACGGCAGGCGTGTAGCCGCTCGGTCCCGGATTGCCCAGTTCGCGCACAAAAGCAATCAGATCTTTGGTTTGTTGGGCGTCCAGGGTGGAAGCCCAGGCCGGCATAAACTTCGTCTTGTGCACAGCCTTACCACCGTGGCGAATAATGTTGGCCAGGGCTTCGTTGCTGCGACTGGTTTGCCAGGCGGGCAGGCTAAAATTCACCGGCTTTACATTGAAATCGCGCATCAAGCGAGGGGCCATTGGGCCATCGCCCTGGCCCGAATCTCCGTGGCAAGAAGCGCAATAGGCAGCAAACAGGAAAGAGCCACGATCCGGGTTGCCCGCGTCATCGCCGGGGGAGTTGGCACTGCTGGCCTTTTGGGTCGGACAGGCCACCATGGCCAGGATGAGCAGTGAGCCCGCGAGTGTCTTTTTCATTCCGCTACCTTGAATCATTGCAACCCGACTCCTTTATGATCTGGCCCGACCTTGCGTCACTTCGGGGTAGATGGCTACCTGGCAAGAGACCGATCGACGGACCATGCACAGTTCGTTGGCCTTGTGGATCAACTGCAGAGTCTCTTCCTCGGGTCCGCACGCTTCGATGACGGGGGAGATGACAACCCATCCAAAAGACAGTCCGGCCGGCGACTTTTCCAGCCGGCCGCTGGCGGTGCTGGTGTAGCTCACCAATTCCAACCCTTTGTCTTCGCACAGGCTGATGAAAGTTAGCATCAGGCACGACTCCAGAGCGGCCACAAAAAGGTCCTCGGGACTCCACACTCCGTTGGGGCCCTTAAATTCAGGAGGAGCGGCAATTTCCAGGGCGGCCTTGCCGTCAACCACAACTTTGCCGCGCCGCTCACCTTCCCAGCTAAGTTTGGTCGGTACTTCATAAGTCTTCATGGACGGGCTCCTCTGTTGAATGACCCCACTGTAGCCCAAACCAGCGAGGTTCGCGATGATCTGGATCAGGTGAAGGCCTCTCCTCCCATCGAAAAGAACTTTGCCTGGTGCGATGCTTCAGCCAGCTATTGTTGTGTTTCCTGTTTCTAGCCATTCCCGGTCAGTCGCAGGGGTGGACAACCTTTGTTTCGCTCGACTTCGATTTTGAAGTCTCCCTGCCGGCGCCGATCCGTGTCCATCAAACCGAGGGTCAATTGATTTTGGCTGCTGAAGTGGGAGGTGGACATATCTATGGTTTGATTCGACACCCCGCCGCAGTTTTGGCAGGCCCACTCGATCTGAAGTCAGAGGAATGCCGCCAGGCCGTACTTCATTACCTCGAACGAGACGGAGTTCAGGTACAGCGGTGCCAGTTCGATTCGTTTCAGGGCCACCCGGTTCTCCGGGTGACCCTTTCCGGTGGCGACAAGACCATTACCGAGGTGACGGTCCTGCTGGCCGACCCTTACCTCTATCTGATCGCCTGTGTCCGATCCCATACCACATCCCCCTTTGATTCGGTTCAACAGGCCCGATTTTTTGAATCCTTTCGGCTGCTGGGTGGTCCGGCGGGACGCTGACATGGATCATTGCCGCCCCCGATCCATTGTGTTCCTATGGTGAAGTGATTGCAAGGGAGAGTGAAACGTGCCGGTATTAGATGGAAATCAGGCCGCAGCTGAGGTCGCATACGCCTGCAACGAGGTGATCGCAATTTACCCCATCACGCCGGCTTCGCCGATGGGGGAATATTCTGACCAGTGGAGTTCGGACGCGAAAGTCAATCTGTGGGGAGAGGTCCCGCGGGTAGTCGAATTGCACTCCGAAGGGGGAGCTGCTGGCACCGTCCACGGGTCGCTTCAGGCGGGTAGTTTAACCACCACCTTCACGGCCAGCCAGGGCCTGCTGTTAATGCTGCCCAATATGTACAAAATCGCTGGAGAGTTGACCAGCACGGTTTTCCATATTGCGGCCCGGACCGTAGCCACTCACGCCCTCTCCATTTTTGGCGATCATAGCGACGTCATGGCGGCGCGCACGACCGGTTGGGCGATGCTCTTTGGCAGCAGTGTGCAAGAGGCCCACGATTTTGCCCTGATCAGTCAGATGGCCACTTTGGAATCACGGGTTCCCTTCTTGCACATATTTGATGGCTTTCGCATCTCTCATGAAGAATCTAAAATTGATCGGATCGACAAGGAAGACATGCTGGCCTTGTTGCCGATGTCGGCCATTCAAGCACATCGAGAACGCCGACTTAGCCCAGAACACCCTGAACTCCGGGGTACGGCCCAAAATCCCGACGTCTTTTTTCAGTCCCGCGAGGCCGCCAATCCCTTCTATGACCGCTGCCCAAATACGGTCACCGGGGCCATGCAGAGTTTCGCGGAGAGAACCGGCCGTCACTACCGGATCTTCGAGTATTTTGGAGATCCAGCGGCTGAGAGGGTGATTGTAACCATGGGTTCGGCCTGCCAGACGGTGACCGAAACGGTCGCTGCTCTGAGGCAGCAAGGGGAACGTGTGGGTTTGCTCAAGGTTCGCCTGTTCCGCCCCTTTGCATCGCAGGCCTTCCTCCAAGTTTTGCCCGCCAGCGTGGAGCGAGTGGCCGTGTTGGACCGATGTCGCGAACCCGGCGCGGTGGGAGAGCCGCTCTTTCAAGATGTTCTGGCCACCCTGTCCGAGGCGGGTCGGCCCGTTCAGGTGCTGGGCGGTCGCTACGGGCTTGCCTCGAAAGAATTTACTCCGGCCATGGTGGCGGCTGTCTTTGCCGAACTGGCCAAACCTGAGCCGAGGCGTCGATTCACGGTGGGCATTACCGATGATGTAGGCCACACCAGCCTGGACATCGACAGCCAATTTATCCTCGAGGACCCGGACTCGGTCCGGGCCATCTTTTGGGGCCTGGGCGCCGATGGAACGGTTGGAGCCAACAAGAATTCGATTCGCATCATCGGCGACGAGACCGAGGCTTTTGTTCAGGGCTACTTTGTCTACGACTCCAAGAAATCGGGGGCACGCACCATTTCTCATCTGCGCTTTGGTCCCCGGCCGATCGGTCGACCCTATCTGATCCAGCGGGCCAGCTTTGTGGCCGTTCACCAGTTTGACTTTTTGGGGCGCTTTCCCGTTCTTGATGAAGTGGAGCCAGGAGCGATTGTACTCGTCAACAGCCCCCACCCTCACGACAAAGTGTGGCCGTATTTGCCCGATTGGTTTCGGGCCAAAGTGCTGGCGATGGGCTTGCGTCTGTATGTCGTGGGCGCCGATCGGTTGGCCCGCGAATCGGGACTGGGGGGGCGCATCAATACGATTATGCAGATGTGTTTTTTCCACCTGAGTGGCGTTGTCGAGCCAGGGCGAGCCCTGGAGATGATCAAGCATGCCATTCACACCACCTACTCCAAGCAAGGCGAGATCACCGTTAGAAGAAATTATGCCGCCGTGGATGTTGCGCTGGAAGGGTTGAAATTCGTTGCGCCAGGCCCGCCCCCCCATCAGATACACCCGGCCGAAGCCCCCCAAAACCTGGTGTCCGCGCTGGTCGCAGGGCACGGAGACGACCTCCCCGTAAGCGCTTTCCCGGTCGACGGGACCTATCCCACGGGCACGGCTCATCTGGAAAAGCGCAATCTGACCCAGGAGGTTCCTGTCTGGGAAAGCGATCTGTGCATCGAGTGTGGCAAATGCGTTTACGTCTGTCCGCATTCGGTGATTCGTGCCAAATTGGTGGATTCGGCGCGGGTGGCAGGGGCGCCGGAGGGATTTGTAACGATCCCCTCGGCTTTCAAGGAGCTTCCCGATCTGGTCTATACCCTGCAGGTGTCCAACCAGGACTGCACGGGTTGCCGTTTGTGCGTGGAGGTCTGCCCCGTCAAAGACAAATCGAAGGTCAGTCGTAAGGCTCTGAATATGGCCTGGCTGGATGCTCCTGAGAGCAACGAAATCGCCGGTCGCAACCCCCAGCATTGGGACTATTTTCTGCAGCTTCCCGAAGAGGCGCCCGCCGGCTTGCGCTGGTCGTCGGTGAAAAACATCCAGCTTCGGCAGCCGCTCTTCGAATTTTCCGGGGCCTGTGCCGGTTGTGGGGAAACGCCCTATTTGCGGGTCCTCAGTCAGTTGTTTGGCGACCATTTGTTGATCGCCAATGCCACGGGGTGCTCCAGCATCTATGGTGGCAATTTGCCCACTACCCCCTGGAGCAAGACCCGGGCGGGCCACGGTCCTGCCTGGAGCAACTCACTTTTTGAAGACAACGCCGAGTTTGGCCTGGGCATGCGATTGGCCCTGGATCAGCAACGGAACCACGCTCGCCATCTGGTGGGTCGTTTGAGCGGTTGCCTGAGTCCAGCTCTGGCGGCACGACTGCTGGCCGAGGAGTCTTCGGTGCAGGAGCTGCGCCAGGCTGTGGCGGAATTGCGTGGCTGCCTCGATCCCGAAATGCCCCTGGAACGGGACCTGTTGGCTCTGGCCGACAATCTAATTCCCCATAGCTGCTGGCTGGTCGGGGGGGATGGTTGGGCTTACGACATCGGCTTCGGTGGCCTTGACCATGTGTTGGCTTCTCAGGCTCGAGTGCGCGCTTTGGTATTGGATACCGAGGTCTACTCCAACACGGGCGGCCAGTCATCCAAAGCCACCCCCCTGGGCGCAGTCGCCAAATTTTCGTCGGGAGGCAAGCCCACGGCCAAAAAGGACCTGGGTTTGCTGGCCATGGGCTACGGAAGTTGCTACGTGGCCTGCGTGGCCATGGGTGCCAATGAGTCTCAGACCATCAAAGCGATCCAGGAGGCCGAGAGCTTCCCAGGACCAGCCCTGATCGTCGCCTACAGTCACTGCATCGCCCACGGAATCGATATGGCCAAAGGAATGCAGCAGCAAAAATTGGCAGTCGATTGCGGCTCGTGGTTGCTCTATCGCTATGATCCTCGTCGCCGAGAGCTTGGATTGCCCCCCCTGCAACTGGATTGCAGGCAGCCCAGCCGTCCCATTGCCGAGTATTTTAGCAGCGAGGGGCGCTTTCGAATCCTTCAACAAATGCATCCTGAAGAGGCCGAGAATTACGCCGTCGCGGCTCAGACGGCGGCCGATCTACGCTGGAAGCAGTACTCGGAAAGGGCATCACAGCTATGCTAGATCTGGAGACCTCCTATCTGGGTCTGACGCTAAAAAACCCCCTGGTGGCCTCGGCCAGTCCCCTCACGTCCACACTCAGCGGGATCTGCCGCCTGGCTCGCGCGGGGGTGGCCGCAGTGGTTTTAGAGTCGCTCTTTGAGGAGCAGGTGGAGTTGGAAGTCCAGTCGATCCAGCGCGTCCTGAGCGGTGGCACCGACAGTTATGCCGAGGCCTTGAGTTACTTTCCCCAGCACCACACGGTTCGACGCAGACCGGCCGAGTATATTCGTCTCATTGAAAGTTGTTGCACCGATGTCGACATTCCCATCATCGCCAGTCTTAACGGGGTGACCCCGGGAGGCTGGCTGGAATATGCTCGGCAGTTTGAGCAGGCCGGCGCCAGCGCCGTCGAGCTCAATCTGTATCGCCTGATCACCGACCCGGAGATATCGGCGGCCCAGGCCGAAGAACAGTATGTGGAGGTGGTCCGCCACCTGACCACTCAACTCCGGATTCCCGTGGCGGTGAAGATTTCTCCCTTTTTTAGCTCACTCCCACACTTTGCCAGGCAGTTGGCCGGGGCCGGGGCACGCGGATTGGTGCTGTTTAACCGCTTCTATCAGCCGGATTTCGACCTGGAGCAGTTAGAGGTGGTGCCTCGGCTGGAGCTGAGCCGACCCCAAGAGTTGCTCCTCCCGTTGACCTGGACGGCCATTCTACACGGGCGCGTCGACCTGGACCTGGCCATCACCAGTGGAGTTCATTCGGCCACCGATGTTTGCAAGGCCATGATGGCCGGCGCCAGGGCGGTCTTGCTGGCCTCACGCCTCTTGCATGACGGACCGGAGTCAGCCACCAGCATTCTTGACGACCTGCGCGGATGGATGCAACAGCGTGACTACCACTCGATTCGGCAAATGCAAGGAAGTATGAGCCAGAGCAGTGTGTCAGACCCGGCGGCCTTTGAGAGGGCCAACTACATGAAAACCCTCCATTCCTATTGACTCAGGGACGATTCAAGAAGACCTTGTCCAGGCCACTCTGCTGAACGCGTGGGCTGAGGTAGGCCATGGTCGACACGGTGCCGGGCAGGCTTGCCAATCGAGTCAGCCGCAAGGGCGATGGCTCTATCAAGCACAGGTTGCTTGGTTCGGTCACCAGCCAAAGCTTGCCGCTGTCATCCACGGCAGCTCGCAGGGGTTTGCTGGCCAGGGCGATTTGGCCCGTGCAGTTGGGTTCGATACCCGACCACGCACCCACGGTACCCTGGCCATTCTGATGCGCATGCACGGTCCAGAAACGGCTGCCTTCCCGGAAGGAGTAAATCTTCACCGGACCTGGTTTGGCTGGTATCTGCCGCCGGGTCAGTGGGGAGAGTTGAAAAGTGAAGGAATGCAGGCTGGGCTGAGCGGTCGCGCAGACAATACTGCTACCCTGGTAGAGGATGGCCGAAGTCGCCCCCGACAACTGCCGTTGAACGATCCTACGCTTTTCGTCCATATCGTAGAGGGACAGCCCCATATCACGCTCAAGTGTGATCAGGCCCTGGCCCCGACTCTTTCGCGTCTTGGGGGCGACCTTGGAATGCAAGGGAACGGTCAACAAGGCCTGAGATGCGACCGGGACATTGACGCAGTCACCAAAGAGTTCCCTGTCGACCTCCAACTCAAGCAGGCGTCCTTCCCTCAGCAGCACCAGCAACTGGCTCTGGCCGTAAGACCACTCCAGACTGGTAGCGGTGCCGGGAAGCGCCCACGAGCGCCTCTCCCCACTGTCAGACTGAATCACCCACAGTGCCTGATCCCGTTGCAAAGCAACGTACAGCCGGCTGCCATCCTGGCTGACTGTCATCGCCTGAATGGATTTCGAGAAATTCCAATGGCTACGCAACTGGCGTTCCGTTGGGGACCAGAGATAGATTTTCCGCCCTATGGCCAAAGCCAGGGCCGGCCGAAGCTCAGGCCGGGGGTTGATCAGGTAGAGCCAAAACCAGACCAGACTGGCCAGTCCCACCACAAAGAAGAGTGCGGCAATCGGTCCTCGGGGATTTCTGCGCAGGGGCGCCAGACTGGGAAGGATGAATTCCAGCAAAGCAGGCATGGAACTCAGGGAACGCAGCTTCTTGGGTTCGTCGCCCTGCATATTGAGGTTACGCAGAGCCTGACGAACCTCTCCGAAATTTTTGTAATTGCTGCTGGAGTTTTGGCTGAGGCATCGACTCACCAGCCAGATCAGGCCGTGGGGCAGGTCACCCTGATTGGGCGGGTGGTGGGAGTCCCCGGTGGTGATGGTGACCAGCAGTTCGGCATAGCGTCTCAGGATTTCCCGGACGGTGCGATGTCCGAACTGCTGGGGGTCTTGCCAGATCATTTCCGTCCAGCCGGGGTTGAACACGGTCAACTGGCCCTGAGAGTTCGCCAAAATTCGGTCCGCGTCGAGCAGTTCAAAAGTCAGGGGATGGTCAATGTCTAGCAGCGCTTCCGCCAGGGCCGCAATTTGGTCGGCCCAGCGGGTGGCCTGATGGGGTTCTGGGGGGCTGGCTCTCAGGCGGCTCTGCACACTCAGGCGACTGCCGTTCAACTCAGGAAGAACGATATAGCAACGATCTTCACGGGCCGCAAAACGTTCCACCGAAATGGCCAGCGGTTGCTGAAGGCCCTGCCAACTGGAGACTGCCTCACGCAGCACATGGGCCCGTTGACCTCGCTGGAGAGTGGGGAGATCAGGCGGAAAGAGGATCTCTTTCAACAGTCGATTGCCGGTCGGAGTCGTGACTCGATAGAGCCCACCTCTGGCGTCCCAGGCCAGCACTTCCTCAATGGTGCAGCCTTCCTGCACCGACCCGGGATGCAGCGCTTCAGCCATTCAGTCCATATTCCATGGCTTTACAGAATACGTCCAGGGGGCTCCTTCCTCCTGGATGGGGAGGGCTTAACCGCCTGTCGAAGTCGTTGCTGCGACTTGACTTTTGCAGCAGATCTTTTGTTTAAGATTCGCGTAGCTGGCCTCAGTAAAGCCAGGGCTCGCCGCAGGGGCGGTGAGGTGGCCACGATTTCCATGCGGGCACCGCGTTGACGCATGTGATTGTCAGCCAGAATCAGCCAACTTAGCCCGGAGAGGTCGACTTCATTCACGGCTGAAAGGTCGAGACGCAGGCAGGGCAGGTCGTTCCAGACCTTTTCAACGAAGTCATGGAGGTGGCTTCGGGCGCTCAGTGACAGTCGCCCCACCAATTTAAACAGGCAAGAGTTTCCCCGTCCCTGGCTGATTATTTGAAAGTCAGTCATCCATCCCCCCCGGCAAAAATTACGTCCTTAGATAGCTTACAGGAAGTTTACGGCTGAAACAATGACGCAGGTCAGTGCCTGGGGCCGGAGATTCATCTAGACTGGAGCCGCTATGAGTGTAAAAGCAATTCACAATTTTGAACACGCAGTTCATGCCGCCAATGAATGGGTCAAAGAGTTAGCCGATGAGCCGGAAGTAGGCTCGGAGAACCAGGCCTATACCATTCTACGAATCATCTTGCATTCACTACGAGACCGATTGCGAGTCGACGAAGTGGTACATTTGTCGGCCCAGTTACCCATGCTGATTCGCGGCTTCTATTTTGAGGGCTGGAAACCGCCACAGGGCGAGCCTCGCGAAGGCGAGACCATGGTCGAGTTTCTGGAGGAGGTTGGAGAGAGACTGTTACGAGTCTCCGAGATCGAAGCGGAAGATGCGGTCTATCTGGTCTACTGTCTGCTGGCCCGAAGATTTTCCTCGGGTGAGTTGCAATACGTGGAGAGAGCCATGCCTTACGAACTGGTCTTGAAATGGCGCCCCAGCTTACCTAAGGCTCATTGAAGCCAGCCTGGTCAGCCCGCAATTCAAAAATGGCTGGAGTTCCTGGGATCGCGAGGCGCTTCAGCCGTTTTTTCCAACTGCTGCGAAAGCGACGTCGCCAACGGGTGGTTGATGTTACCGGGTCGGCCTTCAAAATGGTTTCAACGGCGTCCAACGCCTGTTCGAGAGTGATGGCTGTTTTGACAAGTTGAAACTCCGAGTCCCAGATCACATAGGTGTCGTGTCCGTAGCGGATCAGCACCTGTCTCTCGATGCGCTCCCCCAACTGGCCGTCGTCTCGGCAAAACTCCACACGACTCTGGTTGACTCCGACCACCGGCATGAGGAAATATTGCTTTCTCTCAAGCTGCAAACCCCTGACCTCCAAGTTCTCGGGGGTGTGCACCAGGGCCTCCAGTCTGCAGTCGGTCGAACCTTCCAGGCTGATGCCTTGGAGGCCCACTAAGGCCAGCGGTCCAATCTGTCCGGTTAACCCCTGGATGGATAGTTTTCCCGTTGCAAGAATTGCCCCGTTGCCACGAATCCCGCCGTGTAAATTCAGGTCCCCCTGACCGAGCAGGAGCGCGTTGTCCAGGTGCAGCGGTTGAGAGAGAGTGCCAGAGACACGAAAGGCTCCTCTCAGAGTCTGGCTGGTGTGGCTCAGTGGAGTCGCTGGCCAGGCCAGCAGTTCCGAAGGGGACAGGCAGTCGGCCGCGTCAACTTCCTGCTCCTTGAGAAAAGTCTCCAGGCGGTTCAGTTGCAGTTCGCTGATGGCCCCGGGATGAAGCACGGAATACTGAAGGGGGGGCATACGATTTTCCCGGATTCGTTGCAAACTGCGGCGCCAGCCCAGCGCCCTTTGGCGGGGCGTGTAATCTTTCCATCGACTGAAATTCAGTCCCGCCCGCCCGCGCCGAACATCGTCGGCGATCCACCAGGAGAGGGGTGCCAGCGCCGAGTACCAGGGCCAGCGGGTCTGGTTGGAGTGACAATCGTAGCAGCGCTCTATAACCCATTCGCGGATGTCGGCAGGCATCGGAGCCGGGCCGGTTTCTGGGGCGTTTGACACGGACTCATAGGGCCACAGTTGGATGAGACCAAACCCTGCCAACAGCCCCAGTCTGGCCCGCCACTTCCAGTGCACAGCCAGACTTTCTGGTCGGACCCGCGACTGACCTTGTCAGCCAGGGCCAGCAGCTTTACAATACGGCCCTTATGCAATTACCTTTTCAAGAACTCGAACTCAGCGCTCAGGATCTGATTCCCTGGGGTGACCGCCAGGCCAAGATCCGCTGGAACGCCTTCCAGAACCGGCCGGCTCGTGGTCAATTGATCATGGTTTCCGCCATGTCGCCCTCGCCGGCGGGCGAGGGGAAGACGACGGTGGCCATCGGTCTGGTGGATGCCCTGCGGCGCCAGGGGAAACGAGCCGTGGCTGCTCTGCGCCAACCTTCCATGGGCCCGGTGTTTGGAATGAAGGGGGGCGGGACCGGTGGAGGGCAGGCCAAACTCGTGCCGGATACCTCCATCAACCTTCATTTCACAGGGGATCTTCACGCCATCACCTCGGCCCACAATTTGCTCTCGGCGGTGCTGGACAATCACCTGCAGCGGGTCTCTTTAAAGCTGGACCCGAGGCGCGTAAGTTGGCCCAGAGTGCTGGACATGAATGATCGAGCCTTGCGCAATTGCGTAGTAGGCCTGGGCGGTCCCAGCCATGGAATGCCTCGTCAGGACCGATTTGACATCACGGCTGCCAGTGAAATCATGGCCATTTTGGCCCTCTCCAACCATTGGGAGCATCTGCGTCAGCGACTCTCTCAGATAGTGGTGGGCACTACCCGCGAAGGCGAAGCTGTACAGGCTCACCAATTGGGGGTGGCCGGAGCGATGGCGGCACTTTTGCGCGATGCGCTCTTGCCCAATCTGGTTCAGACTCTGGAGGGGAGTCCAGCCCTGGTGCACTGTGGGCCTTTTGCCAACATCGCCCACGGTACCAGTTCGTTAGTGGCCACTCGGGTCGGCTTGTCTGGGTCCGACTTTGTGGTTCAGGAAGCCGGCTTTGGGGCCGATCTGGGGGGCGAGAAATTCCTCAATATCTACGCTCGTCAACTGGGACAGTCGCCGGCTCTGGCCGTGGTGGTGGCTACCTTGCGCGGCATAAAGTATCACGGGGGAGTCGCTTCCGCTCAATTGCATCAATTGGACAGCGCCGCCTTGCAGCGAGGCCTGGCCAATCCCCTCAACCATCTGCGCCGACTGCAGCGATTTGGAATTCCCAGCGTGGTGGCCCTCAATGCGCGCGCCGGGGAGAGTGCTGAGGAGCACAAGTTAGTGCTGGACTTTCTGCGTCAGCACGAGTGTACGGCCTTTCTTGTCGATGTTTTCCAACATGGGGGTGGCGGGGCTCTGGAGCTGGCCGACTACGTGGCCCAATTCCGCCAACCGGCCGCTCTGCTGCCCAGCTATTCCCTGATCGAATCGGTCGAGGACAAAATCGGAAAAATTGCCATCGGCGTCTACGGTGCTGATCGTGTGGAGTACTCGGCGGAGGCAGTCGATCAGATGGCGGCGATTGAGAAGCTGGGTATGGGAAACGCCTATATCTGCATCGCCAAGACTCAATATTCGCTCAGTGATGACCCCCGTCAGGTCGGTGTGGCTGAGAACTTTGCCTTGCGCATTCGCCAGGTTAAATTGGCCGCCGGAGCGGGCATGATTGTACCGATCGCCGGCGAGATTCAGACGATGCCCGGCCTACCGGCCCACCCCAACGCCCAACACATCGACCTCACCTCAGACGGAACTATCGTGGGCCTGAGCTAGCTGACCAGGATCATAGCGCCTTTGTCAGATCTGAGCCAAAATCGTTTTATTAAAGAACATCGGAGGATTGACCCTATGACCCAGCAGCCAGACCGACAGGAACTTGAATTGCGACAGAAGCACGCCCATCATGTCTTTACGGAGATGCTGACCGGCATTTCGCCGGAGTGCAAGGATGCTCTGGTTGCGTTGTATGACCTGGTAAGGGCCGATCAGGCACTCTACCAGTGCGACGGCTCCACTCCCGCCTAAAAGGTCAGGTTGGTTGAACTGACCGGAAAGAGACAGGTCAGTACATCGGCCACGCGAGCTCCCCAGGAGGCCTCGTCGTGGACCCCGCCGATGATTTCTCGGTAGAAAAGGTCTTCATTGAGGCGATACCCCTGGGCCAGCAGCACGGCCCTGAGGGTTCGCAGGTCATCGATCAGATCTGGGACCTGGTTATCATTGTCGTCCGTGGTCGACTCTCCGGTGCCCATGTCGATCCAGATTCGATAGGGTTTGAGCATTTTCTGGTCACCCCCGATGCGGGTGATCAACTTGCGATGGCCCCACCACAGCGAGGGCGATAAGGCAGCCACCATTCCAAATACGTCTGGGCGGGTCCAACTCATATACAGTGCGCTCAATCCCCCCAAACTGGAGCCTGCGATGGCTGTCTCGCGGCTCCCCTTGCGGGTGGGAAAGTTGGCGTCGATCCACGGCTTCAGTTCGTCAATCAAAAAGGAACGATAAAGATTGCCCTGGCCACCTCCCTGTTCTGGATCGGGAAAGGGAGTATAGTGCGCGATTCGCTCGGGAGAATTCGCCACGCCGATAATCATGATCGGGTCGATCTTGCCCTCCAAAATCAGGCCCTCGGCCGCCTCGTCCACACCCCATTCGACTCCAAAAGCTGAAGTTTTGGCATCGAAAACATTCTGCCCGTCGTGCAGGTACAGACAGGGGTAGCGCCAGGGGTCGGCGGGGGCGTAGCTGGGTGGAAAATAAATCCACACCTGGACATCATCCTCCAATAATTTGGACGAAAAATTGTGAGTCTGGATATTGCCCGTCAGAGTGTGACCTGACCTGAAATGTCGGCGGCTGGGACAAAGCTGTAGTTTTCCTCCCGGCGAGGTCCGAAAATACGGTGTAGCGGGCACTTCTCTCTGACTCATAGCAGGCACCATTGATTCATCAGCATTATGCCCCATTATGGGGCGCCGCCAGGGGTGAGCACCCTGACCGGGATCAGCTTATACCCAGATTGACGCCTGACATATCTGATCTGATTAGAAGGCGGCCAGTCACGGTATATGCACCAGGATGGAAGCCTCCAATACCAGTGCTCTGACGGCAGTTCGGGAAGGGCCCGCCCTGGATGAGTGGTCCAGGTGCCAGCAGGTGGCTCGTGATTGCGGTATCGCCTGCGTGTCCCTGCGCGATGAGGGCTTTGACGCAAGTTTATTGCAGCAGTTGCACAGCGAGGTTTTGGCCACCTACAAAGTGATTCCCATTCACCAGGAAGGTGACGTGATTACTCTGGCCATGGCTGATCCGCTAGACGTGGTGGCCGAGGACGTGGTGCGCTTCGCCACCGGATGCAAAGTCAAGCGAGTGGTCGCTCCTTTGAGCGAAATCCAGGCCGCCCTCGAAGGGCGTTTGGGGCAGAGCGAGACTTTGCTCGAGGCCATCTTACGACGCATCCCGGACAGCGGCGACATCACCTACATTCAGTCCGACCAGAGCTCGGCTGCCGAGAAACAGCAGCAGGAGTCTGCCGACCTGGAGCCTACCGCTCCGGTGATTCAACTGGTCAGCTCCATCATCGGCGATGCCATTCGGATGGGGGCGTCCGACATTCACGTCGAGCCCATGAAAGCCTCCATGCGAGTGCGCTATCGCCTGGATGGCTATTTGCGCACCATTGTGGAGCTGCCTAAACGCGTTCAGGGTCCGTGCATTTCGCGTCTGAAGATCATTTCCGGATTGGACATCTCGGAGTCGCGCAAACCCCAGGATGGCCGCACCCGGGCCGTCCTCGAAGGCCGAGAAGTGGACCTGCGCGTAAGCTCATTGCCCACCTACTTTGGCGAGAAAGTGGTGCTGCGCATTCTCGACCCTGCCGCTGTGGTGGTGGCCCTGGACAAGCTGGGTTTCGACGAGGTCGATTTTGAACACATCCAGCAGGCGCTTGCATCCAGTCAGGGGATGATTTTGTGTACCGGGCCCACCGGTTCGGGAAAGACCTCGACCTTGTATTCTTCGTTGCTGCAACTCAACCAGGAATCGGACAATGTGGTCACGGTCGAAGACCCCATCGAATATCAACTGGAGGGAATCAACCAGGTTCAGGTCAACGTTCGGGCCGGGGTGACCTTTGCCTCGGCTCTGCGCTCGATTTTGCGGCAAGATCCGGATGTGGTGTTAATCGGCGAGATTCGTGATCTGGAAACGGCTGAGATCGCCGTGCAGGCGGCCCAAACCGGCCATCTGGTGTTGTCGACCCTGCATACCAATGACTCCCTTTCTACCATCAGTCGATTGGTGGTGATGGGAGTGCCACCCTATTTATTGGCTTCCTCCTTGCTGTGCGTGCTGGCCCAGCGGCTGGTACGGCGTCTGTGTCCTCATTGCCGCCAGCAGGCGCAGGCCGAGCCTGCGGCTTTGCGTCTGCTGAAGGCGGCCGGAATCGCCGAGCCCCCGGAAACTCTGTTCCGACCTGCAGGGTGTGACAAGTGCAATTATGTGGGTTACCGGGGCCGAATGGGCATCTTCGAATTGTTGATGATGACCAGTCGTGTCCGTCAGATGCTTCTGGACGGTGCCTCTGAGGCCGATGTGGAGCGACTGGCACGCAGCGAAGGGATGCACAGTCTGCTCGAGGACGGTCTGGGCAAGTGTGCTCAGGGCCTTACTTCGCTGGATGAATTGTTGCGCGTTATCACCATTCGTCGTGTGGGGGGACGCCGTTGTCCCCAGTGCGACTCATCCGTGCCACCCGAACACACTGTGTGCGTGTTCTGCGGTTGTGCCTTGCTGCTGCTGTGTCCTCACTGCAAGTGTCCCATGCAGCCAGAATGGAAGGTTTGCCCTCAGTGCCAGAAGTGGGTGAAGGACCTGCCCGAGACGCCAGCCCCTGCGCTGGTGATCGAGGCGGAAGAGTCACCCCTGTGCCTCCCGGCAGATCGCCTGAGCAGATATCTAAGTCCCCCTCTGTTTTGGCGCCTTCAAGCTCTTTATGACGAGGAGGTGGCCAGAGGGCATGGCTCTGCAGTTGAGACGTTAGGACGGCTGTGCGGACTGGCCGTTCAGTATTGTTTTTCGGTCTCAGCCGCCGCCTTATTCTCCATCGGCCAACTGGAGGCCGCCCTGGAAAAGCGCCTGGAGAAGGGCCTGTCGCTGCGCCAGAAACAGAACAGTCTGCCCTTTCTTTTTCGAGCTCTGGCTCAACACCAGACAGAGAGCCGCGTGATCGAGCAGGTCGCTCGGCTGATGGAAGCGCCAGATGGTGGCCCACTCAGCAAGTGGCTGCTTGGTTCCTGGGGCGATGGAGAAACCTTTGGAGAGTTTTTTGTGGAGAGCGCCCATGGCCATTCCTCACCGCTTGGGCTGGAGCATTTTGTGATCGGCATGCGACTCTGGCTGGGCCAAATGGCGTCGTGGTTTGCCAACCATGAGCACTACTTCGAACCCACGGATGGGGGATTCCTAAATTTTATGATAGAGGTCGGCGACGATTTTCTGGTGGCAGACTGTAAAGGTCTCGATTTGGATACCGGAGCGTTGGGATTCAGCCCCGCGCAACTTGGCCCGTTGCTGGCGTCTATCCGTCCCGACGAGGTGAAACGGACCTGCTCCGTCTCGCCATCGACCGCGGCGACCACTTCTGGGGCACAAATTCACGGGGTTTCAGGACCCAATCAAAGCTGGATTTTACTGGTGACACCCGCAGCCGAAATGCTGGGGAAGCTGTCGGTGGCTCTGCTGGAACATCATTTTGCCGTGCTTACCGCCCAGGACATCGCGACGGCCACGACTTTGACCCACCAGCATATGCCGGACCTGGTGGTGGTCGACATCGATACGCCCGACCTGAATGCTCCGAGCTGGATTGGGGAATTGCGGGCCAATCTGGAAAGCGCCTTGATTCCAGTGATTTTGCTGACCGACACGGGCGAGAATGGCGTTCGCGGACTGGATAGCGGTGCCGATAGTTACCTGCTGAAGCCGGTCGAGGACAGCCGTTTCCTGAGCCGTGTCAGTGAAACCCTGCACAGGCGACCTGGAGTATCCGGGGCGCCCAAGCTGTTGGGTTCGCGCACTTTGACTATTCTACATGGTGAGGCACCAGCAATACCGGGTATGGACACTGCAACAGCACCTCCAGACTGATGCCGATGCGGTGCAGGTCGCGCAAGCGCGAACCCATCACCACCATGGCCGGTTGATGCTCGTTGATCAGGCGCAGCAGGGTGGGCACCCGGTGGCCAATCTCGATGAGGGTGGCCGCTTCTCGGCCACCGGACCAGCGCTGCAGTTCCAATTGCATCTTGCGCTGGCCCTCTTCCAGGAGCTGTTCGTGGAAGGCCAGGATCTCTTTATCGGCCTGATTGGGGTCGCCTACCGGCTCGACAACATGAACCAGCATCAGAGGGGCATCCAGAACTGACGCCAGGCGGAGCCCCATCATGGTGGCCCTGGCAGAATATTCGCTGAAGTCGGTGGCCACGAAGATCGGGGCGGACATCAGGCTGGCTCGCTTCTCGAAAGGCTCTCGTTTGCCAACCGGGGGCGGGTAAGCCTTTCCTTGGTCTCGCGCAGCAGGCTGCTCGATGGACCCACCATCATCACGGGACATGGTGCGGAACGACAGATTTTCTCGGCCACACTTCCCAGCAGAAAGTGCTTCATACCGCTTCGTCCATGACTGGTTAACACAATCAGTTGACAGGATAGGTCTTTAGCTGCGGCAATGATTTCGGAAGCCGTGTCTCCGCTGCCCAAAACCTGGATTTCAGCGACAAGCCCCTGCTCACGAATTTGGGCAGCGTGGTCTTTGAGGTAGGTCTCACAATAGTGGACTTCGGCTTCGATAGCTTCCTGGGGGATCGGAAACCCGGGCGGGTCGCCGAAATTCCCTTGCAGCACCGTGCAGCGCACCAGGATTATCTGCCCGGATACCAAACGGGCCAGAGAGCAGGCCATCTCGATGGCTGCCTCAGCGGCACTGGAGCCGTCCAGGGGAACCAGAATCTTTTTGAACATGGCTTAGCCTCCTTGACTGCTGACAGCATGCGTTATCTTGCGGATCTGCTCAATGATCCAGATCAGTCGCCAGCGCTAACGTGGCCGATGAATTTGTGAGAAATAGAGGAATCCCTTATGACGGACCTGATCGTGCTGGCTTTTGACAATGACCGGGCCGCTTTTGAAGTTCGCGATAAGTTGATTGAGCTTCAGAAGCAACATCTGGTTCGTCTTGCGGACGCCGCGGTGGCTGTTCGGGATCGGGACGGCGGCCTGAAGATCAAACAGATCGTTGATTTAACGGCCCAAGGGGCGTTGGGTGGAGCTTTTTGGGGCCTGTTGGCCGGAATTCTCTTTTGGATGCCGTCTCTTGGCATGGCCATTGGCACGGTGTTGGGGGCTATTTCGGGCGCCCTGGCCGACTATGGCGTCAATGACGAGTTCATTTACGACGTCTCTCGCACCATCGAACCCGGGCAGTCTGCCCTCTTCTTGCTTGTGGTGGAGGCCACCATGGATCGAGTCATCGAAGAGATCGGTCCCTGGAACCCTCGCGTGTTGCGCACCAATCTGTCGCGCGAGCAGGAGTCCCGTCTGCGGCAGGCTTTCAGTTGCGCCCAGATGGAAGACCATTTGCAGGCTTCAGCCACCCGCCCCCTCGATTCCTGAAAGCCTTGACAAAAGCAGTTGATTGACCCGGGTCCAGGAGGACTCGTCGAGAATGTTAAGGGCCAGTGCGCCAGACATCTTCTCGATGAGAGAGATACCGGCCGAGGTGTTGGTGGCCACCCCTGTGACCAGGTCTGGACTCATGGCAAAGGCCTTCATCACTCCCACCACGGCATAGGGATCGGAGGCCGCCAGGGCGGTGAAGCGAATCTGGTCGGCCAGTAAGCCAATGGCCGTGGCCCCGTTGTACGGCTCCAACGGAGAGGCGCCGGCTTCGGCCACCAGCACATCCACATTCAAGGTTCCCAGACGGGCGACCATTTGCTGAAGAGCCTGCGTATACTCGGCTTCGGAGCAGATACTGGAGGGCAGACCTACATCGACAAAGTCCATAATGTGATCGGCCCCCGCATCATGCATACTGAGAATGTCGCGATAGCGAGCCGCTCCCGTCAGTTTGGCGGCGGCCACCTTCCAGCCAGACTGCTTGAGTAGACGGATGAGCAACCGGGCGGTGGCCGTTTTTCCGGCCGACATGGAGGTGCCAACGATGAGAACCACCGGTATTTTCAAGCTGTGGACGGGAAGGCGTCCCACATAATTGGCCAGACTGACCTTCCCGCCCTGAACGGTAGCGTGGCCCAGGTAGCGAAGTCGTGGGAGCGGGCCCAGAAAGCTGGACTGGGAAGTGATTTTCCCCAGCAGTCCCCCGGGGGTCATCAAGTCCATTTGGAGGTCGTCCCCAATGGACTCAAAGTCGCCCACGCATTCGAGAGTGGCGGCTCGCCGTCCCAGCGCTCCTACGATTCGGTCCCCGCGCATCAGGTCGATCAGGCGGCCGGTAGAAAGCTCCACTTTGGATAGAGCGCCCGGTTCTGAGAGAACTTCGCCCACCACCAGGTCTGCGTTGGCCCACTGCTCTCTGGGAAATTCTTGGAAGGGCAGGCCTTCCGAATTCAACTCGCTCAGGCGGGTGACCGAGGCCAGAAAAGGCCGTCCATGCATGCTCACGGTGGTAAGTCCTCCGGTTCCATCATGACCATAGCCAGCAGCGCGGTGCGCTCGGGAAGGCTTTCGATCAAGACAAACTCATCCTGGGCGTGAGCCCCACCCCCAACCGGACCCAGGCCGTCCAGGGTGGGGCAGTAGAGGCTGGTGGTGGACCCGTCCGATCCACCGCCGGCCACACCCTGCTGCAATTGCAGGCCCAACTGGGTGCCCAAGTTTTGCGCTCGCTTCCACAGGGCCTGATTACCAGGGGTGGCTTCCATGGGGGGCCGGCCCATCCGTCCTTCAATGGTCCAACTCACTCCAGGTAGATGGGGACGAAGCTGTCGGATGGCCTGATCGATTCGCTCTGCGTCTGATTGCGAGGGTACCCGCACATCAATGACAGCCCGGCTTTCCGGGGCCACCACGTTGGCCCGCAGTCCGCCCTGGACCAGGCCAACATTGACACTGACCCCCCGTTCCGCGTCATTGAGAGCGTGCATCTGTTGAATGAGGTAAGATAGTTCCAAAATCGCGCTGGCTCCGGCTCCCGGGTCCAGGCCGGCATGGGCGGGTATGCCGGTAATGGTTACGGTGTAGCTGGCCACGCCCTTGCGAACCGTTTTCAACTTGCCCTCTGGACCCAGCGACGGTTCGGCCACCAGGCAACGGACCATGTTGGGCGCCAGGCGGTGCAGCCAGCGACCCGATTCGAAGCTACCCACTTCTTCATCGGAATTGACCAACAAGAAAGGATCGAAGGGCGGTTGGCAGCCCAGTTGTTTGAGGGCTCGCAGGGCAAAAACAAACTGCACCAGCCCGCCTTTCATGTCATAGCATCCGGGGCCGTTGAGCTTCCCCTGGCGCTGCTGCACCGGCATGTCGGCCAGGGTGCCCCTGGGCCACACCGTATCGCAGTGACCTACCAGCAACTGGCCCCGCCCTTTGCGGCGAAGCCGCGGACGCGCCAGCAAATGGCCACCGCAGCGCCGTGACGGCAACAGCCGGGTGTGGTAGTCCAAATCCAAGAGTTGTTGACGTAAAAAATCCAGGATGGGCAACTGCGCGTCCCCGTCCAGAGAGGGGGATTCCCATGCGACCAACTGGGACAGCATGGCCACCATGTCTGCCTGCTGTCCACGCAGATGGCCCAGCAGAACTTGCGGGTCTAGCGTTGATAGCCGCGCGGAAATGGGAATGCCTGACTTTCGTGGATGGCCGTGTAGCGCCCCGGTGACAGGTAGGCCAGCAGCGGAGCGCGGTGGATGCCGTCCTGGCCGTCCTCGTCGCTACAGCGCAAGGAATCGGTGTGGGCTGCGGCCGCCAGGATTTGGCCGATGACCAGCATATTGGGGCCGATCTCCAGGTGGCTGTAGAGACGACACTCCAGGTGGATAGAGGCATTTTGAAGCAGTGGGTCGCCGTGCGAGCGAGAGTTGACCAGGGGCAAATGAGTCAGCAATTCGGATTTGGGCACCTCGGCCGCGCACGGGGAAGCCGCCAGGGAGGCCAGCAAGACCTGGGCCGGCCGGGGATAGCTGACGGCAAAAGTTTGCCTTTTCAATACATTGCTCAAGGTTCGGTGAGTGGGGGCACACACAAAGGCAAAGTAGTTGTCCCAACTGACCGGCCCGGCCATGTGCTTGGGGGCCAGGTCGGGCTCACCGTTGTCGCCCCGAGTACCGATCACCACCAGCGGGGCAACCGTGTAAAACTTGTCCCAGATGGGCGCCGACGTGTCCAGGTCCTGCATGCCCCCTAGAATAACCCGGGTTGCCGAGTCGCGCGATGATCTGAATCACCTGAGCCGCACTTTACGCAATCTCTCTAAGCCTTCCACCACTGAGGCCTGGCTGAATTCGCTCAAGCCCAGGCGATAGCCAAAATCTTCCCCCGGCAGCGTCATGATCCAGCCCTTGGGGGATTTGCCGTAGAGGCTCTGGCACAGGCCCAGCAATCGTCCCGGCTCGCCACTATGAATGGGCCATTCCTGACCGGCTTTGGGCTTGATCAACTGCCAGCCCAGCGGCCCCGGCTCGTGAGTAGCATCCACGAAAACCACTTGATCAAACTGACTGACGGTCTCCGCCAGTTCGGGCGTTAGCTGCACCACGCAAAGCGTTTTCCAGCCCACCAGGGCCGCTCGGCGGGCCAGTTCCCAGGCGGCGCCGTCGTCACCGCGCAGTTCGTTGCCATAGCCGATCAACAATCTCTTCATCGAGCCACCTGCCCCACCACCTGGCCCAGGGCGTCGCGCACCTGGACCAGCAACGGCATCTTGCCGTAAGCGTGGGTGGAGCAACTCAGGCAGGGGTCGAAGGCGCGAATACTGGCTTCCAGGCGATTGAGCACCCCTTCCTGGATGTTTTCGGGGTCGGTCAAAAAACGTTTGGCCACTTCGGTGACGGTGCGATTCATGGCCGCGTTGTTCTGGCCGGTGGCGATCACCAGATTGAGCCTGGTGATCAATCCGTTCTCGTCGACTTCGTAGTCGTGAAACAGGGTTCCCCGCGGCGCCTCGCTGCAGCCCACCCCGCGCAGGCGATTGATCGAGGCCCGAGCCCTCAAGGGGGTGGCGTCCAACTGAGGGTCGTCTAGCAATCGCTCGATCTGCTCCAGGCCGGCCACGATCTCGATCAGACGCGCCTCGTGATAGAGAAAGGAGGAAGTGGCAATCCGCCCCACCCGTTGGCGCATTTCTTCAAGCAGGGCGTCGGCGCGCGGAGTACCGATGCGCTGGCACACATTAAGACGGGCCAGGGGACCCACCCGATAGCAACCTTCGGGATAGCCCAGCGGCTGATAATAGGGAAATTTGAGGTAGTTCCAGTCTTCGATCACCTCGTCCAACCAATCGCGGTAGCTGGACGGGTCCAACGCAGTGGACTGGCCGGTGCGACTGTCGAGCAGGCTCAGTTGGCCGTTGTAGTGTTCCCAGTTTCCCTGGGCGTCGACCAGACCCAGAAAGAGACCGGGAAAGTCTCCAAAGCTGTCGCACTCGGATTGAAAGGAAGGAAGCACCTCGCGGAAGCGCTTCAGGCCTTCCTCGGCCACCGCCATGGACTCGGGCAGACGAGCCAGGGCGGCTTCGCGGTCAGCCTGGCTGAGTCCGGCCCGCACTCCACCGGCCACAGCCCAGGCGGGATGGATTTTTTTCCCCCCCAGTGCCTCGATGAGCATCTGGCCAAATTGGCGCAGGCGAATGCCCCCCCGCGCAAATTCCTTGTCGTGGGCCAGCAGTCCCACAAGATTGCGCTGAGGCGGTGGACTGTCCATTCCCAGCAGCAAATCGGGGGAGGAAAGGTGGAAAAAGCTCAGGGCGTGGGACTGGACAATCTGGGCCAGGTTCATGAGCCGGCGCAGTTTTTCGGCGGCCGGGGGGATCTGCACGGCCAGAATGGCGTCTCCGGCCTTGGCTGAGGCCAGTAGATGGCTGACGGGACAGATTCCGCAGATGCGTCCGGTCAAACTGGGCATCTCCCAAACCGGGCGACCCTGGCAAAACTTCTCAAAGCCCCGAAATTCCGCTACATGGAAGCGGGCCCGCTGGACCTGACCCTGCTCGTCCAGGTCGACCGTAATCTTGGCGTGTCCCTCGATGCGGGTGACCGGATCGATAACGATAAGACGGCTCATCCAAAGCTCCTTTGCCGGGGTGTCAGTTGCGGTTCACGCCCCTCCAGCACAGCCTCCACCACGGTGCGGATGCGCTCCGCATCCGGCGGGCAGCCCACCAGGTAGTAGTCGACTTTGACGTAGTGGTGGAGAGGGTGGACCTGAGGCAGCAAGGGAGGTAAAATCGGATCAAAGTCCTTCAAGGGGGACAGCCCCTGGTAGATGTCGTCGAGAGGACCGCAAAGGTTGCGCAGGGAGGTGACATTTCCCGTCACGGCGCAATCCCCAAAGGAGATCAGTATTTTGGAGCGCTGGCGTGCCTTGTGAAGCATTTCCAGATTGTCGCGATTGGCCACCGCCCCTTCTACCAGCACAACGTCTACGTTGTCGGGAAACTCTTTGACGTCTAACAAGGGGCCATACACCAGGTCCACCTTGTCGAACAGGTCGATCAGGTACTCGTCCAGATCCAAAAAGGACATGTGGCAGCCCGAACAGCCCCCCAGCCACATGGTGGCCAATCGCGGTTTCACGATTTTTCCTCCCGGTGGACCAGGATGCGCAGCAGTCGACTGCGGTCTTTCTCCATCTCGGCCACGCTGGCTCCCTGGCGAAAAAGGGCTCCGGTGGGACAGGCTACCACGCACTTACCACAAGAAGTGCAACTGTCGGCCTGGCCCCAGGGCTGGGCCATATCGGTGATGACCCGTGTGCCCAGGCCGCGCCCGGACATATCCCAGGTGTGGGCGCCTTCTACTTCGTCGCAGACGCGCACGCAGCGACTGCACAGGATGCAGCGATTGTGATCCAACCCGAAAAGGGGATGCGAGAGATCCACCTGGCAGCCGGGATGAAGGTATTCGTAGCGCACATGGTCCACTCCCAGTTGGGCGCAGGCGTCTTGCAGTTGGCAGTCGCCGTTGGCCACGCACACGGCACAGACGTGATTGCGTTCGGCCAGCAACAGTTCCAGAATCATTTTCCGGTATTCCTGGAGCTTGGGAGTGGACGTGCGCACCACCATTCCCTCGCTGACCCGAGTAAGGCAGGCCGGCTGGGGGCGGGCCACGCCGGCCACCTCGACCACGCACAGGCGGCAGGCCCCCACCGTGGACAGGCCGGTCATATCGCACAGCGTGGGGATCTCAATGCCGGACTCGCGGGCAACTTCGAGCACCGTCTCTTGCTCGCGGGCACTGACCGTGCGCCCGTCGATCTCCAAAGTTCTAACTGCCATGCTTGACCCCATTCTCAAATTCATGACGAAAAAACCGCAGGGTAGAAATTACCGGGTTGGGGGCGTTCTGGCCCAGTCCGCACAGACTGGTGGCGCCCACCATGTCGCACAGGGCCTCCAGTTGCTCCAGGTCTGCCGGGCTGGCCTGGCCGTCGCACAGGCGGGTTAGAATCCGATGCATCTGCACGGTGCCGGCCCGGCAAGGAACGCATTTTCCACACGACTCTTCCATGGAGAACTGCACAAAGTAGCGGGCTACGTCCACCATTCGGTCGGCCTGATCCATCACAATCATGCCGCCCGAGCCCATAATCGAACCCAGCTTCTGAAGCGCTTCGAAATCCACCGGTGTATCCAGTTCGGCAGCGGGCACGCAGCCTCCCGAAGGTCCGCCGGTCTGGACTGCCTTGATCGACCGGCCCGGCGAGCCACCGCCCATCTCTTCCACGATGGTGCGCAACGAGGTGCCCATGGGAACCTCAACCAGCCCGGTATTCAACACCTTGCCGGCCAGGGCAAAGACCTTGGTTCCTTTGCTGCGTTCGGTGCCGATGGAAGCAAACCAGTCGGCCCCTCGGGAGAGAATGGCCGGGATGTTGGCAAACGTCTCCACGTTGTTGATCAGTGTGGGGCAGTCCCACAGACCTTTCTCGGGAGGATAGGGTGGGCGCGGTCGAGGCATTCCCCGTTTGCCTTCGATGGAAGCGATCAGGGCTGTCTCTTCGCCGCAGACGTAAGCCCCCGCTCCGATGCGCAACTCTAACTGCAGGTTGAAGTTGGTATCCAGGATGGCGCTGCCTAACAGCCCGTACTTCTTGGCCTGCTTCAAGGCGATCTGCAGGCGTCGGATGGCCAGCGGGTACTCACCGCGCACATAGAGATAACCTCGGTTGGCACCCACGGCGTAGGCGGCCAGGGCCATCCCTTCCAGCACCCGGTGGGGATCGCTTTCCAGCACGCTGCGATCCATGAAGGCTCCCGGGTCGCCCTCGTCCCCGTTGCAGATCAAGTATTTTTGGGGTTGGCTGGCTTTGGCCAGCAACGACCATTTGAGGCCGGTGGGATAGCCCGCTCCGCCCCGCCCCCGCAAACCGCTGCGGGTAACCGCTTCGATCACCTCAGCCGGCTTCAGTTCGTGCAACACCCTCTGCAGAGCCTGGTAGCCTCCCCGAGCCAGATACGATTCGATGCGCTCGGGTTCTACCTGGCCGCTCCCTTCCAATACAATTTTGTGCTGACGCACAAAAAAGGGATGACTCAGATCGCCCAGCTGCAGGCCGGGTCGCTGCTGACCACGAGCGGCCGCCACCACCTCGGCGGCCTGGTCGGGCTTGACCTTTTCAAAAAGAAAGCTGCCCGCCGGCCCATCGGCGCAGACCAGTGGGCCCTGGCTGCACAGACCCAGGCATCCCACCCGCAGCACTTCGCTGTGGTCGTCCATCTGGCTTTCCAGAGCGCTGGCCAGCTCCTCACCGTGGGCCGAAAGGCAGCCGGCGGCCTGGCAGCAGCGCAGTTGCAGCGGTTTGCGTCGGGCCTGTTCGGCCTGGCCGATTTCACTCAGTTCCTTGAGCAACTCGCCTCCTCAGGTCTTCGATCAAGGGTTGGGCTTCCAAATGCCCCCGCACGGCTCCGTCCACCACGCCGGCCGGTGCGGTGCCACAGGCCCCCAGGCAGCGGGCCACATCGAGAGATAAACTGTGGTCGGGCGCAGTTCCCCCGGACTTGATGCCCAGCGCCTCCTCGACTGCCGTCAAAATCACCCCTGCCCCTTTCACATAACAGGCCGTTCCCAAGCACACCACGCAAGTGTGTCGACCTTTGGGTTGTAAGGTGAAGAAGTGGTAAAAGGTGGCCACTCCATACACTCGGCTGGGGGGGACGTCCAGTTTCTGCGACACAAACCAGAGCAGATCGGGCGACAGGCTGCCAAACAGTTCCTGGGCCGTGTGGAGTACCTCCAGCAGGGCATCGGCCGTGTACTGGTGGCGCTTCATAGTGGCCTCCAGCAGCTTAAAGCGCTGATCTCCGCTGGGGTGCTCGCTCATCCGGCCTTGACCGCCTGGGCGCTTTCCAATTCGTGGATTTTTTGAATGGTGCGCAGCACTGCGTCGGGAGTGAGGCTGATCGAATCGATCCCTCGCTCCACCAAAAAGACGGCGAAGTCCAGATAGTCAGACGGCGCTTGTCCACAGATACCCACCTTAATGCCCTGTTCGTGTCCCACCTGAATGATGCGAGCGCAGGCTTCTTTGACACCGGCATTGCGCTCATTGAAGAGGGGGGCGACCATGGTTGAATCGCGGTCGACACCCAGGATGAGCTGGGTGAGATCGTTGGAACCGATGGAAAAACCGTCAAATAACCGGGCGAAATCGGCGGCTTGCAGAAAGTTGGAGGGTAGTTCGGCCATGCAGTAGACTTCCAAACCGTCCTTTCCCCGGGGCAGCCCGCCTTCGGCCATGGTGTCCAGCACCCGTTGGCCCTCCTCGGGGGTTCGGCAGAAGGGGATCATCACCTTGAGATTGGTCAGGCCCATCTCCTCGCGCACCCGGCGCACGGCCGCAACCTCCAGCAAGAAACCCTCCTTGTATTGGGGGTGGTAGTAGCGACTGGCGCCGCGCCAACCCAGCATGGGGTTTTCCTCGACGGGTTCGAAGGGTTCACCTCCAAGCAGATGCCGGTATTCGTTGGTCTTGAAATCGGAAAATCGCAAGATCACCGGTCGCGGATAGAACGCACCGGCCAGCACGGCGATCCCCTGGGCCAGTTTGTCCACAAAATATTCCGGTTTGTTAGGGTAACCGCGGGTCAGTTCTTCGATGGGGCCCTTGAGCTCGGCAGGCAGGCTGTCGAAGCGGGTCAGTGCCAACGGATGGACCCGTACCCAACTGGCGAAAATAAATTCCATGCGGGCCAATCCGATGCCGGCCACCGGTAGTTGAGCCAGACTGAAGGCCTGATCGGGGTTGCCCAGGTTGAGCATGATGTCGGTACGGGGCCGGGGTAGATTGGCCAGTTCGAGCTCCTCCACTTGATAGGGTAGTTTACCGCTATAGACGGCGCCGATTTCGCCCTCAAAACAGACCAGCGTTACCTCTTGACCGTCTTGTAGACTGGTCATGGCACCGCTGGCACCCACCACGGCGGGGATTCCCAGTTCGCGGGCCACGATGGCCGCGTGCGAGGTACGACCGCCTCGCTCGGTAATGATGCCGCCCGCGCTTTTCATAATCGGTTCCCAGTCGGGATCGGTAATGGACGTCACCAGGATGTCACCCGGGCGAAACTGTTCGATCTGCTTGGCGTCACGAATGATGCGCACGGGACCGGACCCCGCCGAAGCTCCCACGGCCAGCCCCTTGACCAGGGGGGTTCCTCGTTTGCCGGCCAGCGAGTAGATGCGCATGCGGCGGGATTTTTGGCTGTGCACCGTCTCGGGTCGGGCCTGTACGATGTAGAGTTCGCCACCCGGTCCATCCTGGGCCCACTCGATGTCCATAGGCGTGGGCGTGCCGCGCTTTTTGGTGTAGTGGTCTTCGATGATCACGGCCCAACGTGCCAGTTTTAAGATGTTATCGTCGTCCAGCGAAAAGGTTTCGCGCTGGCGGGCGGGGACGGGTTCGTTCTGCAGTCGGCGCTTGCTGCTGTCGTAGTTAAGGCGCAGTTCCTTAGGCCCAAGTTTCTTCCAGAGCAGCGGCCGAAAGCCCAGCTTGAGGGTAGGCTTGTGGACGAAGAATTCGTCGGGGCCCACCCGACCTTGCACCAGATTCTCTCCCAACCCCCAGATGGAGTTGACGGCCACCACATCGGGAAATCCCGACTCGGTATCCAGGGTGAACATCACCCCTGAAGCCGCCTGATCGGACAGCACCATTTGCTGAATTCCCACCGACAGGGCCACGTCCATGTGTTGAAAGCCCTGGTCCTCGCGGTACGCCATGGCCCGGGCCGTAAACAGACTGGCCATGCACAGCACCACATGGCGCAATACTTCGTAGCCGCCCTGCACATGCAGATAGCTCTCTTGCTGACCGGCAAAGCTGGCCGAGGGGAGATCTTCAGCGGTGGCCGAGGAACGCACGGCCACCAGGGGCTGCGCCTGTCCGGTGCGACGTCCCAGTTCTTCGTAGGCATGCAGGATCTGGCTGGCCAGATCGGGGGGTAGGGCACTGGCCACGATCAGGTCGCCGATCTTTTCGCTGATGTCGGCGTAGCTGGCAACATCTTTTCGATCCAGGCCGGCCAACAGGCCGCCGATGATTGGCTCGAGATGGTTCATGGCCATAAAGTGTCGGTAGGCCGTGGCTGTCACGGCGAATCCGTCGGGCACACGCACACCTAAAGTCGTCAGTTCGCGTCGCATTTCCCCCAGCGAGGCGTTCTTGCCACCCACCCCTGGAACGTCCTGGATGCCCAGGTCATCAAACCATCGAATATAGTGCATTGAGCCACACCTCCCGAGTTCTGGCACCAGCTTAGCCGGGTCCGAGCCAGCCAGCTATGATCGGGATCAGTCCTGGTAGTGTAGGGGACCACTATACCCTTCGGGTGCAAGGTTGGGGATTGCGGCCTGATGCCGAGTCCTTCTCAGTTGGCCGATGTTCGTTGGAGAATGCGGGTCCAAGAAAATGCCGCGGACACTGGGCATGCCTGGCTCGAGGTAGACGATGGAAAAGGTGGCACATATAGTGCTGGGGCCTACTTTGGAAAGGGGCTTCAAGCACCGGACCCGGCCATCAACGATCAGGCTACGGGCGTCTTTAAATCCGACAACTTTAAGACGATAAAAAGCTACCACACCACCAAGAAGCAGGATGCTGAATTCATCAAGTTTCTTGAAAACAAACTGGAGGATTCGAAAGAGAACCCAGGTAAATACTACAAGTTGGGGCACGTTCCTCATTCGGGAGTTCCGGGAACCCACTCCGTTTCCAAGTCAAATGTGTGCACCACCACAAGCGCGAGGTTGCTCAAGGAAGGCAAGATCGACCCGAATGCGAACGACAAGCTCTTGCAGCCGAATGATCTTTACAATCACTACCACCCAAACGCCAAGTTGCCCGATGGGCCAATACCGATGAAGGTAATTCCGTAGATATGCGATGCAACCTGTGGCTTGCGCCCTTGATCGTTATGAGCCTGGTGAAAATCGCCTGGTCCGGCGACGGCACCTGTTCGAACGGACAGAATTCTCTGGCCTTTTACTTGGGGTGCTACCAATCCGAGTTTAAGCGCTTTCCCAAGAACCTGAATGAACTCCGCGAGGCCGTGGACCCGAAGGTTCCCCTGGCGAAATTGTATTCTTGCCCAGTGTCTCATAAACCTTACGACTATCTTTCCGGCAAATCGGATTGAAGTGGGTCTTGACCCAATGCCAGACATAGGTAGAAAAGACTTCACCCTTGAGCCCTCTGCTGTATCCATTCTTCGACGGACTTGCCAGCGCGGGCCGGCACTCGCACTGGCAAAGGACAGTCGAATACCCGTCTCAACAACTGGTCGGATTGCTCTCGGAGCAGGGCCAGTCGGGCCTGGTAGGCCTCATCGCGACGCAGCTTAAACTGCGACAGATCGGTCTGCAAGTAGTGCGCCGAAACGACTCCCAGCATCCCCGGCGTGCCCAGATCCACCTGCTCTTCCTCAATAATCACGCCCCCTTTCACCCAGAGCAGGCGGCTGGGCCCCTGCAAATCGGCTGACACAGCCAGTGCACCGTCCCAGCCACAACGACGCCCACCCGGATAGCATAACAGAAATGCCCGTGGGTCGGCACTGTTGCGCGCACTGTAGTGGCCATTCTCCAGCACGCACCAGCTGGCTCGTGTGGCCGGATCGGGCAATAAAAGTCGGGCCGGACCATCACTTTCCAGAAAGGCCTCGGCCACCCGATACTCTTCCTCGCCCGGATTGTCCCACGGGGACTCCATAACCTCATTGCCCAACTCGATGGGCACCGGACAGTAGCCGCAGCGCTGCTGAAGAATCGAGCGAAAGTCACAACCGGAAGCACCTGAAAGGGAGATCTGCAGCGACCAGTCCAGCCCTGAGGAGGGCGTGCGATGGGCCCGGGCCTCTCCCGCCAGCACCTGAATCAGCAGGCCCCCGTCGGGGTCCTTGAGATGCACGGTCAAGGGGCTTGGGCCCTGAGCCTGGCTGGCCAAAATCCCCAACACCAGCGAAGCTTCGGGGCTGCTGGGGACCAGTTCCCAAGGAGACTGCAGGTGGCCGAGCAGCGCGTCCACTTTGAGCTTGCAATTGCCCACGCCCATCAAAGTTGCGGTCAGCCGATCGCTCACATCCAGGCGAATTTTCTGGCTATTTAGGGCCACCCCGGCCTGCACCCATTTGGTCAAAAATAGACCGGATTCCATTTGGAACTGGCTCAGCCTGGCCCGCGATTCCGCCACACTCAGCGTGAAAGTCCCCGAAGAGTGAAACTCTCCCTCGCTAGAAAAATCGTCGATCACATCCACGCCTGCCGGTTTGCCAGCAGCCGCCCTCGCTCCTGTTGGAAGAGACTACATTCCTTGGCGCCTCCCGGCCCGGGAGGGCGCGTCGCCTGGTTCAGCCTGCTCCCAGCGGACTTCCAGGGTGAGCTCTCCATCTCCGGTCTGAATACTGACCGGCTTCGAGTCGCCTCGGAAGCGCACCATATCGACGCTCCAACCCAGTTTCTGCATTTCCTGGAGAAACCCGTGCATATCCGGAGGCGTCTGCTGGAAGGTCCGGGTCACCGCCTCTAACTCAGCGGCCGACTGACCTCGCTTCTCCACCAACTGCTGATAGTCTGGACTGGCCAGGAACTTCTCCAACAAAATGGCGTGATAGGCGGCCTGCACCTGGGCCATTCGCTCCGGATAAGAGGCGCTGGTGGGCAGTGGAGCCGAGGCCTGAGAAATCTCATCCTTGGCTTGCGCCTCATCCTTCATCACAATGTAGGGCGCCCCCTCATGCACCGAAAGCATGTAGGGCCGCTCTATAAACAACTGGCGCAGGGCCGGAAAATTAGCATCCTGCAGTAGCGGACGTGGCCGGTTGCCAACCGTCAGCTTCTCCTTCTTGCCCAGAGCCAGCAGTGATTTCAACTGGTTGCTCTCCGGACCCACTGCGCCTCGGTCGATCACGCGGCGCAGCGCCTCTTCGTTGATGGGGTCATATTCCAGCGCCTGGTGCTTACGAATCTTGGCATAGGTTCCGGCCAGTGCCCCCAAGGTGCTCACGACCAGGGCGGCATGTCCAAAGCCCAACGGGCCCGTCAGTGCGCCCACCGCGGCCAGGCCCGCCGTGGCCCCGGCGATGGAAATCAAGGTTGACTGATTGGAATTCTTGGTGGTCATTTCGCCCAAATTGTTGGCCCGGGCCTGACGGGGTCCTACCCCCGCGCTGGCGGAATTCAAGGCCACTGTGCCCACCGCCTGTGCCATAGCCAGGCTTGTCAGCAAGGCGTAATAGCTTTGAGCCGGCAAAAGCGGGGTGGCTGCCTCGGCGATCATGCTCACCTGCAGCACCAGGTCGGCGGCCAGCATCCAGGGCTTAGGATTGCGCTCGGCCACCGTGGCCAGACCGGTCGAGGCGAACTGCGTAATCTGAGGTAGCCGTTGCTTGATCCAGGTCACATTGGCCAGCGACAGTCCCGCGATACTCAGCGCCAGTAGAGCGGTATTGGCCGGACCCACGGCCGTGGTCACGGCGGCCAGAGAGGAAGTGGCTGCAAAGGTGCCAAAAAAATCGCGGGTGAGCTGCCACTTGCGAGTGGCAGCATAGTCCGGGCTTACGCTGTTGGGCAGGTTGTCTGGCACCAACGAACTCCAGGTCCGAGCCTTGGTGCGCTCGAGCCAGCTCGGCACCGGCGCGCCGTCATGCGAGCCTACTACGTGGCCCTCGTCATCGCGCTTATACGTGATGAATTCTTTGCCCACTTGCTCCTTGACCACCACCTCGCCGGGAGGCTTGGGCAGACTGGGAGGCGTGGAAGAACTCGCCCTGAGGATTTTCACTGGTTGCTCCGCCGTTTTAGGGCATCCTAGTGAGCCGCCCTGAAAGATTCATTAAAAACCCGCCAGCGATTGCGAGGCAAAGCGACCCTGGTAGGTCGCCTCGCCCTCACAGCGCTCAAAAATAAACTGACACAGCCGCGTGCCCGGGTGCAGCGCCAGGGCCACCGAGGACACATTGCTGATCTCCAGCACCTGCCGGTTGTTGATGCCAGGCTGCATAAAGCCGGCCGTCACGTGCACCATCAAACCCAACCGCGCAAAGCGACTGCGCCCTTCCAGCCGGCCGCATAAAAATGGGGCCAGTTTGATGCGCTCGCGCGTAATGCCCAGCACGCTCTCGCCGGGCAGCACCACAAAGGCGTCGTCCACTTCGACCAACTCGGTGATCTGCGTAAAGTCGGCCTCGTCGGTCACATTATAAATCTTATGCAGCTTCTTAAAGACGCGAAACTGGTTGTCGAGATGCAGGTCAATCGAACCCGGACCCACCAGTTCGGGACGAAAGGGGTCCACTTCGATGTCCCCCCTTTCGATGGCTTTCAGGATTTCATCGTGGGTCAGTACACCCATAAGGGGGAGGTCTCCAATATCGCAAGGTTACAGATTTGAAGAATCTTCAATTGTTGCAGGAAAGATCCTGCCCAGAGGGAACGGCCGGACATGGATCAGCCAAAGTGTGCCGAGGCGGCCCCCTCCCGCCTCGAATTGGAAGCAGGAACCTACTGGTGGTGCGCCTGCGGACTCTCGCAGAAGCAGCCTTTCTGTGACGGCTCCCACAAGGGAACTCAATTTGCGCCCGTCAAAATCGAACTCAGCCAACCCAAGCGCCTCTCCTTGTGCCAGTGCAAGGCCACCCAAAAGCCCCCTTATTGCGACGGCAGTCACGCCGAAATCGACGAATAGCGCTCTACCCGGCAGCCGTTCAGGCGCAATTGATACAGGGCGAAGGCGTGGCACAAATCCCCCGGATGAGGCAACGCTCCCAACGACTGAGCCACCGTCAGCGGCAAATCGAAGGTATCCACCAGATTGGCCACCACCACCACCTGCCAACTCAGGCCACGGGCATTGGCCAGCATGCGCAAATGCATGGCTGTCTGAAAAATGCACAGGTCGGTGCAATCGCCCACCAGCACAAATCGGTCGAGCTCTGGATGAGCCTGCAAATAGGCCGGCAGCCCCGTCTCCAGCATTCCGTTCAGCGCTCCCTTGGCAAAGCGCTGACCCAGCCCCAGTTGGCTCAGGTGCGGATGCAACGCCGACTCCGAACTGCCGGCCAGGCAATGCGGCGGAAAAGCCTGAAACTCCGGCGAGTCGGGCGGGTGCTCATCGCAACAAAAGCAAAAATGCTTGACCCCCCGCCTCTGAGCTTCTTGAAGAAAGGCCCCCACCGGTTTCACCAGAGCGTCAACACGTGGGCTGGCCAGCGGCCCCTGGTCACAAAAACCGCGTACCAGATCGATGACCAAAATCGCAGTGCGAGCCCCATCGTCCCACTGAAAATCAGGCAGTTCGGGCAAAAAGCGCGCTTCCAGCCATTCCACGAAACTTGCGCTGTCGAGATTCATAGCCAGTTGAGATAGCTCCCGCTGGGCGTAGTGCCTGACTTCTGTTCGCTATGACGATTGGCCAGTCTAAATTCGGTAGACTGTTCGGCGTGGAAGGCCGCTTCTTCGCGCGTCACCAGACCCTGCTCCAGCAGCCGGGTGAGCGACGACGTAAAAGTCTGCATCCCCTCGCTTCCGCCCTGCTGGATGTAGGGGTAGATCTCCTTGGTATTGCCTTCCAAAATCAACGACTGAATGGTCGAGGTGCACACCAGCACCTCCACCGCCGGCACCCGGCCCTTGCCATCGCTGCGCTGCAGCAACTTTTGCGATACCACCCCGCGCAGCGAAGTCGACAGCAGCATTCGAATCTGCTTTTGCTGATCGCCCGAAAAGGTATCCAGAATACGGTCGATCGACTGCACGGTATTGGGCGTGTGCAGCGTGGACAGCACCAGATGGCCCGTTTCGGCGGCCGTCACGGCGGTCAGAATCGTCTCCGTGTCGCGCATTTCGCCCACCATAATCACGTTGGGGTCCTGGCGCAGGGCCTGGCGCAAGGCTTCGGCAAACGAGGTCGTGTCCGAACCCACTTCGCGCTGGGAAACAAACGAATGAATATCGTGGTGATAATACTCGATGGGATCTTCGATGGTGATCACGTGGGCTCGTCGATTGCGGTTGATCCAGTCGATTACGGCGGCCAACGTGGTCGATTTGCCCGACCCGGCCGGTCCCGTCACCAGCACCAACCCGTTGTGCATGTTGGCCAGTCGGGCCAGCACTGGAGGCAGGCCCAGCACATCAAAATTGGGAATCTTAGTAGACACCATACGAAAGGCGGCGCTCACCCGACCCCGCTCCAGAAACACGTTGAGACGAAAACGCACGCCCCGCGAAACGTAGGCCGCATCCACCTCGCGAATGTGGTTCAGGCGTGTCCGCTTCTCCTTTGGAATGGATGACAGCACCAGGTAAAGGGCCTCCGCCTCATTCAAGGCTCGGTCACCGATGGGCACCAGATCGCCGTTGAGTCGCACCGTGGGCGGCGCATTGGCTTTGATATGAAGGTCTGAGGCGTTGTAGTCAATGACTACCCGCAGCAGATCGTCGAGACTGAAATTGAGATCAGGTGGGCGCACCACCTCCGCCGTGTAAGCACTGCGGGGCGGTTGCTCCTCGGCGGAAACCGGGGTGGCCACCCCCCGCGGGGCCGATCGCAGACTCTGAATTTCCTTATCCTGCCGGCTGCAACGTTCTTCGAGTTGGTGCAGACGCCGCTCCAAAAAGTGCAGAACTCCTGGATCGGGTGGGGCAGGGGCCACCACCGACCCGCCGGGCAGAGGCGGCAGGCTGGGCAGGTCGTCGCCCGGCAGAAAGGGCGTGGTCAGCAAGGCCGGCGGCAAACCCAAAGGGGCTACCGGCAGAGAGGGCAGCCTGGGCTCATCACCCGGGAGGGGCAGTTCGTGGGGGATCGAGGGGCGCTCGTCACTCATCTACAGGTCTTCCGCCTGGATTGGGAAAAATCCCGCAATCGTGAAATCAGCATCTTTTTGCAATAGCTGCTTGAGCGGATGGGCCTGCTCCCCCGACACCGGTCGCAAGGGGGCCTGCAGCCAGGTCTGTTCCACCCAGTCCCAGCGCAACTGGTGCATCAATTCCTGGCGTTGTCGGCGCCGCGAAAGCTGGGAAAACCATCGTCCCAGTTGCATCTGACGGCGAATGGACGGGGCAAATTTCTGCACACAGCCCCACAGCGCGTCTCGATTCCATACCTCTTCCACAAAACTGCCCTGCCAGGCCACCACAAAGGCGTCGGTGTAAATCAGGGCGCCCGGGTAGCACTGCTCCAGGTGACGGCGCAACATCTGTCCCCAGCAGCTGCCCAAAAAATGACCCAACAAATTGCCTTGCGGCCCGCTCAGCAAACAGCGCGGGGCCAGCCCCAGCCACTGGCCAAAGTCCTGGCTGCTTTCCAGTTCAATCGGAGCGGCCGGCCCAAAGCCCCTGACGGGCGCGTCGTCCAAATGGCTGGGGGCGGCCAATACTGATTGTTGTCGATAGTCCTGGCGCAGCACGTGCGATCGGCCGCCCAGCCGCACCCGCGAGGGAATGCGCCCGCGCGCGTCGGCGTCCACCGTGCCCAGCACCTTGCCGCTAAAAGAATCACGAATCTCCACCTGCTTTTGGGTAGTGCTCCCGATGTTGGCGTGGAGTTGACCCAGAGCATAAGCCCGACCCAGCTTTTTGCCGGCCGCATAGCCGTGCGGGCTCTCCACCAGCCAACCGGTTTGACTCAACCGCTGCAACAACTCTTCCAGGTCCTCCACGTCCCAGCCACTGCGCAGCTCGGGAGCCAGACGCTGCAACAAGGCGGCCGCCTGCACCTGCTTGCGCGGATTCTGGTAAATCAGGCTCATGGCTTGCTGCACCACCACGCTGTCGTGTTGAGGCATCACCCCTGTAGACATGGGCGGAGCTTCGCCTCGCTCCAGGAAATACCGATAACGCACCCGCTCCGCTTCCTCGCGGCAACAAACCAGCACCTGAGCCGCCCCCTGACGCCGGCCGGAGCGACCCGATCGCTGCACAAAATTGAGCCGATCCTCGGGGGGATGAAGCAGCACCACCCAGTCGATGTCGCCCACGTCCACGCCGACCTCCATGGTGGTGGTCGAACACATGAGCGCCGTCGTCTGACGCAAAAAAGCCTGCTCGGCGCCCAGTCGCAGCTTGCGACTGAGGCTGGAATGATGAACAAATACGTTGTTGCCAAAGGGCGGGCGCCCCTTCATGTGGGTGGCCGCCTCTTCGGCTTCGGCCCGACTGCTGGCAAAGAGCAGCACCTTCTGACCGTCGCTCAAATCGGCCAGGGTATCGCGCAGTTGGTCAAAGTCAATCCAGTCGTGGTAGTGCAGGCGCACCGAGCGCACCGCGGTCTCCAACACCACCAGCGCATCCGTACCCAAAAACGAATGGGCGATCGGCTCGGGCTGGGTGGCCGTGGCCGTGGCCCCCACCCGTTGCGGCAGCGGGCACTGCAGTGCCCGACACACGTGGTCCAGGCGCTCCAGCAGACACAGTGCGTGGGTGCCGCGCGGGCTGCCATAGAGCAGGTGGATTTCGTCCAAAATCACCGCCGCGGTCCGGCCCAGCCAGCGCGGATGGCGACACAGCAAACTGTCAAACCCTTCAGGAGTGGTAATCCAGAGAGCGGCCGGCCGGTCCTCGGGGCTTTCCGAGGCGTCTCCCGTCCGGCGCCGCAACTCCAGTCCACACGACTTGAGCGGCTTCTCCAGGCGACGGGCGGCGTCGTTGACCAATGCTCGCGTGGGGCAGATCAGCAGCAGGTGTTTTTGGCCGCTTTTCAATTCGCCAAAGTAGCGCTCCACCAGTGGGGCCAAGAAAGCTTCGGTCTTTCCCGAGGCGGTGGCCGCGACCAGCAACACCGATTTCCCCTTCAGCAATGGGCCCGCAGCCTTTTGCTGGATGGGGCTGGGGTGGCGAAAACGGGCAAAAAACGGATAGTAAGTGCGGGGTAGGAGGGAACGCATTGCGGCTGCTTCTCTCCCTGGCCTCAAGGAGCCTGGAGGATAAGGAGAGAAGCCAAATCAGGTGAAACCAAGGGCCATGCCAGAGAAAGTGGGCGGAGCCGGCCTCAGCCTGCTGGCTTTGTTAGGCGGCCAACTGCTGCTTATCTATATGGTCCAGGCTCAAATGGCCGATGTCCTGGTGAGCAAACCCGAGTTTGTCTACCTCACCGTCCTGCCCGGCCTGGTCTGGCCCCTCGCCCTGGCCTGGTTCTACTCGGCCTGGCAGGCCCGCAAGCATCCAGGTTCCTCGCCTCAGGCTGGCTGGGTCACGGCTATCCCCCTGGGCTACAGCATGGCCTCGGCCGTGCTGCTGGGCGTGGGCTTGCTGGGCCCCATCTTTCGGCAGGGTGTGGCTCAGGGCAATCAAATCCAACAGGCCGGCAACCTGGCGTGGTCGGCGGCCGTGGCCCTAACTCTGCTGATTGGCCTGTGCCAGTTGATGCTGGCCCCCGTGGCCCACCGCCTCACCAGGGCTCTCTCCTTGCCCGTCTGCCTGGCCCTGGGCGCCGCTCTGGCCGGCCTCAGTCTGTTGCTTCGTTTGCCCTGGCTGGTGCAGCATCCCCTCATGGCACTGGGCGGACTTCTACCTATGGTGGCCTTTCTGATGGCAGGGCTACCCCGCCCCTTTGGCCTCTCGTTGGGCTGGATCGTTTTTGGCCTGGGACTGTGCGCCCAACTGGCCTCGGGCACCACCTTTGAGCTGCCCGACCTGTCCGGCTCCCTCCTGCCTAACTGGCAGATCACCTGGATCGAGGACGGCTTCCAATACCTGTGGCTGCAGCCCGAGTTTTTCAGCGTAGGTATCCCCCTGATCGTGGCCGCCCTGGCCCGCGACCTGGTGCTGCTGCGCGAATGCCAAAGCCAACCCAATCCCCCCTCGGCGCGGGCCACCCTGTTGGGGCTGGGCCTGCTCAATGTGCTGGGGGCCGGACTGGGTTGTGGCCTCCCCCTGGGCGTCCTGCCCGGCTTTCTCGGTTATCGACGCTGGGGCGCCGGCCAGTTTTATGCCCAGGCGGGAGGGCTCTGGCTGGCCGCCTTCGGCCTGCTGGGCGGATTTGGCACCGCCTTCAGTTGGCTGCCCCTGCCCACGTTGGGCCTGATACTGGTGGCCCAACTGCTCACCTCTGCAGCCTCTTCGGTCAACCAGATCGGCGTTCAGCCCGGCTACCTGCTGGTGGCCTGCTGGCTGCCCTTCACGGCCAACTCGGGCGAGGGCTTTGCTTTGCTGGTGGGCCTGGTCTGGGGCAGCATCGCCGTAACCGCCCGGGCCGACCGTCTGGGCGAAGCAGCCTGGGTCTGTCTGGCCGGCAGCCTGCTGGCCTACACCGGCATGCTCCATCGCAACCTCTGGGACCCCGACTTTGACCCCCAGGCCGGAGCCTACCTGGTCACGGCCGTGCTCTTGCGCATCGGCCACGTCATGCGGGCGGGAGCTGCAGCAGAGAGCGTACCTCAGCCACCACCTGCTGAGCTGTTACCGCCTGATAGCAGCGAAAGTCCGGACAAGTTGGCTTGCGACACCCCGGCCGACAGCCCGTTGGTTGAGGACGCACCACCCGCGCCCGCGAGCTAAGCGGCGCCCATCGTTGAGGAAAGTCTTCTTCCAGCGCGTAGATGCCCAGCACCCGGGCGCCCGCGGCGGCGGCCACATGCATTGGCCCCGAATCGGGACAGATAAAGGCATCGCAGCTCCTGGCCAGGCAGGCCAGGGTGGCCAGATCGGTCTGGCCGGCCAGGTTGACAACCCTCTCCACGCCGGCCATCTCTACGATTTTGCTGGCCCAGGGCGCCTCTCCCGGGCTGCCGGTGATCACCAGTTGAGCCCCCAGTTCTTCGTGCAGGGCCTTGATCCAGCCGGCAAAAACCTGCAGCGGCCAGCGTTCCAGGGCGACCGGAGGCCCCTTAAAAGGGTGCAGCCCCAGCACCGGGCCCCCCCCGCGTAACCCGCCCAGCAACCGCTCTGCCCGCCCCTGGGCGGCCGGGTCCAGGGCCAGTTCCACACGCGCCGGACCGGGCACAATCCCCAGCGCCCTCACATAGTCCAACAAAATGTCCGACCAGTGGCTGTGCGTATCGCCGTGTTCGCTGCGTATGCGCACCTTGTGGTTGTAGAGAAAGCTGTAGCTCAGTCGCGAGTCCTGGCCCACCCGTCGCGGGATGCCGGCCAACCAGGTCAACCAGGCTGTGGCCGTGCTACTCCACAGCACCACCGCCGCGTCGTAGCGTTGACCCCGCAAACGCCGCGCCCACTGCCACAACGGCCCCAGACCCCCCGGCCCCTTGCCCGGCCATTGAAAAAGCTGATCGATGTGAGCATGCCTCAGCAAAGCCGGGGCCGTGCGCTGCTGACACAAAAAGTCTACCCGCGCCCCGGCATCGGCTAGAGCGGCAACTACCGCCGTAGACAGCAAAACATCGCCGATGCCGCCACCGGTATGGATCACCACAACTTTATGCAGGGGGACGGACACGCACCCGAGCTTTGTCCGTCAGTCGCCAGCTTTCCTGGGGCTCCACCGGCCCAGGTGCGCGGCTGGGACACAGGTTCTTCATGCTGCACATGCCACAGCCCGTTTGGCAGGCGCCCCGATCGGGAATGGCCCGGTCCACATAACCGCCCCGCTGTAGCTGTTGCAACGCGGCTTCTAGTTGACCGGCCCCGACGCCCAGCGCCTGACCCAGTTGCCGGCAGGTCAGCGGCCGCTCGCACAAAGCCAGCAGCAGATCATCGAGAATCACGAAAGCAGCCGATAAGTGAGAAAGGCCAACAGATAGGCGGCGCCCAGTTGCCAGACCACTGAAAAAATCGCCCACTTGCGCCCGAACTCGCTGTTGAAGGCGGCCACCGTGGCAACGCAGGGTGTATATAGCAACAAGAAGACCAGATAGGCCAGCGCCCCGGCCGGAGTGCTGCTCTTGGTCAACGCTCCGGTCAGTCCGGTGGGCGATTCATCCGGCGGCAACTGGGTGCTGGGCAGGCCAAACATCTGGGGAACGGCCCACAGGGTGGCCTTGGAGGCCTGGATAAAGCCGCCGCCCAATTGTTGCAGCCCCCCCGACAGGGTGGCAGGAGGGGTGGAATCTTCGCCCAGAAAGCTCACTCCCAACGTGCCTACCACCACTTCTTTCGCGATAAAACCAGGCATCAGAGCCCCCGCCAACCTCCAGTCGGTGATCCCCAAGGGGGCCAGCGGCACCGTCAAAACCTGCGACACTCGCGCGTAAAGACTGTTCTCCATCTTGCCCCCGGGGATCTGGTGCAGCGCCCAGACCAACAAAACGGCTCCCAAAATGGGGCCGGCTGCATCGCGCAAAAAAGACGACGTGCGCAGCCAGGCCTGACGAGAAATGGCCTTCCAGGTAGGAAAGCGATAGGGCGGCATCTCCATAATTCCGGTCTGATCGCTGTCCTGAGGCACCAGTCTGCGGGTCAGCCAGGCCGTCAGCAAACCCAGCGCCAGACCCAGCAAATATAGTCCGAACACCACATAAGGCGCGTTCTTTGGAAAGAAAACGGCGGCAAAGAGCACGAAAACCGTCAGACGGGCGCTGCAGGCCATAAAGGGAATGGCCAGCGCCACCCGCAGTCGGTCTCCCAGATTGGGCAAAATGCGGGTGCTGTAAATGGCCGGCACGTTGCAGCCAAATCCCAGCAACAGCGGGATCAGCGATCGACCGGGCAGGCCCACCCACTTCATCACCTGGTCAAACATAAAGGTGGTGCGGGCCAACAATCCCGAGGCTTCCAGGAAAGCCAAGGCCAGGTAGAGTAAAAACAGCACCGGCGAGAAGGCTGCCACCGTGCCTGCTCCGTCGATCACGCCATGGCTCAAAAACGACTCTAGCAAAGGGGCCAGATGGGCCGAGGCCAGCCAGCCGCTGAGCACGCTTTTGACCACGTCCAGATAGCCGATCCACGGGTCCGAAAAGAGATAGGTGAAGCGAAATACCATCAGCATGCCCAGCAAAAAGAGGGGCAGACCCAGCCAGGGGTGGAGCAGCCATCCGTCGATTTTTTCGGTCACCGAGGCCGCCCCGTGCTGGCGTTGCTCGACTTCCTGGGTGATGCGCCGGGCCCAGCCCAGCCGAGCTTCGGCCACGGTCAGAAAAGGATCCTGAGCCAGTTCCAGCCGCTGACGCAGTTCCTTGCAAAGTGGGGTAGGGGAGAGCCCCTCCACCTCCTCGCTAAGCAGTGTAACCGCCTGCCAGCGATTACCCGGCATTTGGGCGGCCGCCTCTTCGAAAAAGTCCGGGTAGGCGGTCAATCGTTGCGGTCGCCGACTGCGCTGCAGGGCTTCTTTGACCCGTTCGCAGCCACGCCCGCTGGAGGCCACCGTTTCGATGACCTCAACGCCCAGCGCCTGTTGCAAAGCCGCCGTCTCAATCGAGATGCCATGGGCCTGCGCCTCGTCCATCAAATTGAGCACCACCAGCATGGGCAATCCCAACTCGCTCAACTCCAGTGTCAGCCCCAGATTGCGCTCCAAATTGCCGGCGTCTACCACGTTGACCAGCACATCTGGAGGCGAGGTAAGCAGTTCGCGACGGGTAATGGCCTCCTCCGAAGTGGCTCCGGCCAGGCTGTAGGTTCCCGGCAGGTCCACCCAGTCTACTTCATACTCCGCGGTGGTAAAGCGCACGGCCAGACGATCCACGGTGGTGCCCGGCCAGTTGCCCACGCTCAAGTCCGACCCGGCGATGGCGTTGATCAGACTGGACTTGCCCACGTTGGGATTGCCCACCGTGGCCACCCGCAGCAAAGTGGGGCCAGCCCCACTCACGAGGCGGAGTGGATGAGAACCTGGCTGGCTTCCGAGCGGCGGATGGCCAGTTGTAAGCGACCGATTTCAACCTGAATCGGGTCGCCTAAGGGAGCAACCCGCACCACCCGCACTTCGCTGCCGGGCGACACGCCCAGCGAGAGCAGGCGGCGTATAAAGGGACGAGGTCCGGTGACATGGTCCACGGTGGCCTGATGGTCTATTTCTAATTCTGCAAGGGTCATCGCTAGCCTTATGACATTCTTCTGGTTGTGCTAAACATCTTATCAGGTTCATCAGAAGTTAGCCAGAGTAGGTTTCACCTATTCGGGGCGCGAACCTGTCGGCCTATGACCAGGCACCCCGAAGTCAACTATTTTTACCAGTCCAATGATATGGCCGCCCATGTCGCCCGAATCGACTCCGTCTACTTTTGGAGGGGCGTAAACCCGCACCTGACCATCACCGCCGAACCCTTTGCCGGTTCCGCCCGTCCTTATACCTTTGGCCAGGAAGACATCGACCGGGCGGTATCGCAGGTGACCATCGAGGGCTACTTGCAGACCAGGCCCACCCTACCGGTCGACCATTGTCAGGCCCTTAGCCAGGGCGTTCACAATATCATCGCGGCCGGTTTTCACCCCATCTACCTGACCCTCTATGACGAGTACTGGCAGACCATGCAACGGATCACTTCAGTGATGGAGCCGGTGCTGGGGCCGGGTTGTTACCCGTTGGGCGACTATTGGGCCTGGTGCATCTCCAAGCAGACGGCTGGAGCGGGTTGGGGACCGCACCGCGACTATCAGTTCAAATCGCGCACCTTGCGCGAGGACGGTCGCCCCACCCTTGTTACGGTCTGGCTGCCCTTCACCGACGCCACCACCCTCAACGGCTGCATGTATTTGATCCCCATGGACCGCGACGACAACCTCCCTGATCACCCCGAAAATTACCATTTTGGTGACCTGCAAGACATCCGCGCCCTACCCGCCCAGGCCGGCACCGTGCTGGCCTGGAATCAATACGTCATGCACTGGGGCAGTCGCTGCAGCCAGTTTGCCCAAGGCCCCCGCATCAGCACCGGTATCTATTTCCAAAGCGCCGACTACGACCCCTACGTGGGCAAACCGGTGGACTTCAAGCAGCCGCTACCGTTTGAGCGTCGCCTGGGCTTTGTCGCTTCCAACATGCTTAACTACCATCAGTACCACAGCTACCCCACTCTGCTCTTGGACATGTGTTTCCGCCAGGTTCAGGCCCTGCCCAACTTCGCGAGTCTGGTCCCCTCCACGCTGCTCGAGCTTATGCCTTGAGCTGGTAGCCCAGGCCCAACAGGGCATAGAGCACTTCATTGGGGATATCATCCCCCAGTCCGTCTTGAAGCCGGTCGAGCTGGCTCACCAACATCGGGTCATTCAGCTCGGCCTCCAGTCGGGCCTCCAGACTTTCCGCCTGACTGAACACGGCCGCCTTGTCGCCGGTGCCTTGCAGCCAGGCGTAGCCCACCTGGAGCAAAGCCGCCGCCGGGCCAGCCTCGGTTCCCAGGCATTTCAGTTGTTCCAGCAGTTGGTCGCGGTCTTCTGGTGAGCCATCGTCCTCTTGCTGTTGGGGCAGGGTCTCGTCGTCTTCCTGCAGCACGGCCTTACTTGGGGAGGAACACTCGGAAGGCTGACCCGTAGCCCGTGATCTGGTTGCGAATCACGTCGCTGGCCTCGCGGCCGTTGCCCAGAGCGATGGAAATGTGTCCGTGGGGGTGCCCGGCTTTGCGATTCCACACCACAATGGCGCCTGGGGGCAGGCTCTTGAGGCCGTTGCGGTCCACCTGCACCTCGCGAAAGCGCGGGTTGCGAGCCAACTGATCGGCCCCCTGATAGGCCGACAGCCCGTCCAGGTTGACGCCTTGACGATTGAGGGCCATGCGCACGCCTCGTTTGCAATTACCGCCACGACCGGCCACGCCGCTGCTGGCGATCTGCTGAGCGTCGGCCGCCAGACGATTGCCAAAAGCCGAGGGTCCGCCAAAGTTGCCCGGGCCGGCCGGGGAAGCCCCGATGGGGTTTCCAAAACCAGGCCCGCCAAAACCGGGATTGCCGTAATTTCCGCCAGGGGGGCAAAATCCGCCCCCAAAAGGCACGCCGGGAGGGGAGAAGCCGCCCGGGAATCCACCGCCCTGAAATCCACCACCGGGGAAGCCGAATCCGTTGCCCATCTGATTGCCAAATCCACCAAAGGGGTCGCCGCCCGGGAAACCGCCCATCCCGGGGCCCATGCCGCAGCCGCAGCCTCCGCCACCACCCATCATCTGCTGCATCATCTGCATCATCATTTGCATCATCTGCATCATCATCATCATGGGGGGCTGGCAGCCCATACCGGGCATCCCGAAGCCCTGGCCTCCCAGGCCAACCTGGCCGCCAAACACGGGGTTCATCATCTGCTGTGCATACATGCTATCGCCACCTCATTAGAATTCATTAAGGTCACGATACGGCAATTCGACGTCCCCAGGCAGCCCTCCCGTGTTGCCTGTAGGTAACAATTGTAAACAGGTTATAAAGAAGAATGACAGGTCTGCGCGCCCCACGAAGCCACCCTCATGGCAACTGCATGCAAAATGTTCCGTTTGGGGGTCCTGCTGCTACTGCTGGCGACCACCGCCCTGGCTCAGTCGGCGCTGTTGGGCGCCTTCGTCGACCAGTTGGAGGCCCTGGTGGCGCGCCGCGACTTCAATGCCGCCGCCAAGCTGGTCGAGAGCCAGCCCCAGGTGGCCCAGGAGGCCTTTGTTTTCATGGCCTACACCCTCAACAGCATGGACCCTGAGGTGCAGCAAGAGGCCGTGGTCATGCTCAATGTCATCGCCCGCACCTTCCAGATCCGCGGCAATCACGAAATGGCTCAACTGTTAGCCAGCAACGGCAAGGCCCTGGCCGACAGTGTCTGGCAGGGCACCGTGTTGGCCGGGGGCGGGTCCACCGACCCCCCGGCCGGGGGTCAGGCCAACCCTGAAACGGTAGCTATGCTATGCATTACCGTGGGCAATTTTGCCGACGCCGAATCCATGTTGCGCCAGGCACTGGCTCAGCGCCCCGGTCCGGTGGCCGAAAGGCGCATCAAACGCCAGATCGCAGCCTGCAGGTTGGGGCAGGGCCTACCCCACGAGGCTCTGCGTCAGGTGGAGGAGCTGCTCAAGACCTCCAGTGATAGCCACGAAAAACTGGCCAGCGAACTGCTGGCCAGCCACTGCGCCTATCGCACCGGCCTGCGCGCCAAGTTAAACGAACACATCCAGAAGGCCCGCGCGCTGGCCTCCATCGAGCCCGGGCCCTACGGTCAGGTGGCCCGCTATCTGCTGGAATCCCATCAATTGAGCTTTGATTTACTCAGCAATCCAGACCTCCCGGTCGACGATATCATGCGACGCCATGCCAGTTGCTGGAAAGAGATTCAGTCCTTCAAGCCTACCAGCAAGGAGGAGCTGGCCCCCTTTACCAGCGAGTTGTGGTGGGTCATGGATGTCTTCGAAAACACCTGGCTGTGGTCGGTGGGCAGCGCTAAAGTTCGTCCCGGTGAAGAGGCCGACCCTCGCCTCAAGGAGATCGGCCCCAATGTCACCGTATTTTTCGAGCTAGGGAAGACGCTGGGGAGTCTGAGCCACTTAGAAGTCACTTTCTCCTCGCTGGACTTCCTCCAAAACATCGCCGGAGCGTACCTCCAGGATGCCGACCTGAAAAATTCGCAACCGCTGCTGGGCCGGCTCGAAACCAGCCTGCCCACCCTCTACCAGGGTTGTCAGCAGTTGCAGAAGGTAGTGGGCTCGGCCCCCATCTCGACCACCCGCGGGTCGATCAGTCGACTGATGGCCCGCCTGTATCAACTCAAAGCCCTTCAGTCCGTCAAGACTGCCCAGGCCGGCTTTACCGACGAAGTGCGCAAGTCCATTGAAGAGGACCTGAGTCGGGCCGATTCTTTTGCCGAGCAAGCCGATAATATCGACACCCACCTGCAGATACTGCAGACTCGTTTGGACTATTTGCAGAGTGCCCGGCCCTCCAACTGGCAGCAGGCGGCCCAGGACAGTCTGGGCAACTATGCCAAAATTCCGGGCGCCACAACGGGACGTCCGGCCCAATTTGCCATTTACAGCGAACGAGGCAAAGTCTACCTGGCCCAGGGTCGGATGAATGAAGCCACGGCCGACTTTCAGAAGGCGGTCGATACCCTCGAAGCCGATCTGCGCGACTCCGGCACTTCGGCCGGCCGGTCCCAGGCGATTCGTAGCATCCATCGTCAGCTTTACGAAGACCTGGCCAAAGCTCAGGCCCAGCAGGGCAAGAGCGGGGCGGCCTTCGAGACGCTGGACCGTTTGCAGCAAGTGCAGTCCTTTGGCAACTTCAAGCTGCAGGACATGCAAAAGCGCGTCCGCGGAGGCGACCTGGCCACGCTAACACGAGCTGGCGAGGTTCAGGCCCAGCTTCAGGCCTCTGAGCGAGAAGTGGTGGCCCTCAAGAGCGGCAGGGCCGACCAGGGGTTGATCGACAAGGCAGTGCAGGTGTTGGCCAGTAATCGCAGTGCTTACTACAGTTGCGTGAGCGACCTGGAGCAGAAATACCCCGAATTTCGCAAGCTGGACATTAAGCCCATCAACTTCTCTAAACTTCAGCGCTCCATCCCGGCCAATACACTGGTTGTGCAGTATTTCGCCTCCAAAGACGAACTTTTCATCTTGCAGGCCTCGCGCGAAAACGTGATGGTGCGCAAAGTGCCCGTTGGCAAAGCCGAACTTCAGCGCCTGGTGAGGGACTTCCGCCAGCGCATTCTCAAATACCCCGAGACCGGTGGCCGCTTTAGCTGGTCCGGCCCCGAGGGTGAGGCCTTCAAAAAGACGGCCACCCAACTGTACGCTCACCTGATCGCTCCGGTAGAGGCCGATCTGGCCGGCAAAGAGGCCCTGGCCGTCATTCCCTTTGACTTCTTGCTCTATCTGCCGTTCCAGGCCCTGGCCAGCGAAGCCGGCGGAAAGCTTCAGTTTTTGATTGAGAAAAAGCAGGTGGTCGTGCTGTGCAAGGCCGCCGATCTCGACCAGGTCTTCGGTGCACCCGCTTCCAAAACCGGTTCGCTGGTGGCTTTTGGCAATCCCGACGGCACTTTGCCGGCCGCCAGCGACGAAGCCAAAGCCCTCAAGGACATCTTTCCCGGGTCCAGAGTCTTTCTGACCGCTGAGGCCACCACCGATCGTCTCCAGGGTGTCCAGGCACCCTCGGTTGCCTACCTGCATTTTGCCACCCATGGCATCCTCAACAGTGGCGACCCCCGCATGAGTTATCTGGCCATGGCCCGGGGCAACAAACTCTCGGTCACCGACATCGTGGGCTACCGCCTCGACGGCCCCAGTTCCGACCTCAATCTGGTCACTCTGTCCGCCTGCCAGACCGCCCTGGGCGAAATCAATCACGACGGCTCCGACCTGCGCGGCCTGGCGGACGCCTTCAGCCTGGCCGGATGCCGCAGCGTGGTGGCCAGCCTGTGGAGCGTCGAAGACCAATCCACTCGCGACCTCATGGTTGAGTTCTACAAAGCCCTCAAAGAGGGGAAAAGTAAAGCGCAGGCCCTAAAACAAGCCCAGTGCGGCCTGCTGGCCCAGGAAAAATACCACCACCCCTTCTTCTGGGCCCCCTTCATCCTGATCGGCGACTGGCGCTAGCATTCGTTATATCGTCCGCTTTGACAAATTCACGGCGATTTGCCCGTCGTCCGTCACTTTCAGGCAAAAACCCAACAAATGCGCATCGTCCAGGACGACGTTTCTGAAGAGGGGCGAGATTACTCCTGCAACGCAATTGCATACTTTTTTTGCCGGGTCAGCCGTGACCCGCCCCCACCCGATAGACAACGTTCTCGATCCACCAAACGCACCGTGCGGTGTCCATAGAACCGCACCATTGTTCAAGGAGGCCAGGGATGTGCGTGGGACGACAGCACCTCAAGCCGG
>JADMJV010000135.1 GCA_018780265.1 bacterium
ATCCTGTGAGCGATTTTCAAACTCCAACCGGCTCGTCTGGTCATTGCTGGTGGGCACCTTGGGGGGCGGATTTCCAGGGGGGGTGGGGCTGGTGGTGGGACATGGATCCTTAGCGGGGGTAAAATCCAAATAGATCGGGTTTGAGGGTGCTTCCTGTGCATTCCCTTTTGGCAGGGTGTGAGTGATCTCTTGCAGTTTAGGCACCTGTTCCATGGGCTTTGTCCCCTTCAAACCTTCCAGGCCCCCCTGGGTCACTTGCGCCGCCTGGGTCACAAATACCAACCATTTTCCCGTCTGCGGCAACAACCCACCGGACTGAGTAAATTCTTTCAGTCCCGACGAGGAATAGAAAAAGCATTGGTGGGGAAATTCATTGTCTTTCAGAAACTTATGCAGCTCCGTGATAAACCTCCCCGAATAGCAGCAATCGACCAGGAAGTCGATGCGGCAAGACAAGTTGCGTACCATTCCAAGGTCAATAAAGTTTCCGAACCCCCCTACGCTATCTCCGCCGATAACGATACCGCCAGGTATGGCCGCGCTGCCGTGTGAGGTTATCAGAACAATTTCACTGGAATGCTGCCCCCGGCGAAACCTGTCGTTGATCAGGGCATTGATTTGATCGAACGCGGCCCTAATCCTGGGGACCAGGATCGACGAGTATTTCGGTATATTTTTGTCGTTAACCACCTTCGGACGGGTCAGCGCGTTCCTTTCGGTGTCGTCGTACATCACGGTTCGAATGTTAGCCATTGGCACGCCTCGATCGACAAGAAACTTCTGAAAGAGGGGAACGCCGTTCTCAAAACCGGTATCCAGCCCTAGCAACACTGCGAAGATGGAGTCTGCGGTGGTATTGTTTCGTGCCAAAATATCTTCTATCTGCCTGGTGTTGGCCAGGAGGGAAAGTAGTTCGGGAGAGACCTGCACCACCTCGGGCCCGGCCAACGGTGCCGAGCCAGCTGCGTATTGAAACAGGTAGTCGGTTGAGCCCCACATGGACACCCCATTGATGGTGGGGTAGAATTGCGCCGAGAATTGAGCCCGAGCCCCGGTGCGGGCGTCCACGAAAACAAATTCCACCGGATGGGCATAGCCCAGGAGCGGGCCTTCGTTGATCATGAACAACCACTCGTCGGCGGGTAACACCCTACCGCCGCTGGCTGCCCCCTCGAAGGCATCCACCACTGTGCCTTCCGGCAAGGGGTTGAGAGTGCCGGTGACCAAAGGGTAGCTCTTGCCCTCCAGCGCAATCTGCGCGGCGGCTTCCCGACTCACCGGATATTTCGCGTTGGGGTGGAGCAGTCCCTTGCCACTACTCGTCATCTCCAGGGTGACATTGGCCGCCCCCGAAGACGGTTCGACCCGGGCTTCCAGAGTGACTTTGCCCGGGGGGATCGAGTCCAGGCGAAACCTGCCGTCGGGACCAGTCAAAGACATTCCGACTACTCGACCCTCCGGGTCAAGAGCGGTCACCATAGCATTGGCTTGAGGACGGGCCCGTTCAGGCGCGTTCACCATGCTGTCCACAATGAAGACGGGGTTTACCCTGGCTACGAAACCAACAATCCCACTGTCGAAAGCCCCCGGTGCCGCTGAGGGCCCTGCCGCTGCTGAATGGAAGTCTGACCCCTGGCAACCGACCATGACCAAGCCGAGTAGCAGCAACCCTCTGATAACATAGCTATGCGACATCAACGCCCCCCCGATGAGATCCTTGTGTTGTCATTCTCACGTGGTACATCAATATCCTGGTAAGAGTTCGGCTGCACTGGGCTCACTTCTGGGAAGGTTTCAGGTAGATGGCTGGTCCGATGAGGCGCAGTCCAGGGGCCCTTTTGTGGTAGCTGTCGCCGCTGCTGAAGAGCCAAAGGACGCGGGTGCGTCGGTTGATCGGCGGATCGGGAACGGGGGCTTCTCCGTCGCTGAAGATGCGGCCGGTCACCTCCAGGCTGCGGCGGGCTCGGGTCAGGGTTACGGGGCGGCCTTTCGCTGACGTCCACGGCCAGCAGCAAACGGGTGGTGAAATCGTAGCGGCTCCCCTGGCTGTCAAAACCGTAGCGCCGGCTGGGCTTCATGCGGGTGAGGCGGCGCTGGGTGGAGAGTACGCTGCCGCGAAAAAAGGCCAGCACCTGCTCGCGCAGACCTCCGGCCACCCTTCCACAGCACGGCCCAGGGGAATACCTTGGGGTGACAGAATGTGGCGGTCAACATGAACAGACTCAGCCGTATACGCAAGATGACCGGCGAATTTCCTTCGGAATTGGACCGAGAGGAACCCGCCCCGTCGACCCGTCTTTTGGAGTTGCGGGAGGCCTTGAAGGACGGGTCATGGACCGTGGAAGTTCTAGGCGAGGGACTGCGCGAGGCCGCCAGACACGACGATGTGGAGGCAATGGGAACTTTTTTAAGCGCCGGCGCGGACATAGATTCGCAGGATGGCGAAGGGTGGAGCGCGCTCAAGGTAGCCGCTCTGGTCGATGCTGCGAGAAGCATCCGCTTTCTTGCCGAACGCGGGGGAAAGGTGGATCTGGCCGACCGGCGGGGTCGAACTCCCCTGATAGAGGCCAGTTGGCACCACCAATCTCGGGCTGTGCGGGCCCTGCTTGAGTCGGGGGCCCATCCAGACCTGGAGGAACCGCAATGGGGCCCGGCTATCGCCGATACCGATTGTTGCGAATGTGTGAAATGTCTGGTGGAGGCCGGCGCCAGGATTGATGTGTGCAGGCGTCGCTACCTTTCGGCTCCCACCTTGCTGGAAATGGCTGCTCAAAAGGGGAGGTTGGACTTGATGCGGCAACTGGCCGAGCGCGGAGCCGGGCCTTCCTCGTCCAGCCTGGTCTGGTCCGCCCGCCGCGGAGATACGGTAGCCCTTCTCTGGCAGCTTTCTCAAGGGGCAGAAGTAGCCGGCTGCAATTCGTTGGGCGAGACGCCTTTGATGGGCGCGGCCGAGCAACAATCCACGGTTGGCACGTCGGGAATGGGCACCTGCAAACTGTTGCTGGAGCACGGAGCCGACCCGACTCCGCTGAACTGCGTGGGCCACGCAGCTGCGCACAAAGCCCTGATGGCTGACGACCTGGATTGTCTGCAGTTTCTGCTAAAATTTCCCCTGCCCGGCCAGGCCGAACCGTTGCTGCATCTGGCCGCACGCCTGGACCGGGTCAGTTGCCTGGCAACCATTGGAAAAGCCTATCCAGACCAGCTAAATTTACTCTGGAATCAGTGCACTCCCTTGATGGTGGCGGCAGCCGCGGGTCATCTGGAAGTGTGCCAGTGGTTGCTCAAGGCGGGGGCCAACACCGAGGTGCACGACGGCGAAGGGGCTACGGCCCTCTTTCATGCGGCATGCTACGCCAGGATGGAGGTGCTGCAATACCTGGTCAAGGCGGGGGCCCGGCTCCAGGCCACGGACCTTGCGGGACGAACGGTTCTGATTCGCGCCGCCGATGGGATTCACAATGCGGACGTGGTGCCCTGTTTGCTTTGCTTGGGGGCTGACGCCGACTCGACCGATCGGAAGGGTTGGAACGCCGCTCTGTATGCGTCCCTCAACGGCAAGACCGATGGACAGGCCCTGAACGCGCTCCTGGAAGTGGACCAAGGCCGGGAGCGTGCTCGCCAGATACAGATTCCCTTTGCCCAGGCTGCCCTCAAGGGTCGGGTCTGGCCTGAACTGACACACTCGCGGGCCAGCGTCGTGAAGGTGCTGTTAAACTGGGGGGCCGACCCCCGCGAGCCTCATCTGGTGAGTTACGTACAGGCGACGAGGCACCAGGGGCTCATCAAATTGCTGCGCCAGCACGGAGTTGACGTGCGCAGAATGCCGGTACAGTTCCAGCCAGATTGGGACTGCGATCACTGAGCCGGGCACGTGTTCAAGCTCGGTCCAGGCTTTTGGGCCATCGCGGGTCCAGCGCAAGGACCCTCTACGACTATGACGGCGGCTGTCCTTACAACAGCCTTCAGGTTTGGCGTTGTGCGCCAAGCCTGGCGCACAACCAAAATGGCCCCGAGTCGCCTCGGGGCCTTTTTCTCAGAGCCGCTACCAGATTAGTCGCGGCGGCCGAAGCTCAACAGCAGGTTGAGAATCACCTGGAAGAGATTGAAGATACCGGCGAACAAAATGAGCGCGCCCGATACCGGGTCGTTGAAGTCGGGATCGTTGAGCACCACGGAGGTCCCGTAGAGGATCTGGACGACGCCCAGAATCCCCACCACGCCCAGAAGCACCAAGCCGATGACGCTCATGCCCGGGAAGAACATGTTAACAGCCAGCAGTCCCATGGCTGTAAAGAAGAGTCCGGAGAAGAGGCCGCCCCCCCAGTTGAAGCGGGCCCCGCTCTTGTGGACATAGAAAGTGACGCCCAGGAAGGCAAAGGCGGTGATGACCAGGGCCGACTGGACCAGATTGGGCGAATCTTCGCCCACTCCGCTGACCAGCAAGGCCAGAAAGACCAGCGGCGAGAGGGCGATACCGCTGAGCAGACCGTCGAGGGCCAGCACAATAGTGCCGGTGCGACTGTCCGACCCCAGCATACGCCGGGCGATTTGGGGCACGGCGTTGATGGCGAACAGGCTGAGAATCAGTCCCGGCGTGGTCATCAAAAATTGAATCAAGGGTAGGGTTCGCGAGGCGAACCAGCAGGCAGCCATGGCGCAAAATACCGCTACCGCCAGCAGACGGTAGGTCTCCTGGATCATTTCGGTGCGCGCTCGCGGTTGAAAGCTGACGTTGGTCTGCGGTTGATAGACGTTGTGACCGGCCACTCTGGGCTCGGCCAAGTCCTCGCCGGTAAAACCGGGATGTTCTCTGCGTGATTCCACGTTATCCTCCATTCCCCCATAAGGGCTTGCCGTATAGATTCAGGGGGAGCCTCGTCAGTCCTCCAGAAGGGACCCCACCATGTTGGAATTGCTGTTCCTTTCAGCCTTATCCCAGAGGCCAGGCACCGTGGTCCTGTTTAGCGGCCCTTGGTGTGGCGCTTGCGTGGCCATGGAGCCGGTCTGGAAGCGCTTTGTAGCCGAATACCGCGGACCGCTGCGACTGGTTTACGTGAACGTGGACCAACCCGAATCGGAATCCTACCGGCACTATGCCCCCTTTTGGGAAGCCGACCGCCAGATGCCCCAGGTTTGCTGGTTGGATGGCCGAGGCCGGTTGCGCCAGCGGCAACCCGGGCTGGTGACCTTGGAACAACTGCGCCGACGCAGCGGGCAGGTTTGGCCCGTGCAAAACGGAAAGGCGACCCCTCAGGATTTCTAACAAGGGGTAGTGGCCATGCTGGAATGCAAATTGCTTATCGATGGACAATGGCGGGGGGACGGGCGTCTGCTGACCGTGCGCAACAAATATTCGGGCGCCGAAATCGGCGCTCTGCCCGAGGTCAGTCGCGAAGAATTGGATGAAGCCGTCGACGCAGCCCACCGCGCCGCCCCGGTGATGGCCGAGATGCCCGCCCACCGCCGCCACGAAATATTGTTGCGCACCGCCCAATTGCTGATCGAAGGGCGCGAGGAGATGGCCCGCGTGATCGCCGCCGAGGCTGGCAAGGCCCTCAAGTATGCCCGGGCTGAAGTTGACCGGGCCGTTTCGACCTTTACGGTGGCCGCCGAAGAAGCGCGTCGCCTCCATGGTGAGACCGTGCCCCTGGACGGCACCGCTTCGGGAGAGGGCTACTTCGGCTACTGGGTGCGCCGACCGGTGGGGGTAGTGGCGGCCATCGCCCCTTTCAATTTCCCCCTCAATCTGGTGGCCCACAAGGTGGCCCCCGCTCTGGCGGCCGGCAATAGCCTGGTGCTCAAGCCCGCCTCCACCACCCCTCTCAGTTCCGTGCTGCTCTGCCAGAAGTTGGTCCAGGCCGGTCTGCCGCCCGGGGCCATCAACCTGGTGGTGGGCCCCGGTCGCACCGTGGGTGAATGGCTGGTGGCCGACCCGCGCGTCTCCAAGGTTACCTTCACGGGAAGTCCCGGAGTGGGCCGGCGCATTCTGGAGATCGCGGGCATCAAAAAAGTGACCCTGGAACTGGGCAACTCGGCGCCTGTGATCATCGCCCCCGACGGCGATATCGAAGCCGCCGCCAAACGCTGCGCCGTGGGCGCCTACTACAACTCGGGTCAGGTGTGCATCTCGGTGCAGCGCATTTACCCCCTAAAAAGTGTCTATGAACCCTTTACCGAAAAATTCATCACGGCCAGCGAAGCGATGGTGGTGGGCGATCCCCTCGACGAACGAGTCGACGTAGGTCCCATGATTTCCGAAGACGAGGCTCGCCGCATTGAAAATTGGGTGGGCGAAGCCAAACAAGGAGGCGCCCAGGTGGCCAGCGGAGGGCGGCGCGAAGGCCCCGTCCACTGGCCCACCGTGCTGTTGGGGTGCAAGCCGGAAATGAAAGTACTGGCCGAGGAGACCTTTGGACCGGTGGCTTCAGTCATCTCCTGTGACACCTTTGAAGAGGCCTTGGAACAGGCCGACAATTCCCAATTTGGGTTACAGGCGGCCGTTTTCACCAAAGACATCAACCGCGCCCTGCAGGCTGTCAAGCGCCTCAATTTTGGGGGTGTCATCATCAACGATACCCCCAACTTTCGGGCCGACCCCATGCCCTACGGGGGCAATCGCCAGAGCGGCCTGGGCCGCGAGGGAGTGCGCTTTGCGATGGAGGAGATGACCAACATCCAGATGGTGGCCATCCGCCTCGAAGGGTAGACCCGTTTTCAAGGGTGGTTGTTCAAAACGACCCCGAGAGACCCGCACATCATCAGCGCCAGATCCGGATGCTGAGTTCAGCCGCGCAGCAATTTGTCCAGGCGAAAAGGAAGATTTTGCAACGGTTCGCGCGTGAGATCCTTGGCCAACTCTCCCTCCACCTTGGTACGCACACCTCGATTGAGCAGAGGCCGCATTTCACCCAGCATCCGGGGCGGGGCTACCAGCAGCAGTCGCTCCATGCGTGGCTCCCATGCCTCCAATCCTTCGACCAGTTGACTGGCAAACTTATGCAGGTCCTGCCGTGCCGCCTCCCGACTCCGGTCCCCGTCGCCGGACTCGGGCTCATAGACCCACTCGTCAATCGGCTCCAAGCCGCCGTTGGCCAGGGGGCGAAAGTAGAGCGCAGCTCGACTACCGTTAGCAATAAGTATCCACACAACTGCCACAGTAGCTGCCGCCGGCTTGTCCCGAAATGATTTGCATCATCAGAGCTGGCTATTGAGACGCTCCAGGTGAGCCAGAAACACCTGCACCCGCGCCGAAAGATAACGTCGACTGGAGCAGACCGCGTACAGAGTGGGACTGGGCCAGCTAATCTCCGGCAACAGCCTGCGCAAGCGCCCCTGGCTCACGTCTTCTTCCACCAACCATTCGGGTAGCCAGGCCATCCCTAAACCGGTCAAGGCGGCCTGGTGCAACATGCTGGTGCTATTGCAACGCAGCACTGGACTGACTTCCACACCGCTCACCCGGTGTCCCCAGCCAGCATAGGTGTAGTCCAGGGTAGAACAGCCTCGCAAATCTTCCAGACGCTCAAACTTGCGACCCTTCTCAAAATCTGGTGAGGCCACCAGATGAAAGCGCAGGCTGCAGACTTTCCGATTGAGCAGCGACGTCTGCAGATCCGAACTGACGCGCAGAGCCAGGTCGTAGCCTTCCTCCACTATGTCCACCATGCGATCGCTCAGGTCGAGGTCCAAGGAGACGTCCGGATAGTTGTGGTGAAAGGCGCACACCACCTGGGCAAAGCGAGAATTGCTAAACCATACCGGCGCTGTCAGACGCAGTTTGCCACGGGGTCGCTCCGATTCGCGGGTCACCGCCGATTCGGCCTCATCCAAATCCTCCAGCACCTGACGCACCGTGTCCCAATAAGCCCGGCCAACTTCGGTCAACGAGAGACGTCGGCTGGTGCGATGAAGAAGACGTACGCCCAGTCTGCGTTCTAGCTGACTGACGTGCTTGCTGATCATCGACGTAGACATTTCCAGACGCGCTGCAGCGGCCACAAAGCTTCCCAGTTCGACAACGGCACAGAAGACTCGAATGCCCAAAATTTGGTCCATGGTTTCTCCTCAAGAAAGCAAGCGTTTCCGTTTTGACTATTGATCCACTATCGAGAAATATATACCCTGTTGAAACAGTATGAACGACAGGGAGATTTGCACAACATGAAGAGACTGATTTTGGGCTTTTGGTTTTTTGGCATGGGAATGGCGGCCGCTCAACCGGCGACCTACAAAGTAGATCCGGTGCATAGCAGCGTTATTTTCAACATCCGCCACCTGGTCAGCCAGGTGGAGGGTCGCTTCCGCGACTTCCAGGGAAGCATTGCCTACGACGCCAAAGAAGTTGGCAACAGCAGCGTTGAGTTTAGCGTGAAATCGGACAGCATCTTCACCGACAACGAGAAACGCGATACCCATCTCAAAGGGGATGACTTCTTTGCCACCGCCAAATACCCAACCTTAACTTTCAAAAGCAAACGAGTGGCCCCACGCGGTCCGGGCAAGCTTGACGTGCTGGGTACGCTGACCATCCACGGGGTAAGCAAGGAAATCTTGGTGCCCGTGACCGTTTTGGGAGTCGGACAGGGTTTCAAGGGAGAGGTTGCCGGATTCCGCAGCGACTTCTCCATCAACCGTAAAGACTTTGGCATCATCTGGAATTCCAACCTGGACAAAGGTGGCTCGGTCCTGGGTGAAGAGGTCGAGGTCAGATTGTTGGTGGAAGCCGCCAGGCAATGACGACCTGCTGGCCTTGGCCCTTTGTGGTATGCTCCCTTGCATGGGTCATGTCTCCCTGAAAAAATGGCTATTGGTTCCTGTCCTGCCCGCCGGGATATGGCTATTTCTGGGCGGCACGGTTCTTTTTGGCGTG
>JADMJV010000196.1 GCA_018780265.1 bacterium
TACGACTGTCCTGGCTCGGTTCAGCCTTGGGTAGAGGGGGGTGAACGGTTACTCAGCAACGCCTGCTCCACCTCGATTCCCTCAACCGCTGGCACAGCGGCGATGTTCGTTTTCAGCGGCGTTTGTCGGGAAGGTGGGAGTTCGTCCAGGCCCGAGTTCAAGCTCTGGCCGCACTGGGAGGCCGTTCAGGCTATGCAAGCCGGATATGAAGCCGACCTGGCGCTGGTGCAGCAGACCCTGACGAACCAAGTGGCCTATCTAGAGGGCAACCGCCACTGGTCTACCCTCTTCAAGAATGGCCGCTACTGCCTGAGCTCCCTGGGGCTGTCCCAACCAGTCTGGAGAACGGAATTGCTGCAGCAGTTCAAGCAGCGATATCCCTGAGAACTTGGGAAGGCGGGTTCCAAGTCCGGACATTGGTTCGACCGCGACCCCGTTTTGCTCGTCGGCCCTGATTCGACAATAGACCGGACGTCAGAGTCGCGAATCGGAGCCTCGGGTCGTGGATTCAAGAGGAGGGGGCCGACCGGAACCGGTGGCTCACCCTGCTCAGGCCCTCCGAGGACCAGCTGGAGGTATTGGCGACGATGTGAGCCTTAAGGACTGCGGGAATAAGAAGGGGCTCTTGCTCATTGGGCTTGAAATTGTCGGTAGGTTCACACGGGGGTCTTCCGTAGTCGCCGTTTCCTCTAGTGGTGCGGCTGCGCGTCAGGGTCATCGTGCAGACTGCCGTCTTCTACCCCTTCTAGCTCGGGCACGACCCGAAACAGGGCCGCGGCAATGTCCTGACCCACGGTGATGGCCGCCGAACTGCAGCCCTGACAGCCTCCCCCCAGGCTAACCCTGGCCACTCCGTTATGCAACCCGACCAGTTGCACCACGCCTTTGTGGGAGGTGAGATCAGGCTGGACTTCTTGGGCCAACACCTGCTCCAGTCGGGCCGACCAATCGGGGCGGACTTGAGAGCGCCAGGGGTGTTCTTCGAGGGCGGGCAGCCAGTCGATCACCTGACGACTGAGAGCCGGCCAGTCTTCGCTGTGGTAGCGCAGCACGGCCAGGTAGTTGCCGCTGCGCCACAGGCGCAGACACTCAAAGGGAACCTCGCCCGGTCGCCCTTCCAGAGGTTCGGCCACGGCGGTGCAGGGGAAGCGGGCCTGATTCCAGTCGGGCAAGATGCAGCATGCCCCTGAGCCTCCGCACACGGGAAAATCGGCATCGACATTCTCGACCCAGGCCAGCAGGCCGCCGTCCAAAACCTGAGGTGTGCAACCGAATTTGGCCAGGTGGACCGCGGCCGCTCCGGCCATGGGACCCTTCTGATCAAAGAGCATCACCGGTTGACCCTTGACCTCGGCGGCCACGCCGGCGTCAAGCAGACGAGCCCCGGCCAAAGTCCCCAAGGCAAACTCGGCAGCCGACCGACAATCGACCAGCGGCAGCGAACCGAGGCGGGCGGCGAACTGAGCGGGAGCGATGCGAAAGGCCCGTTGAGCCATCTCGGCCTCCTCTAATCGCTGCAGCACCAGAGGGACGTCAAAGAGAAGATGGCGAGCCAGCACCTGATCCAGAGTCTGTTGAGCGCGAAACCCCAACTTGTCACGCCCTCCCACTCCAAATCGGGCAAACAAGGTGAGGGCAGCGCTGGGCCACTGGTCCAGCAGTTCCCCCATGGTAACCTGGGCGTGCACCTTTATAGCAGCGGTCTCCCCAAGACGGGAGCGGCAACATCGAAAGCGGCCGCCACGGTGGCGCCCAGGTCGGCAAAAGTGGGACGGATCTGATAGTCGTGCCCGCCCTCTACGCCCGGGCTATACAGCAACAGAGGGGCATACTCGCGGCAATGATCGGTACTGGGAGTGGTGGGATCGTTGCCGTGATCGGCCGTGATTAAGAGCAGGTCGGTTGGAGTCATCACCGACATCAACTGGGCAACGTAGCCGTCAAACTGCTCCAGGCAGGCGGCAAATCCGGCCGGGTCGTTGCGGTGACCATAGAGCATGTCAAAATCCTCAAAATTGACAAAGACAAACCCCTGCTGGTGGGAGGCGGCCAGGCGCATGGTGGCCTTGTGGTGCTCGGGGTTGCTCTGAGTGCGCTCGGCATGGACAAAGCCGCGTCCCCCGAAGACCTCAGGAATCACTCCCACCCCGGCCGTAAAGACGCCTGCCTCGTGCAGGCTATCGATCACATTGGCCGGGGGGGTAATGGGAAAATCCTTGCGCCGCTCGGTGCGCCGAAAATCGGCGCGGCTGGAGCCCTCAAAGGGCCGGGCAATAACGCGCTGCACGCCATGCTCGCCCTGCAACAAGTGGCGGGCCTGCTGGCAGAACTGGTAAAGTTGCTCCACCGGTACCACACCCTCGTGGCAGGCGATCTGAAAAACGCTGTCAGCGCTGGTGTAGACGATGGGGAATCCGGTGGCCAGATGCTCTTCGCCCAGCTCCTGCAAAATCGTAGTGCCCGAACTGGCCTTGTTGCCCAGAACCTTGCGACCGATGGCCCGCTCGTAGGCCTGGATCAGCTCGGCAGGAAAGCCGGCGGGATAGGTGGGAAAAGCTTCGTCCACACTGATGCCCATCATCTCCCAGTGACCGGTTACGGTATCTTTGCCCCCCTGGGAAGTCTCCATAAGGCGGCCATAGCAGCCCACTGGCCGGGCCACCGGATCTCCCCCAGCCAGTTGCAGCGCATTGCCCAGCCCCAATGCTCGCAATGTGGGGATCTTGAGGCCGCCCACGGCGCGAGCCGTATGGACCAGCGTATCGCCCAGATTATCCCCAAAATCACCAAACTGGGCAGCATCCGGGGCCGTGCCAGCCCCGCACCCATCCATGACCAGCAAGAAAACACGCGAAAATCTCATAGTCAGGGGTTGTGCCAGCAACCCGGCAAAACCCTCCTGGAGGCGGCCCTGCCCCGCTTTGCGAAGCAGCCCCCTGAATGACTATGCTGGGCGACCGGATCGCTAAAAATGCCCGCCATCTGCGCAAATGGGGCCGCCGCCAGGGCTTTTGCTGTTTGCGCCTGTACAACCACGACATCCCCGAGTATCCCCTCACCATCGACGACTACCAGGGCCGGGCGCTGGTGACTCTGTCCGAGGGAGCCAGTTGGAGCGCGGAGTTGGAACAGGAAATGGTCACCTTGCTGGATTTGAAAGAGATCGTGGTCAAAAATCGAGCCCCACGCGAAGGCACCCAACTCCAGCCAGAGCAGTCTTTTGTAGTGGAAGAACATGGCATGAAATTTGAAGTCAACCTGCACGGCCATCACGACACGGGGCTCTTTCTGGACCATAGACTCACTCGGGCCTGGCTACGCCAACAGGCTGCCGGGGCCGAGGTGCTAAACCTGTTCTGCTACACAGGCAGTTTCTCGGTGGCGGCCGCGCTGGGGGGAGCCGCCCGCGTAACCAGCGTGGATCTGTCCAACACCTACCTGGACTGGGCCGGACGCAATTTTATTCTGAACGGCCTGCCTCATCGCCCTCACCTGTTTGTACAGGCCGATGTGCTCCAGTGGCTGCCCCACGCGCTGGACGCGCAGCAGCGGTATGACATGGTCATTTGTGACCCACCCACGTTCAGCAATTCCAAGCGAATGAAGCAGACCTTTGATCTGCAAAAGCTGCATCTGTCTTTGCTTACCGGACTGAAGCGGCTGTTGCGGCCGGGCGGGCAACTGATCTTCAGTTGCAACGACACTCGATTTCGTCTCGACCCGGCGCTGGCCTTTCAGGAAATCACCGGGCGGACCCAATCGGAGGACTTTCGGCGGGGTGGGGGCCATCGCTGCTGGCTTCTGGACACAAAGGGCAGGTCACCGGACCTGGCCACACCAGCGATTCCCAGACGGCCACCTGGACATCCCAGCTGAGCTGCCAGCCGCAGCCAGGGCAGGTCCAGCTCACCCGGCTGCGTGAGCCCTGACGGGTAACGGCCAGGCACTCGCGTGAAGCAGATGGACGTGGCCAGGGTTGGCCGCTACGTTGAGCCACCCACCACCAATGATCCCAGTGCGGGACCAGTTGGCCCAGGTCGCCCAGGCAGCGGTCCAGGCAAGCCAGCGAGGCGGATTGTGAAAACTCTCGCCAGTTCTCCAGGCAGTCGAGAGTCTGCTGGTGCAGGCGCGCCGGCACTTGGACAAGTTCCAAATAATCCCGACAGACAGACCAATGATGAGCCCACTCGGGCACACTGAGGCTTTGCTGCAGCATGGACTGACAGGCCGCTTCCAACCCTCGCAAGGGATGGTCTGGAGTCAGAGAACCGAGGTTCCAGACGTGGGGGGTGGAGGCGGTGGAGGGGCGGAGGGAAGGTTGACCCCCAGCGAGCGCGCTTCTCCATCGCCGTGATACACTTCGGCATCCGTGAGCGGAACCGTGCCCAACGACGTTTTTTGCTGGATATCGCCCCGCTCCCGCACCAGCAACAACTTTTCAAAATCTTCCAACTCCTGCTCGATCTGAGGGGGCAGGTTGACGAACTCCACTCCGATCATATAGCGCTTGCGCTCCACTTGCTGGCACCAGCAGACCTTGCCCTGGCAGAGAACGCGGGGCATATTGCCCCCTTCCAACTCGATGTTGAGAGCCAGAATCTTGCCAGTCGGAATGTCCCCTTCCGTCTGAATCTGCAGGCCGAGGGCATTGTAGTCCACCGACAGGGCTTTGAAGCCGGGCAAATCTTTGCTGAGCAGTCGCAAACTGAGGCGATGACGGGGACGGCGACGAGCGCCAGCGTCGCTTTTCTCGGCGATGGCAGCGTTGTCCATCACCTGGCGAATCTGGGCCAACTGATTGGACCCGGCCGGAACATCCGACACGGCGATGCGCATTTTTTCGCCCGGAATGGCCCGTTGCGACGTAACGACCACGGGCAATTGCAGCGTTTGCGGTCCGTTTTGAGTGGGAACTTCCACCTTCACACGCACCGTCTGGCCGCTCTTATAAGCCTTTTTACACTTGAAGGTCAGACGTCGGTCAACCAGGCTGACGAACTCAACTACCTCTGGCGGGAATAAGAAATCAAACAACAGCCTGTCTCCTCCTTGGACTGCTTGGATGTTCGAATCGCCCTCAATTGTTCCTCTTGGGCGGTAGTAAATCTGTCCGAGAGGGGGTCTGCGCCCGCAGGCGAGAAGGGAACGGTGTGAATAACGAGCTTAGACTCCTTTTAGAAGCCCTGCCCCACGACAGTCGCCCGGTCGTGGAAAACCTGTGGAACCAGATGCCGGCCGACGTACGCCGAGAGGCCGAACTGACGCTGGGCAGCTTTCTCAAGCTGGTCAAACGCAATCCCGCCTCGGTAGTAGACCTGCTCAAGCTATTGCAGCGCAGCGCCGCCCCCGTGATGCAAAAGGCCAGTCGGGTAGCCATCATCGGTCCCGTCAACGTGGGCAAGTCCACGCTCTACAACGCGCTGGTTCATCGCTCGCAGGACAAAGCCCAGTGCAGCCCCGTTCCTGGCACCACAAAACAGCCCCAGAGCAGCGATGTGGGCCTGTTTGAATTGGTGGACACCCCGGGTGCCGACCACGGCGGCGACAGCGGCAGCAGCGAGCACGACGTGGCTTTTCAGGCCGCCGACGAGGCCGAATTCTTGCTGGTGGTGTTTGACGCCACCGGCAGCGTGACAGCCAGCGACCGGGCCCTCTACCGCAAAATATTGAGCCTGGGCAAGCCCCATCTGGTGGTTCTCAACAAGATTGACCTGATTCCGGCGGCCCAACGCAAACTGGTGCGAGAGTCAGCGGCCCGCATTCTCGATCTGTCGCTGGAGTCGGTGATTCCGGTCAGTGCCCAAAACTCCACCGGCGTAGACCAGTTGGTATTGGAGATCACCGCCGCCGAGCCCAAACTGTTGCTCAAAGTGGCCGAGGCCCTGCCCAATTTGCGCCGTAAACTGGCCTGGCAAGCTATCCGTCGCTGCGCCGTGCTGTCGGCTCTGGTGGGGCTGACCCCGCTTCCACTGATGGACGTGATTCCGCTCACCTTGCTGCAGGGGAACATGGTTTTGACACTGGCCCAAATTTACGGCAACAAGCTTACCTTTAAAAGTGTTCTGGAGCTGGCATCGACCTTTGGAGCGGGCTGGCTGGCCCGTATTTTGTGCCAGGAACTGAGCAAGTTTGCCGGAGTTCCGGGCTGGGTTTTGTCCGCCTCGATTGCAGCCTCGGCCACGCTGACCATAGGCTATACAGCCTTAAGCTGGTTTGAAACGGGCACCATCCCCGAGAAAAAAGAACTGGAGAAACGCGCCCAATCGCTCCAACAGCGCCTCAAGGAGGCTCTGCTCAGACTGGGCAAAGGCAAGCCCAGCAAAAAGAGAGTTACTCAGGAACTGGAGAGGATTTTGCCGGACGTGTTTCCCGACGAGGAGCCAGCAGAGACTTCAAGTCCGCAGGATGTAACCCCGCAAAGCTCTCCACCACACGATCCGCCGTCAGATCCTGAGCCCGATGCGACGACGTGATGGCCAGCACGGCCATGCCGGCTCTCCTGGCCGCCTCAACGCCCTGAGGAGCATCTTCCACCACCACGCAGCGTTGAGCAGGCAGGGCAAGGCGGCGAGCGGCCACCATGAATACCTCAGGATCCGGCTTTCCGTGAGTCACGTCCTCGCCGGTTGACAGTGCCGCAAAGCAGTCCTGAATTTGCAAACTCTCCAGGATCAGGCGTATGTTAGGCAACGGTCCCGAACTGCCCACCGCTAACGGCACCCCCTCCGCTCGCAGGGCGCGAATCAAGGCCACCACCCCCGGCATCGGGCGCATGAGAGTGGGCACCAGTTGGCGGTAAGTAGCCTCTTTCCAATCGGCCAGGCGATGGATCTCGGACTGGGGCACCTCGTGCTCCAGCCACAAGGGCATGATCTGTTGGTTGTGCATGCCAAAGGTCCGCAAAAACATGGCCGGCGTGAAAGGACGCCCCTCTTTTTCACCCAGACGTTGCCAGGCCTGGAAATGAGCCTGGCTGGAGTCGACCAAAACCCCGTCCATGTCAAAGATTACGCCCCAGCCGTTCACTGACCGGCATCCACCTGGACCGGGTAAGTCTTGTTAACATCGGCCTCCTGATCGGCTTTGGCCCCCTGACCGGTCAACTCGATGCGCAATTGATGGGTCCCGGGCTGCTCAGCCGACCAGCGCAAGTTCAAGGTGGCCTCTCCCCCGGGCGGCAACGGATTGCTCAAACGCGCGCTCCAGACCCGACTGCCGTCGGCCCAAAGCACTGCCTTCACCGAGTCGCAGGGCAAGGTTCCCTGGTTTTTGAGGACCACATCAAAAATCCAGTCCTTGCCCATATGGCTGCGCTTGGGTATGTCGGCCGAAACCAACTGCAGTTTGTAACCGGGACGCCCTGCCACGGCAATGGGCTTGGGAGAGGTAGCCTGTCCCTGGCAGATCAGGCGCAGCTTATGCTCGCCTGCCTCGCTGGGAATCCAGCTAAAAGACAATTCGGCTTCCCCGCCCGGAGGCAGCGACTGAAAGAACTTCTTATCTTGCTCCACTTTGTCGTTAATTTTGAGTTGAACCGGCAACTTGAACATCTCAACCTCACCGTTGTTGGTAAGCGTAAAGAAGATTCGGACGGGCTCTCCCACCACGGCGGTTTCAGGCTCCATGTGCCAGCTACCAATAGAAAGGTCAGGGCGATTGCTGGCGCCCTGCCAGTCCAACTGATACTGATTGTTGGCTGTGTCCGCATCTTCCAGTTCACCGTCGGGGTCGACCACGCAGGCCAGTTTGTGCTTCCCCCGCTCAGGCGGGCGCTTGTCGACGTAAGTAAATTGCTGACTTTCACCGGGACCCACCGCCTGCAACAGCTTCTTTTGATAAATCGGTTGACCGTCCCAGAGCAGTCGATAGGGAATATTGGGAGCCGGAGCCGCCCCCTTATTGATCACTGTGACCACCCAGCGCATACCCTCCGCGGTTGTCTCCACGGCGATGTCCGCCGGGCTGAGGTCGGCCACCCGGTAAGGCTGCAACTGTAGTTCTAGCACCTGGCCAGGCGACTTGCCCTGGAGCGACTCCGACAGATCGCTGGGCAGAGGCACGCTACCCTCCAACAAAATCTCGGCATTGGGAGCCAGATCAGGATTGGAGACCACCTGCCCCAACTTGCGACCTTGCATCAGCACCGAACAGACCACTCCCCGGCTGATCTCTTTGGAGCGATTGACCACCCGTACCTGAAAGCCCATCGGAGCGCCGGCCTTGAGGGGTCCGCTCCACTCGTTAGAAGCCGCTTCCAGGCGTGGGCGTGCCCCCGCCAGGCCGGCCAATAAAATCCAGATCATCAAAGAATTGGCTGTCTTTTGCATAAGCCACAGCCGTTCGTGGTGCAAGTTGTCCCTCCTGGCCACGTCGAAAACGAAGATTGTGTCCTGGCACACAGCGCCCACCTAGCCTGACAGTTATACTGCAGACATGGATATCGATGCTTCAGCCGCCTTCAATCGTCCCCTGGATCCCGCTCGCGCTCACTGGTTTATGTGGGAGTTGGGCCTACTGGTGGCGTTGGTGACCATCATCGCCACTCCGGCCGAAAGCGACCAGCAGGCCGCCCTCGGGATTCTCTCCCTGCTCTTCTTGATGGGCCTGGCCCAACACCGCGGCCGAGAAACCCCCTGACCACCGATTAGTCTACTCTAGAGTAGACTAACCAGGAGTAGACTATGTCCGCCCGAATCTACTCCTCCATGTTCATCAACCGACTTCGAGAACTGGAGTCCCTGGCTCGAGCCCTGCCCGAGCAGGGGGCTCGTTTGTTTGGTGCGCCAGGCATGGCGCGAAGCGACAGGCATGATGCACGCATCCTGCCTG
>JADMJV010000076.1 GCA_018780265.1 bacterium
GTCAGTATCCCTCTTTGCGGTCGAATACGTTCAGGACGGTAAGAGTAGGCACTGGAGGGCCCTTGGGATCCGTGAGGTTGGAGGCTTCGCCTTTGGCGTAGATTCGGCGCCATTTGCCGACTCTTAATCGCCATTGAGGCGGCTCTGCCCAAAGCTTTTTGATGTCAAGGTTAGGGTGGTCTCCAGCCAGCTTCTCCAAGGCGCGGTAAATTCCGATGCGATCAGAAGATGGAACTGACCGGAGTTCTTTCTTGGCCCTCGCAGTGAAGACGATTTGCCAGCTCACGAGCCGAAGGAGAAGCCAGGATCCAGGCCTTGGACGACGTCCTCGAAGGCCACGACTTCTCCACGTTCCATCTCTTGCCAGGACTCTTGCATCGCAGTCAGCTCTTCTTCGGAGAAGGCCTCTTCCTCAAGGGGCGTGTCCCGTGTGATGCTGAGAAACTGTAAGTAGCGGGCGGCCGCCTGAAGCTCACCCTCTGGCAGCGAGTCTATGAGTCGGTAAAGGGATTGGCGGGTCACTGATGCCTCCTGTTGCTTGCGTGCGGGCTTCTAACTGACCATCGCCGCTTGGATCTTATGTTGCCGAAGGGCCACTGAAATCACCCATTTGAGATGGACCTTTTCAGACTCTGGAAGTTTGTGCATTTCGCGAACGAGTTCCAGGATCTCTTGATCGTCCGGCTCGCCTGACTCTTCCATTTGGTTCTCGCTAGCGATCAAGTCTTCCAGACTGACCCCAAGGGCCTGCGCAAATTTTTCGAGCGTCTTCCGTGACGGCTTGAGGCGTCCTGACTCATAGCCGCCAATGTTCTTGGGCTCGATTCCAGCTTTTTCTCCCAGATCTTTTTGAGTCCAATAGTGTCTCTTACGAAGTACGCGGATACGTTGGCCAATCATACGACATTATCTCCAGTCACAAAGCCCATTGTAGCAAGACATCGTTGTTTTCATCAAGGACCAGGCCCTTGATGAAAAATACGGTGTCGTATATAGCGCGTATGCATATCGCATATTTTACCTAGACTATTTTTCTTAAAAAATCCCGATCGAGTGACCGTCCCTCGCACTCCGGATGATGAAAGGAACTCAATGACCCCCTTGTCGGCCAAGAGGATCGCCGTCACGCTCTCCATACTTTCACGCCTGTTCCCAGGCAGCACCGCCTAGGGCAGCTTCAAAACGGCCATAGAGCTGCGCCAAGAGTTGGAGGCCCTGTGACGCCGACCCCTGATCGCCAAGAAATCGATGACCTGAAGGCCTGCGTCGACCTGGTGACCCTCTTTGAAGCCTGCGGTGTGGCCGTGCGCAAGATGGGACGCAGCCTCAAGGCGCTCTGCCCATACCACGCCGAGACCACGCCCTCGATGTCCATCGACCGCAAGAAGGGCGTGTATCACTGCTTCGGCTGCGGCAAGTCCGTGGATCATCTCACCTTCTTGCAAGAGCATGGGAAACTGCCGTTCCCCGAAGCGGTGGCGGAGTTGCGCCAGCTGGCTGGCGGGCACCAGGTCGAGCTAGCCCCGGCGGAGCCAGTGCCAGAAGAGCCTTTCCCCTACGAGCTAATGGTCCGGGTGGCCGAGGTGTGGCACCAGGCCTTTTGTGAAAGGTCCGAGGGCCTGGCCTACCTGGAGAGCCGGGGAATCACCGACAAAGGCCTGCTGCGCAGCCTGCAAGTCGGTTACTGCGACGGCGAAAAACTGCTAGCCATCACCAACGCGGCTGAGCGCAGTCTGTTGCAGCGGGTGGGCATTCTCAACGGGGAGGGAAAGGAGTTCTTTGCCCGGTCGGTGGTCTTCCCGCTCAAAGACAAAAGCAGCCGCGTGGTGGGCTTTTATGGGCGCAGCACGTTGCCCAAATCGAAGGTGCCCCACCGATTCTGTGCCGGCAGCAAGGCCGGTCTCTTCTATGTGGAGGCGGCCCGTGGCGCTTCTCAGGTGGTTCTGGTCGAGGGCGTGGTCGATGCCCTGGCCCTGATGCAGGCCGGGTTTTCTCAGGTCATGGCGCTGGGCGGCACACAGGGTATTCCTTGGACTCGGCCACAATGCGGCCCAGACGTGTGCGATTGAGGTAGAGACCGGCCTGAACCCTGACCCGTTCGGGCAGTCGCCGGGCCGCCTCCTTCAGGCTCATTTCCCAGGGGATGTTGCCCTGGTCGGTGAGCCAGAGGCACTGATTTTTTCCGGTTGCTTGCAGGCCGATTACCTGGTCTCGCCCGCATTCAAGGCCGGTGACGGGGGGTGGAAGTGGGAATGGGTCTGGCTGGGGCAGGAACTGGGGCAGATGGATGAAGCCGGCCGGGTCTTGCCAGCTATTGTCGGGCAATTGGGTGAGCCACTGCGGTAATACCCACGATTCCCCCAGGGCCACCCAAGGACCGGCAGGGACGGGGCCCGTCAGGTGGGCGACGGAGCCATCTCGCTTGACGCCTCGCAGGCGGCCTTGGAATTCGGGAGTGAAGGCGGCGATTTCGTCTTCGCGCCAGAAGACGATTCCGTCGATATCTTCAAGGGCTACCAGGGGGGGAATTGGACGGGTTGCCGGGGTTGTCCTGTTGGGGTGGGCCTTGGGGGCAGCTGGCCACGCTCCTGGCCGACCGCTGATCTTTGCCACAAGGAGCGCACCTGAAGGTGAACCCATTCGGAGGGGTCCTTGCTAGAGGTGACCGCGCCGCCGCCTACCATACGCGACCAGCTACCCTTTTCGCGGAGTTCTTGGCGGGCCTGATCGTGCCAGCTGAGTCACTCCTACCAGGCGAGCCGGACTCCGGCTGCGAAGAGCACGGGCATGAATCTCTTCTCCCGTCAGACCCTGGCGCAATTAGGGCTGCTCATTGGCCTGGCTCACACATCTGTGGCACAGCCGCGTTTGATCCAGAACGATCTGGCTGAAGGGCGCATCGCCCATGCTCGCGCAGCTGTGGAAGCAGTCCTACGCGAGTTTCCCCAGCGCGATGAATTGCGTTTTCAGTTGGCCCTGGTGCAGTTTCTGGGTGCGCTGGAACAGTATTCCCAGAGCATGTACCGCTACGGGCTTTGCGACTCCAAGTTTGGCGACTTGATCCCCTTCCTGCGTTTTCCGGTAGAGGTCAATCCCAAGGCGGAGCCGGTAACCAATCTTCAGCTGCGCCAGGCCCTGGCCGACCTGCTGCAAGGCCTGACTCAGACCAGCGCCACCCTTGCCTCCATCGAGGACCTTTCGGAGGTGAAGGTGCCCCTTCGCCTCGGTCAAATTCGACTGGATCTGAACGGTGACGGTGTGGCCCGCCCGGAAGAGACTCTATGGCGGGTATTTGCACGGCTGAATCGCATCACCGTCAAAGAATCGGTGGCCAGGCGCTTTGGATTGCATCTCGATGTGGCCGATGTGCGCTGGCTGGAAGGCTACTGTCACCTGCTGGCGGCCCTGGCCGAAACCGCGCTGGCCTACGACACGCAGCGCCTTTTTGACCATACCGCGCATCTCTTTTTTGCCCGGCCGGTCATGCCATTTCCGTTCCTGCATCAGACCTCTTCCTTCAACAGTATCAGTGAGTTCAGCGATCTGATCGCATTCATTCACCTGGTCGACCTGCCGGTCCAGCAACCGGCCCGGATGCAATCGGCCCTGCAGCACCTGGAACAGGTGATAGCGTTGAGTCGCCGCTCCTGGCGTTGCCTGCTGGCTGAAACCGATGATGACTTTGAGTGGATTCCCAACCCCGGCCAGCGTGGTTTAGGACCCGAATGGCAGGTCACCCAGGGACAGGTCAAACTGTGGCATGAGTTTCTTGATGAGAGCGAGCGAATTCTGGCCGGCACCACACTGCTGCCTTTCTGGCGAACGAATCAGCCGGTAAAGGGCATCAATTTGCGGCGCGTATTCACCCAGCCCACGCGCCTCGACGCGGTCCTCTGGTGGCAGGGCACAGCGGCCGCGCCCTACCTGGAAGAGGGCACAGTTACGTCGACGCTGTTTTGGGAACGGCTGAGCCGAGCTTTCCGGGGGAATTTCCGCGGCTTCGCGGCCTGGTTCAACTAGCAGCGATGACGGAGCCTCTCTTTCGCCTTCCCAGACGGTCCGGTGATTTTGGTGGGAGGTCCGGTTGGCCTGACCCTGACCGACAAAGCCGCGCAGGCTACATTCTCTCCCGGGCCTGAGGAACGTCCAGGCAGGCCGGGTTGCGGGTGCATCGTATAGTAGCACAGTGAAGAACCGATGGAGGGCCCGGCGGGCCACGATTGTAACTGGCGCGTCATGAGTCGTCGCAAGGTGGACCCCACCTGGTTTGATGAAGAGGCCGAGGATCAGGAGTGCGAGGTCAGGGAATTCAGTGTTTTGGCGGAGCATGAGGGGTTGCGGCTCGATCATTTCTTGGTGCAGCAACTACCGGAGCGTTCCCGTTCTTTATTGCAGGACTGGATCGAGGCTGGTCGAGTGTTGTTGGGGGGGCGGCCGGGCAAGGCTTCCTCCAAGCTGAAGCCTCCTCAGGAAGTGCTGGTGGAGATTCCCCAGTTGGAACCGGCGGAACCACAAGCCGAAGATATTCCGCTGGAGATTGTTTTTGAAGACAGCCACTTGCTGGTGCTGAATAAGCAGCGAGGACTGGTGGTCCATCCCGCGGTTTCTAACCTGAGCGGCACGCTGGTCAATGCTTTGCTGGCCCATTGCCACGATCTGTCGGGGATTCGGGGGGTGGAGAAGCCGGGCATTGTGCATCGGCTCGACAAGGACACTTCCGGGCTGATGGTGGTGGCCAAGAATGACGCGGCGCACCTGGGTCTGACTCATCAGTTTCAGCAAAGACTGGTGAGTAAGCACTATCAGGCGGTGGTGCACGGCTGTCCGCAGCCTTCGCGGGGGCGAGTGGATCAGCCCATCGGGCGTCACCCGGTAGATCGTATCCGTATGGCGGTCAATCCGCGGGGCAAGACGGCTATCACCGACTACGAGGTGGCTCAGGCCTGCGGCGACTACTCGCTGGTGGATGTGCAGATTCACACCGGCCGCACCCACCAGATTCGCGTTCACCTGACCTGGTTGGGCTTTCCCATCGTGGGCGATCCCCTCTATGGACGTCGCAGTCATCCCTTTGACATTCATGGTCAGGCGCTGCACTGCAGCCGGTTGGGTTTTCGTCACCCGGTAGAACACACGCCTTTGGAGTTTGCGGCCGACCCTCCTGGGGATATGCAGGCGATTCTGGCGGCGATGAGGCGGGGATGAAGGAACATCGGATTTGTGCGCTCTGCAGGCACCTCGAAGTGGTCGAGACCGGGCGCGAGTTTCCGGCGATTGCTGATACGGAGTATGCGGTTTTTCGCTGTCGCATTTTTGGCTGGAGCAACCGCGAAGACTATTTGATGGACTCGGACCCGGCCAAGAAATTCGCCGCACAGGAGGCATTCGATTGTGAAAGATGGGAAGGTTGGACGCCGTCCTGACTATGCCACCTGGACTCTGGTCGCCAGTCTGGTTGTAGCCGCCTGTGTGGGCGGGGCCAGCACCGACATGGCCACTCTTCGTCAGCTGGGCGCGCGTCCGCCGCTGTGGGGATTTCACCCCCGCCCTGAACAACTGGTACTGCCCCTGTTTTTGCATTTCGGCTGGTTGCACTGGGCCTGCAATCTGCTGAGTTTGCTGGCGGTGGCGGCCAGCGTCGAATGTGTGGCCGGGCCGGCCATGGTGATTTACCTGTTCTTCTTTTCGGGCATTGCCTCCATTTTGGTATCGCTGATTCATCAGCCTCAGGCCATGGCTTTGGGCTGCTCGGGGGCGGTGTTTGGGATTTGGGCGGCCCGCGTGCTGCACAGTTGGTGGCCTCCCCAGGAGCCGGAGCGAGGCAAGATCAGCTTGTTTTTCGCCTGCGGAATGGTGCTGACGGTCGTTCCCCAAAAGATGGGTCTGCCGGTGGACAACTGGGGCCACTGGGGCGGTCTGGTGGCCGGCCTGATCGGCTACAGCGCCTATCGGTTGGGCTGGATTCCTCGAGTGCTGGCGATGCTGGCTGTGCTGGGCTGGGCCGGCTATACTTCGCGGCCTCCCTGGTTGCCCTTTTAGGGCGCCAGAGGGGGAGGGTCGACTTTGATTTCGCCGTGAATCCACATCTGGTTACTGGTGGACGTCTGCTGGTTGCCGTAGCCGAGGATCAATCCGAAGGCCGAGCCGCTCCGCTGGTTGGATACACTGGAACTGGACACGGCGGTGGTGTCTCCATTTTTGAGGACAACCGAGGTGGCTGATTCGGAAAAGTCGATCCGGCCGGGCCCCTGAGCGCTTTGGTAGCTCATCCAGGGGGTCAGGCGCAGGCGAATGGTGTCGCCGATCACGGTGGGTTCGACCGAGAACCCGGTGCCCACGCGCTGGAAGATGACCCCCGGCGGGATTAATCCCAGACCGTTGGCGTAGCTCCAGAAAGGCTGCACGGTGGGGATATCCTGGCCGACGGTGATGCTGGCCCGCTCGCCGCTCATGACCAGCAGTTGCTGACTGGTGCCCACGTTTTGCTGGCCCTGATTGACCTGCAGCAATCCCCCGCTGGAGTAGGGGCTGCTGGCCGATTGGGTGATGGTGAGCCAGACCTGGGGGGCGGGTACGTCGATCTGTTCCAGTAGTTGGCGGATCTGCTCGAGTCGTTCGGGGGCGGCTTTGACGATAAGCCTTTGCAAGCGCTCTTCGGCCCACACGCTTTCGCCCTTTTGAAGGAGGGCTTGAACGATCTCGACGGTGGCCGAGGCGGGCCGATTGGCCAGCGTGAAAACCTTGATTTGAGGTTGAGCCCAGCCGGCCTGGCTGAGGCCCAGCAGCATGATGCAGAGCAGTTTTTTCATGGGCCCATTATGCCACCCTGGGGAAGGAAAAGGTAGAGGTTGGGTGCAAATGGGTTGGCAGCGTCCGTAGGCGACGCAGCCGCACGTTGAGTGCGAGTCCCGCAAAGGCGGGAACAATCTAATGGTATCTCAGTTGGTGTCAACCACGCTGGTCGGCGTGGAGGCGCGTTTCGTTCGAGTCGAAGTGGATCTGGCCACGGGATTGCCGGGGGTCCACGTGGTGGGTCTGCCTGATACTGCGGTGGGCGAATCGATTCACCGAGTGCGCAGTGCTCTGCGCAGCGTAGAGAAGCCCCTTCCTCCCCGTCGTGTCACCGTGAATCTTGCTCCGGGAGACCTGCGCAAGGAGGGACCTCGCTTTGATCTGGCCATCGCTCTGGGCGTGTTGGGAGCGGGTCAACACTTTCCCCCGGAGTCGCTGGAAGACTCGGTGGTGCTGGGCGAGCTGAGTCTCGATGGGGGATTGCGTCCGGTGCGGGGGGTATTGAACACGGCCCTGGCCATGCGTGAGAAGGGCTTGAGGAGGCTGCTGCTGCCGCAAGAAAATCTGGCCGAGGTGATCTGGGTGGAGGGGCTGGAGCTGTGGCCGGCAGCATCGTTGGGGCAGTTGCTGGGCTGGCTGCGGGGGGAGAGCCGTCGGCCGCCTGTGGCTGTGGCGCGTGCCTTGGCGCCGCTGAAGACGGACGCTCCCGGGCGCCTGGATGAAGTGGTGGGTCAGCCGATGGGCCGATTGGCCCTGGAGGTGGCGGCGGCGGGGGGCCACCACCTGCTCTGGGTGGGGCCGCCGGGCTGCGGCAAGACCCTGCTGTCGCGCTGCTTGCCGGAACTGATCCCTGATCTGGCCGAAGGGGAGGCGGTAGAGGTCGCAGCGGTTCGATCGGCTCTGGGCCAGTCGGGTGTGCCTGAGCGGGCCGCCCCTTTGGCCGAGCCGCACTGTAGGATCAGCGCCACGGCGCTGTTGGGAGGGCAGTTGCCGGGCGAGGTGAGCCGGGCTCATCGCGGGGTGCTCTTTTTGGACGAGGTCACCGAGTTTGCTCGGGACAGCCTGGAAGGCCTGCGCACGGCCATGGAGAGCGGTTGGGTGGAGGTGGGCCGGGCCCGCCAGCGTTGGCGTTATCCGGCCCGGTTTCAGTTGGTGGCCGCCTGTAATCCGTGTCCTTGTGGATTTTTTGGTGATCCTTTGCGCCCCTGTGGTTGCCCCCTGGCTCGCCGCAAGGCCTACCTGGGCAAGCTTTCGGGACCGATTCGCGATAGACTGGATTTGCAGGTGCTGCTGGCTCGGCCAGGGGCCCGCGAGTGTTGGGCGTTGCCGCAAGGGGACTCCCGGCTCTCCCGGCAGCGGGTGGCCGGGGCGCGGCTGCGCCAGAAGGAGCGGGGCTGCCTGAATCGGGACCTGAGTCGGGCTTTCTTTCAGGAGACCGGGGAGGTTGACGCGGATGGCTGGGACTTCCTGTTTGACTATGCCACCCGGAACCAGTTGAGCGCTCGGGCCATGGAAAAGTTGTTGCGAGTGGCCCGCACCCTGGCCGATTTGGGCGACCGTCCGTCGGTTGGCGACGATGAGTTGGGGCAGGCGGTTCACTTTCGCTGCCTGGACCGTTTTGAGTAGCGCTGGTGAGGCTTCAAAGTACCAAGCGGCATTTTGGGCGCCGGTGAGTTAATTCGCCGTCTCCTGGTGCTTGCGGACGGTTCTGGAGGGCCTGCATACTCGTAACAGGCTTGCGAGTGGCATGGCTGCTTTGAGCAGCAGTTGAGCAAGCCTGAACTGACCTCAGGGGAGAGGATGCACTGCTACTGGACGCGCAAGGCGGTATTATGTTTGGAGGGATGCTCGAGTTTGCTAAGGGCCCGTCGCGAAATAACTCAGACACATCATCGATCAAACCCTGGCCAAA
>JADMJV010000043.1 GCA_018780265.1 bacterium
TTTTACCAGGGTTTGATCCATAATGTGCCTGAGTTATTTGGCGACGGGCCCTAAGCCAGAAGAGTTCTATTCCGGCCAGGCTAAACCCTCATCGAGGTGGGTTGGTGAGGAATGGGCGGCGGAGGCGATACGCTTGGGCCGCTCGCCGGCATGTTTGGGTTGAGCCGATTGGCCATAGGTGTCCGCCAAAAGATTCAGGGCGGTCAGGAATTCTCCGCTGGCCTTGCGTTTGCGAGGAATGGGTCCGCTGATGGGCGGTGCTTGAGTTGAGTTGAGTGGTTCCAACTTTCCCCCCTGATAGAAATAAAATCCCTCGCGGGAAGTGAATTTTCATCATACATACGGCCGAATGGATTGTCTAGTAGAAATTTGCCACCATTGTCGTGGTTAGTTCAATCCATTTTTGGATTCCCTGCGGCCTGTCATTTCGCCCTGATCGGCACCAATGCCTTTGAAGAAAGTGCCTCCGGGCGTGGTTGGAATTGACCAATTTGTCTGTCCCGGGTCGTAGAAATTGCGCCATTGCGATATACTCTGGCTACGATTATGCTTAGGAAGTTAACTTTGTGAAGATTGGGTCCCTGCAAAGCGCTCCACTTAGCCCGCTGAGCGTGAGACCTACCCCCGGTCAGGCTTCGGCCAGACCGGCGGAGGCGGCTGAGACGGCGCTGACAGACGGAGTCAGTCTGGACAACGGGCCGCTTGAGAACACGCGACTGCGTTGGCAGCCGGTGCAAAACCTGGTGCAGCCCAAAGCGGAACAGTTGGCGCGCTCGGCCGGGTCCTCTTGGAAACAGACGGCTTCGAGCGGGCTGGCCGATTTTGCCTCGCGATACTTCAGCAGCGACGAGTTTGGGGCCCTCAACAGCGGAATCTATCACAATTTTGACCACCCCCTGGTGGTGGCCGAAGCAGCCGGCGGATTTGCGGCCGGTCTGGGATGGTCGCCAGAGCGCAAAGAGTTCATTCAGCAGGTGGCCCTCCTGCACGATGCCGATGACCGATCGCAACTGGGCAGCGACGATGTTAAGACGGGCAGCCCCGCTCGCGCTCAGGTCACCCTGGAGTGGATGGATCAGCAGCAAGAGACGTTGCAGCAAAGATTTGGCTGGGATTCGGGCCAGTTTTTAGAGGCCAAGGCATTGATAGCTCGCACGGATTTTCCTTTCGATGATAAAGCCAAAAAGCCCATGGGAACGAAATACGATGGACAGAGCCCCCTGCAAGTGTATAAGGAGTTGCTGCAGCAACTTCCCCAAGAGAAACAGGCCGAGGTGCTTCGCGATGGTCTGGCGCTGCGTTTCGCCGATCAGGGCGGCTTCTATTCGGGAAGCTTTGATATGGCCGTCGAATCAGTCCAGGGCCTGGCCAGCGAACTCCAGTCGGTAGGGGTGCCCACCGACCTGGCCGGCTCACTGAAGTTCACGCCCACTTTCCTGTCTGGAGTGGGCAAAGACATTCAGTTGGACCAGCAGTTGGCCCAGGAATTGGGTCACAGCCAGTCGTTACCCGGGCGCGAGGAGCTACTGTCTAACTGGGACCCGGCCATGGCGCAGCGCTTCCGGGCCAATAGCACTCAGTTTGAATTGATGGGTCAGGCCCTTCAATCGGTTCCCTCCGCGGAGGTGTCCAACCAGTTGAATTCGCTCAAAGACAGCGCCCGATTTGCCTATCGACTGGCCACCGGCCGCATTCCTACCTGAGGTAGCCTTTGCCGGGCCCTTTCATGAGCAGCCAGTAGATTCCAAAGCTCAAGGCGAAGCCGACCATCCAGGCAAAGTCATAGACGTGGGTGGACCATTGGAAGAAGGGTCGCCAGCCCCCACTCAAGCCGGCCAGGACCGCCTCGACGCTCTGTCCCAATTTGGTGCTCTCGAGGTGGACCCAGAAGCCGGGCAGGTTGGGTAAAATGCCGGCGGCCAGAGCGGCAAAGGCCCACGGATTGTAGCCGCCGGTAAAGCGGTAGCGGCCTTCTTCCTGGTAGAGTTCGTCGACGTTGAGTTCGGTTCGGCGCAGCACCCAATAGTCGCACACCATGATGCCGGCCAGTGGGCCGAGCAGGCCCGAGTAGCCGGCCAGCCAGGTGAAAATGTAGGCGGAGGAGTCACCCACCAGATTCCAGGGACAGATCAGGATGCCGATGACGCCGGTGATGGTGCCGCCAATGCGAAAGTCGATTTTGGACGGCCATAGATTGGCGAAGTCGAATGCCGGGGAGACCACGTTGGCCGCGACATTCACCGACAGAGTGGCGATGCCGATGGTGAACAGCGACAATAATACCACCAGAGGGTGGGCGAAATCCGGTTGGGCCACCAACTCGGTGGGATCCCAGATCGCTTTGCCATAGACCACTTCGGTGGCCGAAGTGATGATGACCCCCATGGCCGAGAACAAGGTCATGGTGGTAGGCAGGCCCAGCGACTGGCCCAACATTTGCGCCTTTTGATTTTTGGCATAGCGGGTGAAGTCGGGCATATTGAGGGACAGGGTGGCCCAAAAACCGATTTGTGCCGTCAAGAAAATCGGAACGTGGTGTAAGAAGGTGGGCCAGTCTTCCATTTTTCCCGGCTGGCTGAGAATGGTGCCCAGGCCATGGGCTCGGTTGACCATGTAAACCAGCAGCACCATGGTCACCACCAACACGGCCGGCGCGGCCCAGCCTTCAAACCAGCGGACTGCGTCCATACCTTTCCAGATAATCCAGATATTGAGGACCCAGAAAAGATAGAAGCAGATCATGGTGTGGTGAGGCACGGAGGCCCAGGAAGCAAACGTCACGCCCAGTAGTCGGTCAAGGGCTTCTCCGCCGATCCAGGTCTGGATGCCAAACCAGCCACAGGCTACCAGCGCTCGCAAAATGGCCGGAATGTTGGCTCCGAAGACGCCGAACGAGGCTCGGCACAGCACCGGAAAAGGAATGCCGTAGCGAGTGCCGCCGTGAGAATTGAGCAGCATAGGAACCAGCACGATGAGATTGCCTACCAGAATGGTCAGCAGGGCCTGCCACCAGTTCATCCCCTGTTGCAGCATGCCGGAGGCCATTTTGTAGGTGGGAATGCAATGGGCCATACCGATCCAAAGAGCGGCGTAGTTGTAGGTGGTCCAGGTGCGCTTGTCGGGGCTTGTGGGATCGAGATCTTCGCTGTAAAGTCGGCTGTGTCGTGGGGGGGCATCGCTACCCAGTCCACCATTCTCTGCTTGCGCCACGCCACACTCCTCAATGCCAAATTCTCGCGTAGTCTAGCGCACCTGGGAGTGAGGCAGGCGTCCACAATGTTACCGCTGGGACAAGGAGCCGCAAAGGCCAAGCTCAAATGGGCCGCCATGGTTTCGGTGCTGCGTCGCTTGTGGGGCTGCTTGGGCCCTCGCCGCCGGGGGCGCTGGTTTGTGCCCGGCTTGCGTGAAAACGTAGAGGTGCTCACCGATGCAGCGGGCGTGCCGCACATCTATGCCAATTCGCTCAGCGACCTGTATTTCGTGCAGGGGTACCTGCACGCGCGAGAACGCGCCTTTCAGTTGGATCTGCAGCGCCGGGTGGGGCAGGGGAGACTGGCGGAAATTTTAGGCCCGGCCGCCCTACCAGCTGATCGATTTTTGCGCAAACTGGGGCTGTGGCACCGCACCTTGAAGATGTGGGCGGAGGTAGACCGAAAAATACAGTCGTTGCTGATTACCTACGCCCACGGCGTCAATACCGGCCTGGGACGGTTGCGTCCTCTTGAATGCCTTTTGCTGGGCAGCCGTATCGAACCCTGGACGGGCCTGCATAGCTTGCTCTGGACACAAGTGATGGCCTTCGATATGGGCAGCAATTGGGAAGCCGAATGGGTGCGCTGGGAGTTGCTGCAAAAACTGGGTCCAGAAGGCGCCCATCGCTTTCACCTCGATCAACCGGAAGACTACCCCAGCGCCGCGGGTCCCGCCTGTGGACCGGCCATGGAGGGATTGTGGCATGAGTATCAGGCGGCTCGCAGCGTGCTGGATCAGTGGATGTCCTGGGGCGGGGGGAGCAATGCCTGGGCCGTGTCACCCCAGCGCAGCGCCAGCGGAAAGGCGATGCTGGCGGCTGACCCCCACGTGTTGGCCAAAGTGCCCTCCACCTGGTTTGAGGCCCACCTGGAGACTCCCCAACTGAAAGTGTATGGGGTGAGCATGCCCGGCATGCCAGGGGTGGTGATGGGTCACAACGGCGACATCGCCTGGGGCATCACCAACAGTTATGTGGATACTCAGGACCTGGTGTTGGAACGTATCCAGGGCCATCAGGTGCAGCGTCCCCAGGGCCTGGTCGACCTGCGTCTGCGGGAAGAGCGAATTAGCGTGCGCGGCAAGCCTGCCCATGTGGAGACGATTTTGGAGACGGATGAGGGGCCGATTCTCTTTGATGATGGCAAGGGTACTGCCATTTCCATGCGCTGGCCCGGATACACGGGCCGAGACACCACCTTGAAGGCCTGGTTTCAGTTGCTGGAATGCCAGACGGTGGGGCAGGCCCAGCAGGCTTTGCGCGCCTGGAAGAACCCTGTGCTCAACTTTGTGCTGGCCGATCGCCACGGCAATATCGGTTATCAACTGGCCGGACGGGTTCCGGTGCGCCAGCAGAGTTACGGGCTGTTGCCCGCGGCGGGTTGGGAGGAGAAGGGCCGTTGGACTGGCTGGGTAGACTATAAGCATTTGCCGTCAGCCTACAATCCGGATTGCGGTTACGTGGTCAGCGCCAATCACGCCCCTCAACCTCTCGATCGTGACCCCTTTTTGGGTATTGACTTTTGTGATGGTTATCGGGCCGAACGTATCACCCAACTGCTCCAGCGCCGGCAAATCAACCTGGAGGATCTGGCCGCCATGCAGGTCGATACTGTGTCCCTGGCGGCCATTCAGGTACTCGAATTAATCCGACGGGATTGCTCGCCTCAGTGGGCCAGTCCTGAGTTGCTCCACGAGTTGCTGGCCTGGAATGGAGATCTAAGACCAGAATCGCGTCCAGCCGCCGTTTATCAGGTATTACTACTTCATGTGGCCCGCCAGGCTTATCAGGGCGATCTGTCCGAAACACTCTTTCTCTACTGGTGCGGCGCTCCCGTCTCTAATCTCGGGGTTCTGGGTGGCCAGGCCGGTCGCTTCGTCAGTTTTTTGATTCGGGACTGGCGCGAAGCCTTGGACCGAGACTGGCCGGCGCTCACAGCCGTGGCCTGGCAAGACACCCTACACCAGTTGCGGCAGCTTCTTGGGGAGGACTCCGAGAGTTGGCGCTGGGGGCGACTGCATACTTTTCAACCCGCTCACCCTCTCTCGGCCGTGCCCGCCTTGTTACCATTGCTCAATCCACCCGTGCTGGAATTGGGCGGAGACGTAACTACGCTGCTGCAATCGGCGGTAGCTCCTCAGTCGCCCTATTCGGTGAAAGGCTGGGTGCCTAGCTATCGATTAGTGGTCGAAATGGCCGATCCGCCCCGCGGTCGCTCGACGCTTCCCACCGGTCAGGCCGGTTGGGTAGGAGATCCTCTCAGCTTTAATCATCAGGTCCTGTGGGCAGAGGGTCGACTTCATGAGGGATTGACCGATCGGGCCGAACTGGAGCGGACCCGACCTGAAAGATTGATCTTGTTAGCCAGGCGTGGACCGAGCAGGGTTTCCTGAGTTGCCTTTGAAGAATCGGTGACAGTTTTACTGTTAGTAATTATGAATGAGGGAGAGGCGCGGCCGAACTTGGAATCTAGCGAGATTCTCTGGAGCCTCGAAGAGTTGAGTCAACATTCTCAACGAGAGCTTGAGCAACGCAAGATCCCAAATCCGGGAGGGCGTGTTTCTCAGGTGCTGAGCGCCCGCACGATCCGCTATTATACCAGTCTGGGCCTGGTTGACCGTCCTTCAAGTTACGATGGCGGTGTGGCCAAGTATGGACCCCGCCATCTACTACAGCTTCTGGCGATTAAAATTCTTCAAGCGGAGTATTTGCCCTTACCCGAGATTCAAAAGCAGTTATTTGGCCGTAGTGAGCACGAATTGACCGAAGTCGTCGAGTCGGCCTCGCGGGCTGAGGAATCCTCCGAAAGTAAGCCGCCGGCCAGGAACGAGACTTGGTTGACCCGAAGGGTTCTTCCCGGTTTGCGGCTGCTGATTGATGACCGTGACCTCCTGGCAGAGTGGCTAAGAGTCCACTCGCGCGAGGAGGCCGTGGCGCAGATTTGTAGCGTCGTCGAAGATATGACGGCAGGAAAGTTGTAAACGTGGGAAGGATAAGCCTGACCATACGGAACCGTCAGAATTGATGCAGTCAGCCAACACGATAGAGCAACTACCGGTTGAGAACGAACTCAACACTCGCCGCTTGCCCCTGGGGCCAGGGGCCGTTTTGGGCTGCCTGGGCAACAGCGTGGTTTCGGCCAGCCTGTCCCGGCTGATGGTTCGGGTTCGTTTGGCGGGACCGGTCTCAGCCGTAGAGGTGATTCAAGCCTTCCAGAATAACAGCCCTGAGCCCCTCGAGCTTTATTACCTGTTTCCCCTGTCGCCCAGTGCCAGCGTGTCACGGTTTCGCGTTCAAATTGGGCAACGAGTGTGCGAACTGCAGGTCGTGCCAAAAGAACAGGCGGCAAACCTGGTTCGCCATCAGATTCCTGGCTTTCTGACCGGGCTCTTCAGCGGCGAGTTTCAGTCCGTGTTCTGCGTACCTCTTGGGATGGTCAATCCCGGCGAGGCCATCAACATCGACCTTGCCTATGCAGAATTGCTGAACAGTTGGGGCGGAGACTGTCGTTTCTCTTTTCCTCTTATGATGTCGGCTCGCTTTCAGTCGGGTGCCTCCATCGAGCAAAGCGAGGGCGAGTCTCCTATCAGCCTGGCCCCCGGATTGATGGCCGGACCCAACCTGGCCCTTAGCGTCAGCATGGAAGTTGCGGGCAGCGCCCCTTACCGGATGGCCTGCAGTCACCCCATGGTGACCCATCCATTGCCGGCTGGAGAAATGGGCCTGGAGCTAGCTCGGCAGGATTTGCCCTCGCGCGATTTTACGCTGACCTACCGGCTTGGGCAGGAAAAAAATCCCCAGGGCATTCTTCGCCAGGGCCGGCAGCATTTTCTCTATCATCTGCATTCGCCTCAAGTCGCTCCGCCTTCGACCTTGCCTCGCCATCTGATTTTGCTGATGGACGTGTCAGAGAACGCAACCGGTACGCGCCTGGACGTGTCCAAGCAGATCGCCGCTCACCTGCTCAATAGCCTGGGACCCGGAGAGAACTTTTCGCTGGTCGGATTCAATAATCAACTGACCGGCTACGAAACCGGCATCCCTTGCGACAAAACTCACGTTCCCGCCGCTCTGCAATGGCTGCAGCAGCTAAAACCTGGCGGCCGTGCCGATATGAGTATCATCTTGGAGCGGGTGCTCCAACTGGCCCCGGAGCCGGGCCGTGGTATGGTGGTCAACGTGCTGGCCTGTGGTCGCCTGGGTAATGAGCCTGAGTTATATTCTACGTTGACTTCCTATCAGCCCAACATTCGCTTCAATTGCATCGGCATCGACCACTCTGTCAACCATTCGTTTCTGCGCCGGCTCTCGGGCTACACCAAGGGACACCCGGTTTTTGTGGGAGAAGCGGGTCCCGACGAGATGACCCTGCAGAAAATCGTCCATGACACCAAGGCGCCGTTGCTATCGGACCTGCAACTTGTGGACCAGGGCCTGGGCATCAACGCCGAGACTTTTACCCCGGTGAGCCTGCCCGGACTTGGGGTTTCTGATGTGGTGACGGTCCTTGGCCTGAAGGCCGGCACAGGAGGATTGGAGGCACGCGCACGCACCTTCGCAGGTCATCCCTGGATCGAAGCCGTCGCCCCTCTGGCAACGCAGAATCCGGCTCTGGGCGTGGCCTGGGCTCACTTGAAAGCTCGCGAGATGTCGGATGAACTAAAGTTGATTGCCGGTCCGCGGGCGAGTCGCTTGCGCGACGTGAGCGCCAGTCTTTCGCGTGACTATCGCCTGGTGGGGGACAGCACCGCCTCCGTCCTGACCGATCCCGCTGCCCAGGGGGGGGGGACCTGGCTGCCCTCGCTGCAGCCGTCAGAATGGAAACCCGAGGTGGTGATCGACCTGACCAAGAACACGGGTCGGCGCGGGATTCAGTTGCCTCCTCCGCCCCCGATTGAAGATCTGCCACCCCGTCCGCCTCAAGAGATCATGTCCGAACCGGGTAAGGTGAATCCAGAACCGGTTGAGGCCGAGGAAGACGCCAATCACTCGGGTTTGACCATGAAGGCGGTCATTCAGGCTAAGGCCAAGCATGAAGTAAAGAACAAACTGCACGGAGGCATGAAGAGTCAGGCCAACGCCAAACCCATGATGGGCTCGGGCAAAGTAGGCGTGGGCGGTAAGCCGGTCATGGGTGGCAAGCCGGTGCTGCGCACTCCCGGAGTTGGGGCACCGCAGCAACAAGTAGTGGTAGTGGATGAGGGTCCCAAGCGGCTGCCTCAGCCCAATAGGGAGAAGGAAAAAGTCAAAGTAACGGTTGCCCCGGAGCCCGAGCCCACGCCTGCTCCCCCCGCTCCCCCGCCGACACCTGAGGCTGCCTCCGCTGAACCTAATCCCGAGGCGCTGGCCAAGCAAGTATTG
>JADMJV010000009.1 GCA_018780265.1 bacterium
TAAACTGTGCGGCCTGGCCCTCTACTCCGCAGGCGCCCGCGACTAGAGTGCGGCTACCAACCCGAGATGATGCTCTGCAAGGTCGCTCGCGGCCGGTGTAGGCGCGGGGATTGTCGTGCGGTCGCCTTCGAATCGGATGGTGACAAAGTCGCCCATCAGGCTGCCCTTCTCGGTGTCGCCCTGGCCGCAGCGGTCGTTTGGCGCGGGAGGATCGATACATCCCTCCCCGCTCACATGTCTGGGATCTAGCTAAGGGCCCGTCCAGGAATAAGTTGGTCACTCCGGTCGTGGAGGCGCCCCTCCAGCAAGGAGCGGCGAGGGCAAATTGACACCGGTCAACTACTTGACCTACTATGAATTCATGATCACCTTGAATGTTCACGAAATGAAGGCCCGATTTTCCAAATACCTTGATCTGCTCGAATCAGGCGAGACCATCATCATATGCCGCCGAAATAAGCCCATCGCTGAGCTTCGGCCACTCACCAAACTCCCCCGGCCGCGTCCCGTGGGTCTAGGCAAAGGGCTCGCCAATTTGGACGAAGGCTTCTTCGATCCGCTTCCGGAAGAGTGGCTCCTACCTGGATGAAGCTGCTCCTGGACACGTGCACTTTTCTGTGGTTGGCCGAGGGAGACCCTCGCCTTTCGGCTCTATCCCTCAACCTGTTCCAAGACCCCGCCAATCAAGCCTTCCTGAGCGCAGCTTCGGCATGGGAAATCAGTCTCAAGCATGCCTTAGGCAAACTTCCGCTGGCCGAATCGCCCCAAGTCTACATCCCGCATATGCGTCATTTGCATCAAATCGAAAGCCTTCCCGTGACCGAGGATGACTCTATCCGAGCGGGACGCCTGCCGTTGTTGCATCGCGACCCGTTTGACCGCCTGCTCGTGGGGCAAGCAATTGGCCAGGGTTGCGTGCTGCTCACTCCCGACCCCCTCATCGAACAGTACTCAGTCCCTGTCCTCTGGTGAATGTCATCTATCAGGGCCTCAGCATCCCAAAGCCGACCCCCCCGGTTTCAGGCTGGCTTCTAGATCTGCTCCCGGCCGGAGTCAGATACCGAACCCACCCATGGAAACATCACGGGGCTTGGAGCGGACGACCCTCCAGGGTGAAGCGATAGGGGTGTGCCCAGCCGGGCGCGGCCAGGAAAAGGGCCCAGGCCCGAGCCATCGGCCAGGGCCGTCCCGAGGTGATTCTCTATTCGCACCACCCCCAGGGTCGCCAACTCGCCCAGGATCTGGGCATAAGCTATTTGCAAAGTGATGAAAAGCCGTCGTTGGCTGACAGTGAATGGCTGGCCCGCGACCTGTCGGCAGTGCACAATGGTCCGGTGGTACTGCTGGCCTGGGTAGGCTTTGGACCCGGCGGCTGGCAGGCCGTCGAGCTTGTTCAGCAACATCTGGAACGCTACGGATTTAGCAGTGGTGAAGCTGGCTATCTGCTGAGGCCCGAGTGTCTGACGCCGGCGGAACGAGAAGCCGCCAGGGAGCTACCTCTCACTCCCAAAACCAGGCTATGGCTGGATAAATCAGGGGGAGTGGAGGGTCGTGCCGCCCTGCTACCGGCGGCGTCTCCAGGGTACGACCGTCGGCTTTGGTCAGGTCCAGGGTTGGGGTCCCCATCGACACGGCTTCGACCTTGAACGCTCGCGCGGCACCGATTTCCTGATGAGCCAGGACCACTGCGGGGGGTGCTGCGAATCCACTTCGATGGCCAGCCGCGCGGATCTATTCCGCTCTCTCGAAGAACTCTATTCCAGCCTCCCAACCACCAGCGGCAACCCGTGCGGGAGCTGCAATGCTTGCTGCCGAGCCGACTTAAGTCATCATCGGGTAAGCCCACTGGAGCTTGATTGGATCGCCGAGCGTTGGGGGATTCCACTCATCAACGTACGGGCTCCAGCGGCTATTCCCTTCCAGAGAAGATTCTAACTTCAGGCCCGAAACAGCCCGTGCCCATTGACCTGAACGGATACCCAATAATCGACGCCAAAAATTACAATTTTCCAACACTTAAAGGAAAGTCAGGGTCACCGCGACACTCTTACCCCGTGAATGAGCTTTGCTTTCGACGCATCTACGCGCATGAGTCAGAAGCCCTTCGGCACTTACGCTTGCAAGCCTTAGAGAGCGAGCCAACGGCCTTTCTCTCCACCTGGGAGAAGGAAGGATCGTTTACTCCGGCCCGATGGCAAGAACTCTGCCACAAGGCCGCCAACTCCAACGAACTGGCTATTTTCCTGTGCCAGGGCCCCAACCAAAAGTTCTTGGGCATGTGCGGAGTTCAGGAAAAAGGCCGTTCGACGGCTGAGATATGGGGCGTGTTTCTCCACCCGTCCTGCCGTGGCCAGGGAATCAGTCAGTCTATGCTCAGGCAAGCCATAGACTGGGCCCGAAGCAGGGGAATTCGTGAGCTGGTTCTGGAGGTCAATCCCGACCTGACCCCCGCGGTACGACTCTACAACAGCCTGGGTTTCCAGCCCGTTGGAGAGACCCGCCACTGTTGTGGGAAAAAACCGGCGCTGGGGTTCAAACTACCACTTTAGCCGGCGGTTTTTATCGCTTCGCTTGCTGACACCGGCCCTCCGACCTCCCGAGTGAGTTCCATATGCGCCTACCAGTGGTCGTCATGCAGAAGGCGCTGGACGCATACCTCGGCTACTATAATCACGAGCGGCCAAATCAGGGCATCAAAGGTGTCGTGCCGGCAGACCTTTTTTTACGGCTGGCCAAACCACTTGAGGAAGTGTGGCGGAAACTGGCGGGCTGGGGACCGGATCGAAGTGTCTTCCTGACGATGAATCTGCTGGGGCGTCGCTTGGTCCTGGCCGGGCCCCGCCCAGACCAACTCCAGATTTTGTGGGACGACAAGCTTCGTGCCATCAGTCCGGCACACCCGGGAAACAAAGCGAATCCGTGAGCGAGGTGGACCCGTGGGACTCCCCGTAGCGAGACTCGTAAATCCGGAATTTGCGTCGGGGGACGCTAAGTCAGTTGGCCTTTCGGTACACAAGCACAGCGGCGGGCGGCAGGTCCAACTTTGCCTGCGGTCCTCCAGCCACGCGTTGGCGACCGATTCCGTCACCGCCAAAGTTACGGGCGTCAGAATTTAGAACCAGTTCATAGTTGCCCAGGTCCAGGGGCAACTGGTAGCCGGGCAGGGGCTTGTGGTTGAGGGAAGCCACCACCACGTATTGCTGGCCATCCTTCTGTCGCGCGAAGGCCATGACCGAATCGGCATTGTGGGTGTAGATTCGACGGGCCTCCACACTGGCATCGAAAGCCGGGCTGCTGTGGCGCAAGTCGATGGCGGCCCTACAAAACTCCCGGTGACACAATCCGTCAGGCGAGGGTGCGTCGGTGTCCCAAGTGGATGGAACGCCCCATCGAAAAGTGTTCTGAGCCAGCGTCTCTTCGCCCTGAAAGAAGATCGGTCGGCCTGGACTGAGCATGCCCACTCCAAAGGAAAGACGGGCCGCACCTTTCTGCCACGCGTTGGGCGGCTCTCCCCCCGGCGGATCGCCGGCCACGTTGACGGTGCGGTCGGCGTTACCCACCTCATCGTGGTTGGAAATCACTGTGACCGATCGGGTCGCATCCGAAAAGCCAGGATGGCTGACCAGGTGACCCATCAGCTTATCCATGTTGGTCTCTTTGCCGGCCACTGCCTGCTGTAAGACCGAAGGATTGTGTGCGTCGTGCACCAGTCGGTGCTGAAACTCGGTGTTCCACATGGCGTCAAATCCGGCCCCACCCTGACCGTTGGCAGCGGGAGGGTTGGTCAGGGACTCGTGGTTGGGAAACTCTTCGGCGGCCAAAAAGACGCCCGGATGATGGGCTCGCGCCTGGCGCGTCAACTCGCGCAACAGCGTCCAACCGGCCGTTCCACCCCCCTCCTTCTGGTCGTGAATCAAGTGGGTAAAGTCAAAGCGAATGCCGTCAAAGCGGTACTCGTCCAGTCTCGACATGGCGCTGTCCAGCACAAATTGACGCACAGGCCCTTGATTCATGGCGGGCAGGGGTCCCCAAGGCGTCTGGCGCATCCCGTTGCCCCAATTGAGATAGCTGTTGGCCTTGCCGTCGATCTCCCAGAGATTGTTGTGGTCTCCGCCCCAGTGGTTGTAGACCACATCATCAATGACCGCCAGGCCTTTGCCATGGGCCGCGTCGATGAAGCGCTTGAGGGCCTGGTCGCCGTGAACCCAACTGCCGTCCTGGTCGACAAATCCATATTGCTCGGCGGCCGCCAAGGTGTTGGTGCCGATGTAGCCCCAGTCGCGCTGGCCCTCGAAGGCGGTGGTGGGCAACAGTTCCAGTTGATTGACGCCCAGTTCCTTGAAGTAGTCCAGCTTCTCGATCAAATCCTTGAAGGTCGACCGTCGTGTATTTCCCGATGACCCCAGAAAAGATCCCACGTGCAGTTGATAGGTGACGGCCTTGTCCGGATTGATTTTGGGCGGCTGATGTTGCCAGTCAAATTCAGAGCGAGTCACAATGCCCAGGCGTTGGTCGTTGATATTCACCAATTGGTCCGAATAGGCGTCGTTGAAAGGAGTGGCCCGGGCCTCCGCCCGAGAAAGGCGCCCGTCGCCATTGACATCGCCCAACAAACGTCCATCCTTCTCGACTTCCAGGCGATAGCGAAGCCCTTCCAAGGCACGGGGCTGATTGACGATGGTTGCCCAGGCATCCGGGCCTTCTTTCACCAGGGCAATGCGTCCGTCGGGTTGGCACGCATCGCGCCAAAAAATGTCGGATTTTGGACGAAACTTATGCACCAGGTCAGCGCCGTCCTGCCCCAGCAATCTCTCCAGGTGGGTCCGCGACAGGGGCTCTCCTTGAGCATCGAGCAGGCGCAAAAAAACCGCGTCCGCCTTGGATTGTTGCTGCACCTCAAAGCGCCGAAAGGCAACAGCTTGAGCCAGAGGTTCGGCTTGATCGACCGCGTTGGGGTCCGGCAATGGTGGCGGGCCGTGAGGATTGGTGGTGACCTCCTCTACTGGCTCCGTGGGAGGGGCAAAGACCTTGTAGAATTTGTTGACTTCCTGGCCGTCTTTGGAGCTCAGGTGCAGGTCGCCCACGCCTCGCAACTGTCCTTGCAGGCGGCGAGCGTATGGATCCGCACGCAAACTGGTGCGACCGTCGACATTCACTTCAAAGCCGTAACTCTGTCCCTGAAACTCGTTCCAACGCCCGCTGGCTGTGCCATTCCAAAAGCCCCGCTCATCCTTTTCCAGGGGCACACGGCTCTCTCCCACCACCAACCACACCTGGCGAGCGGCCGGAGCCCAAAAACGGGCCCGCGCGTCATTGCCGGCCTGAACCAGGCCCATGCGGGTAAGGGTGCGCTGCGCATACTCTACCCGGGTCTGAGCGCCGGCCTTAGGAGCGAACTCCAGGGGACTGTCGGTAAAGACCTGAGGGCCGCTCCTGCCCTGCACGGTCCACTGAAACTTCTGGGACCCTTGCCAGCTCACCTCAAGGTCGGCTTGCCAGCGCCCATCCTGCTGCCGTCGCAAGGGGATGGCCGAGTGCTTCCAATCAGGACTGTAGTTACCCTGACGGTCCCACGAGCCCGTCACCACCAGGTCTTCCACCGGGCGGCCATCCGGGTCGTAGGTAAACTTGACCCGCCCGCGCGAGGGTGCCTGAGGCGCCGGCAGCAACAGTTGCGGTCCTATTCTTTCCATTGCAGGTAGTGAAACCCCCGAGCCGGGAGGGTTATTTCCAAAGTGCGGTCCTGGCCCACAACCGTCTGTCCCTGACCGAGCATGTCTGTGAGCACAGCCCCGTCGGGTATCTGGCTCTCCTTGTCGAGAGGGATGGTCAGGGTCAGGGGCTCGTCTGAGTTATTGAAGGCGCATACCACCTCTTCGTCGGGCAACATTCGACTGAAGGCGTAGGTGTGGTCGCCCACCTGCAATTCTTGCTGATGGCCAACCTGGAGCGCCTGCGAGCTGGCGCGAGCTCCTGAGAGTTGGCGGAAGCGGTCGGTCAGTTCGGGATTCTTGTCCCACTGCATCTCCTTGCGATTCTCGTGGGTGGGTCCGGCCATGCCCACTTCCGTACCGTAGTAGACGTGGGGGGTGCCGCGCACGGCAAACAGGAAGCCCAGAGCCTGCTCCAACTTCTTCGAGTCGCCTCCGCAGTCGGACAAGAAACGGATCATGTCGTGGTTGTCGATCAGGGTGCCGAGACGCTCGGGATTGTCATACAGGTCGTCTTGGGCAAATACCTCGGCGAGTTGCTGAGCGGGAGCGCTCTTATGGCTGTAGAGAAAGGCCCGCATGGCCTCCTGCGGCTGATGGAAGAGCATGTTTTTGAAGAGATCGACGCGGTCGGACATGGTCCGGCTGGGGTCCCCGGCAAAGACATTGCGGATGGCGTAGGCCAGGGGAAAGTCGAACATCGAATCCATGGTCCGATTTTGGTAGCCCGAGACATAGTTGGGATCCTGGCGAAAAACCTCACCGACCGCAAAATAGCCCGGCCGAGTCTCGCGCATGGCACTGTCAAACTCGCGCAGGAATTTCTCGGGAACGTGTCTCACAGCATCCACCCGGAAGGCATCCACGCCTTGCTCCAGCCAGGTTTTGTGGACATCGATCAGGTAGCGCGACACTTCGGGATTGTCCTGATTCAGGTCGGGAAGGTAGCAAAGGTTGCCCTTCTCGGTGGTGTACTGTCCCAATCCGTTAATGTTGCCTTCGTGGTTAAACCATTCGTGGCGGGCCGGGTCGCTGGCCCAGGGGTGACCGTAGGCAGTGTGATTGACCACCACATCCAGCATGACTTTCATGCCCAATTTATGGGCCTTGCCAGTAAGTTCGCGCAGCTTATCCATGTCGCCCCAGTTGGGGTCGGGTTGGCTAAACTCCATGGGCCAGTAGCCATGAAAACCGTCTTTGGGTGGCGCTCCACGGTTAGCAATGCCATCGTAGTGGCGTTCGTTGAGGTAGGGTGGGGACAGCCAGATGCAGTCCACGTTGAGGCCCTTCAGGTAATCCAGTTTGTCGATGACGCCCTGCCAGTCGCCCCCGTGGAAACGCTCCGGGTCATTCTTGTCAATGGGACCGTCGTTGCTGGTGTCGCCATTCTGAAAGCGATCGGTCACCGCGTAGTAGACGGTCTTGCCTTCCCAGCGAAAAATCTGGTCCCGATTTCCCTGGGCGTCGCTGGTTGCCGCCAGGCGGCTGCTGGGTAGGATCTCATTTTCACCGCTGGCCACAGCCTGCAGGCGCAAAGGTTGTCCATCTTGCCAGCCACGTTGGCGAAGCTGATCCTTGTCGATTTCCAACTCGATGCGATTGAAGGTAGGGCTGTGGTGAGCCCTGGCCAAGCCCTCGGCGGGTCTGTTCTGGGCGTCTCGGGCCACCAGTTGCGAGTCATTGTGCGCGCGCACGGCCAGCTTCCAGGCGTCTCCCTGCTGGGACAGGAAAGGGAGGTTTTGAGTCGGTCCGGGGGTCCCCCAGTCCAGGGCCAGTATCGTATCCAACCCGGCTACTTCGGCGGCGGGGCGCAAGTGGGCTACCTGCACGTCCACCCGGTAGGGCTCCTGGGGGCTGCCTTCGCGACTGTAGAGAGCCACGATATCGCGAGAGCTGTCAAATCCGTCATAGGCTCGCTGACTGTGGCCCGGCTCGCGAGCGGCGCGCAAATCGGTAGATTTCAGCGGTGTCATGAGAGCCGGCTCGAGTTCAAGCCTGGCCTTGGTCTCTTCGGCGTCCTTTTGAATTTCACGATTTTCCCGATGCAACTGCTTGGATTGCAGGTCGTAGTGAAGTTGCTTCCACTTGCAGCCCACGTAGGCACCAGCGGCGCCACCCAGCAAGCCTCCCACAGCGGCGCCCAAGAGACCCTGTCCGATCAGCCCGCCCAGCGCTGCCCCAGAGGCGGCACCCACGGTGGTGGTGAGGCCGGTTCGGGCCGGCCCCTTCCAGAATGGCTGAGCTTCACGGCCAGCCTCGACCTGGTCGGACGGGCCCGGCGCAGGCGCGCCGCTGGCCGGCCTGCTCAGAGGAGGCATCGGAGTCGGGAGGGTACGGACGATTTTCACCTGCATGGTGCCCTAAAGCTATCCGAAAGGACTGAAAGGATCTTGAAATTTCGGCCGGGGGGCTCAACTCACGCCCACCAAGGTGGCTATGAACCCCCAAGATCCGACCATTCTTCCCTCGGAGACGGTGACGCTGGGGGTCAATCGAAGTGACAGGCCTTCGCCCCAGGATTATGCCGTGGCCGACGCGGTCAAGCCTCGCGCGGGTAACGTTGTCTTCTGTGGCACGGTCGTGGGCCGGGCCTCGGTCAGCGTGTTGGCCAACCTGCAAACAGGATTTGACGCTTTCCTGCCTTACTGTTGTGACAACAGGTGTTTAAGCGGCATAGATGGTCTGAAAATGTAGTTCAAAACTCTCTCCAGGCGGGGGCGATTCGTCGGCTGACAAATGGGGTCTCCACCAAGTGGCGGTAGTCAGGGTCCGGCAGCTTCACGGCCAGCGTATGGCTCAGGACCTCGGCCCTGCGATTGACACAGGATGGACAGACCCTCGTCTTGCAAGAAAATGGAACGGCCATATGGATTTTGCAATCAGGGC
>JADMJV010000094.1 GCA_018780265.1 bacterium
CCTGCAGTGGCATTCCGATTTGGACCTGGAGCTGGCCTGCCACCGCGCGGAAAAATGCCTCGATCACTATCCCGAAGCCGAGGCCCGGCTGCGGGCGCTGCAACACCGCTACCCCGACCAGCAAGGGCTGCTCACCGGCTACCTGGCCCAGACCAAGATGGAGGCCGGCTACTTTGACCAGGCCAGAGAGCTGTACCTGCGCGCCTTCCGGGAACTGCCCCTCGCCCGCACCTGGATTGGCCCAATCCGGCGCTCGCTGGGACTGCTGTCCGCTCGCTGGAGCCCACCGGTTTCACCGGCGGAGGCCCAATTCTGCGAGGAGGCCCTGACCAGCGTGATGCAACTCAAATACCACGCACACCTGCCCATCTCCCCGTCGCAGTTGGTCTATCTGCTCTCAGGAGCCAGGGCCCGCGGCCTGGATTTGCGTCCCTGGCTCGGGGGGCTGGTGTCGATCGTTTATCACACCTGCCCACTGCCCCTGCACCACTGGTTGCAGAGGTGGCTACTGTCCAGCATGCACGGAGCTTCTCCCAAGGTTCGGGCGCTGACGGAAGGCCCAATCACCGTCAGCGGACTGGGTGCGCCCAGTCACCCCGCCACCGTGAACAAGCTCGAGGAGATTTATCAACAATTGCAGTTGGAAAGGAGTCAATTCCACCCAACGATGGCCTATTTTGTGTTGGGTATTCTGCGCATGATGGCGGGCGAGATGGAGAAGATGGCCCGCGACTGCGTCGGCCGATTACAAGACGTCAACCCGCTGTTGCGTCTCCTGGCCTTGCATCAGTATCTCCTGAGCCACGGTGACCTCCCCTCTTCGCCTGGTCCGGACTTACTTCCCGCTGCGGCCTCCGGCGATGTCTTTTTTGCCACCCAGCGTGCCGCGGTGGCGGCTCTGATCGCGCTGCGCACCGGAGACTTCGACCCGGCTCTCTGCATTTTCCGGGGCCTGAACCGAGGCACGCTCAGCCTGGATGAGTGCATCCTGGCGGCCTGGCACGCCACCCTGGCCCGCAGTGCCGCCGAGGCCCTACCCCGCCGCGCCGGGAAACAGAGAGAACGCTTGCTGGCCGAGGCCGAAGCACAGGTGCGCCGCTGCCTGAGACGCTCGCAGCGTTTCCTTTTCTACCACCTGCAGGCCCTGCGCGAGCGGGGGCTGCTGCTACTCCTGCGCGGCCGAGAAGAGGAGGGCCGAGCGGCCATGCGAGTGGCCCTGGCTGAGGCCCGGCGCTGCCGCATGCCCTACCAGGAAGTCCTCACCTTACGCGAACTGGTGCGCTGTGGCCGCGAATTGGGCTGGCCCGAGGCCGGCCTTGACGAGCAGGCCTGCGTGCGCCTGTGCAGTCAAATCAAAACGCCCTGGCTCTTGCCCGCACGCTCTCCCCTGTGGCCCGACCTGCGCAAGCTGGCCGCCGAAGCCGAACGGGTGCTGAGCGGGCACACCGACTCGGCTCCCCCAACTGGCGAACTTCTGAGCCACTCGCCACAGTGGCGGGGTTTCTGGACATCCCTATCGGCCCAAGCCGCCCGGCGCGCCCGGCAGCTCCAGCAGTGGAGCGAGTCTCTGCGGCTCTTGAACTACTCGACCCGCTGGCTGGACGAATTGGGGCGCCATCCGTTACTTCGTTGGGGGGAGTCAGGCGTACAGGTTGAGGCCCCCTCCCCACGCCGAACCCTGGTACGCACTCTCCAGGCCCGGGAAGGGGATGAGATTCGCCGTCGCCTGCGCGGGCTGCGCCCTCTCAGCCCGGCCGTGGAGTCCGCTCAGCACCGGATAGAGGCCCGCCTTTCGCCCGGCCTGCCGGGCCTGCTCGCGGAGTTTCAGGTCCTGGACTGCCACGGCAGTCCCCCCACACTGACCGCGTATGAAGACGCGGTGCTGGCCAGCGCCCTGCGCGAACTCCTGACCAACGCCACGCGCCACGGCTCCCAAGTCTCGCTTTTGTGGAAGGATGGAGAGTTGTGGCTCGCTAATTCCATCGAGACGACCGCCTCCAAGGGCACCGGCCGCGGCCTCGAATACGTCCGCCTGCGCCTGGCCGAGATCGGCGTCGGCTTCGACTTTCATGTGGGCCCCGAATCCGCTCGGGCTCGACTGACCTTCCCGGCGGCGCCTGGTGGGTGTGGGCCATAGGCCGTAAGCCGACAGGATCTGTCGAGAAAAGTTGCCGGAGGACCCCTTTTCTAGGGCGGCATTTCTGTTTCAGACCCGTAGCAAGACCTCCCTCGTGGCTTTGCCCTATGATGGGAATGCTTTTTGGCTGGCCAAAAAGCGGCTCTCCAAAGAGACCTTTCAGTGGTGGCCAGATGCCAACGCGGCAGGGCTTGACGTGCAAGCTCACCTCTGACCCTTTTGGCAGCAATGAGTTGTTCACAGAGTTCTCCCGTCCGTGTGAGGTCGAATGAGGTCAGGTCAGGGACGGAGGATGCGGCTGTTGACCGGCACCAACTCAGCTCACCTGGAACTGGAGCGGCAACTGGCTCGATTTCTGCACAGCCCTGCTGCCACGGTGGTGTCGACCGGATTTCAAACCAACAGCGGGGTCATTCCAGCGCTGGTAGGGGAAGACGACTTCATTCTGGCCGATCATGTCGAACCTACATCTTCAGCGGTTCGCCGTCCGGCCCTCAGGTGGCGGCGACGCAGGCCGCACTGGAAATACTCGAGCAGGATCCGTCTCGAGTCGGCCAGTTGCAGGCCAACGCCGATTTCCTCCGCCACAAACTGACAGGCCAGGGGTTGCGATTGGCTCCCTCCCAACGAAGACTTGGTGCTGCAGGTGGTCAGTCTCTGCAAACAGCGAGGCCTCATTGTGGTCCCCGTCACCTATCCGGCCGTCCCTTTGGATCAGCCGCGCATTCGCCTGACCGTAACCTCCAGCCATCGCCCCGACGATCTGAGCTGGGCCGCCCAAACCCTGGGATATGCCTGCCGCGAGGTGGGAGCGTGAGGCTTTGGAGGTTCCACAAGGTAGGTCACCCTACCGACGCCGCGGACTTCGAGCGTCATCCTGATCCGGCGGAGTGACGTGAAGCCAGCCAACATTTCCCAGACATGAGTTTTGCCGGCTATTTTGGGCGGGTGGCTATCACTGGTGCTGGCCATGGCTATCACCCGTGCTGGCCACCGATGTGCCGGGGGGTCGATAGGATCCAGGCGGAAGGATGGAGCCGACTGTGGTCCTTGACGAAGTGGGGCAAGTCTCATCAAGAAGACGACGCATCCCATCCTCCCACCCGTCGCATCTTCGGGGAGTTGCCAATCGTGATGGAACTTGCGTTTGGGGCCCACTAAACTCAGTCCGTAGGCCTTCCCCATCGACGTTGTTCCTGGTGCGACCAGCTCACCCTGCTGCTCCCGCACTTGCTCCAACCAAGTCGATGGTCCCGACGGCAAGACTTGCGACGCGGGGTCTCTTCAGGGTTCCAAGCCCAGCTCACGTAGCCGGGCCTCCAGTCGGTCAGCTCTCTCCCGCTCGTGCTCAGCCCGCAGGCGCTCCGACTGGGCCCGCTCATCCGCAGTGGGCAACACCTGACCGTCCAGGTCAAACCAGCGCAACCAACCGTCCCGCACTCCTAATCGCAAGGGCAGAGTACTACAAGGATGCAAGCCCTGTTCGTCCCCCTGAGTGCTGAAGTAAGCTCGGCGGCGTAAGCAAAAACCCTCCAGCTTCGCGCTGTCGCTCTCGAAGAGGAAGTAGTCTTTCATTTTCCACTGATCCCGGTAGATGACAAATTTTTGACCGCGGTCTTTACCCTCAGTGGAAGGGGAGAGCAGTTCAATAGCCAGGCTCGGATAAAGCCCGCCTTCTTCCCACACCACCCACTTTTTCTGCCCCCGGCATTGGCCACCCACCACCACGTAAACATCCGGCCCCAGCCGCCTGGGCTTGGGATTTCCGCCCTTCTTGTCTGAGGCTGAAGAGGGGGGGTAATAAACGAAAGAGTTACCACCCACAAAAGCGGCGATGTTCTGGTGGCGCAGCCAGCGCTTGAGCGGCTCAATCAAGTAGATCGAGGCTTGCTCTCGATGAACTTCGTTATCCAACGGGATACCATCCTCATCCGGCAGATCATCCCCTCGCGGAAGGTCAGAAGGGCGCTCAAACTCCACATCCAGCATAGACATGGCTTCGACGGCCAGGAGGCACTTCCTGGAGAGCCCCTATGCCCTTGAAACGACTCTTACAGGGTGTCCCAAGAAATAGAGCCATCGCTCTAAAGAGTCCCCAAGCTCGTACAGGGTTTCCTTACGGAATTTGGCCGTGGCCAGCTAGCCCATTCCCTTCAATTCTTCGGATGGTCGCTTATGTATGCTAGAAGTCGGGCGGGCGCAGGCCGGTCGTCTCGCAAACGATCTGCTCCGAAATTCCCTTGTCAAGCATCCTTCTGGCCATCTCGCGGACTGCCTCTGCCTTACCCGCCTCGACAGCGACATTCATCTCCGTGACACGGTCTCGTTCCCACTATTGACGGGCCTCGAGCGCGAGAACACGCGCGGTGGGCAAGGCCAACTCGGTCATACCCTTCGGCAGTTCGCCGCGAGAGAATCTGGACCCTGGGGCAACTGGCCTCAGAAGGGGAGACCAAACCCCGCCGGGAAAGTAGGCCGCCCGGCCGCTCCGGCACCGACGAACGCGTAACCTCCCTCTCCAGGACTATGGACCCGAATGGCCGCCCAGAAAACGTGATCAACAGCCGATCAACAGAGCCCCCAAAACCACCCCAAACTCGGCCCAACTCGAATAAAATCAAGAACGCGAAAAATCCCATCAAATCAGCATCTGCGCCACTTCAGGCCACGCAATACCAACAGCCAAGACGCTTCTGGTAGATTTTTTTCCATGCCAACGGGAAGCGCCACCGGGAGAAGATTGGCAGCAAGTCGCCTACCTGCAGCGCAAGTCGGAACAGAAGTTCCGCCCGGAGTCAGTCGGCTACAAGAGCCCCAGCGTGGACAACTCATGGACCGATATGCGGACTACTGTGCCGGTCTGCGCAGCCCCATGCAACACCTGCGACATCGGGCCAGGTGGTCGAAGTTCCTCGGCGACCAGTTGGCCGACGACATCAAGCCTGGCGACATTCGAGTTTTCATGCGAAAACAGGTCACGACCCTGGCCCCAGCCACCGTCAACCTGGAACTGGCATACTTGAGCAAGGTCTTCAGCCTGGCCATGGATGATGAGCTGATCCTGGAGATGCTCCGCGAGCTGGCCCCCAGCCGGGTGCTGTTTACACCTGACCAGGACGCCCATTCTCAGCCTGAGGTGGCCCACCGGGTGCACGTCTGACCAATGCGGCCGGAACCAGGTCGATGGTCTCCGCCGCGTTCTCCAAGGTGGAGGCGATGAACTTGCAGTCTTCCTTTATACGGTGTGACAGGTCGTAGATCTGGGACCCTGAAGATTCCACAGTCTACGCTGCCGAATCGCTTTTGTGCTCAAGGTCCAAGATTCTCTGTTCGTGGTCCCCCAAGCCCCTGTCGACCGCCTGAAGCATTGTCCCGCGTCGCTGCTCTGACAGCCTCATTCGGCCTTCAATCTGATTGAAGCGCTCTTCCATCTCTCGCCCCAGCATATCCAACCTGGTCGCGAGTTCCCCGGTGACAAGGCGGAAGTGTTGGCCGGTCTCCTTGAGGGCCATGCCCATGAACTGGAAGTCGCTGGCCTGCTGCTCTCCGAGGCGCCTTAGACCGGCCCTTAACTCCTGGATGTCTTCTCGCATGTCTACACTTCGCTTTCTGCCGCGCTTGAGGATTCGGCGCCCTGGCCGCTCTCCCCGCTGTTGGCTCGATCCATATCGTCAGTGACGAGGCGCTCTATATAGGGCCTCGTTCCCTCCGGCCTTGAATGGATCCAATCTAGAACTTCCGGCTCAACACGCGTGATTAGCTTGGGGGCGCCTCCTTGGTGTGGACTCTGCTGGGCGTAACGGAGCTTACGCCCAGGTTTCTTCTTCTCAACCTCTTCCACTGGTAAACTCCTTATTTTCGGTCACCGGAATTATACTGCCAACATGCCAACCGCCGCCAGGGAGCCCAGATGAAAGTCATCGCCTACGTCCGAGTAAGCACCGAAGAGCAAGCCACGCAGGGCGTCAGCTTGGCGGCCCAGGAAGCAAAGCTCAGCAGCTACTGCGACCTCTACGACCACGAACTGGTCGAGGTTGTTGTCGACGCCAGCCACAGCGCCAAAACGATGAGCCGCCCAGGCCTGCAGCGCGCGCTACAGGCACTCAAGAGCGGGAAAGCCCAAGGGCTCCTGATTCTCAAGCCCGACCGCCTGACCCGCAGCGTTCGCGACTTGGGCGAACTCCTGGAGACCTACTTCCAGAAATCCGCGCTGATTAGTATCCAGGAACAATGCGACACCAGCAGCGCCGCTGGCCGCCTGGTTCTCAACGTGATGACCTCGGTCGCGCAGTGGGAACGGGAAACCGCCAGCGAGCGCACCAAGGCGGCCCTGCAATACAAGAAGAGTCAGGGTGTTGCCCTTGGACGCCCGCCGCTTGCCGACCAGCAGATTATCGACCGCATCCTGCAACTGAACGCCCAGGGACGGAGCCTGCGCCAGATTGCATCGGCCCTTACCGTTGAAGGCTACAGCACCCAGCGTGGTGGGGCCTGGGCGCCCAACACGGTCCGCAAGATTCTTGCCCGCGAGGTCTCCTAAAAATGCCCGATCACACTTTGGACCTGGAGGCCATCTGTGACCAGGTGGTGACCATCCTGGTCGATACCTTCGACTTCCCCCAGGCAGAGGCTACCCATCGAGTCAATCTTTGGAAGGGCAACACCAGTTGGAGGGGGAGGCCCTGTCCTCATTGCTCCCGCTTATGGACCAGGAGCAGCAGGCCCAGGAATTGGTTCGATGGGTGCTGGCGGGGGAGTCCATTGATAGGGACCTCCGCAGCGGGGCATGGGTCTTGGGCCTCGACCTGGTCGAGTAGGAACTTCAATTGGCCACTAAGGTTGGCTACTGCATTGGCAAAGGAGAATATATGTGCCCGACTCAGATGGACGATCTACGACTGGCATCGATCCTTAAGTGCAAGCTGAAGGATCTGGGTCCTGAAACTGAGGAGATCTTCAGTCCCCTGAAAGCCCGGGAACCATCCTGGCTGGCCCTTTTGTTTCGTGCCGCCTACTATGGGTCACGCTTGGCGGCATGGCTTCGGAAGACCCGGCATGGGCCGGTCAGGACCAAGGCCCCTTGGGTTGACTATGCTGGCCTCGTGCTGGCTTGGTGCGACCAAGAAGGGCTCCACGTCAGCCTGAACCCCACGGCAGACCTTCCCGAAGGCGCTTCCTTGCCGCCTCTGGCCGACGATGACTGTTGGAGCGGCTACGTCAGCGCCGGTAGCCAAGTTCACTCCAGGGCTATGCTGCCTCGTTTGCTGCGCGGGATTGGCCATCACCTTGCAGCAAAACTTCTGTCGGGGCCAAAGGATGAACAGGATGAGTTGGCCGATTTGTTTGTGACGTCCGTTTTTGGTTGCCTGGCAGCATACGAGGCGGACCGAGTGATGCTTGACCATCCAATAGTAATGGCGGCCGAATTGCTCATCAGAAAGGACGACAGCGATGAAGAAGGAGCCTAAGAAGGTTCGGGGTGTGTTCGAGAAAGAGCCGGGCAGCGGAGTCTGGTGGATTCTCTATCATGCCAACGGGAAGCGCCACCGGGAGAAGATTGGCAGCAAGTCGGCCGCCACAGAAGCCTACCTGCAGCGCAAATCGGAAATCCGGCACAAGAAGTTCCGACCGGAGTCGGTTGGCTACAAGAGCCCCAGCGTGGACCAGCTTATGGACCGATATGCCGACTACTTTGCCGGCCTGCGCAGCCCCATGCAGCACCTGCGACACCGGCGACGCTGGAGCAAGTTCCTTGGCGACCAGCTGGCCGACGACATCAAGCCCGGGGACATCAGGGCTTTCATGCGCAAGCAGGTCAAGACCCCGGCCCCGGCCACCGTCAACTTGGAACTGGCTTACCTGAGCAAGGTCTTCAGCCTGGCCATGGATGATGAGCTTATAGCACGGAACCCGTGTAAGGTGGTCAAGAAGCTCAAAATCAACAACCAGCGGCTGCGATGGCTCAACTCTGAAGAAGAGGCCCAACTCCGGCCACACTTCGAGGCAGAAGACTGGGAAATCGTGGAACTGGGAATCCTGACGGGATTGCGGCGGGGGGAGCTATTTGAACTGAGGCGCACTGACGCAGCCTAAAGGGCGGGTGGCTGAAGAATGTTGGGACCAAATCCGGGGAGACCCGCAACGTGCCCCTGACTGACCGGGCCCAAGAAATTCTCGGAGCCCGACTGGCCCGCCACCGGCATCCCTTCCTTCTTCCGGCCTGAAAGAGGTTGTCTTCCACACGTTGAGACACACTTTTTGCAGCCGGCTAGTCTGACACTCCGCGGATCGTATAATGCATAGGTTTACGCGGCAAAGATC
>JADMJV010000014.1:0-71581 GCA_018780265.1 bacterium
CTGGCCCTGATTCTGCGCGAGGGCGACGCCACTCAGTTGCTCACGGCCATTCGACCCCTGCTCAGCGATCCCAACAGCGCCCAGGTCTATGGCCCCGGCAAATCACTGGTACTGATCGACACCCCCCAGGTGCTGCAGCAGGTGGTTCGACTGGCCCGGGCCATCGATCGAGCCACCCCGCACGTCAAAGTAGAAACTCTTTTCTTGCAGTATGCCGAGGCAGAAAAAATGGCCCCCATGCTCCAGCAGGTTTTGCCTCGGACCACCGTTTTGCCCGGTCAATTGCAGCCTCTGGTGGTAGCTTTTCCGCCTACCAACGCCCTGCTCATTCAGGCTACTCCCGAGCATATGGCCGAAATTCGCAAGACAGTGAGCCAGTTGGACATTCCCAAGGCCACTCCGCTGACCGTTGAAAAGCCCCGCTACTTTGTGTACAAGTTGCAGCAAGGCAAGGCTGAAGATGTGGCCAAGGTCGTCCAGGACTTGCTCACCGAGCGCAAACGGGCCCAGGATGAGGAAGAGGCGCGCCGCGGCCGCCAGGCGGCCGGTGCGGGCGCCCCGGGCACGCCCCCGGTCACCTCCAACTCGAGTCCGGCAGGCGCCTTCCCCACCGCCCCCATCCCCACTCCCCAGACCACCGCTGGCCCGGGCGGGACCCCTTCGACTCAACTGGTATACGTAGGCGCCCGGGTGGGGGCCGACCCCGACATCAATGCCGTGCTGGTCTACATCAGTCCCAGTGAATACCCCAGTATCCGATCCTTGCTTTCCAGCCTGGATCGCAAACGCAAGCAGATTTTGGTCCACTGCATGGTGGCCGAGGTCAGCCTCAGTGACTTGCTGGAAAGCGGTGCCAGGCTGCAACTCTTCGATGGAAGCGGTCCGGCAGCCAGCTTTAACGGCGGCGTCACCGAAGAGGGCCTGCTTTCCTTCCTGACTGCCGGCCAATTTCTGTTAGGCGCAACCGGACCCGCCAACCGAACCATTAACATCGCCGGCCGCGAAGTATCCGTGCCCGGCTTCTTCGCCTTCATCTCGGCCAATCGACAGAAACGAGATTTTGAACTGCTGTCCTCGCCGCGCCTGGTGGCCACCGACCACAAAAAGGCCGAAATGAAGGTAGGCAACGTGGTGCCCTTTGCCACCGGCGCGCGCTTTTCTCAAATTGGCCAACCGGTGATTACCTACGACTACAAAGACGTGGGTATCAAGTTGGAATTTACGCCGCACATCTCCCAGTCGAAAACCATTCGCCTGGAGTTTGAGCAAGAAATTCAGGAAGTCACCGAGTTTTTGCAGCAGAATCTGGGCGGCTTCGGCTACGTAATTCCCCTGATCTCCAATCGCCGCGTCAAGACCGATGTCAACCTTCGCGACGGAGAAACCCTGTTGATCGGCGGCTTGATCAGCAAACGCACCACCGAGACCATCCACAAGGTGCCTATTCTGGGCGACATCCCCCTCATTCAAAACCTGTTTCGCGACCTGCGTAAGGAGGAGAAAAAAACCTCCCTGTTCATCGCCATCACACCCTACATCGTCAACAGTCCCGAAGAGATCAGCCGCATCGATGCCGCCTATTCCCAATTTATGGCCAGTGAGGGGCTTCCCTCGCAGGCCGAATGGGAACCGCGCAATACTCAGGCGGGCCCGCAGGCAGTGGGCGACCCCTATGCCGCCAACGCCCAGGACCCTCGGCCAATGCTGCTCATGGAGCCTTTGCGCATGGAGCCACCCACACTGCGCGACCGCCTGCGCCAGGGACGGGTTCAAATGCGCAATCAGGACAGCAAAGTCGAAGCCGAAGTCGAGCTGCATATGCTGGTAACCCGCCCCGACAAGGCCGTGGAAGACATCCGCCTTCCCAACGTGCGCCTATCCCCTGGCGAAACTCGCGATGTGCCCCTGGAGCCTTACCCGTTCCCCGACCTCCCTGGCAACTATCGCCTTGAGGTGCATGCCTACGTGGCTGGCAAGAAGGTGGGTCAAACCTCTCAGTCCACGGTCATCCAGGCGCCCTAGAGAGTCATCCTCCCTAAGTGTGCCCCGACACAGGTTCGCTCAATTGCTCAAACGGCTATTCAGTGCCGTTTTGGCAGCGAAAAACTTGAGGGGATTTCTGTCACGTCCCACTAAGTCTCTGTTCCTGGCCCACACAAGCTGGTACAATGGATGAGTGCGATGGCTATTGTGGGGTGCCTTGTGTGTGTCGGGCTGGGCCGTGCCCGGGGCGCCCACGCCTGCGGTCACGCCCACCATTCCCGACATGCAGTTACCCAATGAGGCCTGGTCTCGCATCCAGGGCGAGGTGGTCCGGCCCATCGAGGGCGGGCTCTGGTTTGCCCGGACCAACGGGCTCATGCCGGTGGGCAGTGTTCTCTCCGTCCGCCGTAACGGCGTTATGATTAACGGGGGACGGGTCGTGGAGAGCGACCGCAAGGGCATATTCTTTCATCCCTGGGCCGGCGACGCCATCCAACCAGGAGATACCCTCAACTTCGAATCGGTGGCGCCCAACCTGCCCTGACCTCCAGACGACTTGTTTACAAGCCGTTAGCCACGCCCACTCCCGAGTGAACTACATTGAAACCATGCAAATTGCGCCCGCCGTTCTGCGTCTCCCCGATGTTCGTCAGACCACCGACTATTCGTGCGGCCCCACCGCTTTGCAAGCGGTACTGGGCTACTATGGCGAAGAACATTTCGAAGAAGATTTGATGGAGTTGTGCAAAGCCGACCCCAACGAAGGCACTCCCCCGGAACGGCTGGCTGAGGCCGCCCGATCACTGGGTTTCCAGACAGAAATCCGTCAAAACATGACCCTCGACGACCTGCAAGCCTCCGTCCAACAGGGCATACCCGTGATCATTGCCGCCCAGGCCTGGCGCAACCAGGATCAGCTGAACACCCCCTGGAGCAACATATGGGACAGCGGCCACTGGATGGTTACGGTTGGCATGGACGAGAACAACGTCTACTTTGAAGACCCCTCCATCCTGGGCAGCCTTGGGTCCATCCCCCGCGAAGAGTTTCTGCAACGCTGGCACGACATCGACGCCGACCAGCCCTTCATCCACGGCGGCCTGCTCATCAGCGGCAAGACCCCGGCCCCCCCTCCCCTGGTGATGCACGTAGACTGACTACTTCAGCGGGTTTCGCCACTTCAAGCCGGGAAACCGTGCAAAATCGGCATCCGTCGTCTGCAGTTCGGCCTGGTATTCGCTGGCCAACGCGGCTAGATGAGCGTCGGTCGTCAGGTTCCCTCCCGATCCGAGCGCTTCCAGGTAGCCGAACAAGAACTCAGCGTGTCGTTCCCCCGGATGGAGAATCAGGATTTGCGGACGCGCCAGCCACGAGCGAACATGTTGGCAAGAGATTTGAACAGAAAGTGGACAGGCCATAACAGCACGGTGCGTGGTCAGTCTGATGAAACCTAAAGCTACCACCCAGGGGAGCCCGATGGCTCCCGGCCGGCTCAACTCACTTTCCCACCATCGCCGGGCCTGCTGATGAACCTTCGACCCCCGACTGTAGGCATGGATCAGCAGATTAACGTCGGGAATGATCACGACAACTTACGCGCTGCTTCTCCTGCCTCCAGTTCATCGAGCAACTGATTCATCCGATCAGGATCCACCCCAACGAGCATTCCAAAATCGTGGGGCTCCACTTGAAAGGGCGGAAGAGAATCGGTTGATTGCCCAAGGCCCCGTCGCAACAGTTCATTGACCACTACTTTGAATGGCTTTCCCGACCGCTTCACTTCACGACGAAGGTGCTCCGCGATATCTGGATCCAGGGTTAATGTGGTTCGCACCTGTTCAGAATAGGCGGAACACATCGTGATGTCAACAATTACTCCAGGCTTGATGCCTGAAGCATCAAAAGTCAGGCGGCGCCACGCCGAAATTTCTCGAGGATCTCTTGAGTTATCCAAGGGCTGCTGCCAAGCATACGAGAAATCATCCCCATGGGCTGGGCCAACAGTATTCATGAAGCCGTGCACCCAGGTTGAATAAGCCTGGCGCGTCCCCCTGGTGGATGGCTGCCCTGGGCATCCCGGCCCTCTTGCTGGTCTACGTGTTGAGCATCGGACCGGCCGCCTTGCTCTTCAAGCATTGCAATGTCGACACCAGCTATGCCGCGCGATTTTATACGCCCATCTTCTGGATGCACGACCACACGCCACTGAAAAGGCCCCTGGAGCTCTATGTGGAGGGTTGGACGGGCCACCCTCACCCTTAGTCTGGCCCAGCGGGTCAGCCAGCGACAATGCGCCGCATTTTGCGCGACGAGAGCAAGCCCGAGGATGAACTGCCCAAGTATCCTCTTTAGCGAACCTTACTTTCCAGGGGCTTTGTCACACAAGTGGAAGTCCCACCGATCACAGAACGATGAGGAATTCTTCCCATGCTCGCTCGTCCTTGCATCAAGCTGACTCTGCTCCTGGTTTTGACCTCCACGATTTTGACCGTTTCAGGAGAGCAACTGTATGTCCGCAACCGCCCCTTCAAAGGAGCCGTCGTTCGTGAAGGCCGGGTGACCTGGATAGACCTCCAATCCCTGGCGACGGCGCTCAATGCTCAATGTACCCCCTCGGAAGGGGGGGGTTTTCAGTTTTCTCTCACCCCCGCAGAACCGACCTTGGTGGCGGCCGGCAAGGTTGCCATCGGGGGCCAACTCTTAGAGACCCGCGAAATAGAGGGAAAACCAATGATCTCGCTACTGGATGTCTCCTCGGTGCCAGGCCTCAAGGTCATCCACAACAAAGCTCTTGGCACCGTTGATGTGAACTTCGCCAAGCCCCAAATCGCCGCCACAACAGCGCCCTCAGAAAGTCGCACAAAGGCCCCGGCCTACAATCCTGCCGCGGGAACCTGGTTAACTTCTTACAGCGAAGCTGTGCGTCAATCCAAGGAGTTCGCCAAACCCATTTTAATGGATTTCACGGGAAGCGACTGGTGTGGATGGTGCCAAAAGCTGAAGGCAGAAGTCTTCGACACGCCGGATTTCAAGAAGTGGGCGAAAGAGAATGTGATTCTGCTGGAAGTAGATTTTCCTCGCGGCACTCCACAGAGCGCCGCCATGAAAAGTCAAAACGACCAACTCGCCAAGAAATTCGCCTCCTCCATAAAAGGCTACCCAACCATCCTCTTCACCACCAGTGATGGTACCGTTCTCGGTAAATACGGGTATGAGGCAGGTGGTCCATCGGTCTGGACCGCCAAGGCGGCGACCATGCTCACTGGAGAGTAAGGACCAGAGGCGCCCCTTCACAGATTCTTCAAACAAAGACTGGAAAGCTTCAAACTTTACCCCTATGATGGATCCATGAAAAGAATACTTATAGGCTTACTCCTTTTCGGCGCAACTGTCGGCATTGCCCAGGCTCGGCCTGGCCGGGGTGGTTACGCTGCACCCAGCGGAGGCACCCCCCCCAGCGGTCAGGCTCGCACCAGCGCCACTCGCCGGACTGTGACGGCTCAACAGCAACAAAACCTGCTGAAACTACAAACGGATCTGAGTTCCATCAAGCAGGGTTCTCAGGTCACGCAGCAGCAAAAGGACAAACTGGCCCAGGACCTGCACACTCTGGCCGAGGGCACCACCAGGCCCTCGCAAGAAACCGTGGCCAAACTGTCCAGCGATCTGTCGCAGGCCATGGCCGACTCGCAACTCACCCCCAAAGAGCAGGCCACCTTGATGCAAGACGTAGCCGCTGTGATGAACAGCGCCAACATCCCCCAATCGGAAGTCGAGGCGGTGCTAAGTGACGCTCAATCCATCCTGGTTTCGTCGGGAGTCGACTCAAGCGATGTTCAGACCATCATGACCGATTTGACGGCCATCGCCAATGAGGTGCGAGCCAACACGACGCAACCCTGATTTAGGGCCCGTCCTGAAATAAGTTGGTCGAAATGGAGTCTGAAGGGCCCAAAATTCGCCATCCATTGATCCAGAAAGAGTTATCGACGCTAAGGAATTACTCGTGTGCCACTGGCAGGCCTTCTTAAGGGAGAGGGGGGAAGGTCGAAAAGGTGGAGAGGGTCTTGCTAACTTGCCGGCACCCTAATCGTCCCAATGTAAGGCTTCGGGGTTTCAAATTGGACCAGGGTCTCTCCTTCTCCCCGTCCTCTCCACCTCTCCCTTTTGTTCCCCCGGGTACTGACAGTTCTCAGCTGCCAGTTCGTTACTATGATTCACGAAAACGGTTGAACGATTCGATTTTACCAGGGTTTGATCCATAATGTGCCTGAGTTATTTGGCGACGGGCCCTTACTGCACGCTCAACCGCTCCCAGGGCACCGGCAGGAAGACTCCGTCCTTGTAATAGCCTGAGTTCATGAGCAGATCCAGTTGCGGAGGCGAGGCAAAGCCGCCGTAGATGCACTCCACCTGATTGCGGGTTCCGTGATAGACACCGCAAGGGGCCAGAGCGCAGTCGTTGGTCTCAGCCTCCAGCCAGCCGTCGCCCATGTAGAATTGTGCCTGACCCCGCCACAAAATCAAGCACTCGTCGGCCAGCGGATGGATGTGGCATATTTCGGGCACATTGGCCGGCCGGTGGGTGTAGTGAATGCCCACCAGACGAGGCCCGGCGCCGGGCCAAAGAATCAGTCGAAAACTGTCCGCCCCCAGGCCCCTCGATCGCGCACATCAGCCGGGTCCAAATTGTAGGCGCGCAGGTGGGGGCTGTTTTACCAGAACGCCCGCGCTACATCGTGAAGGACACGCCTTAGTTCCGCCGACATGGTAGTCTTAAGCTATGAACACCTCTGCGCTGGGTCACCACGCTCTGCTCATTCTGCTGCTTCAGATCGCCATTATGGTGGGCCTGGCACGCATCTTGGGCGAGCTTGCTCGGCGCGCAGGTTGGCCCTCGGTGGTGGGCGAGTTGCTCTGCGGCATTTTGTTAGGCCCTACCATTCTTGGCAAATTGTGGCCGGACGCTAACGCCTGGCTGTTTCCCGGGGACCCGGCCCAAACCGCCCTGCTCACGGCGGTGGGGCGGCTGGGCGTGCTGCTGTTGCTGCTGGTCACGGGCCTGGAAATAGACCTGGGCCTCATCTTGAGGCGGGGTCCCCGTGTGCTCCAGGTCAGCTTGTGGGGAACCCTTGTTCCTATCCTGTGCGGGCTCGCACTGGGCCTGTCCATGCCCGACTACATGCTGCAAAACCCCGCCAAGCGCTGGCTTTTCGCGCTGTTTCTGGCGGTGGCCATGAGTATCTCGGCCCTGGCCGTGCTGGCCAAGATTCTCTTTGACATCCAGTCGATGCAGCGAGAACTCGGCCAAACCATGGTGGCTATCGCTATGACCGAAGACCTGGTGGGCTGGATTTCGCTGTCGGCGGTGGTGGCCCTGGCCGCTGGCGAACTGGCCACCGGCCCGGCCCTACAGGCAATCGGCGGGGCCCTGCTCTTCTTGGGGCTGGCATTTACGGCGGGCCGCTGGCTGGTGGACCGCCTGCTGACCTGGACGGACGATCGGGTTGGCGGGGTATCCTCCCAAATATCGGCCGTCATCGCCCTGGCCATGCTGGGAGCCGCAGCCACCCACGCGCTCCGTCTTGAGCCCATGCTGGGAGCTCTGGTGGCCGGCATCCTGGCCGGGCAATCGAGGCGGTTTCAAGCCGAAACCGAGCATTCCCTAAAACTCCTGGTGACGGCCTTTCTGGGCCCCATCTTCTTTGCCTCGGCCGGACTCAAAGTCGATCTGCTCAAGGTCATCAATCCCACCGTATTCGGCTGGGGCCTGGTGATTTTCGCCATGGCCTGCTTCTGCAAACTGGCCGGGGTGGCCCTGGGCGGTTGGCTGGCCGGATTTTCCGGGCCCGAGCGGGTAGCCATGGGTCTGGGGCTCAACGCTCGCGGCTCCATGGAAATTATCGTGGCCACCGTTGGCCTCAACCTGGCCATTCTCTCGGTGGAGACCTACTCCATTTTGGTCCTGCTGGCCATGTCCACCTGCCTCTTCACCCCACCCCTGCTGCGCTGGGCCTTTCAGCGCATCCCTCTCAACAAGGCGGAGAAAGATCGTCTGCATATGGAGCGCCACAACAGCTTTTGGAGAGGGCTACGCCGGGTCCTGGTGCCCCTGCGTGGCGGTCCACACGCAGCGACCATGGCCCAGTTGGTCATTTGGCTCAACCAGGTCAAAAGTTTTGACTGCACCTTGCTCAACATTCAAACGGGATCCGAGCAAGAGTTGCAGCCCACCTTTGCCCAACTGAGCCTACAACTACACGCAAATCTACGTGTGGCCCCCACCGTCAAGAAGACGCGCAGCACTCATCCCGTCGAACTGATCCTGCGCGAATCAGGACGCGGCTACGAACTCATGCTATTGGGAGCAAGCCAGGACCCCGGCTCGCTCTTCAACGATCTCACCGACCGCATCTTACATGATGCGCCCTGCCCCATCGCTGTGGTGAGGGGCCCCATGCCCAAGTTAGAGAAAATACTGCTACCCACGGCCGGAACAGCCGACAGCGCCGTGGTCGAACTGGCCGCCGCCCTGAGCGCAGCCAGCGGGGCCAGCCTTACCATACTTCATGTGCTGGAGATCGAAGATCACGAATTCGAACCACGCAGCCTGGAACGCCTCGACAAGGTGGCGGACAGCCTGCTCCAGCAACAGGCCGAAGTGGCCCAGCGCCTCTGCCCCGACGTGCAGGTGCGCCTCACTCATGCTGCCCAGAGCGATACAGCCATCGTGCGCATCGCCTCCGAAGAGGGCTATGATCTGGTGATTATGCGCGGAGTGCTGCGCCGCACTCTGGGCCGCGCCTTTCTGGGCCACCGCGCGGAACGGCTACTGGCCCGCACTTCCTGTCCGGTGATGGTGGTCTGCAACACGTGATGGGAAGGGTGAGTGGCTCATTGTCTACGCTTTGACGAGAGGTTTAGAACTTGCTCAACTCAGCACCCGGATGTAGGTCTATTCTGTCTATATGATTCACAGCCTGAGCAGCCCCTCCCGTAGCCCGATGGTGGGCCTACGCCAGCACTCAGGATCCGCCATCCCGGCGGACCTGCAACCAGTGGGTCCCGTAGACCAGGTACGTCTACTCAATTCTGTAGAAGCCGCGGCCCCCAAAGCCAATTCTCCCTATTTTGACGCCGCCGCCAACGAGAGTGCCAAAACCGCCTACTATGGGGATCTGCCGGCCCGGCTGCAGCAACTCAACCCCAAAGAAACCTTTCAGGAACTGAGCGACCTGCTGACCAGCAGCCATAAGAACCAGCTCAACTATGCCCCCAGCGAGCACCTTTACCCGGTGGTGGATCTGCGTCCCGACGGCCAGATACGCAGCCTGTATGCCGGCGAGCAGAGCCAGGGGGTGCGGGCCGAAGCCTTGATAGCCGACGATTTGCGGCGGGCCGCCCAAAATCGCCAGGATCAATCCCGCGGCCAGGCGTCAGGTGACTTCCACTACAACTGCGAGCATGTGGTGCCGCAATCATGGTTTGACAAGAAGTCGCCCATGCGCGGAGACCTGCATCACCTTTTTGCCTGCGACGTGCAGTGCAACTCCTTGCGCGGCAACAGTCTTTACATCGATTTTCCGGCCCAACCTTCCAACGACTGCGGAATCTCTGACGAAGCGCACACCCGCTTCGAACCCGCCGCAGGCAAAGGCGCCGCCGCCCGGGCCACTCTCTATTTTCTGATGCGCTACCCCGGCCAGATCGGGGACGAACAAAAAGAATACACGGCCGGAGACCTGAAGATGCTGCTCGAGTGGCACCGCCAAGATCCCCCGGGCCCGTTCGAATTACATCGCAACGCCGAGATCGCCCTGAAACAAGGCAATCGCAATCCGCTGGTCGATTTCCCCGAGTGGGCTGAGCGCATTGATTTCAAATCCGGTTTGGGCGCCTGGGGGCAGCAACATCGCCAGCTCCCGCGGATTCCCCAAGACTATCTGCTCAGTTGCCCGGTATCCAGGCCGTTCGCCTATCTGGCCGGCTAGCCTCAGCCAGTGGCAGACGTCTATCGGTTGGTCACAAACACGTCGGTCGACGAGTTGGTATCCCCCGTCACCAGGTTGCTGGCATTGGAGTGAAAGGCCACGAAAAGTCCATCCGCGGAAATCCAGGGGGCGTTACTGGAGCTGTTGCCCTGGGCACCGGCCGCGCTCAGGCTGACCCGAGTGGTGGCAGCCGTCTGACGATCATGAACAAAGACGTCGCCTGTCCCATTGCTATCGCCAGCCACCAGGTTGGAGGCGAAGGACCCAAAGGCCACAAAACGGCCATCGGCCGAGAGGGAGGGAGGATCAATGCTGGAGCCGTTACCCTGCACACCGGCCGAGTCCAGGCTGGCCCGAGTGGTCGTATCGGTCTGGCGATCGTGAACAAAGATGTCCATTTGTCCGTTGCTGTCCCCCGCCACCAGGTTGGTAGCGAAGGACTCAAAGGCCACAAAGCGACCATCGGCCGAGATCGAGGACCCTCCGCTGAAGCCATTGGCCTGGACGCCGCCGGAACCCACACTGACTCGAGTGGTTGTGCCCGTCTGCCGGTCGTGGACGAATACATCGTTGGCGCCGTTGCTATCGCCGACCACCAGGTTGCTGGCACTAGACCGATAGGCGACAAAGCGTCCGTCCGCGGAAAATGAAGGGGGTCGAAAGCTGCTGCTGTTTCCTTGCACACCGGCTGAGCTGAGACTGACTCGAGTGGTTGTGCCCGTCTGGCTATCATGCACGAAAACGTCCGTGGTCGCGTTGCTATCACCGGCCACCAGATTGGTGGCTGTCGAGGCAAAGCCCACAAAGCGACCGTTGGGCGATATCGAGGATTGAAAAGCAGCGTCATTCGCCTGCTGCCCGCCCGCGCCCACACTGACCCGAGTGGTGGTACCCGTCTGCCGGTCGTGGACGAATACATCGTCTTGCCCGTTGCTATCGCCGACCACCAGATTGCTGGCGCCGGATTCAAAGGCCACAAAGCGCCCGTCGCCCGAAATCGAAGGGACACTGCTCGCACTATTCGCCTGCGCGCCGGCCGAATCCACGCTGACTCGGGTGGTGGTGCCTAGCTGGCGGTCGTGCACGAAGATATCATTGGCGCCGTTGGTATCGCCGGCCACCAGGGTGCTGGCGCTAGAATAGGCGACAAAGCGGCCGTCCGCAGAGGTTTTGGGGTCGTGCGATCCGGCATTCCCTTGAAGGCCGGCCGAATCCAGGCTGACCCGAGTGATTCCACCGGCTACCGTCATCGTGGCGGTGTCGCTAAAAGAGCCGGATTGTGCGGTAATGGTGACCTGGCCGGGCAACAGGGCGGTAGACAGACCCGTGGTGGCGCCGATGGTCACCACAGCCGGATTGACAATGGAACCACTGCACCAGTCCCGTGACGTCGGCCGTGGTTCCATTGTCAAAGTTGGCCATAGCCACAAATTGCTGAGTCTGACCGACCAGTCTGTTCACCGGCTTGGGCGAGATCACCAACCCGGTGGGATTGACCGCTGAACCATTCTGTATGAAGTCTTGAAATTGGGTCGAGCCGCAGCCGAAGGTTGTCACGGAACTCACCAGCAGGATAAGCCAATTGCGCATCAGTTTTTCTCCTTGAGGGACGGTATTGCCGGCTCATCATAGAATGGACAGGTCAACCAGGATATGACTTGCGTCATTTGGCATCGCTTTCAGCGATGATTCAGGTCAGGGCCTCGCTGACCGCACCAGAGACAACTACAACAATCAATAGGATAGTATGCCGCCTGCTCCGAAACCGGGTCAATGGGACGAGAGCACCTTAACATCCTTCCCTTGAAAGCCGGCGCGGCCCCTGTTCTCTTTCTGGTGGGGGATCGTTCGTGGCTGTAGGGAAATGGAAAGGTCGATTTCAGCAGTGGCGGGCCTACCAGTTGGTGATGAAGCGCCTCAAGGTCATGCTCAAAAGCGAGCCCGAGGTGGCCCAGGCGGCCACCAGCAAGAAAGACTTCCGCTGGATCGGCCAGGGTAAGTCTTCGGTCGAACTGTTGGCCAGGGCCTGCCAGCGTTTTGCCGACAGACCCTGTCTGGCCACTCGCCAGCCCGACGCAGAATATGTGCCCATCAGCTACGCTCAGTTGTGGCGCAGAGTGGTGGCCTTGGCCGGCGGTCTGCGGGAGCACGGAGTAGAAGCCGGTTCGTTGGTGGGACTGTGCGGATTTTGCAGCCTGGATTGGGCGGTCGCCGACCTGGCCTGCCTCTATCTGGGGGCCATCTCGGTTCCCATGGCTTCGACCATCAGTCAGTCCGACTTCGTGCATGCGCTCAACGAGACGGAACTCACGTGCCTGATCATCGACGCCGAACAGCTAAGCCGCTTAAAGACCAGCCTGGCGCAATGCCCGTCGGTGCAGACGGTGGTGGCCATGCACAAAGACCTCGGAGCCGGCCAGTTGTGCCTGGAACAACTGTTGGAGTCGCGAGCCAAGGCCATTCGCGAAGTGCCTCCCGCCGAGGCGCTCTTCAGTATTGTCTACACCTCGGGCAGCACCGGGGCCCCCAAAGGGGTCATGCTGAGCCATGGTCGCTGGCTACAAACACTGCGCGACGCCCTCACCAGGCCAGCCGTGCCACGCCTCGCGGTGGGCTACCTGCCCCTCAGTCACATGGCCGGTCGCATCAAGCTGTACACGTCCATCTTGGGCGGCGGCACTCTCAGCCTGGTGGCCAGCCCCGACATGTCCACTTTGTGGCAAGACATCCAGTTGGCCCGTCCCACCCACTTGTTGCTGGTACCGCGAGTGTCGGGAATGATCTACCAACATTTTCAAAGCGAAATGCTCAAGCGGGGCCGACTGGCCGATCTGGCCACCATGCTGGCCGACCCCCAGGGCAAATCCCTGGCCGCCGAGATGAGAGCCGACTTCTTAGGCGGGCGGCTTTGCTTTGTGCACACGGGAGCCGCTCCCACCCCTCTTGAGGTCAGCGCCTTTCTGCGTCGGGGTCTCGGTTTGCACGTAACCGATCTGTATGGCTCAACCGAAATGGGCCCGGTCATGCTCAATGGCCGAGTCCACGACTGGATCGACTACAAGTTGGTCGACCGCCCCGAACTGGGTTACACCTATCCGCGCGGAGAATTGGCCGTAAAATCACCACGAGCAAGCCAGGGCTATTACAAGAACGAACCGGCAAGTCAGGCTGTCCAAGATGAGCAGGGCTATTTCCTGACCGGAGACATGGTAGAAGAACGAGCGCCCCGCCAGTTAATGTGCCTGGACCGCCGACAAAATGTGGCGCGACTGGCGCACGGAGAGTTTGTCGACCTGTCTCGCCTGGAGGACCTTTTCCAGGCCTACAGCCCCCTGATCGACCAGGCCTTCCTCTATGCCAACCCCTACCGCTCTTATCTGCTGGCCGTGTTGGTACCCCATCGCTCGGCCCTGCAGGCGAGTTGTGACCCGCGCCCGCTGCTGCGCGACGAGCTACAACGCGTGGCCCGCCAGGCAAATCTGGCCAGTCATGAGGTACCTCGCGATTTCTACCTGGAAGAGCGGCCCTTCAGCCAAGAAAACGGCCTGCTCAGCGCCGCCAACAAGACCCGCCGCCCCCAACTCAAAGAAACCTACGGACCGCGACTAGAAGAACTTTACGCCAGTCTGGAAGAGCGACAGGTGAGTCTGGTCGAAGTGCCAGGACTGCCCGTCAGCGAACGGGTTCGCGCGGCCCTGGGCCTGGACCTGCCTGAGCGGGGCTCCTATGGGGTCGCTGAGTGAGCAGTATCTCGATCGATTTCTGGACGCGGTAGCCATGGACGTCTAGAAAAGAGTTCCCGTGCGAAATCTCTCTCCGTCTTCCACAAATCCGTCAAAGATTTTCTGAAAGAGGGGATTCTCCAGCCGAAGCCACTCGGGATGAAACTGGACGCCACCCTGCCAGGGCGATCGTGGATTCTCCACCGCCTCAATGGTCTCATCGTCCGCCCAGGCGGTGGCACGCAGCAGCGAGCTGACTTTGTCGATGCACATGTGGTGCATCGAATTCACAGTGACAGGTTCTGTCCCTATCCAGGAGGCCAATCGCGATTGAGGATCGATTTTCAAACCGTGGACGGCATGGCGACGCTGTTCGCGTCGTTTCACCACCAGTGTGTAAAAATGCTTCAGACTCTCGGGATGAACGGTCTTGATGTCATCCACCAGGGTACCGCCGACAGCTACGTTGATTAACTCTTCGCCACGACAGATGCCCAACAGGGGCATACGGCGCTCAAAGGCCAGCCGCACGCACTCGATTTCAAAATCGTCAAAGGGGCGGTCAATGGTCCAATGGGGCAGGGTGGGGTCGCCGCCATACAATTCTGGATCGATATCGTCGCCCCCTGGCACCAACAAAGCATGCAGAGTGTCCATCATTTCCGAAACCGACCCTCTCGAAGGAAAGATCAGGCGGGGGGAACCTCCCGAATGAGACAGGCTGGGGCCCAGTTCCTTTAGATAGATGTTGCGCTGAATTACACAGTCGTCACTGCACAAAATGCCGATGGTACAACGACCCTGTCCGCCCAATCTGGCCATCCAGCGCCTCTCCAGCTGCTTTGCCTTCTCCAGATGACTCAAGTCGCACCCTCCTGAAAAACCTGCCGACGCCAACCGGTAAAGACCATCAACCACAGGATACCCATCAGTACCATCAGCAAGGCCGCCGTTCCTCCTGCCGCCCGGACTCCAAAATGGTCGATGGCCGAGCCGAAGGCCAGAGTGGAAACCGACATGGACAGGGTCACACCGGCAAAGTCAAAAGCCATCACCCGACCTCGGTAGGCATCGTCCACGCTTTGCTGCAGAAGAGTGGTAGAGAGCACCCACTGCAGGCCGCTGCCCACGTGGGCCAGTAGCACCCAGCAGGCGGCTGCCCGCAAACTGGCGGCCTGCGAGACCAACAGGTAAAAGAGGCCTGTGAAAACGATCCCCCAACCGGCCCAGCGGGCTCGTCCCGCCACCGACGAGCGGGCCAGGCTATGGGCCATCACCGGCCCCACCACCGCCCCCAGGCCGCGCGCCGAAAAGAGGGTGGCCACGCCGCTTTGGCCCGAGTGCAATACCTGCATGGGCAACACCGTAAGCATAGCCAAAACTCCGGTGCCCAATCCAAAGGCCACCTTGATGAGCAACAGCGCCACCAGCCGGGGACGTTGAAGCACGTGAACGCAACCGTCCTTGAGATCTTGCCAGGGACGAAGGGGGGGCATCTCGTGGGCCTGCGAGCCTTTGACAGGCAGCGAAGCGATCAGTAAGGCGGACACTAAGAAACTCAAAGAGTTGGCCAGAATGGCCGCCGAGGTGCCCAGGCGGGTGGTGATCAAGCCGCCCAAAGCCGCACCCACCGCCAGCATCATGCTCCAGGAAGCCGAACTGAGGGAGATGGCCGCCGGCAACTCCTCCGCCGAGACCACCCCGGGTAAAGCGGCGGCCGAGGCCGGTTCGAAAAAGGCGCTGACGGTCTCGGTTGCAGCCACCACCAGCAGAGCCATCCAAATGGGCAAACCGCCAGGACGGGCCACGGCCAGCAACGCCAGCACCAACCCCGCCCGAATCAGGTCGCAGCGAAACATGAGGCGAATCCGGTGGCAGCGGTCGGCGGCCACCCCGGCCAGGGGGGAGGCCAAAAACAAAGGCAAATTGGTGGCCACCGCCAGGGCCGCTACATACACCGCCTGGCCGGTGCGCTCGTAGAGCAGCGCTGAGAGGGCAACCTGGCTGATAAAATCTCCGGCCATGGAGATCAACTGGGCAAACCAGAGCCGCCGAAACGGGCTGTTGCGACAGATCAGAGACCAGGGTGTAACGACATCCACGGGCCCAGCGTTCGGCCCAAAGCCAGCCACTCCCGCCGGAGGAGATCTGGAGCGGGCGGGCAAATCGCCCCCCCATGATCGAAGGTTACGAAAGTCCCTGGCGCCGGGTTGACCCCTCGCAAAACGAATTCGCTCGCCTGGACGAGGCACAACGAGAAGCCTGGCTGCTGCGGAGGCTCAACATTTTGGTGGCCCACGCCCGGGCCAAGGCCGAGTACTACAAAGACCTGCCGGCCGAACCACTGACCAGCACCGATCAGATTCGTGGCCTGCCTATCTTGGAAAACCCCATGTACCGCAAGCATACCCCCCCAAACGGCACCCAGTTGGTGGCCATTCCTAACTCCTCAGGCCTGGCCCTGGCCAGCGGAGGCACCACCGGCGAGCCCCGCTCGTGTTATCGCACGGCGGAGGAGCAGCACGTCATCGCCACCCGCCTGGCCTGGGGGTTGGACGCGGCCGGCATCAAGCCGGGCGATGTGGTGGCCAATCTGATGCCGCCGGGCAACCTGTGGGTGCCTTTCATCTCCTACCTGGGTGCTCTGGAGCACCTGGAGGTGCGCGTGCTTCCCATTGGGCGTGCCTATTCGGCCGAAGCCGCCCTCAAATGGATGAACCGTTATCAGGTCAACGTGCTGCTCGGCTATCCCGCTGAGATTGTGAGGGTGGTGCTGGAGGCGCCTCAGGGCTCGACATTCCCCAAAATTCGCCTCATCGCCACCAGCGGCACCCCCGTCTACGAAGGTCCGCGCCGCTTGATGGAGCAGGCCTTTGGTGGGCCTCGTTTCGTATCGGCAGGCTACGCCAGCAACGATACTGGTCCCATGGGCTATCAGTGCGAACACTGCAACACCGGCACGTTCCATCTCCAGGACGACCTGCAAATCCTGGAGATCCTTGACGTGGATAGCCATGAGCCGATAGCCAAAGGCGTCAACGGCAAAATGATCTTCACGCAACTGCTCTTGCGGGTGGTGCCTGTGATTCGCTACGCCATCGGCGATATCGGCAAATGGGTCAACGAAGACCATTGTCCCTGCGGTCGCCGCAGTCCGCGCTTCGAACTGTCAGGCCGCACCGACGATATGCTGGTGGGGGAAGCTCTGCAACTCTTACCCGAAACTCTCGACAAAGCCCTCCATGGCGTGGCTGGCATCGGGCCCGACTGGCAACTGCAGGTGACTTCGGAAAACAGTCTCGACTGTGTGACCCTGCGCGTAGAAACCCTACCCGACATAGCCCCCCACACGGTCGATGTGGACCTGTTGCGCTGCAATCTGCTGACCTGCTGCCCCGATATGGTTTCCGACCTGGAAGAGCAGCGCCTGGGCAAAGTTGAGGCCAAGGTGTACCCTTATGGAGCCCTGCCGCGCAGCCCCCGCACGGGCAAAATCACTCTCTTCCTGGACGAGCGGAGACGCTGAGCCGATGGGACCCGTCGACATCCACAGTCACGTGATCCCTCCCGAGATGTTGGCCGAGGTGCGCGCCAACCCGATCCATTACCAGATGGAGGTGGTGGAAAAGAACGGCAAACGCCGCCTGATCTGCCCCGACCACGACTTCCCGCTGGCCCGCGAATTTGACGAAGTCGATCTCAAAATCGCTGCAATGGATCGCAAGGGACTCCAGGTCTCGGCCCTGTCAGTGGCCCCTATCGTCTTTGGCTACCATTGGGAGCGATCGCTGGGCAACGCCGCGGCCCGCTTGATCAATGACGGGATTGCCCGCATGGCCGCCCGCTATCCCGATCGGCTGGTGGGCCTGGGGACCTTACCCCTGGCCGACCCCGCTGCGGCTCTCGAAGAGTTAGATCGAATCCATACGGTTCTTAAATTCCCCGGCATCGAAATCGGCACATCGGTGGAAGACTTGCACATCGCCGACCCCCGGTTTCGCCCCATCTGGCAAAAATGCGAGCAGCTAGGCATCTTTCTCTTTGCCCACCCTTATTGGTGCGGCCCCAAATGCGGTCTGGATGGATATTATCTGATCAATCTGATCGGCAATCCCCTCAACACGGTCACCATGGTGTCACACTTGATGTTTTCGGGCACCCTCGATCAAATGCCCAATCTCAAACTGGTACTGGCCCACGGCGGCGGCTACCTGCCCTACCAGTTGGGGCGACTGCAACACGGCTGGTCCTGGCGCAAAGAGTGCCAGCAGCATTGCCACACTGCCCCCGAACAACTGGCCCGCCGACTGTACTATGACGCCTTGACCCACAGCCCCGCCTCCAACCGCTTTTTGATCGATCTGGCCACCCCCCAGCACGTAATGCTGGGAACCGACTGCCCCTTTGGCATGGGCGAGGAAGACCCGGTAGGCGCCCTGAACAACACTCCCGGTCTCACCGCCGAAGAGAGGGAATGGGTACTCCAGCGCACCGCTCGCGGACTGCTGCGGCGATGAGCGAACAAAAGTTCCTGCCCTGCACCATCATGCGGGGAGGAACCAGCCGGGCACTCTTTTTTCAGGACGAACACCTGCCACCGCCCGGGCCAGAACGAGAACGCTGGTTGCAACTGGCCCTGGGTAGCCACGACCCCCATCGCATTGACGGCCTGGCCGGCAAGGAAGTGAACACGGCCAAAATCGCCGTGGTCTCGCGCTCGTCCCGAGCTGGCGTGGATGTAGACTACCTCGTGGGTCTGATAGCCAGGGATCGCCCCGAGATCCACTACCAGAACATTTGCGGCAATATCCTGGCCGCCGTGGGACCATACGCCATAGAGGCAGGCTGGGTCAAAGACCCATCCAGAGTGCGCATTTTCAACGTGAATGAGCAAATTCATCTGGAGGCCGAGGTGCCCGTCAACGCCCAGGGCGAAGTCCGGGTTGGTGGCGACTATTCCATGGACGGTGTGGCCGGCACCGGGGCTCCCATCTTTCTCAATTTTTCCCGAGCCATTGGGACGGAGCTATTGCCGACCGGGCATGTTCGGGAAGAAATCAATGGCATACCGGTCACGATCTGTCACGCGGGAACTCTGTGTGTGTTGGTGCGGGCCGAATCTGTGGGAGTGACGGCCCGGGAAACGCCAGCTCAACTTGACGAAAATCAGGATTTTTTGGCTCGGGCTGGCAAACTGCACCAATGGGTCGGGGAACGTCTCGGCATAGTAGCTCCCGGACAGCCCAACACGACTTCGTCGCCCTTTATCGTGTGTGTGGCTCCAGGCGAGGACCTGAACGTGCGCGTCGTCGGCCTGGGCCGGTGCCACCCGGCGCTGGCAGCCTCCACGGCGGTCAATCTGGGCGCGGCCTGCCAATTGGCAGGCACAGTGCTACCCTGCCCCCCGCGCCAAGAACTGCGGCTAACCCACCCCACAGGCGCAATGATCGTTACCGCCCAACCCTCCTCGCTCTCTCCCCTGCGCTTTGAACGGCTGGGCTACTACCGCACCGCCCGAAAAATTATGCAGGGCAACCTCTACCTGCCCCTCTAGCTAGAAGTCGCCGCTGAAAAAGACCAGCGCGGCGGTGACTTTGCGCATGTCGTCAAAGCCGTTCATCCCGCGGGCCTGCCCCCAACTGCTGCCGCCCTTACGGATTTCGCCATCACTGCGAATCTGACCCACACCGCTGCCACCCACCCGCAGCTCCCCGTCATGTTTGATGGATCCGTAAGCGCTGCCCCCCTTGCGGATTTCCCCGTCGACGCGGATCTGGCCCACGCTACTGCCGCCTTTGCGGACCTCGCCATCCTTGCCCACCTGGCCCACTGTCAAGCCCCCCACCCGAATATCGCCCGACGAATGGATGCTGGCCCAAGAACTCCCCCCCTTGCGAATCTCAATATCCGCCCAGGCAAAGCCCACCAGGCACAAAAAGAACCACCAAGATTTCAGGATCGAGCCCACTCCTATGGATTCTCCCATCCAGCGACAGAGCCCTCCGGTCCCCTCAAGATGTTGAGTTTCTTGCCATCGGCTGAATGTTGGCTATACTAGGCTAAGCCTATGAACGTGACTCTACTCAACGATATTCTCTTCAAGGTCGTCTTCGGCAGTCAACGCCACTCCGAGGCTCTGCGTGGATTGCTCAATGCCATTCTGGGCCTGCAAGGCGACAGCCGGATCACAGAAATCACCATCCTCAATCCGCTCCGCGAGAAGGAGCACCTGGAGGACAAATCTACGGTCCTCGACGTCAAGGCTCGCGACGGCCACGGCGCAACTTATAACATTGAGGTTCAAGTCCAGGCTCAGGTCGCCTACCGAGAGCGCTCCCTTTTCTATGCCGCCAACATGATCAGCCAGCAGATTGAGGCTGGCCAGGACTATCGACTGCTCAAGAAGACCATACACATCTCACTGACTGACTTTGTCCTATTCCCGAAGCAAGCCGACTTACACAGCACCTACCTCCTGTACGACCTGAAGCACCAGCGCACCCTGGGAGATCTGCTCGAACTCCACTACCTGGAAATGGCCAAATTTCGCAAGGCAGACCTGAATGAACTTCAAGACTCCTTAGACAGATGGCTCTTCTTCTTGCGCAACGCCACCCACTACGAGGATGTGTCAGATTTGCCAGACCTACTAAAAATCGAGGAGGGAATGACTACCGCCATGGAAGCCACTCACAACGCAATGTGTGACGCCGAGGTCCGCTACGCCATCGAAGCCCGCCAAAAGTGGGAGAGGGACCGGATCACGGAGATGAATGCCGCTATCGAAGAGGGTGAGGCCCGCGGTAAGGCCGAGGGGAGGACGGAGGCGCTGCAAGAGATCGCCAGAGCGTTGCTCTCGAAAGGAATGTCTGAAGACTTGATCTTCGAGGCCACCGGACTGCGTTTGAGCGAGTTATAGAAGCACTTTCAAGCACCCAGCAACCGTTAACCACAGGGGATAGATAAAACTTGACAGCAACATCAGCGAAACCGGCCAGGGTAGCGTGGCCAGGGTGTCGGGTTGCCACGACACCAGTTGAGGCGGAGCCACAAGGATTGCCGGGGGCGGCAACTCGATCATGGTCTTGACGGGCCGTTCCGGCACCATCGGAGCCAGGGGCGCCACGTCTCCGTCGCGCAAAACGGAAAGGACCGAGAGCACCGCATTGGGGTCATCGTAGGGTGAAAATTCGAACTCGATAAAACGAACGCGCATAGCCAACTCCCTCCAGACTGCTAATAAGCCATGCCACAAGTATATCCAGAATGACGACAAATTTGGTCGCCCCCACTGATCCGCGGAGTCAAGCCCGGCAGGAGCGCCCGAGCGCGGCTGAGAAACTCGACCGGTGTTGACAACGGCGCAGGTCGAAGCGCTGGCCCCAGATGCCAGCTCGCTGAAGGCGGGCCGCCAGCTGGCCGAGGCTCGGAAGTGGTCGGGCCTGGGGCAGGACGCTCGCAGCCTGTGGGGCCTGTGCCAGGGCAGCGGCAAAGACCCCTACCAGGCCCAGGTAGATCTGAGCGAGCCGGCCTTCCGCTGTAGCTGCCCCAGCCGCAAGTTTCCTTGCAAGCATGGCCTCGGCCTTATGCTGTTGTGGACGCAGCAACCAGCGGCCCTGGCCCAGGGGCAGGCACCGGGTTGGGTGGGCGATTGGTTGGCGGGGCGTGACCAACGCAGCAGCAAGAAGCAGGAGCGCGTGGACAAGCCGCCTGACCTGGAGGCTCAGGCCCGGCGCTCGGCCCAACGCCAATCACGCGTAGAAGAAGGGGTAGCCTTCCTGAGTAGCTGGCTGGCCGACATGATGCGTCAGGGGTTGTCCTCAGTTTCGGCCTTTCCCGACAGTCACTGGCAAGGTGCGGCAGCCCGCCTGATCGATACCCAGGCTCCCGGTCTGGCCCGTATGGTGGCGCGTATACCCGAGATTCTGGCGCGCACTCCCTGGCAGTCCCGTCTGCTCGAACATCTGGGACGCCTGCACCTGTTGCTCACCGCCTTTGCCCGCAGCGATCTCAGTCCGCAGTTGCAGGCCGAAGTGCGCAGCCGCATCGGCTGGACCCAGAACCAGGAAGAGTTGCTGGCCAGGCCCGGACTGCGGGATCGCTGGTGGGTGCTGGGACAGCGGGCCTTCGAGGATGAACCCGTGAAGACGCTGCGCACCTGGCTGTGGGGCGAGCACAGCCAAAAGCCTGCCCTGCTGCTGGACTTTGCCGCCGGGGGCAGGCCCCTGGCCCGGACTCACTCAGTGGGCAGCGTGCTGGAGGGCGAACTGGTCTATTTCGACGGGGCCTGGCCGCTGCGAGCCTTGCCCAAAAGCCTGACCCTGGCAGTTCCGGGCAAACCTCCGGCCGGACACTCCACCTTTGACGACTTCCTGTCGGAGTGCGCCGGCATTCTGGCTGTAAACCCGTGGGTAGAGGAATTTCCTACCCTGCTCCAGGCCGTAGTTCCGGGCGCCTCGGGCCAGTACCTGGTCGACTCTCAGGGCCACTCTGTGCCCCTGCAATCGATTCATTATTGGCGCCTGGCAGCCATCAGCGGGGGGCACCCTATCAGCCTCTTTGGCGAATGGGACGGACACGCCCTGCGACCGCTGACTCTGTGGAGTGGCGAGCGGCTGTGGACTCATTGATTGCAGCCGCCATGGTCGGCAGCCAGCGCCGCTCCTCTCCCCTCACCGATCCCCTCTTTGACGGACTGACGGGGCCCCCTGAAGCGCAACTCTTGGGTGCCGCCGCGCTGGCAGGCATTGCCGGGCTGGCCGGTCAACGCCCCCACTCCGGGCCGCCTCTGGCCCCCGACAACTGTGTCGACACGCGCTCCCTGGCCCCCAACCGAAGCCTGCAGCGAATCCTGGACGGAGACTTCCGCCAACTACTGCCTGAATGGCTGCAACTGGCCGAAAAGGCCCAACTTCGCCCCGACCCCAGCCAGTTGCCTCACTTGCTGGAGATCGGTCGCAACGACCGCTCTTTGCGCCCGTTGCTGGGGGCCGTGGGCGGTCCGCGGGCGGCCTGGTTGGCCAGCCACAACCCCGACTGGGCCTACCTTTTGGGACAAAGCCAGGGCGATGAGTCGCTATGGGACACGGGCCAGAGCGCCGTGCGCCTGGAGTGGTTTGCCAACTTCCGCCAGCGCGATTGCGAAGCAGCCCGAAAATTGCTTATCATCAGTTGGAGCCAGCAGAGCGCCGACGAACGGCAAAAGTGCCTGCAGGCCCTGGCCGCCGGGCTGTCCATGAACGACGAAGATTTTCTCGAATCTGCCCTCGACGACCGCTCCAAAGGCGTGCGCGCTCAGGCAGCAGCCTTATTGGCTCGCCTGCCCCAGAGCCGACTGGCTGAGCGCGCCCGGGCACGAGTCTCGGCTTGGGTGACCGAGCATCCCGGCCATCTGCAAATCCAACTGCCCACCGAGTGCAATCGCCCGATGCAGCGAGATGGCATCGAGCCCAAATCGCCTCGCTCCGACCTGGGCGACAAGGCCTGGTGGTTGCTTCAAGGCATCAGCCAATGCCCCCTGGACTGGTGGCGCAACACCCCCGCCCAACTGCTCAAGGCTGCCGCCCTCAGCGACTGGACTCAGCCTCTGTGCCAGGGTTGGCTGCAGGCGACTCTGGCTCAAGCCGACCTGAAGTGGACCAACGCCTTGCTGGACGCGGGTCTCGACCATGAGCAACTGTTTGCCCTGCTCCCCCACCAGCAACAGGAGGAACGACTGCTGGGCAAACTCCATGCCGGCTGGCTAAAACTCCATCGACCTTACAGCCCCCGTCTGGCTGCAGTTCTGCTCCCCTGGCTGCGCCAAAAGCCCGCCCAGGACTATGACTGGAACTGGTCCAACCTGCTCGCCGAGGTAGCCTTGCGCCTGCCCCCGGAGACCCCCGTGGAAGAGGGCTGGCCCGAGGAATGCCGCGGCCGGCCGGCCCTGGAAAAATTGATTTCCACAGTAAAATTTCGCCAATCGATGCATGAGGAGTTGCGATGACCAATCTATTGAGGCAGCATGCCGAGCAGCAGTATGCGACGGAGCTGGACGAAATCAGCCAGCAAGACCGCCGCCAGCGTCCCCCCAACTGGAAGCTCTCCCCTTGGGCGGTGCGCACCTACCTGCTGGGCGGCCAACTGGACAACGGCTTCGTGGTGACGCCCAAATACATTGGCCAGGCCCGCGTGATTGAGATCTCCATCGCCACCCTGGCTACCGACCGGGCCCTGCTCTTGTTGGGCGTACCAGGCACCGCCAAGACCTGGGTTTCCGAGCATCTCGCGGCGGCCATCACGGGCGACTCCACCCTGCTGGTGCAGGGCACGGCCGGCACCAGCGAAGAGTCGATCCGCTACGGCTGGAACTACGCCCGCCTGCTGGCCGACGGTCCCTCGCGGGCAGCCATGGTGGCCAGCCCTATCATGCACGCCATGCAGGCTGGCAAGATCGCCCGCCTGGAAGAACTCACCCGCATCCCGGCCGACGTCATGGACTCGCTGATCACCATTCTTTCAGAGAAAACGCTGCCCATTCCCGAACTGGGGGAAGAAGTCCAGGCGGTTCAAGGCTTCAACCTGATCGCCACCGCCAACGACCGCGATCGAGGCGTTAACGAACTATCCAGCGCTCTCAAGCGGCGCTTCAACACGGTGGTACTGCCGGTGCCCGCCAGCATGGACGAAGAAGTAAACATCGTGCAGCAGCGCGTGGCCAGTCTGGGCAAGGCTCTGCAATTGCCGGCCGAAGCACCGGCCATCGAAGAGATCCGGCGCGTCGTAACCGTCTTTCGGGAACTGAGGGAGGGCCTCACCGCCGACGGTAAGACCAAGCTGAAAAGCCCCAGTGGCAGCCTCAGCCCGGCCGAAGCCATCTCGGTGGTCAACCAGGGTCTGTCGCTGGCGGCTCATTTTGGCGACGGCCGCATGCATTGCCAGGATGTGGCCTCTGGCCTGGTGGGCGCAGTGGTCAAAGACCCCGTGCAAGACCAGGCCATCTGGCGCGAGTATCTGGAAACCGTGGTCAAAGAGCGCGACGGCTGGAAAGACCTCTACCGGGCCTGTCGGGACGCCCTCTAAGCGTGAGCGTAGAGGTCTTTGGCATCCGCCATCACGGCCCCGGCTCGGCCGCCAGTCTGGTCAAGGCTCTGCAAGACTTGCAACCGGACATCGTGCTGCTGGAGGGGCCTCCCGACGGCGATGCGGTGGCCGCCCTGGCCGGCCATGCCGACATGCAGCCCCCGGTGGCGCTGCTCATCTATCCCAGCGACCGCATTGACCTGCAAGGGAAGGCGGCCTACTATCCCTTTGCCCATTTCTCGCCCGAATGGAACGCTCTGCGTTACGCCTTGGAACGGCAGATTCCAGTGCGCTTTATAGACCTCCCCCAAAGCCATCAGATGGCCCTGGATCTGGAACGCGTGCCCGGAAAGGACCCCTTTGAAGAGCTGGCCCGGGCAGCCGGCTACCCGGACGGAGAGCGCTGCTGGGAAATGCTGGTCGAACAGCAAGCCGACGGCCAGATTTTTGCCGGAATCCTGGAGGCCATGACGCTGGCTCGCCAACAGGTGGAGCCGGCCAGTGGCCGCGAGGCCCTGCGCGAAGCCTGGATGCGGCGCTCCATTCGCCAGGCCCAAAAAGAGGGCCATCAGCGTCTGGCCGTAGTGTGTGGGGCCTGGCATGCGCCCGTGCTAATTCCGGGCAGTTGGCCCAGCGCCAGTCACGATGATGGGCTGCTGAGGGGGCTGCCCAAATGCAAGGTGGAGGCCACCTGGGTGCCCTGGACCTACGACCGCCTGTCCTTTACCACCGGCTATGGAGCCGGGGTCGACTCGCCCGAATATTACCACCTGCTCTGGGAGCACTCGCACCAAGACGTGGCCGTGCGCTGGATGGTATCGGCCGCTCAACTTTTGCGCGCCGAAGACCTGCCTGCCTCCCCAGCCGGGGCGGTCGAAGCCGTGCGTCTGGCCCAAACCCTGGCCGCTCTGCGGGGCCAGCCGATGACCGCCCTGGTCGACCTGCTCGAAGCTGCCCGGGCCGTCTTTTGCCAGGGCGCCGACACGCCCATGCAGTTGATTCACAAAAAGCTGGTGCTGGGCGAGCGCCTGGGCAACATCCCCCAACACTCGCCTCAACTGCCCCTGGCCCGCGACCTGGCAGCACTGCAAAAGCGCCTGCGACTGGCTCCCGAAGCCGCCCACCGCGACCTGGAACTGGACCTGCGCAAGCCCAACGACCTGGAACGCAGCCGCCTGCTGCATCGGCTCAACTTGCTCGAGGTCAACTGGGGAGAGCTGCGCCAGTCTCGCGGTAGCGGCACTTTTCGCGAAAGCTGGCGGCTACAATGGGCCCCCGAGTTTGCTCTGGACCTGGTGCAGGCCGCCCGTTGGGGCAACACGGTACAGGAAGCGTCGCAAGCCTTTGTAGCCCAGCGTGCCCCCAACTGCCCCGACCTGGCCAACCTTACCGAGTTGGCCGAGCAGGTGCTGCTGGCCGATCTACCCCAGGCCCTCGACGCCGTGCTGGCACAACTCCAGGCACGCGCAGCCCTGAGCCACGATCCGGGTTACCTGCTGGACACCCTGCCCCCGTTTGCCCGCATTCTGCGCTACCCGGATGTGCGCCAGACCGACGCCAACATGCTGCGAAATCTGGTGGGCGGACTGATGGAGAGAGTGGCTATCGGACTTCCGCTGGCCTGCGCCTCGCTCGACGACGAGGCCGCCGAGGCCATGTTCAAACGATTGCAGCCGGCCCAGTCGGCCCTACTCACCCTGGACGTGGAAGAGTGGCACCATGCCTGGCGGGGGGCCTTGCTCAGTCTGGCCAATCAGCAGGGAATGCATGGATTGGTGGCCGGTAGGGCCAGCTGGATCCTGTTGGACGTGGGCCAGTTCAGCGCCTCCGAAGCCTCCCGGCGCCTGGGCCTGGCCCTCAGCCGGGCTATTCAGGCCACCCAGGCAGCCGCCTGGGTGGAGGGCTTCCTGCGCGATAACGGAGAGTTGTTGGTGCATACCCCCGAGCTATTTCAGGTCATCGACCAGTGGATCTGCCAGCTGGAAGAAGAGCGCTTTACCGAGGTCCTGCCCTTGCTGCGACGCACCTTTGCCAGCTTTCCTACGGGCGTTCGCCGCAATCTGGGCCAGAGCCTGAAACGGGCGGCAACCGCACCGGCCCAGGCCGGCACCGAGTTAGACCAGGCTCGGGTAGCCCTGGTTCTGCCCCTGCTCCGACAAATTTTGGGAGTTCCCCATGAGTGACCGAGATCGTCGTTGGCGCCTGCTCCTCGGCGAAGCCAGCCAACTGGATCTGCCCGGCCAGGACGTGGGCCTGGACCGCTGCCTGGCAGCCCTGTATGAACCTGGCGACAAAAAACGGCGCGGAGGTCTGGGCGGGTCTTTCCCCAGTGTGGCCCGCTGGTTGGGCGACATCCGTGACTACTTTCCCACTTCGGTTGTCCAACTCATGCAAAAAGACGCCATCGACAAATTGGGACTGCAGCAGCTTCTGCTGGAGCCCGAGTTTTTGCAGGCGGTCGAACCCGACGTGCATCTGGTCTCCACCCTGCTGGGCCTAAGCCGGGTTATGCCTCAAAAGACCAAAGCGACCGCTCGAATCGTCATCAACAAGGTGGTCCAACAACTGCTGCAGCGGTTGGCCAACCAGACCCGTTCCACCATCAGCGGCAGCCTGCGCCGGTCCAGTCGCACTCGGCGCCCGCGTCACCAGGACATCGACTGGAATCAGACCATCCGCGCCAACCTGAAGCACTACCAACCTGAGCATCGCACCGTCATCGCCGAGACGCGCATCGGAAGGTCGCGCAGTCGCAGTTCGCTGGCCGAAGTGGTTCTGTGCGTAGACCAGAGCGGATCCATGGCACCTTCGGTAGTCTACTCCAGCATCTTTGCGGCCGTGCTGGCCAGCCTGCCGGCCCTCTCCACAAAGCTGGTGGTTTTTGATACGGCGATCGTGGACCTGAGTCAACTGCTCAGTGATCCGGTCGAGGTCCTCTTCGGTACTCAGTTAGGGGGAGGCACCGACATCGCCCAGGCCGTTGGCTACTGCCAGGCACTCATCACCCGGCCCAGTCAAACCGTCTTTGTGCTGGTCAGCGACCTCTGCGAAGGAGGCGATCGGCAGGTCATGCTGGCCCGCCTGGCCCAACTCTCGGCCGCCGGGGTCACCTGCGTGGCCCTGTTAGCCCTCAGCGACGAAGGGGCGCCTATCTATGACCATGACAATGCGGCCGCCCTGGCCGCGCTGAGCATCCCTTCCTTCGGCTGCACCCCCGACCGCTTCCCCGATCTGATGGCGGCCGCCTTAGGGCGCGAAGACCTGGCCATGTGGGCCGCCCGCCACGGCATGGTCACGGCCTAGCCGGTCGCCACCTCTCCCGAGTGTAGCCTAAATCGGACAGTTGGACTAAACTGTCTAGCATGAGCACGGTGCGCAAAGTGGACTTAATCACTCCGACGGAGTATCTGGCCGAAGAGTTGGCCTCACTGGTTAAGCGGGAGTATCTTGGAGGCGTTTGTTATGCGATGTCAGGCGCCAGAAACGAGCACAACCGAATTGCCACCAGCGTTTTGACGGCACTCGCTGTGCGCCTGCGCGGTCGACCCTGCGAGCCGTTCAACTCTGACACCAAAATTCGCATTCAACTGCCCACCCATGTGCGTTTTTACTATCCGGACGCCATGGTGGTGTGTCAACCCAACCCAAAGGGTGATTCCTACCAGGACGCACCCAAGGTGATTGTAGAGGTGCTATCTCAGCGGACCCGTCGAACGGATCAGAGCGAGAAGAAGGACGCCTACCTGACCATTCCCAGCCTTTCCGTCTATATCATGGTGGAGCAGGAAAGCCCCGACGTAGTGGTCTTTCGACGCGCGGAGCAGGGTTTCGTCAGGCAAACCTATGCGGGACTGGATTCAGTGATTCCCTTGCCCGAAATAGACCTGGAGCTGCCATTGTCGGAGATCTTCGAGCGAGTCCAGTTCGGCCCCGAGCCCGATGAAGACGAAGAATAGAGAGGGGGCCACGGCCACGTAAAAAAAAGGCGAACCGGATCAGCCCAGGCCAATCCAGTCCGCCTTTGCCCCAGATGGACCTGCCCGAAGGCAGGTCTACCCGGTATGCGCTTAGATGTTCTGCACGTACTGGAAGAAGTCGAAGCGTCTGGAATTGGCGTTCACGCCAGCATTGTCCGAGGTAACGCCAGACATGGTGCCGTCGGCCACGCGACCGCGAACATCCAGGGTTCCGCCGCCGACCGAGAAGATGAACTGCTGACTGGGATCCAGACCCATCAGGAACGAACTGTTGGGGTTGGCCTGCGGACTGTTGGCAAACTCGGTAATGGCGCCGGTGGCGGCGTTGACGTTGTAGCCACGAAGGTTGGCCGGGGCGCCGGTCTGACCCAGGAAGAACTGGCCGTTGCGGGCCATTTCACCGGAGCCGATGTCGAAGGTGAAGTTCTGCACCGTTACGGCGCCGAGCGTTCCACCCGTCAGAGCGTAGGAGCGGACTGAGTCATTGAGGCCGCCACCGATGGCGACATCGGCAATCAGACAGGTGCCGTTGGGGTGAACATTGACGTCGGTGCACTGATCTCCGGCAGCCGCCAGGGCCGTGTTCACCGGAGCGGTGAGCGCGCCCGTGTTGCCGTTAACCGCGAAGGACTGAATGAATCCCTGCACGGGAATGTGCAGCGTGTTGCCGCCATTGCTAAACGCGGCGTCGTCACCCACCGTGCCAGCCAGAGCAACAGCCGCGCCAGAGGCCACCAACGAGCCATCGGGTTGGATGGCGTAGGTCTGAATATTGGCGCCACCGGCAGCATAGAGGAAGGCTCCGTTGGGATGAACCGCCAGCAGGCGCACTCCGGCGGGAGCAGCCACGGGCGCGCCCAGGTTACCAACTCCGGCATTTCCATTAATGGCGAACGAGGCCACGTTGTTGCTGAGCGTGTTGCCCACGAAGAACTGGGGACGGGTGGGGTGAACCTTGACGACTTCTGGGCCGTTACCGCCCGAGTTAACACCCTGCTGGCCGAAGACGCTGGTGCCGTTGAGCAGGTTGATGAACTTGAGGGTCAGCGTCCCCGGGGTAGTATTTTGTGGGATGATAATCACTTCATTGACCTGCTGAGTGGTCCCTTGAATGATCACGTCATCGGTGGTGCCGCAGCCGCTGGCCAAGAAACCCGCCAAGCTAACCAGGCCAGCGATCCCCAGAGTGCGTAATTGTTTGTTCATAATCGATACCCAAACTTTCTTCATACAATTGTCTTGTCTAAACAGACCCGGTCAGGCTGAAGTGCCCCCGGCGCCAGAGGCTGTTTGTAACCGACGGTCAATTCTCCTGTCTGGCAGATCAGAATTTCAGCAAATTGGTCCGGCTTGATTCAGCCAAGACCGAAAGAGACGTGTAAACGCCTTTCAGCCAATCCTGAACGGCGTCGCCATAATGGCCGCTCAACCACAGGCCAGACTGGCCCGGAAAATGGTTGGTGCGACAGGCGGTCGGTTTGCCAACCTCGGCGATCATTCGAAAACTGGCGATCAGGCAAATGGGCCCGGGCATACCGCCCTGACACAAGTAGCCGGTCTGGTTAGGCGTGTCATTGTCGCCGGCCAGCGGGGTCCACCTGCCCCAGGGCAGACGCAGCCCGTGCAGCCGGCCCCACTGCCAGCGATGGGCTGGACCCAGGCGCTGATGGAGCCGCCGGACTGCCTCAAGCAGAGCGGCCTGGAGAAACTGGAGTCTGGCCGGGTCAGCCTCCAGCCAGTTCAATATCCAGGGCTGCAGGCGCGACAGGTGCCCTCCCTGGCGCAGCAAGGGATGGTGTGTGGCCGGTCCTAAATAGAGATCATGCCAGGCGGCCGGCAAGACCTGTTCCATCAAACAGATCATCGTGCACGCATACAAGCAGGCGGGCCGGCTCCACCGGTGCATCGCTCCATCCCAGTCGCGCAACTCTTGAAGATAGGGCCCATCAGGTAGTTTCGCGCACAGATCGCGAAAACGACAGGCCAGCAGACTGACGACATCCACCTGAATGGCCGCAAAAGTCCGCCAGTCATGCAGCGGTCGGGCTGCCAACAGTTGCTCGATGCGTTGAGCGCGCAGGCCACAGTTAAAGTCCCACGAGAGTTGGTCGTGACCCAGGCCGTGGTTGGCGCACACAATGTAACCTAGAGGCGGGTTGGTCAAAGCCGGTTGCTCAGCAAAACTCAGCACACCCTGCCAGGCGAATTGAGGGTCCCAGGCGGGTGCTGGCACCAGACCGCTGCCCGCCGATCGGCGGGGAATGTTGCCTACCGCCTGATAACCGATGTTCTCCTTATCGGCCAGCACATAGCACAGGCTGGGTGCGGGCCAATGGGCCATGGCCTGACGGGCCTGGTCGAGATCCGCGGCCAGATTGAGGCCCAAAAGGCCCCGAAAGAATTGTCCCTCACGAGCCCCACTCCAGGCCAGCGACAAGGCATAACCATCACGCGGGGGGGCCAGCAGCGGTCCGCGAGCGGTAGACTGCACCAACACTTTCCGGCTGCCTCGGAAGCGCACCCTGACCTCTTCCCAGCGCTCAGTCAAGGGCTGACCTGCGTGATCCCGGCCATGGTCGACCTTTTCCCAAAACAAGTCCTGCACGTCGATATAAGAATTGGTTGCCCCCCAGGCCAGATCGGCGTTCTGACCAATAATCACCCCGGGAAAGCCGGCCATGGTGACCCCGATTAAATGCCCTCCGGGCCAGATCAGCTCGGCCTGATACCAACTATCGGGGCTTTTGGGGGTAAGATGCGGATCGGAGGCCAGCATAGGTTTGCCCGTCGCACTCAATTCAGCGCGGATGGCCCAGGCGTTGCTGCCCGGGCCAGCCGGAGTGAGCCCACCGGGCAAGCAGCACTGGACCCGATCCCATTCCTGGCGGACCTCGGCCAGTCGCTCGCGGGTCACTGCTCCCGACACCTGGGGGTAGCCTGGAGGAGCCGTCATCCCCCCCCAGGCCAGCAAAGCATCCGGGTCTTGGGCGGCCAACTGTCCACGCAACAGCTCCTGCTCCCAATTTGCGGCCAGTCCGAAAGCCATCATTTTGACCCAGAGAATGCAGTCGATCGGGGTCCACTCCGTCAAGGGCATCCCCAGCAAGCGCATGGACCAGGGTCGGCGGGCGTGCTCGTTGACGCCTGCGCAATAGGCCAGCAAAATGCGGCGTTCCGGCTCTTGATACAGGGCCCACTCCCGTCGGGCCAGGCCCAGCAAATCGAGTTTGCGCACGAAACAGTCGGCACGAAAGGTGAATTGACTGAAGACCTCGCTCAATCGGCCCAAAGCCAGACGACGCTGGATCTCCATTTGAAAGCGCCGGTCGCGGGCGTGAACCTGGCCCAGCCCCCACCAGAGAGCGTCCCACCGGTCAGCCTGAATACAGGGAACCCCGCGCGGACTGAAACGAATGTTTACAGGCGGCATGCGTTCATCCATTTGCGGGAATGGAAAGGTGGGCCCCCTGGAAAATTATTAAGCAATTCAAACACATTGCGAACGGAAACATTTCCGCAACTCCGGCTCCCTAACCTGAAGGCAATGACCCGCACACTGCTCCTCCACCAGGATTCTCTGGCCACGCCCTTCGAAGTGAACCAACGTGAACAGCAGGGGGCCCCTACCAGAGCAAGCCGATAGAGACCTGGCCAAGAGTGGAGACCTGGCAGCCTTGCTCATCTACCCGATATTGGGTCTGTGCACCGGACTGGCCAGCGAACTCTGGTCCGGTCACCGCACTCTGGTATACTGGGAAATGGCCCTCACTGGCGGGATTGGAGGGGTACGACATTATGCCGGCCTGAGCCTTCGCTACGGGCCCGCCGACCAGGTGGCCAGCGCCAAAAGAGCTTACAGTCTAACCATTCTGCTCACCGCCCTGTGTTGGTCGACTTACGCAGCCACAGTCGTGCACTTTTACGGTCGCAGTTGGACCGGCCTGCTGGTACTGCTGGTCACCTTCGGAATCGTGGCCGCCTCCACAGCCAACCTGATTTCGGATTTCCGATTGATGCGAATCTACGTCTGGCTCATGGTGCTTCCCTCCGCGCTGACCCTGGCCTGGCGTGGAGGAATGCCTGAATTGCTGACGGCCGGTCTTTTGGTGGTCTTCAGCGCCTTCATGGTCTCTATCGGCCAACGCCACACCCAACGCTATTGGAGTCTGTCGCGGGCCTTGATCGACCTGGAACAGGCCCGTCGAGTGGCCGAACAGGCCAATCAGGCCAAGAGTGTTTTTCTGGCCACTATGAGTCACGAAATTCGCACTCCCATGAACGCCATCGTGGGGCTGACTCATCTACTGCAGGACCTACCGGCCAGCACCCAGCAAAAAGAATGGTTGACGGCCCTGAGCCACTCCAGCGAGTCGCTCTTAGGCTTGATCAGCGACATTCTTGACCTTTCCAAGATCGAGGCCAACCAGGCGATTCTGCTCAACCCTGCTGCGGTTGATCTGTGGCGGTTGCTGGAAGAGTTGGTCCATGTTTTGGGCCCACTTGCCCGCACCAAGGGCCTTGTGCTGGAGCTGGAGATGCCCACCGATACCCCCCGCGGCATCGTCACAGACCCCGTTCGGCTGCGCCAAATTCTGGTGAACTTGCTGGGCAACGCCATCAAGTTCAGTTTCAGTGGCAGCATCAAACTGGCGGCCGAACGCCAGGGTAGCCAACTACAGTTGAGCGTATGGGACCAGGGTCTGGGTATCGCTGCCGAACATTTTCATCTCGTTTTTCAGCCGTTCTCCCAGCTTGACAGTCGCCACGGCGGAACCGGGCTGGGCCTGGCCATCTCCCGAGAGATGATCAAACTTATGGGAGGCAGGCTCTGGCTATCCTCGGGCGGGTCCATCTGCGGCGAAGCGCCCAGCGATTGGAAAAGACCCACCCCATCGACGGGCAGCCAATTCTGGATATGGCTGCCCTTGATTGAAACGGACCTCCCGCTGCCCGAAGAGAGTCCAACCATCCAGGTGATGCCTCTGAAAATCCTGGTGGTCGAAGACAACCGCGTCAACCAGCTGGTCATTCGCGAAACGCTATGCCGGTTGGGCCATAGCGTCAAAGTCGTGGATTCGGGCGAGGCCGCCCTGCGCGCCCTGCACCAAGAACCCTTCAACGTAGTCTTGATGGACGTGCAAATGCCCGAAATGGATGGCCTTGAGGCCACTCGACAGATCCGTGACAAACTGTCCGAACAGCCCTGGATTGTGGCACTGACCGCCAACGCTCTCCCCGAAGACCGGAACCGCTGCCTACAGGCCGGCATGAACGACTACTTGAGCAAGCCGGTACGGCGGGACGAACTGCAGAAAGCCCTGGCCAGAGCGGCCCTGAGCAATTTCACCTGAACTCCAGTTCCACGGTCCAGGAGTTGTGCCCCTCCGCTCAAGCTGCTACACTCAGCGCATACCAGTGCCCGGCTTTGGGGCCTGAGGTTCAAAGCGCAACCGATATGAAGCAGCGAAAAAATCGCTGGGAGCCCGACCACCGGGCCAGTGTTCGTCACCGGGTCGCTGTAGAAGCCGCCCGCATCCTCTACACCCGCGAAATGAAAGAGTATTTTCAGGCCAAGCGGGAGGCTGCCCGTCGTCAGGGAACCGTGCACCTCCCCAGCAACCGGGAAATACACGAACAGATGTTGCTCCTTGCCCACCGTCTCGACGGAGACGGCCACGAGCACCGACTCCAGCAAATGCGTCTGGCGGCCCTGACCTTGATGGAAGTATTGGAGCCCTTCCATCCCCGCCTCATCGGTTCGGTATTAACCGGGCACATTCGCAAAGGCTCGGACATCGACCTCAATGTTTACAGCGACGACTTCGATGCTGTCTGTGCCGCTTTGGGCGACTACGCTGTCCAGGTAGAGGTGGTGCGCAGCCGAAAGAATCAAGAGAACCAAGAATTCACCCACCTCCACGTATCCGGCCAAACTCTGGGTGTAGAGGTGGAGATCACGGTCTATCCCGTCAGCGAGCGCCACGACCATCCTCGCTGCGGCATTACGGGCGGGCCCATGCGCCGAGCCAGCCTGGCCGAATTGCGCCAACTGCTGCGCAGCGACAGCAGCGAACCGACTCCCCACTTTGCCTGGACCAGCCCGGCCAGCCTGGACCTGATGCTGGACTGGGTGCCCGAGCTGGCCAGTTGCCGCGGAATTTTGCAAAATAACTATCACCATCTCGACGTCTTTGACCACACGGTCGAGGTGGTTCGTGGCCTGGAGTGCATGGTGTCGGCCGGCTACCAGCGCTTTGGCCGCTGGGCCGAGTCACTCCGTCGTCCAGTCGATGCTCCCTTGCTCTACCTGGCCGGTCTGTGCCACGACCTGGGCAAACCGGCCACCCAGTCCTATGCTCGCGATGGACGGATCCGCTTTTGGGGACACGAAAAAGTGGGAGCAGAAATGGCCCGAGTCGTGGCCGACCGCCTTGGTCTATCCCAGGCCCATACCACAGAGTTGGTGGCCCTGGTGGATTGTCACATGGAAGCGGTGCGCATTCCCGCCGAACAGGGTGAACCCTCGCGCATCCACGCCCTCTTCCGTCGTCTTGGACCGCGGGTGGCCGAACTGGCCCTGCTCTCGCTGGCGGACATGGAGGCCGCTCGCGGACCGGCCCAAAGTCAGCTACGACGGGAAGAGCATTTCCGCTTTGTGGACTTTTTACTGGAGCAGCATTTCCAACAGGGATTCCTGGCCCACCCCAGCCTGCCCGTCTCGCCAGATGACCTCAGCGACCAATTTGGGGTGACCCAACCCAAACTGCAACGACGGATTTTGGACTGGCTCACCGACCACTTTGTGGACGGCGAATTTGAAAGTAGCGAAGAAGGGCTGTCACTGGCCGGAGACTTTCTCTCGGATCCACGGAACCGGTGAACAATCGCCTCCGCCGATCGGTAGGCGTGAAACCTGTTTCGACGGCGGACCAGTTCATAAGTTTGCCGGGTCGTTAACAAGCCGGCCCTTTCTGTGCAAAAACTCAAGAGTAGTGTCTAATCTACACAATACACACAAGAAACGGACTTTCTGGATATGTCAAACAGCATCGGACAAACCCCTCTCAAAGGCATCCCTTTCGCTCATCCTAACAAGCCGATGCCGGTGCACCTGAAGCACAAGCCCGAGGAGTCCCATGAAGCCGCCGGCATACGGGCCAAAGACATCGGCTTTGACCGTTCCTCCGACGACCCGGATAAGGGTCTGTTTGACTGGGTCTTTGGCAAACCCGACCCGTCCACTCCGGCCACCCCCGAACCCCTCCAGTTCAAGCTGGGCCAGGCCACCTTGCGCGGCCACTGGGCCAACGATGTGGAGCACAACAAGTATCCCACCACCCGTTACGAAATTCGCACCTTCATGCCGGCCGGCCAGGATGGCCAGATCGCCGCCGTAGACTTCCAACAACTGCTCGAGGCCAGGCGCATCCCCTCGCCCCCTTCGCAGACCTTTGTAGTCACTCAGAAACAGGTAGACAAAGCCATCAAGCAAACCGGCCAAGAGCGCCAGCAACAGCTGGAGAAGGGTGCGGTGCCCGGCGACCGAGTCGTGCCCAAAGACGCCTCTCTCAACCCCACCGACGTAACCATGTACCTGCGGTCCACCGGCGATGTGAGCACCCGCTACGCGCAGCAACTATCCCGCATTGGCGAAATCGAAGGCTTCCACGTGGTGGCCGGTATCGGCGGCAGCGCCAGTTCATTCAAAAGCACGCTAGACGGTTACCAGAACGTCTCTTTGATGGAAGTGCCCCACGGCGAGGTGTGGGTAGAGGACTACAGCGAGCCGTCCCTGGCCAAGGGCCAGATCACGCCAGCAATTTTCGACGATGGTTACAGCGGTGGCCTTGTCAGTGAAGCCATTCGCGAAGGTCGCAAAGAGCGCTACAGGGGAACTGGCCTGGATGGAGCCTACGCCTATCACGGGGCCGTCAACCAGGGCAAGTTTCAGCAGACGGCCCTGGCCCGTGGCACCGTCACCAAAGGCCCGCTGCGCCAGGCCCTGAGCTATCTGGAAGGCGGCAACATTTTCACCGGTTCGCGAGCCAATGGCGAAGGCTATGTGTTGGTAGGCAAAGACAGCTTTCACGTCACTCGTCGTCTGCTCGAAAAGCAGACTGGCCATGACTGGTCGGAAGCCGAGGTCTCTAAAGTCATCGCCGCCGATCTGGGTCTGGACGCAACAAACGTGGTCCCGGTCGAGCAACCGGGTGCCTTCCACCTGGATATGCGCCTGACCGCGGTGGCCCCCGGCGAAATCATGCTCAACGACTCCAAGGCGGCTTGCGAACAGCAACTTAACTGGATGAAAGAATCCGTGCAGAGGGCCCTGGACAAGGGAGAGATCACCCAAAAACAGGCTGATAAGCAATTGGCCAAAATCAAAGACCGAGCCGAAGACATGCGTGCTCAAGCGGCCAAGATGGCTCCCTATGAAGAGATGACGGCCAAAGATCTGCGCAAGGCCGGCATCACGGTTCATCGCGTCGGCGGGGCCTTCGTAGACCCCAGCCAACCCGACCGCGACACGGCCAACTACTTCAACGCCCGCCATTTCACCAATGAACAGGGGGAGCGAATCTCGGTAATGATGGGTGGCCAGTCTCACGAAGAGGCCTTCATGGCTCAAAAATTCTTCGAACTCTCCCACGGCACCGTCAGTCGCCTCCATTTCCTGGACCCTTCGGTCACCCAGAAAACGCTGGACCTGTGGGGTGGCCTGAAATGCCGCACCAAGCCCGAGGGCGACCTGATCTCGCAGCAACAACTGCAACAGCCGGCTCAGGCCAAGTTACAGGTAGGCTAAATTACGAGGGTGGAGTTTTCGCGCCGCGAAAACCTACATCGTTTCAGGTAAAGCCAACGTCCTCCGTGGCGTAGCCAGAACTGCGACAATCGCGCTCGCGATAGCCGTAGGCTCCGCCGCGGATGACCGGACGTCCATCGCGTTCATCAGCGACCCACTCCCAGGCGTTGCCACACATGTCCAGGCAACCGTAGGGGCTTATACCCTGCGGAAAGCTGCCTACTGGTTTCATGCGTCCGGTGGAACAAAAAGTATGGTCACGGCCTTTCTCGGTGAGATTTCCCTTGCGAAAGTCCCACTCCGAACCCCACGGATAGGTGCGTCCGTCGCTACCGCGGGCAGCCTTTTCCCACTCGGCAGCCGTGGGCAGGCGCTTGCCCAGTGTGGCCAGATAAGCCTCGACTTCGGCCTTGGTGAGGTGGGTGACGGGACAGTCCTGTTGTCCTTTGCCAAAACGATGGTCCGGCTTGAACCTGGCATAGTCTGCGTTGGTGACTTCCGCTTTATCGATATAAAAGGCAGCCACGTATCTTTCCGCGCGGGGCACCAAAAAAGCCTGACCATCGTCTGCGCCCAGCAAACACGGGCCTGCCGGTACCAGCACCATTCCCAGCGGTGGAGGCCCTGCAGGCGCAACCGAAGTGCAGCCGGCGGCCAGCACGCTGACAGTCAGCAAGCCGCGCACAGCCCAGCGCAAAGGATTCATGGGTCAGTCTTTAGCCGCTCTAGGAGATCGCCCCTGCCAGGTTGAAAGGCTGCAGCCTGACAGTTTTGCTGTCGACCCTGGCAACCGTAGGAATGCAAGTGCAAAGACGAGAACATTTTTACCCTTGGCAAAATCGAGGGGGTGTGACTGAGAGTGGAGGCGGCGTAAGTGCAGGTTGAGCAGCAGGAGGCGCTTCAGGCTCGCATTGCCCAGCTTGAGAAGCGGCTGAAGTCGGCCGAATCTCAATGTCAGGCCACGACCAAAGAGATCTGGCAGATGGAAGTGGACCTGGCCCGCATGGAAGAGCGAGCCCAGGAAGCGGAAGAAAAGGTGCGCCAGGCCCAGGCAAGCCCGGTCCCCCAGGCCGTAAATCCGGTGGCCCTGGAACTGCAGTTCCAGAAGGCTCAAAACGCGCTTGAAGAAAGCCAGCAATCTCTCGAACTGGCCCTGGAAGAGCGGCAAGTTGCCGAAGAAGCGCGGCGCATCGCCGAAGATGCCCTGCTCCTGGCCGAAAACGACAAGCGTCAGGCGCTGCAGCAACATCGCGACGTCGCCGAGACAGTCCGCCAACTTCAAACTCAGTTAGAATCCGCTCACGACTTACTCGAACACGCCCAGGAAGCACCTGTCAGCAGCGATCAGCTCGAAGCCGCCGCCCACGAACTCAAGCGGGCCATGGAGCGCGTTGAAGTCGCTGAAAAACAATGCCAAATAGCCCAACAGGGCCGCGTTATAGCGGAACAGCAGATGGGCGATATCCAGGCCCAACTTGAGGCCGCCGAAGTCGAACTCAACCACACTCGAGCCGAGCTCAAAGGGTCTCAAGAGGAACTTCGCACAGCACTTGCCCAATTGCGCGTGGACGGCGAAGGCCAATCTTCCGAAAACCAACGAATGCGCGATGAGATTCGCCAACTGAGGGGCGAATTGGAAGACGCACGCCGGGCCGCGGCCGGGACCGGCGAATTGGCCCGCTTGCAGGACAACCTCCAGTTGCAGCAAGAGAAATCCGCTTTACTCCAACAGCGGCTGGATCAATTGCAGCAACGCCTCGAACTCTCCGAGGAAAAGAGTTCCCTGTTCCAGCAAAAGGCCGCCGAGGCCGAAGCCAAACTGGCCTCTATTCATTCACGCGGCGGCGCGGCCGAAGACGAAGTCAAGTCACTGCGCGACCGTCTGGAGCGCATGGAAAGCCGCGTTCGCGACGCCGACAAAATTTACGAAGTGTCGGAACAGCAGATTCGCGAGGCCGAGCAGAAACAGCAAGAGTCGTGGCAGAGGGTTCGCGACGCCGAGATGCGCGCCAATCAGGCCATGGTGGAAAACAAGAAGTTAGCCGACAAACTTGGCGAAATCGAGAAGCGGGCCCAGGAGTCCGACCGCGAGACGCAACGTCTGGCCTTCCAGGACCCCCTGACCGGGCTGCCCAACATCAACCTGATCGGCCAATACCTTGAATTTACCGTCAAGCAGTGTGTGCGCTATCGTCGTGTGGCCGCCTTGTTGGTCATCGACATCGACAGATTCAAGGTTTTCAATGAAGCCATGGGCATGAAGGCCGGCGATGAACTGCTGGCCAAAGTGGCCGAACGACTTCAACAGGCCATTCGCGAAACCGACTCCTTGGGCCGCAAAGGGGAAGACGAATTTATCATTCTCCTGTCCGAACTGAATGTTGGCGATCACAACCATCCCGAGGCCCGACGTAAAGCCATCAATCAGCACGTGGAAGTGGTCGCCAATCGCGTCATGCAGATGATGGGGCCGCCCTTCACCGTGCAGGGCCAAAAGTTCTATCTGCACGTCAGTATCGGTATCGCCATCTGTCCCGACGACGGCGAAACGCCTCAAACCTTGCTCGAAAATGGCGACACAGCCATGTACCACGTCAAGGAAACGGGCCGAAACCGCCACCAATTCTACACCAGCGACTTGCGGCAGCGCCAGGAGAAACGCCTGACTCTGGACATGCAGTTGCGCTCCGCCCTGGAACGCGGCGAATTTGAAGTCAAGTATCATCCTGTCATCTCGCTGGCCAAAGGCAAAGGTACGCTGGTCGGCGTGGAAGCCCTGTTGCGTTGGAACCATCGCATCGACGGAACGGTGGGTCCAGATTACTTCCTGCCAGCGGCCGAAGAGTCCGGCATGATCATCCCCATCGGTCAGTGGGTCCTCAGTCAAACCTGCACTCAGATGCGCGAATGGCTCGGTTTCGGGTTGCGCATCTTCGCCTCCATCAATTTGTCCAAGCGCCAGATGCTGCAAGCCGACCTGGTCGAATGCATCTCCCGTGAACTCTCGCAAAATGGCATTCCCCCCGAAGTTCTCTACGTGGAAATCGCAGAAGGCTTCAACACCTACAATCCAGAGATGATGGACCAGGTGATCAATCGCCTGGGCGCAGCCGGTATCCGCATCGCCATTGACGACTTTGGGGTGGGCTACTCCAGCCTCAGCAAGATCAACCTGAACTACACCCGTGTGCTCAAGATCGACCGCTCCATCATCGAAGGCTGTCCCACCGACCGCCAGAGTTCGACGGTCTGCATCGCGGCCATCAACCTGGCCAGTAGTCTGGGCTTGCTCTCCCTGGCCGAAGGCGTCGAGAACGCCAACCAGGTCAAATTCCTGGCCAAGTACGGCTGCGCTCTGGCTCAGGGCTACTACTTCTCTGAACCCATTACCCCCAACGAAATCACCAACATACACCGCAGTAAGAAGAGCTGGAAGATATGAGTTTAAAGGCCGGGTCGTTATTGACCTGCCTGGCTGGATGGATGACCCTCGCTCTGAGTCTGGTTCTCACGCGATTTCTGCACACTGATGGATGGCAGGTGGTGATTCCCCTCACCGTCCACCTGTTCGCCTACATGGTCCTGGCCGCAGCTGCCGTGCTCACCTTACTCTGGGCCCTCTGGATGAGTCGCTGGCAGGAAGACATGGCCGTGGCCATGATCAACTTGCTGTTGTGCGCGACTCCGGTTCTCTTGCTCACTTGGAATTTCTTCCATCAACAGAAGAGTCTCACCAAATTTGCACTGGCCTTGATGTGGACCGGAAAGTAGCTTGGCCCTCCGCAAACGGGCCAGGGCCCAAAAAATCCACCTGCAACTGGAAGAACTCTACCCGACTGTGGAGCCGTTTCTGGAGCATCATGACCCCTTCACCTTGCTGGTGGCCGTGCTACTTTCGGCCCAGACCACCGACAAGAAAGTCAATCAGGTGACCCCGACCCTGTTCAACCTGGCGGCCACGCCTCAAGACATGGCCCAAAAGAGTGCCGAAGAGGTGCTGGCCATCATTCGACCGCTTGGGCTGGCCCCCCAAAAAGCCCGTCACGTGGTTGCCATGAGTCAGTTGCTCTGCTCGCGTCACGACGGCCGGGTGCCGGCCAATCTACCCCAATTGGAAGCCCTGCCCGGAGTGGGCCACAAAACCGCCTCGGTGGTTATGGCTCAGGCCTTTGGCATCCCGGCCTTTCCGGTCGACACCCATGTCCATCGCCTGGCCTGGCGCTGGGGACTGTCCTCGGGCAAAAATGTTGAGCAGACCGAGCGCGATCTCAAGTCCCTTTTCCCCAAATCCGCCTGGAACAAGTTGCACCTCCAGATCATTTTTTTCGGTCGCCAATATTGTCCGGCCCGAGGCCACAAGGTGGACGACTGCCCCATCTGCCAGTGGGCTTTTGCCCTCCTTCGCCAACGCCGGGAAACTCAATCCCGTTAGCCGGCCCGGAAACTTTTCGTCACCAGGTGGGTTGACGGGAGGCATCTCCATGTGTTTTCTGTATAAAATCTAAACATACAACCCGGGAAGAGTTTACTACCTATGCCCGATCTCAAAAAAGATATCCCCGCCAGCATCGCCGTGGCTCTGGTAGCGATTCCGCTCTGCCTGGGCATCGCTCACGCCTCGGGGGCGCCCCTCTTGTCGGGCCTGATGGGGGGCATTATTGGCGGAGCCGTGGTCGGTCTTCTGAGCCACTCTCAATTGAGCGTCAGTGGGCCCGCCGCCGGTCTGACCACAGTCGTGTTGGGCGGCATCGCGACCCTCAAGAGCTTTCCCGCTTTCCTGACCTCGGTAGTACTGGCGGGAATCCTTCAGTTGATCTTCGGCAAACTCCGCGTTGGCGGGCTCAGTCGTCTTTTTCCTTCCCCCGTGATCAAGGGCATGTTGGGAGCCATCGGCCTGATCTTGATCATGAAGCAATCTCCTCATCTGGTGGGCTACGACTTCGAGGAGATGGGCGTGCAGGAGTTCGCCGACAAGGCCCAGGATCTGGAAGACGACTACCCCGGAGCGCCGCGTACGGGAATCAATACCGTGACTCTGCTGGCACTGGCTTTCACCCACCTGGACCCGGGAGCCATGGTCATCGGGCTGCTCAGCCTGGCCACCCTCTACCTGTGGGAATGGAAGGTGCAAAAGCGCCTGCCCACGGTGCCGGGCTCCCTGGTGGCCGTGGCTCTGGGAGTCGGTCTCAACCAACTACTGGCCGTGTTCAAGCCCGAGATTCAGGTTACCGGCAAGCACCTGGTCCAAATTCCCGAACTCAGCGGAGGACTGATCACCTTTCCCGACTGGTCGGCTCTGGCCAACCCTCAGGTCTACATACTGGCAGTCACCATCGCGATTATTGCCAGCGTCGAGACTCTTTTGTGCGTCGAGGCTCTGGATCGACTGGATCCAGAACATCGATTTACTCCTCCCAATCGCGAATTGATCGCCCAGGGAACCGGCAATCTGCTCTGCGGACTGATCGGCGGCATCCCCATTACCTCCGTCATTGTGCGGGGCTCGGTCAACCTGTCCGCCGGCGCTACCAGCAAAATTTCGTCCATCTCCCATGGCATATTAATCTTGCTGTCCTTACTGGTGATGCGGGGAGGCCTCAATCAGATTCCGCTGGCCACCCTGGCTGCCGTGTTGGTCCATGTGGGCATCAAAATGGCCCACCCCTCCACCTTGCGCCGCATGATGGGGCGGGGCTGGTCTCAGGTTATCCCCTACGTGGTAACCGCGCTGTCCATCCTGTTCAGCGACCTGCTAATCGGCATTATGGTGGGCACGGTCGTCTCGGCCGTATTCATTCTGCGCAACCTCCATGTTGCCCAGGGCCTCACGGTCAACCGCAAAGGCTCACTGATTCAGATCGAACTGCATCAGGAAGTGACTTTCTTCCACAAGGTGCGCCTGGGCAGCCTGCTAGAATCCCTGCCAGCCGATTCGACGGTCGAGATCGACGGTTCTAAAGCTCTTTCCATCGACCACGATGTGCTCGATGTCATCGAGGTCTTCTGTCAACGCGCCCCCCAGAAGAATATCAAAGTAATCGTAGGAGGCATTGCCACGATGTCCAGTTTCTCCGAGAAACAGAAGGCCGAAATGCAGGCTGAATATGATCAACTGCTGGCCAACAACCGTGCCTGGGCCGAAGATTGCCAACAAAAGGACCCCGACTTTTTCTATCGCACCTCCCACGGTCCCAAGCCTCACTTCCTGTTTATCGGCTGCAGTGATTGTGGAGTATCGGCAGACATCATCACCGCCGCCGAACCCGGAAAACTGCTGGTCCACCGCAATATCGGCAATATGGTCTCACTGCACGACATGAACCTGATGTCGGTGCTGCAGTACACCATCGACCATCTGGTGGTGCCGCATATCATCGTTTGTGGCCATTACAACTGCGGTGGCATTCGAGCAGCCCTGAGCACGGATTCTTTTGGCCTCATCGACAACTGGGTCCATCCAGTCAAGTCGGTGATCCAGGAAAATCAGACCGAACTGGCCCAAATTCTCGATCAAACCCAACGGGAACGACGGATCATCGAACTCCACGTACTCCAACAGATCGGTCACCTGCTCAAGACGCCCGTGGTGCAAAACTCCATCCAAAAATTAGGAATTCCGCGCGTCCACGCCTGGGTTTATGACGAGGGTACCGGCAAAATTACCGATCTAAAGTCACAACTCCATCTATCCGAAGGGGTTCACCCCGCCTTTGGCTTCCAGCATCCGGCTCAAAAAAACGCCGAGATCAGCAGCACCGTCTAGCCATAGGGAGTGGCCACCGGTTCGCGAAGCGGTCCGAGTGAAATGAAGCCTACAACTCCCGCCGTGTGCCTCTGGACCCCTGCGCCCGTCGGGTCGCGACGTGGAAACCGGATCACCTCAACGCGGTGGACCCGGCTTCTGCGCGCACACTCGTGCAAGGTCCAGCACACCAACTCCCAGCCCAAAGGCGGCCACCTGCTGATCGCTCTCCATGCGGTGGCCGGGCGAGAGGTTCTGCTCGACTGGCAACGTGGGCCACGAATCGCGGTAGTGACAGGCACCGACCTCAACGGACCTGACTGCCAATTGGCCCTGGACACCCTTGAGAAAGTTGAAGCCATAGTGGTTCTGCAACCCCTGGACCGACTGCGTCTGCCTGCCGCTATAAGGGGCAAAACACGAGTGATCCTCCCTGGCGTCGAACTGCCGGCAGGGCTAGCATGGAATCCCGGTCCCGACCTGGTGGCCATCAGCGTGGGGCATTTGCGCCAGGTCAAGGAGCCTCTTACATTGCCTCAGGCACTTGGGGAATGCGCCGATTGGCACGGAGTCCACCTGGGCGGTGAACTGGAAGCAGGCTGGGGCAAACGGCTGCAAGGCTGGCCTCGCTTCAGCTGGTTGGGCGAAAAATCGCGCCGCCAAACGCTGACTCGAATGTCTCGGGCCAGTTGTTTTGTGATCAGCAGCCAGTCCGAAGGATGCTCCAATGCCCTCTGCGAGGCGCTGGCCCTGGGCATGCCCGTGCTGGCTTCAGACATCCCTGGCAATCGGGGTCTGTTAGGTGACGATTTTCCCGGCTATTTTCCTGTAGGCGACTTCAGCGCACTGGCCCGCTTGCTCCATTTCCAACCGATGGATCGGCTGGCCGAGTGGGCGCGACCGTGGCGGGTCAAACTCAGCCCCCAGCGCGAAGCGACCGATCTGTGCTCCCTTTTGGAGGAGGTATGTTGCTAAAGTGTCCATCCTGTGGAGAGATGAAGCTGGAGATCATCGCAGTGCTGGCCCTGCCCGGGGACAGCCGCTCCGACGACATTCGCTTCCAAATGTTTCGCTGTGCGGCCTGCGCCAGTCAGGCCGTGGGCGCCTACGAAGAGTCGCGTCGTGGAGCCCTGGACTCAGAATGCTGGGACCACTACGCCTACCCGGCCAGTACCCAGGAATGGGCGCGCCTGGAACAACTGCTGACGGTATGCCCCGACCGAGAAAACAGCGATTGTGGCTGCTGCGCCCACCGCGCCCTGGCCCGCTACGACGAAAAGGGACGTTGGAAGGGCGCGCACCTCAACGACTGAGCAAAAAATCCACTCGAGTGATGTCGGCCTCCTGCTCGGCAGTCACCAGCCTGGCACTCTCTTTTGGCCAAATCGGGCTTTTCAAGGCAGCCACCTCGATCTGCTCGGACCTCTCCTGAAAGTCCTTGGCGCTGATCTTCACGCTGTAGTGGCCCGGCTCCAGGGCAACCTTAAAGCGGCCGGTCAGATTGGAGTTGATCTCAACTTTCTTGCCCTGACCCTCAAAGGTTAACTTGGCGCCCGTGACACCGCCGGCCACTTTCTGCATGGGTCGCTGACTTTCGCTAAGCACCGCCTCCACTGGCAGGTTGGCCGCCAGTTTCTCGTCGCGCACGGTGCCCTTGACCCAGGCCGGGTGCTTGGGCCCGGGGATAATCACGCTGAGGTTCTTGGCCCCCCGACACCCCACACAGGGCCCGCCCGGGCGCACACCGGGTGGCGGCGGGCCTTCGCTCTGAGCCGACTCCACGCCGGTCCCCCCGCAAAACTGGCAAGCCCGCACCTCGGTCCTGTCTCCTGGATACATCTGAGGCCTTGTACCCATTTTGGCCATGACTACGAAAACGATGCATATCACGGTGGCCACACCCAGGGTGGCCACTCGTCTGGGTTCTAGCTGAAGCATAGGAATAGTTTGCCCCAATCCTGCAACTTACCGCAATAGTCAGAGTCAGGTGGCAGCCAGCGCCTGCAACACTTTCTGAGCCGCCCAATGACCGGCTCGTCCGCTGTAGTCACCAGGATGCAGGCTGGCCCCGCACAGGTCCAGGCCCGGCAATTCTGCCTCATAGGCGGGGATGGGACGCAAGAAGAAGCTCTGCGACAAGTCGGTTTCGCCTCCCCACAACTGGCCCTGAGGGCACTGCCACTCGCGCTCGTAGTCGACCGGGCCAAAAGTTTGCACATCGGTCAGGGCAGTGGGCAAAGTGCCGCTGCCATAGCCCAGGCTGGCCTGAACCAGTTGCTGGGGCCGGCTGGAGTCAACAAAATGGGGCCAACACAACTGCACCGGTGCCTGACTGGCGACCTGATTGCGTTTGAGAGCATCGTAAGCCCGCTCCAGATTGCGCAAACCAGGATGAACATGGATGATGTCGCTCTGGCTGGCCTCCGGCCAGGCCTCGGGCCAATCACCCTGAGCCAGGGCCCGTTGCCAACAGCCGCGACCGCGCACGCGATGGATGGCGGTGTTAAACTCAGTCTCCAGGAAGCGGGGCGAGACCAGCTGAGTGTAGGTCCAGCGAGCGTCTTTGTCGCTGAGCAGCTGGTCAAAGGCGAAGACCTGATCGTTCAGGGTCAGTTGCCGTTCGCTGCAATCCAACTGCGGTTGACCCGGCGAGTGACAAATTTTAACGCCCTTCTGGGTGGCCGCCTTGAGCAGGGCCGCTATCAAGGCCGAGGACCCGCCCTGAACGGTGGCCGGCCTCAAAGCATCGCCTCGCACCCAGCGTCGCAGCAGATGAAATACGGTTCCGCTGGCAAACGGGCCCTGGGCTACGCCCTCCAGGGCCACTTCGGCCAGCATGCCCTTGAGCGCCTCGTCTAGAAACCACTCGTCGAGAAGGTCGCGCAGCGACATCCAGGGTAGCCGCAACACTTCGAGCGACTGGCGCCGCCCCAGCGCCCGCCACTGCTCCCCCAGGTCCTGAGGAGCTTGAGGGCTTTGCAGTAACTGGCCCAGCAAAGCCGAGGTCTGATCGAGCAACTGCACAAACTTCGGCCAACGCTCCGCGTCCTGGGCAGGGTAAATCCCTTCTAGTTGCTGAGCGGTAGCTCTGACAAAGCTGCCGTCGCTACGCAGGGCGGTACGACCACCATGGTGTAGCAGTTGCAGGCCGATCTGAAAACGCTGGGCCAGTTGAGGGCAGAAGTGCAGGTCGGCCAGACCCATTTCGCCCCCCGCCTCCAGAGTATGGTAAGGCGCTCCCAGATGGTTGGCGCTCTCCACCATCTGAACCTGATGGCCGGCCTCGGCCAGGCTCAAAGCAGCGCTGAATGCGTTAGGGGAAGAACCAAAAATCAGGCTTTTCATGCGGACCACTCCTTCAAAAGCTCCATGGCGGCATTGCGTCCCGGCGCGCCCGTGATGCATCCACCAGGGTGAGTGCTGGATCCGCACATCCAGAGATGGCGGACCGGTGTTTTATACTGGGCCCATTGAGGAGAGGGCTTGAGAAAGAGCAACTGATGAAGCGACAGTTCGCCATGAAAGATGTGACCGCTGGTGATGCCAATCATGCTCTCAATATCGGCCGGGGTCATAATGTGCTTGTGCAAGATCTTGCTTTTGAGGTCAGGCGAATACTCGGCCAGAGTATCCACCACCACGTCCAAAAACTCGGCCTTGCGAGCTTCTGTCCAACCACCTTCCAGTTCGGAACTGGCATATTCCACAAAGAGGGACATCACGTGTTTGCCGGGTGGAGCCATGGCCGGGTCGAGCAGCGAAGGGATGAGCGCATCCATAAACGGCTTGCGCGCCCAGCCCCCGTACTTGGCGTCATCGTAGGCCTGCTCCAGGTAGTCGACGGAGGGGGCTATCTCAATGGAGCCGCGCAGCAACTGCTGGTTGCCAGCGGGTACAGCCGAGAAAGTCGGTAATCCGTCCAGAGCCAGGTTCACCTTGCAGGCCGGACTGGTCATTTTGAAGCGCTCAATGTCGGACACAAAGTCGTTGGGCAGTTCGTGGCGAGGCACCAGGCTGAGGAAGGTACGCTTGGCGTCGGCGTTGGAGATGATGCGTCGGGCCGTGAATTCGCGGCCGTCCTCGAGGGCGACCCCGTAAGCTTCACCGTTCTTAATCAGCACCTGCTGCACCGGGGCGTTCTCCATAATCTCGGCGCCGAAAGCTCGGGCCGAGCGCGCAATGGCCTGGGAAAACGCGCCCGTTCCGCCCTTGGGGAAAGCCCAGGCGCGCCGAACTCCGTCCACCTCGCCCAGGTAGTGATGGAGGGCCACATAGCCCGATCCCGGAGATCGCACCCCCATGAAGCTGCCAATAATCCCCGAGGTGCATTTGATAGCTTTGAGGGGCTGGGTTTCGAACCACTCGTCCAGAAAGTCGGCGATGCTCATGGTACACAGACGACACAGCGAGTGGAAGTCGCGCTTCTGCATGCCGTGCAGCACCCCGCGAATGCGAGCCATCTGCTCCAGGTCACGAGGCTGCAACGAGGTGGGGTCGGGCGGGAAGAGGTCGAGGAGCGGTTTGACCGCCAGCGACAGGCGCCGCATCGTCAGCGAAAACTCTTCATAGGTCTCGGCATCGCGCCGACTGTGGCGCATGATCTCGCGACGGGTCATATCGTGATCGGGCCAGTCGGCCAGATAGTCTCCATTAGGCAGCGGCACCAAGGTGCTCTCCAGAGGCAACAGTTCCAGACCGTGCTGGGCCAGGTTCAGTTCCTGAATGACCTGGGGACGCAGCAGGCTGATCAGGTAGGCGCCGGTCAAAAACTTGAAACCGGGTACAATCTCTTCCGTGATCGTGGCCCCGCCCACCACGTGTCGGCGCTCGAGCACCAGTACTTTTTTGCCTGCCTTGGCCAGGTAGGCGGCGTGAACCAGGCCGTTGTGACCCCCACCAATGACAATCGCGTCGTAGCTCATGGGTTACCTCTTTTGCGCTCTGGATGGAAGAAGGGTAGTTTTTTGACGCAGGCGTCAAAGCGTTTGCGGTAGCGGTCGACCAGCAGGTCGACGTGAAGCACCTGATCGGGAGAGGCCTGACTGGGGTGAACCTGAGCCAGCGCCACATACTTCTTCAGGGTGGGCGACCAGGTGCCGCAGGTGGCGTAGCCCACCTGCTTGTGGTCGTTGAAAAGAGGCACGATGTCGCGCCAGGGGACATGCGGGTATTGGACGGGCAATCCCAGACTCTCGTAAGCGTGACCCAAGGCCACATGATCGATTTCCAAACCCACCAGGTTGTAGGCCGAACCCTCCAGTTTCTCCTTCTGTAGGGCCTTCTTGCCCACAAAGGCAGGCTTCTGCAGATGCACGGCCCAACCCAGACCCAGTTCGTAGGGGGTGGAGGCCTGGGCGGGCGTGGTAGCTTTGTTGGCGGGCGTGTAGTCTACGTCCAGCATGATCAGGCCGGCCTCGATGCGGGCCACATCCAGCGCCCAGATACCGGCCGGCTGAATGGCGTAACGCTTGCCCACCTCCAGCAGTCGGTCCCACACTTCCACGGCTTTGTGGCTGGGGACCCAGATTTCGTAGCCCAGATCGCCGCTGTAGCCTGTGCGCGAGATGGTCAGATCGCCGACCTGTGTGATGGCGTAAAAAGGCAGGCTGCGCAGGGAATCGCCAAAGGTCTCGGCCAACACCTCGCGGGCACAGGGGCCTTGCAGCGCCAGTGTGCCCAACTCTTCACTGACCTCGCGAATCTGAATGTTAAAACCGGGGGCATTTTCTTCCAGCCAGTGATAGTTGGGGTCGGCGGCCGTGAGTCGAAAGACTCGATCCTCGAGGCGGGCAATGGTGCCGTCGTCGACCACCTTGCCGCGACTGTCGCACCACGGAGTGTAGGCCATCTGGCCCACTTCCATCTTGGAAATGTTGCGCGTCACCAATCGATCCAGGAAGGCGTGGGCGTCCGGGCCGCTGACCTCATACTTGTACAGGGCCGACACGTCGAGCACGGCGCAGGCGTTGCGCATGGCCAGATACTCGCGGTCGTGGGTCATTTCGTAAGAGCTGGCCACCGAGTAGCCCCCCCAGCGGCGCCACTGGTTGGCCTGCATGAGCGAGGAAGTGCGGGGATGAAAGGGTGTGGTTTTAAGTCTCAGCATCATTTGAAATTATTCTTCTGAATTCGCAGCGCCGCAAAGACCTCGGCAGGGTCGGTTTTGCCGGTAAACGCCTGAATCTTTGGATCCGTGCAACGCAAAAAATGATTGGTGCGCTTCTCCACTCCCAATTGCAAGGGCACCGTGGGCGGGTCGGTCTCCAGCCCGATGCGCTGCTGCACATCGACGTTGTCAGGGTCGACGTACTGGGCCCACTTGCGGTTGTTGAGGGTGTATTCGTGTCCGCAATAGACCTGAGTGCTGTCGGGCATTTCCAGCAGTTGGGACACAGAGTGATACATCTGCTCCATGGTGCCCTCAAAGACCGCCCCACAGCTATAACCAAAGAGCAGGTCACCGCTGAAGAGGTGACCCGAAGGGAAATAAAAGGCGATATGGCTGATGGTGTGACCGGGCACCCCTAAAACCTTAACGGTTTCGCCGCCAAACTCCAGCGTGTCGCCGGGATGAACAAAGTGGTTGAGCTGGGCAATCCGGCCCCGATCCCCGTCCGAGCCCACCACCAGCAAGGGTCCGTAGCGCTCCAAAATTCCGGCATTCCCGTCGACATGGTCGGAGTGGTGGTGAGTGTTCCAGATGGCCACCGGCTTGAGTTGGCGCTGCTCCAGGGCGGCGATCACGCCGGCCGACTCGCCGGGGTCGATGATTACGGCGCTCTGGTCGGCCGTATTCTCGACCAGAAAGCAATAGTTGTCCTCTAGAATCGGGATAACGTGAACGTTGATCATGGTTGCTCCTTAGAAGGTGACCACCGAGCGAATCGATTCGCCCGCGTGCATCAGGTGAAAGGCCTGATTGATGTCGTTGAGAGGCAATTTGTGGGTGATCATCGGATCGATCTGTATGCGACCGTCCATGTACCAATCGACGATTTTGGGAACATCGCGCCGGCCCCGAGCGCCGCCGAAGGCGGTGCCCTTCCAGACGCGGCCGCTGACCAGGTTGAAAGGACGGGTGGCGATCTCCTCGCCAGAACCGGCCACTCCGATGATCACACAACAGCCCCAGCCCTTGTGGGTGCACTCCAGTGCCTGGCGCATCACCTTGACGTTGCCGATGCACTCGAAGGCGAAGTCCGGCCCCCCATCGGTGATGCTCTGCAGATAAGCCACCAGGTCAGAACCCACTTCGGCCGGATTGACAAAATCGGTCATTCCGAACTTCTCGGCCATCTCTTTCTTGGCCGGATTAAGGTCCACGCCGATGATGCGACTGGCCCCGGCCATGCGGGCACCCTGCACGACATTGAGACCGATGCCGCCCAGTCCAAATACCGCCACCTGATCGCCCGGTCTCACCTGGGCCGTGTTGAGAACCGCCCCAATACCGGTGGTGACTCCGCAACCGATGTAACAAACCTTGTCAAAAGGGGCGTCATTGCGGATCTTGGCCAGGGCGATCTCGGGCAGAACGATAAATTGGGAGAATGTGGAGCAACCCATGTAGTGAAAGACGGGGTCACCATCCAGCGAGAAGCGCGACTGACCATCGGGCATCAGGCCCTGACCCTGGGTCACGCGCACAGCCTGACACAGGTTGGACTTGCCCGACAGGCAAATTTTGCACTCGCGGCACTCGGGAATGTAGAGAGGAATGACATGATCTCCCGTTTTGAGAGAGCGCACGTCCTTGCCCACCTCCACCACCACGCCGGCCCCTTCATGGCCGAGCACGCTGGGAAACAGACCCTCCGGGTCTTTGCCGGACAGAGTATAGGCATCGGTGTGACACACACCCGTGGCTTTAATCTCTACCACCACTTCACCGGCCTGAGGCGGGGCCAGATCCAGTTCGACGATTTCCAGGGGGGCTCCGGCCTTGACGGCCAGGGCTGCGCGAGTCTTCATGGGGCGTTCTCTCCTTGGGGTAGCTGTGGCCCACCCATTCTCAGGCGTTGGCTGGGATTCCTGGGCCGGCCTCGGGTCGAAAGAAGACCAGCGAACAACCCTCACACAAAAGCTGGTGTGCCGGTCCAGACTTCAGGGCAATCATAGCCTGGCTACACAAGGGACACAGGCCGGCCGCCGAAATTCGCCCCTGAAAGCCGTAATAATAGCAGCGACGCAGCCGATTGAGGGAGGCCTGCAGTTGGCGTCCCTGACGATTGACCGAGCTCTCCAGGTTGGACAACTCGGCTTCGGCCCAGGTTTCGTAATCACCGCCATCCAGCCAGAGGCGGTCGATGGCGTCATACACGTCACGCCAGCGGGCCACGGCCTGCATCAATTCGGGGGTAAGCGCCAGCGTCTCGGGTCGTACTTCCTGGTTGCATTGCAGGCAATGAATGGGATTGTAAGTGAGCGTCTGCATCAATTTGATGGGCTGGCCGGGCGGGCAGCCACACAATTCATTTTCAGGCGTAGCTGCCGGCGGAGAAAGGATTTCGATCGGGACCGGGGCCTCAGCGCCAAACTCGGCCAGGATCGTAGCCCCCACCTGGCGAGAGAAGAGATAGTGGGCCATGCCCTCCTTACGCTCACGTCCGAAGACCACCACCATCGTCTGGTCAATTAACTCCAGAAAGGCAAATTCGTCGCCCTCCTCCATCAAGGCCGGGCGAATCTTCTCGTCGGGTTGCATGAGGCCGTAGGTTGCCCGACCCGATCCCCTGGGACCGAGGAGCGTGGAAAGCAGACCGTCCCGATCAAGGGCGCCAAAGTCTCCGGCCCGGGCCAACTCCCGGCCAGTATTGGAGAGTACAACCCCGCACAGGAGGTCGTGTTGGTCGAGTAGGCGCTGGAGACGGTCGTGAAGTTCCATCGTCCGGGGTTCGGGGTGAGGGGTACGGGGCCTTTAAGTCGAGCCAGCGGTGGTCCTCCGTTGGGGTGCTGACGCCTACTTCAACAGAGCGCGCGCCTGCTCTACGTTCATTCCCAGATTGGGCAGCCACTTCAACTGGCGAGCCAGGCGTATCAGGGCGGCTTCAGTCTGGCCGTCACCTTGACCTGTGCGGCAAAGTTCCAAAGCCTGCCCCAGCGGGATCCAATCCGCCCCCGCTACGGAATGACGACGGGCGCAAAAGTGATAATACAGGTCCGACTGACCGGAAGAGGCGCCGCACGGTTGGCCCAGCTCGTGCAGCGGACCGGCCAACTGTTCTTCGAGCGGCCTATCGCGACGAATTTTGACATCCTCAACATCCAGACGAAAGAGTTCCAAATTCTCCTTGCCGCCCCGCCGCTGTTCGCCGCGCAAGAGCAGACCCTTAACCGCCATAGCCGGGCGGGGGCTGGCCGCAAAACGCACCAGCGGGCCTCGCTTCTCGTCCTCAAAATAGTCCACCACTTTGGCCCGATCATACTCGAGGATCAGCAGTTGATTGGCAAAAGCCGCCCCAACGGCCTTTCCGTGGGCGGTATGAACCGTCTGACCATCGACCATGAAACCTTCAGGCAGCGCCACATCTTGTCGGCTTATCCAGGCCGCCCCCTCGATCTCCGCGGCCGCGCCGTGGGGCACAAAATCATCGGGAACGCGGGCCGACAAGGCGCCCGGTCGCGGGTCCACGGGCTGGCCTAAACCCAGTGTATGATAACGCTCCATCAGCCCGGGGTGATCGTAGACCCAGCCAGCCAACTCCGGCACATAACCTATCGAGTCCGCACAACGACGATAAAGGGCCATGGCTCTGCCGGCATCGCCCACCGTTCCGCTTTCCATGGCTGCAAAGCCTTCCTGAAACGAAAGGAAGACGGGTCCGATCAGGCCGGCCACTTCCATGCCTCCTCCGTCCCCCTGGGCGCTGCTGTTGAGTCGGATCAGACTGAAAAAATCAGCATCGGCTTCGCTGGATTCGCCGGGCATTGTGGGTGAAAGCCATTCGCCCAAGGGTCGGAAGCTATTGGCGACCACCTCTCCACCCACTTCCTCGGTGAGCTCGGCCAGGCCAATCTTGGCTGCCGAGGCCCCCTCCTTGTCCAGTCGTCCCGCCACGCAGCCCAACTTCAAGTAGCTATCCCCTCGCATCACCCGGCACACGCGAGCGTCGCCTGTCTTCATGACCATATAAGGTTGCGACTGAGGATCAAGCACAATCGCCGCCACGGCGGCACAGTCATGGCCTGGCCCATTGACAATCCGCACCGTTTGAGGACCGCTGGCCGTTAGCAACTCAAAAATGCGAACCTTGAGAAACTTGTCAAAGGGAGCCTCGACCTGGCGAGCAGACAGCGCTGACGGCTGCGGGGCGGCCTGCACCAGGGGCGGGGGTGCGTCCCATAAAGGTCCAATCATTCGGCGACCTTTGCGCTGAGGCTCAGCGTTCCTGGCGAGGGCAGCGCATGGTGGGCGGAGGCTGCAAGTGAAAAACTTCGTCCAACACCGCCCTTATCTCCAAATCACTGTGCAAACGGCGTAGTTTGGTGCGACCCTCTTGGCGCTGTCGCAAAAGGCCGTCAAAAAGAATGTGATAACCGCGCTCGGTGTGCAGACTCACCAGCATCGAGTTCACAAAAATGGAGGTAGGGAAAGTCGAGGTGTAGTGGTTGTACATTTCAAAGTCGGCCGGATAGCGAGGCCGGTTGTCGGTGGCATAGAGTTCCAGCCACAGACCCCCGTCGTGCTGACACTGCAACACCCACAAGTCTTCTTGACGGACCAGACGATGGGTCACGCCCGGCTGCAACTCCCAGGTTCCCTCCTGCCAGGGCAAGGGGCGACTGGGACCCTCGCCGCCAAAACCCACGTCGACCAAATAGTCCTGGCCCTGATCTAACACCCTCAGGAGTTTGTGCGTGTGAGGGCGCACCTCAGTGACACCTCGCCGAACTCGAGCAGCCAGAGGCGTGACCCCATAACCCAATCGGGTCAGGACCACCTCCATCAGACCGTTCTGTTCGAAGCAGTAGCCACCGCGCCGACCTTTGACCATCTTGCTCCACAGGCTGTCCGGGTCGATACAGATAGGTTGACCCGCCAATATACTCAGGTTCTCGAAAGGGATATGGCGAGCGTGGGCATTCACCAGGGTGAACAAATCGGCCGGCCCGGTCAACCCGATGCGCTTCCAATAATCTTGCATCCACAATGGATTCTTAGTCGCAGTGAGAATCCCCCACTATGAGTTTCATTATGGTCGACATCGAAGCCGACGGGCCCATTCCGGGAGATTATTCCATGGTCTGCTTTGGTGCCGTAGTGGTAGAACCGTCCCTGAGTCAGACCTTCTACGGCCGCCTGGCACCCATTTCCCAGCGCTGGATTCCCAAGGCCCTGGCTGTTTCAGGATTTTCTCGCGAACAGGCGCTGGCCTTTGATCCTCCGCAAACCGTGATGGAGTCTTTCGAAGCCTGGCTGAAACAGGTCAGCAGCGGTCGCCCTATGTTTGTCTCCGACAACAACGGCTTTGACTGGCAGTTTATCAACTACTACTTTCACCACTTTTTGGAGCGCAACCCCTTTGGACATTCGTCCACCAACCTGGGCTCACTCTACAAAGGTGTGGTGAAGGACTTTTCCAAGAACTTCAAACACCTGCGCCGCACCACCCATACCCATCATCCAGTCGAAGATGCCCTGGGAAATGCCGAGGCAATGCTGAGCCTGCACTCGGAGTTGGGATTGAAAATCGGCCTCAAATAGGCTGGCTAGAGGGCGAAGTCAGCGCGGGCCACCAGTTCGCGGGAAAACGCCTCCTGCGAATCGACCATCAACAGGTGGTGCTGAAATCCCAGGCAACCCAGCAAGGCAACCACGCCAAAGGCGAACCCGGTGCCAGCGCATTTCAAGGCCAAAAATCCAGCCAGGGCGCACAACAGCATCAAAGCAAAACTCCAGATCGGACGTTGCTCGGACTGTCGAACGCTCCAGTGGTGAAACAGATCACCCACAGTCTGGCCGGGCAGACTGTCGACCTGTTGCAGGAATCGCTGCAAGTGGGTGGCGTCTTCGCCCTGGGCGCGCAACTCTTCGGCCTTGGACTTCCACTGCTTAACCAGTTGGCTGCGGGGCATCTGTTCGGTGATCATAGTCTGAGTGTAGGGCCAGATGGCCCTCAAGGGGGTTGCAAGATTTGTTAAAAAATCCGTCAGTTTGTAAAAATCCAGCCCGCGTTTGCACCCAAAAAGCACCTGTCGGGAATTCATATCCTGGAGACGTGTTCTTAGCCGACTCCCCCGCCCGCCTCTCTACTCTGGATAGAAGACCAACCGACTGCAACCAGGGCGGACCACACTGCCACCTGCAAACCCTGAAGCCCAGTCACCAGGCTCAACCGGTCCACGCCAGCACCTGCACCAACAGTCCGGCCAGGCGGCCACCCAGGTTCAGCTAGATTTTCGCGGGAAGAATGACCTGTGCCGCGAAACCCCGCCGCTTGTTCACCAACATCTCGGCCTATCAATTTGCCAGTCTGGACGGCCTCAAAGAGCTGCGCTCAAGCCTGCTCGACCTGTGCCGCCAGAGCGCCTTGAAAGGCACCATTCTGCTGGCCCCTGAGGGCATCAACCTGTTTGTGGCAGGGGACCGACCCGCCATCGACCGTTTACTGGACACCTTGAGGAGCCTCCCCCAGCTAGCCGACCTGGACCCCAAATTCAGTCTAAGCCAGGAGCAGCCGTTCACGCGCATGCTGGTGCGCCTCAAAAAGGAGATCATCGCCTTTGGCGTGGAGGGCATCGACCCCCGGCAACAAACGGCGCCGCGCCTGTCGGCCGCCACCTTGAAAGCCTGGCTGGACGAGAAACGCCCCATCCACTTGCTGGACACGCGCAACGACTACGAAGTGAGATTGGGCACCTTTCGCGGGGCCATTGCCACCGAAATTGGCCATTTTCGAGACTTCCCGGATGCCGCCCGGCTTCTGCCCCCATCCCTGAAAGCAGCACCGGTGGTCACCTTCTGCACCGGCGGAATCCGCTGCGAAAAAGCCGCACCGCTGCTCCAGCAAATGGGCTTTCAAGAGGTCTGGCAACTGGACGGCGGTATTTTGCGCTACTTCGAAGAAGTAGGCGCCGCCCACTTCCAGGGCGAGTGTTTTGTCTTTGACCGGCGGGCGGGGGTAGATCCCGCCCTGACCGAAACCGACACGGTACTCTGCTATGCCTGCCAGGCTCCCCTCACAGCCCCTGAACAGGCCGACTCTCGCTACCGTCCGGGAATATCCTGTCCCTTTTGTTTTCGCCCTGCTGATGACTCGCTGGAGCGATCTCAAACAGCCCTCGACCAGGTGTGCTGGCCTTTACCAGGCAGCACTCCGGCCGAAAATCGTCGCCCCCTGCGCATTCCCGGCCGACTGGACGGACACAACCTGCAACAAGCGCTGGGTCAGCTCTTTCCTCAGCTTGCCGCCAGCGAATGGGCAGAATTGTGCAACCAGGGCAGACTGCTGGCTGGTGACGGGAAGTCGGCCTGCCTGGACCAGGTTGTGCGCGGAGGAGAGCAATTTTGGCGGGTTGAGTTGGCCGAAGTGGAACCAGAGGTCAATGCGAAAGTGCGACTTCTGTATCAGGACGAAGCGTTACTGGTATTGGACAAGCCCGCCCCCCTACCGATGCACTCCTGCGGGCGATTTCATCGCAACACGCTGCGACACTTTCTGCAGCTGGCCTGGCATCCTCAGGCGCCCCGTCCGGTGCACCGACTCGACGCCAATACCACCGGGGTAGTGATCTGCGCCCGCACCCATCATTTTGCCCGCCTGCTTCAAGGCCAATTCGCCCGCGGCGAGGTAGATAAGAGATACCTGGCCAGAGTGCAGGGCCATCCCACCAGCGACTCCTTTGTGGTCGACTTGCCCATCGCCGACGAACCCCAGCAGGCCGGGATTCGTGCCCCCGGCGAGGGCTCTCCCGCCCGCACCGAATTCACGGTGTTGGACCGCGATCCAGATGGCACCAGCCTGCTGGAGGCAGGCTTAGGCTCTGGCCGAACCAACCAGATTCGGGCCCACCTGTGGCACTGCGGTCTACCGATAGTGGGCGACCCGGCCTATAAGCCGGACGGCTTAGGGCACAGCCAGACCCTGTCCCTGATCGAGGCCCCCATGCTGCTGCACAGTTGGAAAATCACCCTGACTCACCCGCTCACCAAGCTACCCGTTGAGTTCTCCACTCCGCCGCCCTGGACCTGAACGGCGAGGCCGGCGGCGCGGGAAAACTGCATGACCAACGAACAGATTCGGCGCCTCGACGACGCTTTCCCCAGCGGCGGGTTCCTACTGAGCTACCTCCATAAATATGTCAACCGCTCGATAACGCAACGGGTCCACTGGATCAGGGGCGCCTCTGACAAAGCCACATCAACCAGCCCGCCAGCAAGCCCAGGGCAGGACTGTTGAGGGCCAGACCCACTCCGGCTGTTACCAGCATGGCGGTGGCCTCTGTGCGCGTAAAGCTGCGCTGGGCCACCACCGCCAATTCCAACCCGCTGACCGCCAGCATCGTGCCCAAAATGCTGGCCGGGTAGACTTTGCACAAGGCCAACAGACTGGTGCCAAAGAGCAGCGCCACAAACATCTTGATCCCACCGAGCATGAGGATGGAGCCGTTGCTGCGGGCGCCAAAGCGGGCCTGGCCGGCCAGTCCGCCCGCCCCATGGCACATGGGCATGCCGCCGAAGAAGGCCGGCACCAGATTCATCAACCCCACTGAAAAGGCGACCTTGCGAGGCGAGGCCGGGCGGTCAGGGAAGAGGTCAAAGGAGAGGGCCGACACCGCGATAACCGAGTTGAGCAGGGTGAGGGGAAGTTGAGGCAAGGCGGCACTCCAAAAACTACCGGTCAAATCGCCCCAACTCAACGGGGTCCAGTGAGGCAGATGTAGCCCCGGTTGCAGGGCTACCGGATGTTGCAGAGCGGCCACCGCGCAACCCAGGCCGAAAAGTAGCAGGGCCACCGGCCAGCGCGTCGACTCAAAGCGAAAAGTCAGAAAAATGGCCACCAGAGCCAGCGGATAGCCGTCCAGCGACCACCAACCGCCGCTCGACGCGATCAGGCCCACGCCTTTGATCAGTAGACTCAAACCCAGTCCCAACTGAAGTCCCCGAATCACGCTGGTGGGCAGGGTCTTTTGCACCCAGTCGAGCAGGCCGGTCAGTGAGATCAACAGCACCAGCAGACTGACGCACAGCCCGGCAGCGGCGATCTGGGCGGCACTCAATCCTTGCAACAGAGCTACTGCGGCGATGGCCTTCATGGGCTGCACAGCCATGGGGATGGCGAAGACAATTCCTGTCACCACATTAAAGAAGCCGGCGAAAAACAACGCGGCCGTAAAATCCACCCCATTTTGGGCAACCATAGCAACCAGTAAGGGTAAAAACGTGCCCAGATCGCCCAGCGCCCCCGACAATTCGCGGGCATCAAAAATCGCCTTCTTTAAGTTGTTGGTCACGTTGCTGCCTTCGTCCGCGGGATCCCAGGCCCCTACCAGACTTCCTCGGGCGACTCCAGCAGCACTTCACAGACGCGCGCCCCTAAATGGCGACCGCGCATACCGGGGAAGGCCTTAAACTTGGGAAGGCCGTTGACACGCACCTCTAGTGGCTCACGGATAGGGGTATCCAATTTAATGATGTCGCCCTTCTCCAGCCCCAACAAATCGGAAAACAGTACCTCACCTTTGCCCAAGTACAGGGAAACTTCTACCTGTTGCGTCTGCCACTTAAGCTTGGGCCCCGCCGTGGTCGAAACCGGTGCAACCGGCAACACAGCCAGTCTTCGCTTGATACTTTCCCAAGGCAACACCAGGTCTATGGTGCTCTCCATAAAGGGCGTGCGAATTTGAAAAGTGGACACTAAAACCGTGTCCGAAGGTGAACAAAGCATAGCCACGTAAGGATTGAATTGAGCGTAGCCCGGCCCAAAGCGAGGCTTGGGGGCCTGGTAGGGCTCCCAAGCTACTTGATAGGCATTCAGCAAACCTTCCAAAATCCGCGCCAGCAAATGGCTTTCCACTTCGGTCAGGTAAGCGCCGTTGCGATCCGGCGGCAACTGTCCCTTGCCACCCAGCATCCGCTCCAAAATGCTCAAGAGCAGGTCCAATTCGATGGTAAAGCAACCCTGCACGGCCGGGTCGACGGCGAAATACAGCGACGGACGCGCGCCCTGAAAATCGTTGAGGTAGCTGCGATAAGTTCGGCAGTGAAAGTTGACGGGCTCAAAGAGGAAGTTGCAGCGTAGATATGGGCCCAGTTGCAGAGTAGCCGTTTGCGCGAAGCTTTCCCAAAGGCGCGACAGTCGTTGGCTTTCGGTGGGCCCCAGCGAGGCCGTCTGACCCAGTCGATAAGACACCGCCTGACTACGAGAAACACGTTGTCGAGGGACGGGCGGAATCAAAGAGGGCACAGAGGCAGCATAGCAGTCAATTGTTAAAATCTCACAACAATTTTCGTTTCATCTTGAGGACCCGCCCTTCAACGGCCATCAGGAGATGCCTTGAGGGAAGCCACCACGGTGGCGGTCAGAATGAAAGCCACGACGGCCAGCGAGGTCAGAGTCGGCACACCGACCAGTTGGGCCAACAGCATCTTGGCGCCCACAAAGCTGAGTACCATCGCCAGGCCCACATTCAAGTAGCGCAACCGCCCCATCCCTGCTGCCAGCGCGAAGTAGAGCGATCGCAGTCCCAACACGGCCATTACGTTAGAGGGGTAGACCAGAAATGGATGGGTCGTAATACCCAGGACGGCCGGAATGGAGTCGACGGCGAAAACCAGGTCCGTAAACTCCACCAGCACAAGCACGAGCAGCATCCGAGTGGCCAGCCAGCGACCTTGCTGGCGAACAAAAAATTTGCCTTCGCCCAAACTGTCACTGACCCGCAAATGGCGGCTCAGCCATTGAAAGGCCGCGCTCTTCTCTGGCTCAAAGACGGCTTCCTGGCCGATCAACTTCCAGGCCGTCCAGACCAGCACCGCGCCGAAGAGATAGCTGATCCACTCAAACTGCTGAAGCAGGGCCACCCCGGCAAAAATCATGGCTGCCCTCATCACCAGGGCCCCCAGGATACCCCAAAAGAGAATGCGGTGCTGATAGGCGGCCGGCACCCGAAAATGGCGAAAGAGAATGAGAAAGACGAAGAGGTTGTCCACCGAGAGGGACTTCTCGATCAGATAGCCGGTAACAAACTGCATTCCGGCTTCGGGGCCCATCGTATGCACGACAAAGCCATTGACACCCAGCGCCAGACTGACCCAGACAGCGCTCCAGGCGAGCGACTCTTTAATGCCTACTTCACGATTTTGGCGGTGAAAGACGCCCAGATCCAGAGCCAGTAAAACGAGCACCAGTCCATTGAAGAGGGCCCACCAGGTCAGGGGCACGGCGCTTATCATGAATCAAACCTCGATTTCATCATCCCTGAAAGCTGCAACCATCCCCGGCGCGCTCAGTTCCTCATTTGACTTAAGGGCGTGGGTCGCCTACACTAAATGTCTGCCGGCGCGCCCGCATACTCTGCGGTCCGAACCGTCCCTACGGGCCCCGAAACGCCCACCCAAGGCCCTGTCGTTGGTGAACAAGCGAGCCGTGCGCCCGCTTCGAGATGTTTCCCCCAGCGTGCACCGATGGTACTGGCCATTTCTTCACGGGTCGCGCTGTTTCTCTGGCCGGTAGGGTCGGGCCAGGCTCAACAGGCCGGGACCCGGGAAAGAAGTTCCTTTGATCGGTGCAATTCTAGGCGCGGTGGCAGGCTACGCAATTCATCTTTTTGCGATCCGAAATGGGGCGGGGGCAGACCTGCTCAGCAACCCCTGGGTAACCATGGGCTACGGAGCCCTGCTCGGCACTACCGCTCTGATGGGCTTTTAAGAGAGACAGGGCCGGACTCAAGAGGAACCGGAAACCAGCCATCCTCCCGTGCGAGGTTGCTTTCGGTGGCCGGCACCTCTCATTCGCAATGCGTGATAGGCAGTTTGACGGACTTGGGCTGAGGCGGCCGAAGTGGCGTAGAATAAGGCTTTGTTAAGGATCCCAGTTGGGCTGGTATGGGCGCGTTTTGGAGCGTCTTGGATGAGTTGGCACACCTTTGGCACACCAATTTTGGGGGGTGGATGGGCTCCGGTCATGCCGGTTTTGACCCCCGCCGCTTCCACGCTGGCAGGACCAATTTGCCATAGGTTAATTCTGCTACACCCGCCCCAGGTCCGCAAGCCCCTCCGAAACAGACGGACAAACTCTCTGTCTGTGTGAAATCTTCCTCGTCGCGTGCCTCTCGGGCTCTTGTTCGGGGTCACCCACCAACGTCTCAGCCTGGCTTGCCCCTCTCTCCCCCCGCGCGTGCAATTTTGCAGCAAGAAATTCCAATGGACATGGAACGACAACACGTGGGTGCCACTGGTAGAAATCCGGTAGAAATCGCGTGGCTATGCTGGCCAGCATGTTGTATATTGTTCGAGGCCATGCTGCCGGGCTGCCCTCCAGAACAGGTGGCTCTCCTGAAAGAATGCCAGACGATGCCGATCGGGACGGCCCGAGGGCCCTGGGGAGAGAGGGGCTTTACCGTCACCTCGTCTCGTTGGCCTGAAGCAGACACGGCGGGCTGGACCGTCGCGCTGGCCACCCCCACGCCTTTGGAATGGAGCCGCTGCCAGTCGATAGCTCTCCAATTTCAACACTCGTAATGGTTGGCAGTGGAAGCCGGCAAGCGCTGGCATATCCTCTCGGGAACTCAAAGGCACGCGACAGAATCCGTCAGACTCTCCACTCGCCTCTCGGCCAAAGTCAATCCTTCTTTGGATTTCAGGTGGCGGCGTGGATTGCCGCACATCCAGCAACTACAAACCTTGATGTGATCCCCGTTTTGCCAGGCCTTATGCCAGTCCGGATAGACCTTCTGGGCCCGCCGCCGCATTCTGAACTTGTTCTTGCGCCGCCGGGTGACGTTAAATTTATCGGATTCCTTGCCCACACTTGCCTCCTCTGAGGTGCGGCGTTTGGCCGCGTCCTCGGGTTGGCCGTCTGGAAAGGGGGGAACATAATGGTGGTAGGATAGCACAGACCCACCGGATAGCGTCAATCCTGGGAACCGGAGCCCGGAGTTTTTCGCAGCCTCTGGTCTAATTACGATGGCGCAAAACGTGGAGCAGATCGCCGTTCGCCTTACCTGCCGTAGCTGGTGCGCGTGCCCCGCCTGGTTGTGTTGGACGAAGTCGGACCGACTCGGGCCTCGATTGATAGCGCCTGGAAACATTTACAATGGTGCTTAACTGCGCATAGGCCGCCTTCCAGCGACAAATCAACCAGGATGGGCGGTGTCGGCACAACCGCGGATGGCAGTGATCTCGGGAAAGGGGACACGATCCGCGCCGTATGAGCTGGAAAAGCGCCCCGAAACCCAGCCCAATCCGATGTCGGTCGGCCAGAAAGGGATGGCGCGAGCAAAGCGGTCTTCAAAGCCGGGAGTACTACTGAGAACGACTTCAACGCAGCTTTGGGCGGCCATGGCGTCCCTGATCAAGTCGTACACGGTGGGCTCATTTCCAAGGTTCCAGGAGACCGGGACGGTTTCTTCCTCACGAAATCCCCAGCGCAAGCGCACGTAGCCGTGTTCCACCCCGTAGCGGTAGTATTGGTAAAGGGATTTTAGATCGGACTGGAGGCGGCGAAAGAATTTGGTCCACTGCGATTTGGCCCAGTAATCGGCGAGCTTCTGCGGGTTGCCGAGCGGCTGACTGGCATTTACCGTCATGCGCAGCTGCGCCGAGAGGTCGTCGAAGTGAACCGTGCGCCGTGCTTGGTTGACTTTGCGGGACTTGAAAGGTGGCGTGAGGTCGACGAGTCGAGCGGTGGTCTCAATACCCAATCGTTCGCAATCGGTGTGTGGGTCTAATCCAAAAAGGATATCCATGGAATTCAGGGCATCGCGGAGTTCCGAACCGCGGTCGACGGTGAAGTCAGAAAATGTATTATCGGCGAGGTTGAGTAGTGAGCCGGCTACCCCGCCGTCGTGAAAGAACAACCGAACCAAAGCCCTGCGACTGGAAGCGAACGCGGTCCAGGCCGCTTGTTTCCGCTCCGCCTCTTGTCTCAACCAATCTTGCCTGCGTGCGGCCAGTTTTTGGGCTTCGGCCTGGCGAGTCCGCTCTTTGACCAGAATCTCTCTTACCTGCCCGCGAACTTGGCGTAGCTCGGGATGATGGGGGCGCAGGACCAACTGGCTGCCTTCAAGAGTCAGAGGGAGTTCTCGGCCCGCCAGGCTGCGCTGAACTTCGACTCGCTCCAGCCGTGGCGGCAGCAGTGCCTGCGGAGGCGCTTCCAGGGAGAAACTACCGAATGCGTCCAGGCTGCACACGAGCTTTTTGCGGAAACTGAACAGGTGCGGAGGACGGAACTCCTCCAATTCCTGTGGCGTGAGCGCTTCGTCCAGGTTGAAGTCTAAATCTGGGACCATGGGGGGCTCAGGCTGTCGCGTTGGGTCATGCCGAGTGCGAACCTCGTCATACCAGAAATCATAATGCTCCCGGTCGAGCGAATACAAGCCGGTCAGAGATTTCCGGTAGGGTCCTCGACTGAGGGCTTTGCGCAGGCTCTCCATACCGCACGGAAGATGCCCGCCTCGATCGAGGATCTGAGCCGCCAATTCGTCGATAGAAAGTGGTCTGTCGGCTTCCTGCAAGACGACAAAGGCCTGCAACCGGGTAATGAGGCGTTTGAAGTCGGGCATGGTTGGGATGTTTTCTGCATGACAGCCGGCTTCCTTGGAACAGGCGCGAAGCGTCCCCAAAGACGTGTCTCGTCTCCGCCTTTTCACCTCCCGCAACGCCGGTTCTGATATGAGGCCCGACAACCTCGGCAAGCCGATCGAGATGAAATTGAGCTACTCCGGACGGAGGTAGACGGTGGTTGCCAGTTCCGGGTCATAGGGGGGCTGCACATTGCGATCGCCCGCTCGCAACTGTTGAACGTGTCCTGGTCCAAGCAGGGCGCACAACAGTTCCCTCACACCTTGCACCGCTCCGTCGAGAATCAGGGGGCACCGATCAAGATCGGCAGGAACGTGCTCCTCTCGCTCGGCCCAGTAGACCTGCCCCCAGTCGAGGCAGAGTTGAGCTAATTCACGCACGCAGCGATCCGGCCCCCAGAAGCTCGGCACCGCAGGCACGTCACAGAGCAAGGCCAAAGCCTCTCGATCATAATGTCGGTGGGAGTTTACATCGAAGTGAGCAAAGAAGCTGCGGAGCCTACGAACCCGATCGTCGAGGGGCATCTCAATGAACTGCCGTACTTCGTCCAGAACGTGTGGCCTGACAATATCTAGAACTTCACGCCGCAGCTCAGGCTCCAAAATTCTGGTCAGAGAAAAATCTCTCTGAAAAGGCTGCTCCTGACAAATCCTCAGATGGATTGGAAGCGGTCCAAGCTCAGAAAAAGAGAGCCCAGAACAACAAAACAAAGTCTCTTGCTCGCCGTTCAGCTCCTGAATCAAAGTATAAGGTTTATCGATCGGGAAAACCTGCACGGGGCTATGGCTCAAGTCGACTGGCAGAGGACAGAGACCCTGCCAAACCCGATATGGCTGATGTACCTGATTCCGTGTAAAGGGAGACCAGCGCCGCACGACTCCACAGCAGTCCGCCAGAAAAGAGTGCTCGGCGAATATTCGCAAGGCCTGGCCTTGCCTCTTAAGGCCAGGCGACTGGGCTCGCCTGAGCTTGGAGTCCAGAGTGACGGTGGTGGAGGCAGTTTGGTATTCGAGACATTGGACCTTCGCCTCGAGTAATGCCTTGAGGCAGGCCGCCAACTCCAACTGATAAGCTGGAATCCCGGAGTGCGGCTTGAAGAGAAGTGGCCACAAAAATTCCAGGCTAAACTGCTCGGGAGGAACGCCCAGTCCATCATACTCCAATGAAATCCCATCAGGGCCGTGCCGAGTTCGCCGGTGCACCCGGCTGACCTCACACGAAGTGGCCGCAGAGGCCGTCAAAAATGCCCCTAAAAAGCCACATGCCGCCCACGCTGGCGTTTTGTACCAGAGCTGTTGACCGAATTTCTCAACGTCGATGGTGAAATTGCTCCCTACCTCACCCCCACTTGTCTCCAGGAGCAGCCCTTGCATATATTCGCCAGCGGCCGATTCCGCTCCCGAGGCGGAAGCCGCACCAGGCATGGAGCCCGGGGGTTGGTTGAGCTGGCCAAGAATCCATCGTGCCTGCTCAGATGGTGAATGGCACAGCAGTTGGTACAATTGCATCCTGTGGGGCCTTGGTCCAACGTAGACTATACGCTCAGTATTTTCTGTTGTGACGCTGGTGGCTACCAAAGTGCAGTGCCGCGTGTGGGCAGTCAGACTGAATTCAACGCCTGGTCCCGGAGCAGAATTCGACAAATCTGCCTCGAAGTCCAAGCCAAATGGCCGCAGCCAACCGACCAGCTTTTCTGCTAATCCGGAGTCAGCACAGGTGAGGAATCCTTTGATCTTCAAGCCGGCGCAGACAAGGGCATCTCGGGTGGTCTCCTCGACTTATGTCTCAATCTCGGAAGGATGGAATATACTCGCCTTCAGCCATGGCCAGCGCCTCCTCGGCAGCGGCCGCTATGTCATCATCTCGATGCCCGATCAGCTGAAGTAAGATCTCGGGAGCTTTCTTGGGCTGTATGGTGGCTATTGACTCGATGGCAGCCAGGCGAAGGTCCTTGTCGGTGTCCTGGGCGGTGGCAAGCGAGGCCACTCGACACCAGGCCTCCTTGACTTCGAAGGCACCGGCGGCCATAACCGCCTCATACAGAATTTCGTCGTCCCGGCCCTCCAGCGCCTGCAGAATCTGTTTGTTAAACCCCCGCACAAAGCGCATGCAGAAGACCGCCGTCAATTGCCAATCCCGCTCTGGACTGGCAAAGGCCTCGCGCACTGCGTCTCGGTGCCACCCCTCCGGCGCTCGAACGGCGACTTCTAATGCCCGGCGCCTCAACAACACGGGCTGCGAAGCGTCCCCAAAGAGGTCTCGTATCCGCTTTTTCACCTCCCGCAACGCCGGTTCTGATAGGTGGGAATCGCTACCGATCAGATCGGTATCCTCGGATGCTTCCAGCATGGGCCCCAAGGCAAGAAGCGCGGCGTCGCGTACCTCATCGGGCTCGACGGCCGCAGTGACCACTGAAAGCATCGAATGGGCGGCTTCGTCGTCCATCGACCCACTGTCGCCCAGAAGCTGGGCCGCTTGAACTCTGTCGGGAGTGGGTCGAGTGCGGTCTTTGACCACCGTCGTCAACACGCCCGTGGCGGTTGGAGGCCACTGCCAGGACTCTAACTCTAACAGTCTCTCGAATTTCACGCGCTCTACTTCTGCCAACCGGCGATGGGTGCCTGCTGGCCGATTAACCCTGATACCATGAACGCTAAGATTTGCAGGATCCACTGCCGCCCAGGATGCAGTGCCTCAGGTGAGAGGATATTTGGCTTGCTCGGATCTCGCGTTCACGGATCAGCTCATTGCCTGGCTGCGCCCGGTCGGTCTGAATTTGGAAACCCGGCCCTACCCACTGGCGATCACTGCAGAACCGACCGCAAGCCCCTCGTTTTGTGTCTCCACCTTGTCGGGCGACCGAGAAATTTGGGCCAACGCCGGAGATTCCTTGACAAACAGTGACATCCTCGGCCCGAGACCCCACCGACTTAAGCTGTACCGACTGCTTGCCGGTCGGGGCAACCCGGCCCTCCTGTCGTGGCCGAATCGATTTCAGCCACCAGAAGTAGAATCGCTCTCCTCGGATTTGCCCGGATATGCAAAAGACCAACTCACGGAGGGGGTTCTTCATGAGTCGGGACTGCATTTTGGCGTAAATACTCAAGGGTTGACGCAGGTACTCGTCGGCCAGAACTGGTATTCCGAACCGGCGATCCAGTCGGTGGAGTTGTTTCTGGCTTTCCTACAGTCCTCTCGGGCAACCTATTGCCGGATAGACCATTGCGACAGAACTTGGTCCAGGCAATCTGCCAGTGTAACAGTGCAATTTGACGGATTGGGCATCGCGACCGAGTTTTTCCAAACAAGCCGCCTCTGGTCCTTGCTGTACCAACGTCACTGTGACGTGGAGCCTCATTTGCTGGAGGTGGCGGCCTGCTTGAAAGCACTCCTGGAGGCGGAAGTCCATTCGATCGGATTCCAGGCCTCCAAGGATACCGTAACCATCGGTCCCGATGGCCGCTGCGTCACGTCCAAGAGGAGCCGCTCCCCCAAGGACTTTGTCCTTACCCTCCGGGCCGGAGAGGGTCTATTGCATCACTGGTACAGAGGCCTGCGGTGCTGGGAACCGCCGCACCCCGATAAGCATAAAGACCAGGATGAAGGTGTCCGTTATCGAGTGTGGCAAGGCGCCTGTCCACTTCCATTGCAGTTTCTGGAGCGGGCCATCGAGAGCCACCGCCTCGACCGACCCTATTCGATCGTAATGCAAATGCACGGGAAGTCTCGGCTTTGTTTCCAATGGCCGGGGGGCCGACACACAGAACTAGGGGGGCCGCTACCCGCCCGAATTCATATCTTTCAGGAATTTGCGTTTCAGCGAGACTTCAAGTTGCAAAGAATTCTCGAATCGGAGCTCAGACAGGAGATTTACAGTCTCCTCAAGCCACCGGTTCTGGAAGACTGCGCCAGGCTGATCGACCTGGACCTCTACAGCAAGCTGCGCACGCTGAAGGGCTTTTTTGACTGCTTCCACGAGGTGGGTCCGGGCTACGACGAGGAAGTGCTTGCGACGCTCTATAATCTGCCCCTGATTCCTAGTTTTTGGGGACCGACACGCACTTGCCGCGAGGTGGCCGAGTTGTGTGAAGACTGGGGTCAAATCTACTGGGCTCAAAACGTGTGCGATGTTCCTATGGATCTGTGGGAGTCCCCACTCATCCTGGACGGTTCCATAGCCGAAGTGGAGGCTTTGCTCAGTTACCTGTTGGGGCGTCAGCAGGCCTGCCAGCTCAAGCCTTCGGACCGACAGATCAAACCTCCCTATCCAAGCGACCACAGGGACCTCTTCTACCCCGTAACGAGCCCATGCTAGACCGCCAGCACACCCCAAGGAAGCGGCCCGGCGAACCTGAATTTTGATGCCGGAAAGCGCCATTTTTCCCCTCAGAAATGAGGCGGGCCCGGCTCGGATTAATGCATCAGCTGACGGCCTGCAGGTTCCACTCAAGGGAAGCGCCAAATACCTGGACCATGAGGGGCTCTCTTTCGGCGGCCGAGCTAGATCAACAAGACGAAGACGAAGAGCTGGCTACCTCCTTCAAGGATTGGACACTCAAGGAAAAGGATTCGGCCGCCAAGCAGGCCGAGCGCAAGAGATGGTTCCTGGTCGAGGTGGACTGCGCGGATCGTCTCTTGTCTTTGAAATTGATCGATTGGTTGAAAGTGTCTGGTCGGCATCATGCCCGCTTAAATTGGCCGTTTGTCCTACCACGACTACCGCTGCCCTACGTCATTGGCTTGCTTTGTTCAGGTGCAGTTGCATACGCCCTGCCATCCGATGACGAACCGGATCTCCAACTCAAAGAGGGATCGGCTGTCAGGGTGCTTCGCCTGAAGGGCGACACCACGCGTGAAGAGATTTGGCGTTGGTTTTTGGGAGAGTGCCAAGGTGCACGCAACCTGCTGAAAGAAAGAGTTGAGGAGTTGAACCCGGAACCGACTCCTGATCCAATACCGCTGGTAGACCACTTTCTCGGAGAGGCCAGTCTGGCCGACCAGGGAGTCTTCACCCTGTCCGAAGAGTGGCAGCAGAAGCTTGCAAGGAACCGCTGGTACACCGATCCATGGAAGGCCATTCAGTTACGCTGGTTGGAGATTCTTTCGCTGGGTGGTATAGGAGATTCAGCCATCGAGGGCAAATCTGCTTGGAATTCCAACACGTTGAGCTTTCCGTTGCCCGCCCGAATCGAGGACGGTTTATGCGGAAGTCTTTGGCCCCTGCTCTTCAAAACTCACGCTCAGGCGGACCCGTTGATCTTGTTATTGACTTGTATGGTGAAGGCGCTCCTGGAAGCCGGAGCAGTTAAGGTGGTTCTGCAGGCGGGTCGGGCCAGGCTATCTTGTAATCCATCCGGCGAGTTCTCCACCTCGACCCTGCGCAATGCCGACTCCAGCCGATTGGAAGCTACCTTTCCCCTTAGCGGCTGGAAGGAGATGGTTAATCGAACTGGCCATCGGAGAACGCTGGAGGATCTGGGACGCCTCAGAGTCTCCAGGCCCGATTTCAGTTGGCCACTACGAGGAACCCTGGTCTATCTGGAGGGCGGAATACCGCTGCGGGAGTCCCCGTGGGCACACTATAGCCAGGTGCGCTGTGTCCCACTCGACCGCCCCTACAGCGTGGCCCTTTGCCTTAAGCAGCGAGGAGATTCCAAAGGGCACGAGATGATTTTTGAATGGCCGGGATGCCGCTGCCGAATGGATTCGGCTGGAATGGGCTTGCCCGCGGGCGTGATGCTCTTGTCCCATCGGGCCTTCCAACGAGATCCCTCCCTTACCCGTGTGATTGACACGGCCCTGTTGGAAGACATTCGTCTGATCGCGCATTCACACGTCCCGGCTCTGATTCAGGAGTTGGCCGAGCGCCCGCTTCGGTGCAGAGAAACCTACCTGGCCGTCTGCACGGATAGAGGACCGACTGAAGTGCGCAATCGATACGCCAGATTTGAAAGCGATCTTTCGGGCAACGCACTCTCAGTTGCTGGGATTTGCCAGCACATCCTGGTGCATGGATATATCGGCTCGTCTGTCTCCCCCGACTGTGTGTCGATGGAATTCCGGCAGGGCAAGATCCTCCGTGAACCACTCGCTCGAACGTTAAAACAACTTGACTTGACCAGCCACATCTGGAACTTGGACTATACCCTCCACCGATGCTCCTCGGTTGGGGATTTCTTGGAAACCCTTGTCGAGGTTCCAGACTGACGGGCAGGTCCACAAGGAGGTCAGGCTGGCTCTGGGAATTGGCACCCTTATGAACGCCGCCACTATGGACCAGCCCTGTCCGGCGCTGCCAGCCGTCCATTACGGTTACAGTGGGCAGCATGAGTGCACGGAGTTGGCCACATAGTGGAACTCTCCGTTCTCGTTCTTGAGGATGACACAAACTACCAGGGTATTTTGGTATTCGTTCTGGAGGACGCTGAATACAGCGCCTACGGTGTCAGTTCGGCCGCCGAAGCGATTGCCGCGGTAGACGAGGCGGAAACGCGAGGTGAGCCGTTCGACATAGTGCTGGCTGACGTGCGTATGGCCGGGGGAATGGACGGCATTT
>JADMJV010000014.1:71591-79578 GCA_018780265.1 bacterium
CTCGCGGGCATCATCACCGCCGTCGTGATTGAGATCATCAAGCGGCGCAAGCCGGAGATGCGCAGCATCGTGATGACAGGGTATACCGTATCGAGAATCGATGACCCGGCCGCTTTAGACGCTCCTCTACGCGCCATCGACATCGAAGTCGATGACTACCTGGAGAAGCCTTTTGAGATCAAGACGTTGTTGACGTCGATTGACAATATCCGTCAGCGGGGGAAGAACCCCGTCTCCGCCTGGCTGGATCGTTTCAAGGCGAGCCAGGACGAACAGGGACGGCAGCTCTTGCGCAAGCACCGATACTCGGCCTGGAACTTCTTCCGGGTCGCAGTTCGCTCAAGGCACTTTGTCGTCGGTCGAATCCGTCCCGTTCTCAGAATTTGGGATGTCCTGGAAGAAATTGAATTGGACTATCTCAAGGCACTGAACGGGGAGGACGAGGTCTCGTCCATTCGGCTCAAAGAATTGGCCAAGAAATACGCCGATTTCCTGTTCTTTACAAGACAAAGACTCACGGCCGGAGGACTGCTGGAGCCGGCACCCAGACAGCCGGGCATGATGACCCCTGAAGCCCTGAAAGGCCTTGTGTTGAAGATTCAGAACGAGGTGATCACCGTCGAGGAGTTGCACCTGGCCGTGCACTGCTGGAGGCTGCCGCCTGCCATGCTGGGTGACAACCCTTTCATTGAGAGGATCCACCACCGGCTTTGGAATTGAGGTAGGTCGCCGTGATCTCGTTCAGCCCCGTCTCCACGTCGGGATACCGATTTTCCGGCAGAATGTCCAGCATTTTCAGGAGGCTCAGATTCACGCGCGTGGAGAGCCCCGCGATGGCCTCAACCGGCTGGCGTCCCCGGGCCTGCAGAATGGCGTTGATATCACCGCCGAGGTGAGGGATGGTCCCCCCACTGAGATACTCGTAGATCATGATCCCCAACGCATATTGATCCGAAGCCGCCGTACCGTCCTGGAAACGGGCCACTTCCGGCGCCATATAGGCGGGAGTCCCAAAGAAGGCCAGGCCCTGCGTCAACTTGGTGCGCAGAGCGTCCAGGGCCACCCCGAAATCTGCGATTTTGGGGACCATTTCCCGGGTGACCAGAATATTCTCCGGCTTCAGATCGCGGTGAAGAACCTGGCCTTCGTGAGCCCGCCTCAGCCCACTGGCAACTTTTTGGAGCAGCTCCAGGAATACTTCTGGCTCGTTCGGGTGTGCCTTCATCCAGTCGTGCAGGTCCCGGCTGCCTTCAATAAACTCCATAATCAAATAACAGGTCGTGTCGTTGATTTCCCCCGTCGCGAAATAGCGAAGAATGTAGGGGCTACTGATCCGCGAGGGGGCGGTGCATTCCCTTTGAATCCGCGCCTTAAATTCGCGAATCTCATCCGGGTCGCTACTGGGAGCCGAACAGATCTTGACCGCCGCCAGATCGGGGCCGTCCCCGGTTTGGCGAGTTGCCCTGTAGACGCTTCCCTGGGCACCCACGCCGATGCGCTTCTGGGTGAGGTAGCCGCCAATCGTACGCTGCAGCCAGTGGTCGGCTTCCAACTCTTTGCGAGTCGCAAGCTGCGCCAGATCCTCTTGCACCTCTCCCTTGACCAATTCCACTTGCTCAAGCTTCGTCTGGGCCGCATCCAAATGTCGCCGCGAGCGCAGCCAGGTCAGACCCGCTCCGCCACCCACGAATAGCAGAAGGAGACTTACTTCCAAGCGGTGATCCATGAGCAAAATCCCAAAATGGTCGGGCTTCAAAACAAACGGCTTACCATCGTCCGCGGTGATCTCTTTGCCCTCCTGCAATTGATCCCAGTGTATCGTCGGAAGCTTCGCCTCAGCGTGGTCGGGAAGTTGAATTGTCAGAGGCCTGCCTTCCAGTTTGCCTTCAGCACCCTGAAACAGGGAGCGGGGAACCCGAGTCGGCTCCCCGCTCTTGCCCACCGTCGTCCCCCCGATCTTGACCTCGGCGTGGCTGGGAGAACTGGCAAAGCGCACAGTCCGGTAAAGTTCGTCGCAGCGAGCAGCCGAGATAAGCAAGATAATGAGCAGCAGCTTTTTCACGGTGTTGTCAGATGGCTTCCAAAAGTTCGGGTAAAACTGAGTTCGCTAAGTCCGTCGGGCTTTACTTTGATGTGCAAGGGTTGATCGAGTGTTGGCCAGGTTGCCACCGTAACATCGTTGAGGCTCCCCTGGATGGTAGCGCGAGGCAGGAACATGCCGGAGGATAGGGGACCGGGTTCGCCTCCACCAAGGGTCGGCGCCCCGGTCGGCCAGTTGCCACTACCAACCACTCCTTGCCAAAGTTGCTTCCGGGTGGAATCGTAATGATAGAGCATCAGATCCTTCGACCAACTGGCGGCCCCTTGGGGCGTCGGCGGCACGCGCAGAACCAGTGCCAGGCTCCAATCCGGGTCGGATTTCTCGAAGTTGACTCCCTGTGGGGCCGCCAACACAAAATGGTTGTCCAGATCCCTCAGGAAATGGTAGATGTGACGGTGCAGCGCACTCTTGCCGGAGTTTTTGGATACCGAACGCAACACAGGGAAAATCAACAGCTGAATGAGCAAGAACAGAATTGACATCAAGGCGAGCACTGTCAAAATCTCGTAGAGCGTCCATCCACTCCGTTTGCGATTCATAAATTCTCCAAAACGCTGAAAATGGGGGCCAGGCTGAAAAGACACACCGCGCCCACGAGTAGCCCGACACCCAACAGGAGCAGGGGTTCGAGCAGCTGCACCCAGAGACCCAGTTGATAATGACACTCTTCCTCCAGCATCAGCACACCTTTCTGAAGGAGCTGTGGCACGGCGCCGGCCTGCTCCCCCGCGCTCAGCATGTGTGTCAGCAAGCTAGGATAGAAAGGCTGAAGGGACTCGGCCAGCGGACGCCCTTCCTCTTGAACCGCTCGAAGGGCCTGGGCGTGCTGCTCTTTCAAGGCGATGGAACCTGCCAGGGGAAGCGCTTCCGACAACGCTACACCCGAATCCAACAGTTCCGACAAGGCCCGGGCCGAGAAGAGAACTTCCATCCGATGATAGAGGGGGCCGACCTTCGGGAGGCGCGTTGCCAGGCCGTTCCGGAGAGCACGGACCAGCAACCAGGCAAGCCCGGCGGGCAGCACCCAAAGACTCACTGTGAACGCTGGATGGGCCAGGACTTTGAGGATGGGACCGTAGGAGGAGCCCAGGCTGGCCGATGTTTGAGCAGCGACGCGCACCAGCAGCGGAAAGAGCAGCCACGTGATGGCCAGCACCGAAAGGGGGGCGGCGAGCTGAATGTGGATTTGCTGCCGGGTTTTCAATTGGGATTGCAAGTCCTGCGCCAATCTGCCGAGGCACAACTCCAGCTTACCGTTCTTTTCCGCCGCAGCGACCCGGGCCAGTTCCAAGGCGGTAAAAAGCCGAGACTGGGTGAAGGCATCCACGATGGAGGAGCCCGTCAGACTTAGGGCTTCTTGCAGTTGCTGCAGGGCCTTTCTGAGGCTTTCATTGGACTGATACGGTTGCGGGGCTGCCAGAAAGTGCAGCGCTCGGGGCAGCGGGATGCCGGCCCCCACAAAGGCAGCCAGCTCGTTCAAAAAAACCACCTTCTCCTGAGCTGTCGGGAGAGTCTCTCGACGCCACAGAGCCGAAGGCGAGTACAGGAAACCGGGAAGGGTCCTGAGCCTGGCGATCTTAGGCTGAGCGATGAGGTCGGGGGCTTGTTGGGACAGGGGCACGCTTTTCTGTGCCTCGTCCATGATCTGGTCGGTTGCTGTGCCACTTTCCTGAGCCTTCTTGAGAGACACGACTTCCAGGTTCTGTTTGGCGAGAAGCGACAGCGCGTTGGCGCGAGTAGTGGCCTCCAAGAAATCTTCATGGAGTCCACCTTCCGGGTCCTTGGCCACGTATCGATAGCGCGTTGTTCGCATAGTATGTTCTTCTTATTTGTTGCGAAGGTGCCCGCTCTGGGAACGAGAAAAAATCCTGATGCACAAGCGCGGCGCTCTGCTAGTGGAAACGGTCATCGCCATCTTTATCTTGGCATTGGTGGGCTTTTCCTTACTGGAAGCCTTGCCCATTCAGCGTCGATTCGAGCAGCAGGGGTTGCAGAAGGAGCGATTATGGAGCGTCTGCCTCTCCCAGGGGGAGGTCTGGCGGACCAAAGCCCTTTCCATAGGCAGTTGGCAGGAGCCCTTACAGGCGGAGGGCCGCAATTACGAAGTAACCCGCAGTATTGTTGCGTCGGACCACGATAGCCGCTGGCTTCTCACCATCCGCGTGGATGAGGCTGGCTCCAAAGTAGAAGCTTGTTGGGTGGTTCCCGCCCAGAGGAAGCCATGAAGAAGGGGGCCAGGCGGGGCTTCTCTCTAGCGCTGGTGATGTGCCTATTGATTCTGGCCCTGGCCGGCGTTATGCAGTTGGTTTCGCTGATCTACAACCAGCGCATCACCGCCCAAAATCTCGAGTATCAAGACCGGGCCGCGCGCTACGCTAACAACGCTCTGGAGTATACCGTCGCCGAGCTGGAGAAAGACTCAAATTTTCGCGGAGAGGTTCTTTTCAAAGCGCAACCCGGCGACCGCTCCGACGCGCAAGGACGGGTCACCTTTGACCCCGCCTCGACCTATCACAGCACCAACAATTTTGAAGGCAAAGATTTGCTCCCCTTTGAGGTGGCAGGCTTTCGGCGCCAGGTGCCTCCCAATACCATCCACATCTTGAGCCAGGGCCGATACGCGGGAAAGACCGTCTATACCGAGGCTTTCGTTGCTGTGCCGGCCTATGACTACGCCATCGCCGCCTCCGGCTCGCTGACCACCGATGGCGCCTTCCTGGTGGGCGCCCTGGACGACCCCAACGCCTGGCAGGGCAGCACCGACACCGACGATTTTAAGAAAGCCCTGCGGCGGGCCTCCATGGTCTCCAACAGCGGCGCCGACCCGGCCATCTCCCTTAGTGGCGCGCCCGTGCGCATCACCGGCAACCTGATCACGCCGGGCAAGGTATTGCGTGGTCCCAACGTACAGGTGGACGGCCAAGTCGAAGAAGGCCACCGTCCCCTGGGCCTCCCCGACATCCCCCTCTCCGACCTCGACCCCGCCGGCAAACCCCTGCTGCGCACCCTCGAGGAAGAGGACTTCAGCGGAGACCTCACCGGCTTCGCCCGCCGCACCGGCGATCTACGTGTCACGGGGGACTTGGTGCTAAAGGACGGCTTACTCTACGTGGACGGCAACCTGAACGTTACCGGCGCCATCTCCGGCATCGGCTGCGTAGTGGTCACCGGCCGCACCTCCTTATCGTCGGTGACGTTGAAGGCCGTTGAGCAGGTGGCCCTTCTATCTGTAGGCGATCTGTCCATTTCGGGGCAGGGCCAGGAGAACTCGACGCTAGTAGGCCTGCTCTACTCCCGCGGCAATCTGTCCCTCTCCGATGTCACCGTAGTTGGCGCCGTGGTGGCCGGCGGACAGCAAGTGACGCTGCGCAACGTCAATATGCTCAAGTCCCCCAAGGGCGTGAGCTTTTCCTTCGAGCAGGGGTTTGTGGGAGGGACGCAGAGCGCGCCGATTGCCGGCGGCTTGCCCGGAGTGGGGGATGTAGTGGTGCGGCTGAAGCAAGTCTCCAATGGGCAGGGTGGGATGCGGGACCCTCGTCCAAGCGATTTTGCGCCGCCCAAGAGCTTTATTCCCGATGAGGCCATGGAGGTCGTGGATGCGGTCACGGGAGCGCCGGGTGGGGATTTGAGTGACTATATCAACCTTGACGCTGGCCGTTCGTTCAAGAACTCTGTGGTGCAACAAGTGCCGACCGAGGCTCCGACCCCGGTCAAGATCATTTCTACGGGCGAGGTGGACCTGGACTTGAACCGCTTTCTCAAGTTAGCAGATAAGCTGAAGGTTATTTATCGTAAGACTCACTACGGAATTCCGAGTGAGCCAGCCGCCACATCCTGAATTGTGCCGACCGTCTGTACTGCGCCGGTGTTCCCCAGCGTATTGGTGAGGTTGCCAAACTGCTCCACCTGGAAAAGCGCTGGATTGGTCTGCGTCAAAGCCAATACATCAAAAGTGTTGTTAGTTATGGCCAGCCCCATATCGCTATTGTTAAGTGCGGCCGTTGAGAATCCACCTCCTGCCAGGTTGCCCAGTGTTCGATTCTGGTTGAAACGCACTCTTGCTCGGCTGGTGGCTGTGATTTGTAGCGCAATCCCGTCCTGAGTGCAGCCGGTGATGTTGTTTCCTGTAACCCGCCCGCTCAGCTGAAGAGTCCCTTGTGTTAGGGCATTGAGCCCCCGCAGTGTAACCCCACCGCCATTCACCGTGTTGTTGGTCAGATTCAAGCCCACATTGCCACTATCACCACGCAACACCATAAGCTGTGCGCGGCTCTGGTTCACCACGCAGTTCTGCACGGTCACATTCTGGCTGGCCGTCCCCGTGACGTTCACCACCGTGTCACCAAAGGTATTGTTCGTGAACGTGCAGTTGGTCGCCACCCAGTTCAAAATCCCCGTCGTGCAATTGGCGGTGCAGCCTTGCAGTCCGCTGTTTTGCACCGCACATTCATTGACGGTCCAATTGCCAGTGCCGTTGTTCAAAACGATCGCGTCGCCGGTGCAGTTGGCCACCGTCACGCCCTGCACGGTGCCGTTCACCGCCCCGGTGCCATTGACGGCCGCCCCCGCCGTGCCGAACACCCGCAAGTTCGCCACGCGATTTCCCTGGATAAGAGTTACCGGTCCGGTAATGGTGGCCTGACTGGCCGGGTCCAGCGACGAAATTCCCTGGTTGGCCTGCAGCGGAACAGGTGTATTCAGCCCCGCGCTGGTGCCATCCCCACGAAAAAGTATGATCTGGGCGCCATTCACGCCGTTGGCGGCCGCGACTGCGGCGGCCAGCGTGTTAAAGGGATTTGCCTGCGAACCCGTCCCTCCGGCCGGGGCCAGATTGTTCACAAAGAAGCCTCGGGCTCCAATGGTGATGGTGACCGTTGCCGTGGACGTGCCGGCCGTGTTGCCGAGCGTGTAGGTAAACGTGTCGACAATGTTGGATTGATTCAGGGGCGGTGTGTAGGTCAGTTGACCATTGGCCGCAATTTGGACGGTCCCGCCCGCAGTGCCAACATTCTGAAATTGGGTCACGACGGCGCCGTTCACCGTATCGTTGGCCGTTACGGTGGCCACCAACTCGCCATTGCCAAACACCGCAAAAGCATCGGCTACCGCGGTTGGCGGCACGGCCTGTATGGGATTCCCGCCACCCCCGGTGAAGTTCGAAAAATCGAAGCTACCATCGCTACCACAACCGGCGGCCAAAAGACCGGCCACCAGGCCAAGGGACTTGAGAGATTTTCGCATCGCGGACCTCCAGAGCGTTATTTGTCGCTCTTCTCCAACGGACCCAGATCCCTCTAACGAAGGCTGGTGATGTTGTCCTTTTTTCAATTTCCTGGCCGGCTCAAGGTCCTGCAGCCGCGGCGGGGTCTTGGTTATCGTCAGAATTTCTGCTGCAAGATCTGGGCCACTTGCTCTTTAACTTTTTGGCGACTCTGCGTAGGGGGACCGAAACAGGACCTAAACTTATCGTAGATATCTACAGCTAGGTCCTCAAGTCCAGATTTGAGTCCTTCCACACTCAGGTACTTTTCCCAGACTAAGCGGGCTCGCCAAGCGGGCCGGCTTGCTGCTGAAGCCCTTCGTGAGGAGACTGACGCGTCATGAACGACCTCATCGTGGACCACTTTCAATTACGCCGACACCCTTTTTCGGTGGAAATTGACGCGGAAGCCTTCTTCCTTTTCCAGTCTTTTCAGCAGGGAACGCTGAGACTGGAGCAGGCCACCCACGCACGCAGTCCCGTATTGGTCATCGCCGAACCAGGCGCTGGAAAAACGGCATTGATTCGGTCATACTGCAAACGATTGGCGAGCAGTTCCTACGAGGTCCGCCACCAACTGGTGGGGCCTGGCAAGAGTCCTATCCGGCCGCTTCTAGAGGGATTCT
>JADMJV010000114.1 GCA_018780265.1 bacterium
CCCCCCCCCACCCCAGGCTTACTTGGAGGCTCCCCGAGCCAGTTCGCCCAGACTTTCGGCCGGCCAATACGTGCAAAGGGCCGAGGCGGCCAGCGCCCAAATCGATCGGCTGATCCGTCGGGGAAAACTGCAGGCCCAGTTTGTGGGCACCGGCCACGCCGGCGCCATGGTCGAAATGGCTTTGGAGAACATCAGCAATCAGACGCTGACATTGCATTTGGCCCCGGGAATGATTTTACGCCCTCCCGACGGGCAGCAGGTGCAGCCGTTGATGGTCGACGAGGAGGCCACCCTGACCCTGGCACCGGGAGGCTCGGCCTATCGCCAACTGCAATCTTACTGTATGGACAGCCGCGTTCCCGCGCCCTTTGCCTACGAACCGATCGACTACCGCTTTGCCCCGCGCACTCGCGACGGCGGCTCGGAGACGGTGCGTGTCTTTCAGGCCGCCCAGGAGTTGAACATCCAAAATCGCCATGCGGTAACCCAGATCGCCATCTGGAAGTCGCTGCGTCAACCGGTCGACGACGACCGGCTGCGCTCGGCCATGGGAGCGGCCTTCCACGACCCCAACCTGCGCCAGCAGATCTTGCGCGACGTGCAGCGCGTGCTGCAGGCCGCGCGCTAAGCCGTAACTACCTCTTTGCGGCGGCGCAGGGCGTAGGCCAGTTTGAGGTGGTGGCGCCCGCGCGGAGGCAAATCCACATTCCAGGTGACAAAACCGTTGGCGTCTGGAGTGGCGCCCTGGCTGGTGAGCTTGGCATCGTGAACCACCTCAACCTGTTTGAGTTCGGACACAGGCACGCGCTCCACCACCCGCACCGTGTGGTTATCGGCCGACAGATTGGAGAGGGTGAGTTCTACCACCTGGGCGGACTTGACCCAACCTCCCAGAAGGTCGTCTTTCTCTTCATTACCCTGGCGGCTTGAGCGGGTGGCCCGCAACGAGGCCTGTGGGCCCCAACCCAAAGCAAATGCCTCGCCGGCAGCCACGTAGAGCAGACTGACACGACCGATCAAGCCCGATTCGCGAATCAGATCGACCGGCCCGGCCAGCACTGCAAAGGCGGAGGTGTTGTGATGACGACTGCGCTGAACCACTTCCGAGCAGACCTCGGCCATCAGCAAATTCTCCACTTCGGCCTCACATTGAAAAGAGAAAAGTGGCACCCGGATCGGCTTACCGTTGCTGGGAATCGTGGCTGGCTGCTCGGCTTTGAGATGAACCGACTGACCCCGGTCATCGATCCCCGGAATCTCGGTCGATGGGGCGGCTGCTGCGATGCTGGTGGGGGCCAGTTCGTGGATTTCCAGGTCCCTCTCGGCAACCACTACTTCCTGGCTCTTCTTCTGAGCCCGCAAAGTGTCCACCGCAACCTTGGGGGGGTCGCTGCCCAGACTGGGGCGCTGGGTGGAAAAGACCAGCTCCACTTCGTTCCAGTCTTCGCCGGTATTTTGCCAGCAGCAGGCCTCGCTGGTAAATTCCAATCCAGCGGGTCCCAATACAGCTCGATGGGAAGGGCGCCAGCAGGCGCAGGGCAGCGAATACTCGAGTTGCAGCCTTGCCGTCTGAGCTTGCGGGGCCTCGATCTCCAGCACCACCTCGGTGGCCATGGGCGGTGGGGGTTCGGCCGGCACAAACGGGCGGGGAGGCAGCATGAGAGACTCACTCTCCACCACCAACTGGTGGCGCTGCCCGACCAACTGCTCCTTCCAGTCGGCCAGTTCGCGAATCTGAGCTTCCCAGGCTTCGCTCTCGCTGCACCCCCAGGCCACCTGCTGAGAGATGTCCTGCAGCAATTCCTGTTGAAGGGTGGCCACCGAGGCGATTTCGCGGTCCAGCAAGGTCTGTCTTTCGCCCAACTCCTTGCGCAAACGCTGCCTTTCGATATCCTCCTCATCGGGCGCAGGAGGAGGAAGCGGGGGGGGCGCTGGTTGCCGTCGGTCCAGGGTGAGATGGAGCACCCGCGCCGGGCCGGTCAGTTGGGCCGTCAAGGTCTTGTCCACCAGCACAGGCGACAGGCCGGCCAGTTTCCAACGGCTCACTCCTTGGGGGATTTCCAGTTCGACCTGGCGTCGCACCAGGGCCCGATCTTCGAGCAGCGTCACGCGTACAATCGGAGCATTGAGTGAAAACATCTTACTCCTCCCTCCGGTTGCCACCGACCAGTTCTAATTTGGACGGCATCTCAATGACGTAGGCCAGTTGGGCCTTGCGCGTCTCGCCTGCGGGAATGCGCAAGGCCCAACGGTAGGCGCCGCTCTGTTCGGGAATGGGGTCCCAGGCAGGCTCGCAAGAGTCGACTTTGACTTTGATCTCCGTGCCATCGCCAGCCGGCTGCGGCAAGGACTCCTGAATCTCCAGACGCACCTCGCGCTGCAACTGATTGGCCGCCTCGACCGACACTTCGTGGCGCAATTGTAGGGTTCCGCCCATCATACCGGCGGTCGTCTCTTTGAAGGTGGTGTTGCGCACCACCTTAACCGACTGCTCGACCCCCAACCCGATCGAAAAAGCCTCGCCGGGGGCCACATCCTTGAGTTGAGTGGTAGCCAGGTAGTCATGACTTACATAGATGTCGATGGGCCCTGCCGGCACGGCCAGGTCGGGAAGACTCTCGACCTTGGCCCGACGGAAGACGTCACAAGTCACCTTGGGCACCACCAGCCAGAGCAGATGGGTGGGCAACTGACGGACTAACAACGGCACAGAATGAAACTGGACGTCGCTGTCCAGGTCCACCGGACTCTCGCCCACATACAGGTAGTCAAAGCCGCTCAACGAGCGCGGAAAACTGTGTAAGCGAGGGGCCTGCACGTTGAGAGCCAGGCGGGACTCGCGCAGAGCATCCTCGATTTGGCGGCGAGCATCAAAAGGCTGCTTGGGAAAGCGTTCCGCCCACAGTTTCAGGCAGGCTTCCAAAGGGGTTTGGGGTTGCAACCGGCCGCGACCCCGCTCCCCCGGACCGGGCATATAGAGCAATCCGTAGGCCAGTTGGTCCAGGCTCAATTCCAAGACGGGTGAGTCGAAAACGGGCGGTGAGCCCACCGGCTCCCAGGAGCCGGGCCGAGCCGGCGGCCGCGGAACCGGAGAAGCCGGACTGTAGGCCGGCCGAGGAGCCGATGCTGGTGGAGGGGGCGCCTGTCGCTCGCGCGACAACATGGGCTTGCCACCCATGCTGGCCTTGGCCTGAGCCACGGGAGGAGAGGCGGCCCCGCGCCGGGCCATGAGCCCCGAACGCGACTCCGGTTCCATACTGACTTGCATTCTGGCCGCAGGCGGTTGAGGGCTGCCCCCAAGGTAATCAACTGCCACTGGCGCTGCGAACGGATCGGCTGCCGGGGGGGCAAATGGGTCGGCGGAGCCAAAGGGGTCAGGGCTGCCAGCGAACGGGTCGGCGTCCACCTCGTCGAAAACCGGCGGTTCCCAGCGCGTAACCGGCTCCGGGAAAGCCTCTGCCTCGGCAAAGGAAACCGCGGGTTCGGCCGGGCGAGTGGTCGGTTTCCGATCAAAATCGGCAAAAAGGCTGTCCGTATTGGGGGGAGCCGGTCGCCAGCCGGGACGAAAGACCCGCTGCTGTTGACGGCCGATGCGTCGACTGGGCAGATCGGGCAACTCCTTCCAGGCAGCCATATCGGCCGTGGAAACCTCCAGTTGCACGCCTCTCCAGTCCTCACCCGAACTTTGACACAGGTGAGCCTGCATGGAGAACTCGGCCATGGTGAAATCGCGGTCAAAGCGCAACGTGTAGGAAGGCGCCCAGCGGGCGCCGACCACTTCATAGCTCAGATGCAGGCAGAGCTCGGCCACAAGAGCTTCAGGCTGGCTGCGCAGAGTGACGACCACCGCTTTGTAGAGCGGATTGAGGGGTGTCGGCGGAGGCGGCGTGGTGGCCACCTTGAGCCGTTTGGCCAGTTCCTCAATCCCCTCGGTCAGCACCGCTCGCTTTTGTGCGCCTTCAGCTAACAGCTTCTGGCGCAGGGCCACCAGGCCGCGGCGAGACTGCAAGGGATAGGCGGGCGGCGGCTGGCCCGGCAGATTGGGCCGGGCTCCGGGCTGGAGCGCTTCAAGCCGGGCCAGGTCTTGATTCAGGGTATCCAGCTTTACCCGCAGCAGGCGCAACTCGGCCTGCAGGGGGATCAATTCTTCGGTGCTGGCCAACGGCGCTGGAGTGGGCTCCTGCCAATCCAGCTCGATGCGCAGGTCGGTAGCCAGCACGCCTCCCCCACCCTGAGGAAAGGTGGAGCGCACCCGCAAACTTTGATCGGCCAGTGAAAGGGGCAATCCGCCCAGGCGAACCTGACCGGGCCAACCCTCGGCCGGCCGAGGCAAATGGGCCTGGCGCGTGACCACAGCCCCCTGGCGAAAGACCGTGACCGCAGATACACGAGAAGACAGAGTAAGCACGAGAACCCCTCCTTGAATTTTGCTATTTTGGCAGAGCGGGCACCGGAACCTGCTCAGCCAGTTGAGCCATTCGATTCTCAAATATTTAGTGGGTCGAAAAGGCTTGCAACCGCGTTTGGCAAGGCAAACTCGTGGAGCGTCCGCTAAGTCCCTCCCTACCCAAGCCAGTCGTCGAGGCCACGCACTCAATGCGGGGGACTGGAGAGCTTGCAGTCTCTGGGGGTGTCCTGGCCAGAATCAGGTATTTGTCCTGTCCACCAGCAGGACACCCAAGGGCGGGACAGTCTGTAATGGAGGGGCTGTTCAATTCTCTCGTTACGACCCTTGGGTCACCTGACTGCGCAGCCACGGTTCAAGCTGGTCGAAGTTGAATTGACCCGCCGCGTAGAGGGAGGAGATAAAAGCATAAGTCTCCTGGGCATCGGGCCGCAGTCGCGCGCCGTTGATGGCAAGAAAAGTGTAAGTAGCTGCGAAAGCCGTGCGCTTGTTTCCATCGATGAAAGGGTGATTCTGAGCCAGACTCTCCCAAAGTGCTGCTGCCTCCTCGACCAGGTCGGCATAATAACCGGTCTGCGGGCGATATAGGGCGGCTTCGAGGAGCCCCCGGTCCCTGATTCCGTGGGACCCTCCGTATCGTTCGATTTGGTCAGCATGTATGGCCAGAATCTCAGCCATCGTGAGATAGTCGTTCATTCAGCAAGTTTCTTGTAAAGTGCACCGTATTTTTCGTGGCTGGCCAGATAGGCGCCCATTACGTGCGCTCGCGGTTGGGCATTCCTGCGCTTTTGGATGAGGTCTGCCAGAGCCTCGTCAACCAGGGCCTGGAGCTGGCGGCCTTCCTTCTGGGCGAGCAACCGCACAGCCGACAGAATTTCCGGGTCAACTTGGGTAGCGAATTTTACGCGAGCCTGAGACATGAATTTACGTTATCATGATGAATCAGGAAACGTCAAGAAATTCGCCAGTGTATCCAGGCCTTGTCCGCGTCGACTGCCGGCCCGTCAGTCTGTGGCGGCGGGGGCCAGGCTCAGCAGATTACCTCATGGCTAGCGAACTGGACCAGTTACCTGGAACATCTGCCTGACATCGGGCAAATCTGGCAGAGTGGGCGCCGGAACCTTCTACTGTCCGGCGAAGCCAACTTTATGTCAGAACCGATCGCGGAGCGAATCGAGCAGTTGGCTCAAAGTGGCCAGCATCAGTCGTCGGGAACCTTCTCGATCGACCTGTCCAGAGTCCAGTTGACCTTTGCCGCCGGCTGCGACGACTACCTCGACTACTGGTTTCGCTTCGCCCTCTACTATGAGGCGCCGGCCCTGACCACAAATTGGAGCCAGCGCCAACTGAGCCTGGAGTTTGCCGCTCCCGGACCCGATCTGGAAGAAATGCGCAGCCTGTTGCTTCATCCCAAGCTGGGACCGCGCTACCTGGGCATGGGGGTGGTGGCGGCCCTGGCTCAAGGTTTCGAGCGGGTGGTGCTGGAGACCAGCCGTGGCCGAGTTAGCTTTGATGGGGGCGGTCACAAGACCGACCCGGGCCAGCGCATCCATCGACTGTGCCGGATCACCGCCACTCACTCCAACCGGCTCAGTAAGCCCCGGCTTCCCAACCTGGACCTGAACGGCCTGAAGGTGCTGGTCAACGGCAAACCCTGGACCGCCACACCGGAATGCCCCGCCGGTCTGACTGTAGGACTGCACGGAGCTACGCTGGCCTGGAACGGACCCCAGCTGCTTCCGCCCGACATGAACTGGCGCTACCAGGCAGACCACGCCCAACTGGACCTGATGCTGCGCCAACTGGTGCAGCCTGCCTTGAGTCCGGCCCAGGTGGAGCATCTGCAGCACAACGCGGAGCAGGAATTGCTTGGTAGATCTGGTCGCAGCCTGGTTCAACTGGAGTGGCTGATGCTGCGTCTTTTTCGCCAGCAACGCTGGCCCGAGTGCTGGAGCTTGCTACAAAATCAGCCACAACCCGCGGTGGAAGAGTTTTTTGCAGCCGCCTACTTCGAACGATTCTCCTGGCTAGAAGAAAAAATGCTGGACAGCCGCACTTTTCTCGCCCTGGCCGAGCAGGCCTGGGCCGGCGAAATTCGCTGGCCCGAGGTTCTAGAATCGGGCGTCGTACCTGACCTGGAAGAGGACTGGCTGGTGCCTACCTATGCCCAGTTCAGGGGACGCCTGGCCGCCCTCGCCTACCGCCGCGCCCTGGGCCTGAGGGGCGGCGAAAAACTGGAGACGGACTTTCTGCAGGCCCTGTGGACCTTTCGTCGCGATACTCTGGGCGGAAACTACCTGTTGGCCGGCTGCCTGCTGCGTCTGCCGGCCATTCTACTGCCAGAGAGTAGTCGCTTCTGCTGCGAGATTCTGGTGGCCGCCTGCCAGGGCCAGGAAGCCAGCCACGAGATGGCCCTGCTCACCAGCGAACAACGCCAACGAGTGCGCAGCCGGACCCTGGAACTGTGTGCCCACGCCTGTTATCGGGAGCTAGAAAAGGAGTTGGCGCAATCCAACGACGACACTCTCACACTCTGACCCGCGAAGGAAGTTCCCCACCGAGTCGAATGGCCCGCGATGCAAAAACCTTCTGTGATCGCCAGCCTGGCCCGGCTAGTTGCCGGATTTATTTTCGGCCTGACAGGGCTCATCTCTATTCTCCAATCCGGTTGGGAGGGCATTGGACCTTCCCTCTTCTTTGGCATTTTACTGGCTTTGGGGGGACGCTGGTTTGCCCTCGGAGTGATTGGCATGGTCAAACCCCTGCCCCCCCGCAAACAGACGTACGGGGCAGCGACTGTGGGGGTTCTGGTGCTGGCCGGCCTGGGTCCAACCCTGTCCCGCGCCTACAATAAGGCCATTGAGCCTGGCTGTTGGGAGCGAGTGCTGGGCTCTAAAGAAACCGAAATCTGGCGCAAGGGGTACAGCCAGAAGGTTGGCAAACCATTCCGCCGGGCCGAATACCTGTCGCGATTGTCCGAAGCCACCGTAGCCGAAGGGCTGGCAGAAAAGAATTTCTACAAGATCCGCTACCAGGCCGAAGCGGCCATGGGCAAAGAGCGGGACAAGTATGACGACAAGGCCCGCCAGGCCATCAGTGCAGCCTGGCGACAAATGCAGCAAGAGGGCATGAAGAATGTCAAGCCCACCAAGTTGGCTGACCCCAAAATGACAGGCGCCTTCAAGCAAATACTGGAGGCCCTGGCCCAAAATCCCAATCGCCAGGTATTTCTCCACTTCGAAGCCCAAGGTACGCTGGACAAGATCCCTCAGGATACCAAGTTCTTCTCTACCCTCGACCCAAAATATCGCAGTCTCAAGGTCTTGCCCGTAGGTGACGCCTTCAGCCCCAAAGCTCACGCTCGGCGCAGTGGTGAGGTGCAAAGCGACTTGCAAAAAAGCTTCGACTCCATCTGGCCCAAGGGTATGCTTGAGGTCAAACCCGCCCCCAAAGAGCCCATGGCAGACGATGTACACTTCTACGTCCAGGCCTTGGTGCATCGAATTCCCGGCTTCTACACCAACACCGAGGGCGGCAAAATCACCTCGCTCCTCTACAAATGTGAAGTTGCCTGGCGCTTTCGCGTGGTGGTACAGGGCAAGGAAGCAGGCCGTTTCGACTTCCGCTCCGAGCCTGCCAAGCACGTCAGTTACTCCACCGAAGACAACGATCCCGGCTGGGCCCCTTATTCGATCGTGATGGATTCGGCGGCCGACAACTTTGCCCGACTCATCGTCGGGCGCCTCGGCCTGGTTCCCCCTCCGGTACGAGAGTGCTATACCTTCAGCGACTGAACGACAGGCGAAAACGATCCCTGGTGCCGCGTCCGGTGAATTCGTCCCTACCGGTGGACAGGACAAATACCTGATTCTGGCCAGGACACCCAGCCCCCTCAGGTGTCCTACCGGTGG
>JADMJV010000012.1:0-4189 GCA_018780265.1 bacterium
CAGCCGCGTCAGTAAGAGACGGTCCATCCTGGCGGGTTTGGTATGACAGGAGAGCCTCCTCCCGCCTTTAACACTGCGAGCCTCATTGCTTACTTGCCTATCGTGATTCGGTTATGAACGCACACTTTACAGTATGGTCCGCGGCCTGGCATGGGGACTTGCAAAGCCTCTGGAAGCCTGTTCGTCCTGGCCAATGCCACGGAAAACAGGGAAGACTTCTTCGATCCATATCTAAATGGAGACTGTTTGCGCCGAAATCCCAGCGACAATTCCTAGCGCGACCAACAGCCAGCGAGACACGGCAACCCCTCCCTCAGGAACCGTATCTCCGGAGCCTATTGTCAACTTGAAGTAGGTCATCGGTTTTCGGGAATGATGCAGGTCGGTACCCTGCGATTTCGGCAGGGAAGTCTGCTCACAAGGCCAAGTCGCCAGGATGCGGTCTTTGCTGGAAAAACTGCGCCGTCTCTATCCTGCATTACCGGTCGGCGCCTCCGCCGAAGACCTCCGTCGCCTGGAAGAAATTCTCGAGCGTCGCCTGCCTGGCGCGTTGCGCGGGCTCTACCAAGACCACAACGGAGAGCCGCATGGGCTTCCGGTTTATCGACTCCTCCCGCTTCACGATGCCTATCCAATAAGCGAGAGCGTCTGGTGTTTTTGGGAGAACCGTTATGATCCAACGGGAGAAGGCGCCGACTACCGTTTTGCAGATGGAACTGTTGTCTGCGACGACCGGACCTTCCCAAGTGTTCAGGCATTTTTAGAAGACTTAATCGATTCGACGACCTCGATGGTCGTCGAGAAGGAGGCGCCACCGCTGCCAGAGGTGTTTGCGCGGGCGGAAAAGCTGGATGGCCTGGAACGCAGAGCTGCCCTGATAGGAGGCCTGAGCGAAACGACGGCGGAGTTCGCACCTCGGCTGCTGAGCTACTTGCAAGACGATGACGAAGTGGTCGTGGTGGCAACTTGCGAGTGGATAGCGGTGCAACGCATTACACAGGCAATCTGGAATCTGGCTCAAGTTGCCACTGGCGGTGGCTCGCCAGCCCGACAGGCCGCGCGCCGAACTCTGGAGACGCTGGGGGGCGAGATCTTTGAGTATAAAGTACAAATGCCGGTCCGACCGGACTTGGAGAAGTTGGTAAACGACTGGTTTGGCGATAAAGCAGAGGGGGCGATTACAGTCCTCAAACGTTCGCCCAATGCCGAATGGGAGGCTATCTCCGCACAGTACGTTCAGGCGGCAGGGCCCAGCCTTCCGCTTTCGGCCCGAGAACGCCCTGGAATGTATTTTGGCAGCACGAACGGTTCCGGTGCGCAGTACGCGGCGCTGGAGATCATTGCGAATTCCGTGGACCAAGTATTGCAAGGTCTGGCCCATCACGTCCGGGTTCGACTTGACGAATGGAGTCTGGAGGTGGAAGACGACGGCGAGGGCTACCCGCTTGACAGCGAACTGGGCGAGCTTTACCTCACCCAATTCCACAACTCTCCCACAGTCGACCAGCACGCACCCCATGTGCACCTGGTCACTCAAGGAGTTGGCCTGGCGCCGGTCAACGCTGTCTGCTCAGACTACCAGGTTCAATCGGTGCGTGGGGGCCAGGGCTACCAGGCTAGCTTCCGCTGCGGCGAGTTGGTCGGCAAAGAGCGGGTGACCCTGGATTTTACCAGAGGCACTCGCGTGCGACTCAGCCTTGACCGGAGCATTTGGCAATGCGGATTCCAGGTCGGGCCTTTACGTCGCCAGCTCTTCGATTTTGTCCACCTTATCCCGGGACTCGTGCTTACGCTCAATGATGAGCGCTTCCATGCGCCTCGCGGGCTGCTGGACTTAGCCGAATTCGCCACCGACTGGACCGGCGACCGAAGCTTCGGTTTTCGGGGACAAACTGACTTCCTGATGTTGCAGGTCGCGGCCAAAGGCGAGTGCTCGCGGAGGATGCACATCGAGAGCTGGGTCAATGGCGCCCGCACCGAGGAGCACGGCAGCCACGTCGGCGGCGCCCTCGAGGCCTTCCAGGAAATCGGCTGGCGGCCCGCCCGGTTGCTGGTCCACGTCATTATGCGCGAGCCTCGCTATGCGGGACCGGTGCGCCGAAGACTACAGGTGCCCAAAGCGCTGCGACAGGTACGGGAATTGTTGAGGCGGGAACTCGCTCAGGAGCGATAATGGCGAGTTGATTGGCCCAGCAAAAGATGTTCCGATGCGACCGCCGAAGGTTTACCAGTGACACGTCGCAAGAAAATCATCCTGGGCCTTATCTGCGCCAAAACCTTCCTGTTCGGCTCATCTCCGTTTCTTTATCTGGCTCTGTTGTTCGGGCCGCAAGCCCAGTTTTTCTCTATCGACCCCTGGCCACGGACTCAAGACCAAACCCCCGGACGCAGAATCGGGGGACAGTATCGCATCATCGACGAAGCTCCACTCGATCCGCTTGATCGGGTTGCGCTTGCTGGCGCCTTATTCATAGGCGACCTCAGCGACCTGATCATCTTTCACGCCGCTTGTTTCGATCCACGCCACGCCCTGCGCGTGACAGGATTTGATGTCGCCGTTTGCGTCCACTGTGGTGGTATCGTGCGCTGGTCAATCACGGGAGAGAGCTACACGGGCATCGGTCCGTTGGGCGGGCCGGTCTGGGAATGGGTTAGAAAACGGCATAACCTGAAACCGCCAGATCACTGAGCCCACTAGAGGTGGAGGCGCCCAGATTGTCCGGTGTTGTCGAAACTGGCGCGGCTTTGCAGTCTGTTCTGGCCGGTAAGGACTGCCGGGGGTTCCGTGGGGACAAGGGTTGGCCCGCGGGTTAAGGAACCATTGCTCCATGGAGCGTCCTGAGATTCCCTCCGAATTCCGCCTGCTGGCACCGGACGGCGGACCCCTGGCCCGGTACGACTTTGCCGGAACAGTTTTCGCTCTTCTTCCGGGCGGTGAGGTGACCCTCGGATTCTCGGGCCGCTGGGAGCCGAACGCCGAGGAACTGGAAAGCTGGAAGGGCACGCAGGAAGAGTACGACCTGCCCGGGTCTTCGCCACTGGAGTTCATCGCCACGCTGACCACTCCAGAGCGGACCGTTCATCTCCCGCCGCTGTTGATGGAGGTGGAAGTCCAGGACCTTCAATGGGTTCCATTGGCGAAAGACGATCCGCTGCTGGCGCGAGTTGAAGACAACCCGACCGTTTGCCATGGGCGAGAGTTCTCGGACGGCCGCCGGACTCTCAAGGTGATTCGAGAAAGAGACGGATCTCTACGCGGTTTCAGTCGCCGCGAGCAGAATGTGTCCTATCTTGAGCTTGTGGCTGACCTCGCCCGTCAGGGATTTCGGTTGCCGAGTGCGGATGAGTGGGAATATGCATGTGCAGCTGGGGCCCGCAGTTTATTTCGCTGGGGAGACCACGTTCCATGCGATTGGTATCCGGTCGACCCGCCCAGGCGCGGTTGGGACAAACATCGAGAACCCAACTGTTTCGGTCTTTCCATCGCCAGGAATCCCTACGAATTAGAATTGCTCTCTGAGCCCGGGGTGAGCCGCGGTGGCGACGGGGGATGCAACATTTGCGGCGGGGTAGGCTTTTTTATGGGCTGGCTACCGCTCGCCAGTTCCTGGAGAGACAGCTATCCCCACGAGCCAAACGAGCCCCTGGATTTTGGAACCTATCGCGCCCGCCGTGTGCTGGAGCTTCTATAAACTCGTCAGCGGCCTATTGCGAAGTTCTTTGGGAGGGTTCGCCAGACTCCCGAAGCTTTGGGACATTCCAGAGGCGCGTCCAGCAGGCAGGATGCGGTCGCCGAATTGCAACGGTGAGGATCCTCCAGTTTGGGTTGAGACGCGAAGCTAAAAGCTCGTCAAGCTCGGGCCTTTCTTGGAACACGGCGAAGGCCGTAGAAAAGTATCTCTCCAATCCCGGCAAGCCTGACATTGAGTAGGATGACGACAAGGGCAAGAGGCTTTACTTGCAGGAATTAGTTGTCGATGCGCGATTGATGCTTGCGGCTATTCAGGACTATGGCATGAAGGACAGCGAGAAGGTTCAGGCAGCGTCAGAAGTCCTTCGTCAGATAATCGAGCAAGACGTTGAAGAGCCACCGCCTTCCACCAAGCCACCCGCATCACCAGGCTCCACTGAATCGCAGCCCCCCGAATCAGCGGAGAATCAAGAATTACGAGCCGGAGCCCCTGAAGAG
>JADMJV010000012.1:4199-201342 GCA_018780265.1 bacterium
CCTAAGGCGGACTCAACTCCCCCCGTCCCTGACCTAGCGAATCAAGTCGACTCAGAACTGGCCGGTCTGCCTTCCATCAAGAAGCAGACTAAAAACAAATTTTTGAGCACCAATGACCCGGAGATGCGGTTCGGCCATAAGAGCAAGAGCAAAATCGTCAAAGGCTACGAGAACCACATCACGACTACGGTCGAGACAGAAATCGTCACTACTGTCCAGGTCACGCCGACCAACGTGCCGAATCAAGTTCCAGTTATGGCTGCCGTCGGCCAGTTGGATTCGGCTGCTATCGAGCCTAAAAAACCATATCTGAAAGTGTGGAGACGCCGACAGTGACGGAGTCTGTCACCCAAGGACACTGCGCAGCCTGGACTCGCTGGGCATCCGGGCCTCGAAATAGGCGCTCAGTCCCACCAAAAAAAGAGGCGGGCAGGCTGCTTGCGCAATTCACGGGCCAGGGCGCTCACCGTCTGGCAACCCTGATCGACAATATCGGGGCAAAACTCGTACATGCTCTGAGCCAGAGCCTTGGGGTCGGCGATAGGGGTGAGAAAGACACCGGCCAGAGTATCCCTGGCGATGGTCTGCAAGGCAAAGGGCTGCCGGGTGGCCAGGCGCTCCAGCCACAAAAGGATGTCGTGGGGGCTGAGGCCGCAATTGATGCCATCGGTTTGCATCACTGCCAGGGCTACGGACCAGTGGTTGCAGGGCAAAACTGCCAGGGTTTCGGGGCCGTCGCTGCTGTAATTGGGTTCGAACACAAAACAGCCCCGCTCCAGCCAGCGCCGTTGCACATCCAGCGTATCGATGTGGGCGCGCCGCCCACTGTGCACATGCAACTCAAACCCGCCTCTCAGGTAGTCTTTGGCCAGCGCCTTCGATCCGCAAAGCGGCTCCAATTCCTCAACCGCCTGGCGAAATTCGGGCCGTTGGGCGGCCTCTGCAAAGTTGGGCCGGGGCAGCTCGACGTAGACCTTGGAGGGCGCTTCCGTGCGAGGCGCCGGGGGGGGCGGGGCGGCCACCTCCTCTAAGATGGATACCACCTCTTGATGGCCAAAGAGCCTGGCCAGGCTCAGGGCCGAGTCCTCCTTGTAGGTCAGCCGGGGGTCGGCACCGGCCTGCAACAGCCTGCGCACCACCTGGCTCAGACCGTAGCGAGCGGCCACCATCAAAGGCGTACCCAAGAAGCCGGTCGCGTTGGGGTCGGCGCCGGCCTGGAGCAAGACCTCCATGGCCTCGAGAATCTGGGACTGGGGCAGAGGCACCGTGGCAAATCCCCCCTGGTCGTTCCAGACCTTAACCCAATTGCCAGGAGGCGCCGAGGCGAGGGGAACCTGGTGAGTGGCTCCCGCCACCCGGGCCAGCGGCGGGCTGGAATTATTGCCGGCCGTCAACCGCGCCTTCCGGTCCAGCATCATCTGCAGCAACTCAGCATCGGCGTTCTCGGCCGCCTGCATAATGGGTGTGGTTGCTCCGCCTTTGATGGAAGCCCCCGACTCCAGTAGCAGCCTGGCACAATCTCGCTGGCGGTTTTCCAGGGCGACCAACAGAGGAGAGGTCTTGCCAGGACCCCCTCTGTCTACTTCGGCGCCCCCCTCTAGCAAGGCTCCCACCACGGCCAGGTGACCCTGCTGGGCAGCCAGATAGAGCGGACTGAAACCCAGAAAGTCCTGGCGATTGGCCAGCGCTCCTGCCCTTAGCAAGCGGGCCACAATGGACAGGTGACCCCGGCGGGCGGCCCCAAAGAGGGGTGTGCGACCCAGAGCATCACCCTGAATCGCCTCCATTCCCAGAAAGTTGTAGGCTTGCTTCAGTCCGGCCTTGGGTGTTTCCGCGTCAAGTGGGTCGGGATTGGCGCCGGCCGCCAGCAATTTTTCGACTACCTCCTCATGTCCGTGGAGGGCGGCCAGATGCAGTGCTGTGAAGCCGCGAAAGAGGCGGCGTTGGTCGGGCTCGTTCAGGCTGGGATGGAGGGCCATAGCAGCCTGCAGCGCCTGCTGGTCACCCGCCTGGGCGGCCGCCAACAGGGCCAGCTCCCAGGCATCAGCTCCCTGGCCGTCGCGAAGGTGCGGGTTGGCCCCGGCCTCCAGCAGCAGGTCTACTACCTCCCCCTGACCGGCCTGACAGGCCGCATGCAGAGGCGTAAATTCGTTCAGGGGGATGGTGGGATGCAGAGTGCAGCGCTCGTCCACCTGGGCGCCGGCCCGCAAAAGGGCGGCCACCACCTCGACCATCCCATGAGCAGCGGCAGTCTCCAAACCCAGGGGCCGGGCCCCATGCTCCAAGAGCAAAAGGGCTAAGGCGGAGTGCCCGCCAGACAGGGCGGCGGCCAGCGGGGTACCCAGCGAATTGCCCGCCTCCAGGTCGGCCCCCGCCCGCACCAAGGCCTGAGCGATTTCCAGATGGCCCAGGCGGGCTGCCGCCTGCAAGGGCGTCCCGCTGTGAGTCTTCTGATTGACATCGGCTCCGGCGGCCAGGAGGGTCTCAACTTCATCCAGGCTGCCGCTCAATACGGCCCCGACCAAACTCATGAAGGGACCTTAACCAGCCAGCAAAGCGCCAGCGCCACTTCCCGGCCGACCGAGATCGTGGGCCACCTGCACGCCATCGAGCAAAGAGCTCTGGTGTCCGCTGGCCAGCCAGTGACCATCCTCGGTGATGCTCACGGCCACCTGCCCTTGCCCATAGCCCACCGATGAGGGATAGAGATTGCCGTCTACCACCACAGCCCGATTGCCGGCCGCGATCCAGTGACCGCTCTCGGTAATCTGCACGTCGATGCCGCTGTTGTAGTCGCCGATATCGCGAGCCACCAATTGGCCGTTGACCACCACTCCCTGGTTACCGGCGGCGATCCAGCCACCATTCTCGGCCATGTCCACGGCCATATCGGAAGCATCCGCACCCAGATTGGTGGCCGCCACCTCGAAGTTTTTCACCACTCCGCGATTGCCCGCCGCAATCCAACTACCCGACTCATTCAGGTCCACATCGATACGACTGTTGGGTGTGCCCAGGTTGCGGGCCACCACCACGCCATCTTTGAGAGCACCCTGGTTGCCCGCGGCAATCCAGCTACCCACCGCATTGATCTCGGCGTCGACGCCGCTGTCAGGGCCGCCCAGATTGCGTGCCACCACCTGACCATCCTTGAGGGCGCCCTGATTGCCGGCCGCGATCCAGTTGCCCGCTTCGTTGAGGTCCACGGCCACGCCGGCGTTGGGGGCGCCCAGGTTGCGGGCGACTACCACACCGTCCTTGACGGCACCCTGATTGCCAGCGGCGATCCAACTGCCGGCCTCATTGATTTCGGCGTCCACGGCACTTTGGGGGGCGCCCAGATCGTGAGCCACCTGCTCACCATCCACAAACGTCTTCAACTGCCCGGCGGCGATCCAGCGCCCGGCCGAATTCATATCCACTCCCACACCGCTACCGGCGTAGCCCAGGTCGCGAGCCACCAGTTGGTCATTGCAGACGGCCCCCTGGTTGCCGGCTGCGATCCAGTTTCCGGCCTCATTCTGGGCCAGATCCACGCCGCTTTGAGGGCCGCCCAGATCGCGGGCCACCACGCGGCCATCGCGAACCGCTCCCTGGTTGCCCACCACAAAGTGGGGGCGAGTGTTTGCTGCGGAAATCATAGGGGTCCCTCCCGAGGCTATCTGTATAGGCTCACACCTTAGACGATCGGGGCCGACAGATTCGTGTCCGACTTGTTGCCCTATGGCAAAGTGCCGCAAGCACTGAGACGCGACTGACCCTGCAGCTTCTCCACTCGGATCTGCACGGGCAGCCGTTCGGCCAGTTCGGTCACATGGGTAATCACGCCCACCAGCCTGCCTTTGGCCTGCAAGGACTCGAGCGTCTGGGTTACCGCTTCCAGTGTCTCGGGGTCCAGGGTGCCAAAGCCTTCGTCGATAAACAGGCTCTCCAGGGGCGAGCCTTGGGCCAAATACTCGACCATGGCCAGAGCCAGCGACAGTGAGGCCAGGAAAGTCTCACCCCCACTGAGACTGCGTACGTCGCGGGTCTCGCCCGCGTTCCAACCGTCCTCCACCAGAATGTCGTCGTCTTTCAGTCGCAGCTGATAGCGCCCGGACAGGCGCTCCAATTCGCCGCTGGCCAGACGCAAGATCTCGTGCAGCAGTCGATTGGCCACATAGGCTTTCAAGCCGGTCACACTGACCATGGTGGCCAGCTTCTTGTGCAGGGCCAGGCGGTGCTGGGCCGCCCGATAGGCCTGACGCAGCTGACCCGCCTTCTCCAGCTGCTGCCGGGCGTTCTGCAGTTGTTGCTGGAGGGCGCCGTGTTGACGGACGCGCTCTTCCACCCCCTGCTCCAGGTCGCTCTGGCTCTGTTGGGCCCGGCTCAAGTCGTGGGCGTCGGGGCGGCGCTGCTGCAATTGATCCAGCAGCGTGGTCACCCGGCCTTGTGCCGAGTGCAACCGCTGACCGTGCTCCTCCACCTCGCGCTGCAAACGATCCCGTTCCTCGGCGCTCAGCAACAGAGAGCGCAGGGCCTGTTCGTCTGCCAGCTGAAGCCGGCCCAAAATGTCCATCAGCTGCCTTTCCAGGCTGTGCACCTCTGAACCCAGGCGGCCATGCTGATCTCGGTAAATCTGCTCGCTCTGCTCACTCTGCCGCAAAACCGAGTCGGCCTGTTGGGCGGCCAACTCGGCCCGCTTAAGACCGTCGGCCAAACTCCCAATCCGCCCCTCCACCTGAATCAGGCGTTGCCGCGTCACGGCCTCAAAGTCGTGGTCCACTTCCAAAGTCCGTTCCAACTGCTGGCGACGCTGCAACAGCTTCTCCTCCAGACGTTGCTGCTGTTGCCGGGTCTGCAGCATCTGCTGCTGCAGCGCCTCCAGCCGAGTATTGCTCACCTGCACCTCCGTTTCCAATTGGGAGGCGCGCGCCGTGATGCAAGTCAGTTCCTGCTGGGCCCGGCTGCGTTGGCGATCCTGATCGGCGGCCTGTTCGACGCGAGCTTCGAGCGCCTCCAACTCCACAACCTGCGGGTCGGGGGTGCGTTGCAGCAGCCGCTGCCAAGAATCTTCGCTATCCCGCTGCGCTTGCTGATGCTGAAGGTGCAGGGCCTGACTCTGTTCGCCTTGAGCCTGCATCTCGGCCTCCACTTTATGCAACTGGCGCTGGCTACCGGCCAGCACCTTCTCGGCCTGGGTCAGCTGTTGGCGAAGCTCTGGCAGGCGGCTGTCCGGACCCAGCGAGGGGGGCAACTGAGAGACCGGCTGCAGGCAGACCGGGCAAGGACAATCTAGCTGCAGTTGCTGGCGCAGTTCGGCGCCGGTCTGCTGTTGCTGAGCCTGGTCCAGCGCGTGGCGCAAACGGTCGCGTTGTGACTCCGCTTGCTCCAGTTGGAGGCGCACTTCGGGCAGCCGCAACTCGAGATCGGCCAGAGCAGTTTCCAAGTTGGCCAACTGCCGACCCAACTGCTCCCCCCGGCCGCGCGCTTTGTGCCAGCTCTGGCAGGCATCCAAAGCGCCCTGCCAGGCGGCCAACTGACCGGCTTCACCCAGCCGAGCCAGATCCGCGTGACACCTTTCCAGGGCTTCGATAGTCTCTTGCAGTGCGGGACTAAGCAAAGACAACTTTTGTCGCAATTCCTGCTCTTGATCGTGGAGCGCTTCCAGGCCCAAGGCGGCGCGTTCCCGCTCGAGCTCAGCATAGGTATCCAGGCTCTCTTGCAGGCGCAGCAACGACTCTTTGCGCTCTTGCAGGGTGGGCAATTCCAGCGCCTGTTGCTGGGCCTCGGTCAGAATTTTCCGGCAGTCTTGCAGGCGCAGTTCGGCCTCGCTCCGCTGTTCTACGGCCTGCTCCAAGTGCTCCTCAAGACTCAGCCATTGAGCCCGCAACTGGTCCAAATGGTGGAGGTGACCCTGTTGGCTCTCCACCCGAGCTGAATCTTGCAGTCGCTGCTTGATCTGATCCAGGGCCGGTTGACGAGCCTGCAGTTGGCGGATAGCCAGCTCGTGCTGCTGCAATTCGGCCACCCTTTGCAGATCGGCCTGCAGCTGCTGAGTGGTTTGTTGAGCCAAGGCCAGCAGCGCCTGCCAATGTTCCCGCTCGGACTGAAGGCGCAGCAACTGTTGTTCAAGTTCGTGCAGGTAGGCTTCGTCCACCGCCTCAAAAGTGCTCAGAGCCACTTCCAGCCCGCGCACTTCCAGTTCGAGGGGCTTGAGGCGCTGGGCCAATCGGTCGGCCACCCGGTCATAAATGGTCAGACCCGCCAGTTGAATGAGCAATTCCTTGCGTTCTTTGGGCTCCTTGGGCTTGAGCAGACGGTCAAACTGCCCCTGAGGCAGCATCAGGGTTTTGGTAAAGGTGGCATAGTCCATGCCCAGCAGTCCCACCAGCTCATCGCTGACCTGTTTGGTGGTGCGCCGCTCCGCACTCAGCGGGCGAAACTCGCCGTCTTGTTGATGGCGCAGTTGGGCATCGTGGGTTCCCGCCCGCTTGACGGTGCGGATCACCTGGTAGATTCGCCCCTTCACTTGAAACTGAACTTCTACCGTCAGGCGAGACTCACCCTGAGAGATCAGGTCTTTGCCAGGGCGGCTCTCCTGCCAGCGCGGGGTCTTGCCATAAAAGGCAAAAGTGATGGCATCCAACAGGGCCGATTTTCCCGACCCGGTGGGACCCACCAGCGCAAACAGTTCCTTGTTGCGAAAGTCCAGCGTCTGTTGCTGACGATAGGGCATGAAGCCCTCCAGGCTGAGGCTAAGGAGCCTCATGGGCGACCTCCTCGAGCAGCTCGCCAAAGAGCTGCTCCAGCTCGGCGTCAGGATCCGTCCCGTAGCTGCTCTGGTGAAAGTCGCGAAAGGTGAGCAACGGGTCAAGCAACTTCTCAGGCGAACTGCACTCGCTATCCTGCGCCCGAGCGCGCAATTGGGCCTGGACGATCAAGGCGTCAGGCAACAGCTGGCGTACGCGGTCAGCCAGACCGGCTTCGGGGGTATCCACCTCCACAACCACTTTATAAAAACCGGGCAGAGCGGCCAATTGAGGCAGGCTGTCCAGGGCCTGGCGAGCCAGCCGAATTTCGTGCAAGGGTTGTGCGGCCGGTATCTCGACAAACTCGACCTCGGTGGCTCTGCCCACCCCCACCTCGACCCGACAAAAACCGCGCGCCTGCCCTGCCTCTCCAAAATCCAGAGAGCGCAACGAACCTGCATATTGGGACTTGACGGGGGCGGACACCACCTGAGGTTTGTGCACGTGACCCAGGGCCACGTAGTTGAGAAAATTGGGAAAGATCTCGCTGGCCACGGCATAGGTGTCGGCAATCGTCAAGGCGCGCTGAGAACTGCTGGGCAAACTGCCGTTGATCATCAAATGGCCAAGCAGCACGCGCGGACCGTCACCCGGCAACTGCTGACAGAGCACCTGCACCAGTTGGCGCACCCGGTCCGCCCAGCTCATTTTGAGCTGGTCCTCCTGGTTGCCGCTCAAAGCCAGCGGCGCCAAGAGCCGCTCGCTGGGCCAGGGCAGGGTGGCCAGATGAAGGGGGCCCGAGCGGGTTTTGAGAGTGCAGATACTCCGTGTGCTCAGCACCGAAGAGATGTGCACATCGGCCAGCTTAAAGAGGGGGCCCAGTGCCTGCCAGTGCCCCACCGAATCGTGATTGCCGGCGATGAGGCAGACGGGAATCCGCTCGTGCCACAGGCGCAGCAATGTTTCGTAGACCAGTTCCTGGCTCTGGGGAGTGGGTCGGGTGTGCTCAAAGACGTCGCCGGCCAGCAACACCGCGTCCACTTTTTCGGTCGCGGCGTAGTCAACCAGTTGCTGTAAGGCCTTGTGCAGCCCCTCATCCAGGTTGCGCCGCCCCAGCGTGCGCCCGGCGTGCCAATCGGCGGTGTGCAAAAGTCTCACGGCTAAAAGTTTAGCAATCCGTCGAGTTCGCTGCGGGCGGCTTCCAGATCCTGAGCCACTTCTTCGGGGCGGGTGGCCCAGGCTGGAAAGGGGAAGCTGATCATCAGGGGCGAGGGCAGTTCCGGCTGATGCACAATCATGCTGCCGGGCTTGATGATGGAAGCGCGCAACCGGTAGGTGCCGGCCAGCCAGCCATAGGACGGTTTTTGACTCTCGGCTGCGTCCAGCCTCCCGGTGACTCGGAAGGCCGCGTTGGACACGATGCGTTCCTCCACTTCGGAGGCGGTCTGCTCAGCGCCCACCAGCACGATACCCAGGCTGCGACCGCGCTCGGCCACATCCAGCAGAATGTCTTTGATCGGGTTCCAGCCATGGCGCGGGGCATATTTGTTGAGCTCGTCCAGCACCACATAGACGCGGGGAAAGGGGCTGGCCTGAGCCTCCTTGCGTTCGAACAGGGTGTTGAGCACGGCCCCTACCACAAAGGACTTGGCCCGGGTGTGCAGTTTGTGGATGTCGACCACGGTTACCTGACGCGTCTCGTAGTTGAAGCGGTGCTTTTCGGGCTGGTCCACACTCGACCGGATCATGGGCTCGATGTAACGCACGGCCGCCTGCAGGCGGCGAACCATGGCCTGCTTGGTGCCCATGGCCACCTTTCCAAACCAGTCGCTATGCTCTTCGTCCACGGCCTCGCTGAGCAGATCGGCCAGATGTTCCAGGCTGCGAATGCGCACCCCGTGGCAGACCAACTCCTGACCGGGATTTTGGCGGGCCTCGCGCTGCAGAATGTGACTGACCCGCTCTACTGCAAACTCCAATTGAGAAGTGCCCTGACCGGCGTCGGCAAAGAGAAAGCGAAACAGTCCCTGCTCGGCAAACTCGCGCAAGGTCCAGACGAAACTGGTCACTCCCTGCATGCGCACCACATCGGGAATCAGCGTGCTGCCCGATTTGGGCGGGGCGTAAAAGGCCACCGACTGAAAGGGCTGACAGGGCAACCCCAGCCGTTGGTAGACCAGCCGGTCTTCGGGCTTGATCTCGCTGTTGGGCAGGTCAAGGTAGAGCAAGTCCTCGCCTTTGACGTTAAAGATCACCGTATGGGAATTGGCGACTTCCTGAGCCATCTGGTCATTGTGAAAGAGGCTGTAAAGCAAAAACAGGGCGTAGCTGGTCTTGGTGGCCACCCCCGAAATGCCCGAAATGTTGATGTGAGCGCCCTTCACCCCACACAGGAAATCATAGTTGAGATAGGCCACCTCGCCGTTGCGCATCAAGCCGGCGGCCAGTTTGTGCTTCATACAGTCGAAATAGAGGGCGGTGTCAAGCTGGCTGCCGGTGGCCCGATAAACCGGCGTGCCGGGCTGCGGAGGAATGAAAAGTTCGGGCTCCACGCGAGTGGTCATGACCTTACCCACGTAGGCGGTCTCAACCGGCAAAATCCCCTGCTCGACCAGCTCCACGTCGGAGTCGAAGGTGAGCCCCTCGTGGATCTTCTCCACCGACTCGACTACTCCGTAAAACGAGACCCGGCCTTTCTCGGGCACCTCCTCGCTGCAGTGAATCACGTCGTCGAGGGCCAGCACCTCGCCGGCCGAAACGGCCACGTAAAACTCCAGCGGGGCGCTGGGGCGACGACCTAGAACGCGTCCGATGGGATTCACGCTTCACCTCCATGCAAAACTTTGCGCAATTGGCGCTGGCGCAGGCCGCTGTCGCCCAGACGATGGCGCAGGGCCCGCTCGAGCACTGCGATAGGAACCAGATTCTGGGGGGATCGGGCATCGCGGTGGCGACTGTTGCGCAGCCGCGGCAGCAGCACCCCCACCTGGTCAGCTCGCCGCCGGGCCCGGTCCAGGCCATAGCTGGCCAGCATCTCCAGGCGCACGATTCCGGCCAGTGCGGTCTCTCCCACGGCCGGAGAGTCCAGGCGCAGATACCAGCTGAGCCTGTCGTAGCTCGACGAACCCAGCCGAAAAATGGGCGAGCGCTGGCCGGGCTGCAGTTGGCGCACCAGATCCATGTTGTCGGCCGGCAGCAGTTGGCGGTGCTGGCTCTTGATAAACCCCAGCACCTCTTGCTGATTGAGATCGTGGATGCTCTGCAGGGGGCCGTCGGCAATCACCAACTCCACTTCCTCGGCCGTCCGACTGGCCACCACCGCCTCCAGGCTGCGCATGCGCTGCTGCAGAGTAAGCATCAGAGACTCCTGATCGGACCCTGTGCAGACGGTGACGTGATCGGCAAGAGTGGGTCCTTCGGGGGCGGCCACCAGCAGCAACTGCTGGATCTCGACGTGACGAAGCGCCTGGTTAAGGGGCTGCGAGCGACCAGGAGTGAGCACGATGGCCCCCACTCCCAAGGTACCCACGGCGGCCGGAAAGGAGCGAACTTCGTCCTCAAGACGCAGATGCATATCCATACGACGGACTCCGTCGACCAGAGCCACCCGCTCGGGCAGGTCGGCCTGCGGCGGTGTATGGGCGCGCCACTCGCCTTCCAGATCGAGGCGAACCTCGGGCGTTTCCTCCTCCTCGAGATGCAGCGAAGGGCCGTAATCGGCGCTCCAGGGGTCGATTCTGAGCTTGAGCATCGGACCTCCCTTCACGCCTAGTCAGGAGTATAGTCGGGCGTGCGACAAATTTTGTCGTTTACAGGGTCGGCTGATTGGCCCCCAGCGAAAACCCCGGTTCGCCAGGGAATTTGCCGTCCGGATCGGGCCACAGAATCTGCAAAGCCGGAAACGACTGGGGTGAATCTTTATAAAACCAGACCGCGTATCCCAAATACTTGCGGTAGGCTTCCGAGGGAACGGTGCGGAAGAGGCACTCGTTGCCTTCCAGCAAACTATCATCGCGAGTGTCGGCCTTAAAAACGTGGCCCCTGGCGATCTGCTCCGAGGCCATACCCAATATCTGATGGGCGACTTCGTTGGGCAAACCCATGACCATCAACTCGGGGTGCTTGTGCGTTTTGAAGAGGCCTACCGTAAAACTGTAGCCGGGCCCTTCCCGATCTTCCAGAATCTGAACACAGTGCCAGCCGTGTTGGGCTACATCGTCTAGCAGTTTTTTGTCAAAATCGTTGCTCATGGGGGCAAGCTTAGCCCTGGGAGCCTCGCGCCCCTGCCTCGAATTCCCGTTGCATCAAGAGGACGGCCCGGAACTAAATGGAAAAAGCCCTTTAACCTTTTTCAGGAGGCGCGCATGAACTGTCATCTGCACAAAATGGGTCTGGTGGGCCTGCTCACTCTAATAGGCTGCCTGGTCGGTAGAGCGCAACCATCCCCAGCAGAATGGAAGCATCAATTGGCAACAGTTGAGTCAGAGCGACTGCTGCAAAGTCATCCCAGCTACTCCAAACTGCTGGGGTTGGACGAGGAGATGCGCGAGTTGGTTGCCAGCAGGCAGCACATATTCGATCAAGCTCGACAGAAAGCCATACGGGAGGGGCGCAACAGCTTTCAGAAAATTCTGATAGAGGCACGCCAACAACTCGAGTCGGAACAGGCGGCGGTCAAGCGGGAAATCGAAGGTCTGGCTCGCTCTAAACAAGCCGAGACCGCCCGTGAGTTAGCCGAGATCCAGACACAACTGGAGACGGATCTGAAAAAGCTACAGAGCGGACTATCGGAGCAATCAACCGACCTGCAAATCATGGCGACACGCAGTCTGTCTGTCTTCAAGTTAGAACAAGAGAAGTCCCTGAAGCTGTCCCTGGATGGGGAGCGGGAACGACTTGATGGGCAACTCGCTGCTTACGAAGATCAGGTTGGGGCCCGCTATCAAGACGAGAAGCTCAGTCTGCACATGAAACTGCAAAACAATCCCTCCCCGGACGATGAGAAGGCCATCCGCCAGCGCCTGAACGCGATCGAGGATGAGATGGCTGCGACCAAAGTCGAGAAGCGCAAAGCTACCGAGGAGGCCATGCTCACCTTCCACAAGCAGCGTCGGGCCGAATTTGAGCAAAATCTTACCAACTATGAAGCCCGATTGCGTCTCGAGTACGAGAGCAAACTCAAGCCGCCCGCTCAGGCTATGGAAACCATTCGCAAGGCCCAACAAACCATGCGTTTGACAGCGAAAACTCGCAAAAGCGAGTTGGTAGCCCGAATCAACGAGATGGAAGCGGATGCCAGGATCGATTTAGCGACCAAGGATAGCGAAATACAGAGGCAACTGCGCAAAGTCGAAATGGAGATACGGTGGGCCGCGTCGCAAAGCTCGAAACACCTGGACAAACCAACACTGGCCAAACTCGCCCACCTTGACCAGCAGATTTCTCAATTAATATCTAGGCGCCAGCAGCTATCTCAAAATATGCATTCAGGCCTGACAGCCGTGGTGGGACAGGTGGCCACCAAGAACTCCATCCAATGCGTCATAGGCCAGTGCATTCTTAACTTGCATCTGGAGGATCTGTCAGACCGCAGCCTGGCAGGTATGAGTCAACTGCCTGGAGTGTAAGCGAAGAAGGGGCGCAACCGTTGAATTCGAAGCGCTCACCATGAATATTGGCAAACTTGGTGTATTTCATTTCCTCGACACTCTCAGCGCCCCCGAAACGGCCGCCCTGGCCCGTGAAGTGGAGCAGCTGGGGTATGGCGCCCTGTGGTATCCAGAAGCCTCAGGTCGCAACTCGATGGTGCAGGCCAGCTGGCTGTTGTGCAATACCACCAAACTGGTGGTGGCCAGCGGCATCGCCAATATCTACGCTCGCGACGCCCAGGCCACGGCCTCAGCCCGGCTGGCCTTAAACGAGATGTCAGGCGGTCGTTTTCTGCTGGGGTTGGGAGTGTCCCATGCCCCTCTGGTCGAGTCGATGCGCGGGCACAGTTACAGTCGCCCCCTGGAAGCCATGCGCAACTACCTGGATAAGATGAGCCAGGCCACCTATCAGGCGCCCGCACCCGCCCACAACGGCGAAATGGTATTGGCGGCCCTGGGTCCCAAAATGCTGGAACTGGCCGGCGCTCAAAGCGATGGCGCCCACCCCTACAACGTGACCCCCGAGCACACCCGGCGAGCCCGCCAAATTTTGGGTCCCAACAAGCGCCTCTATGTGGAGCAGAAAGTGGCCCTGGAAACCGACCCCCAAAAAGCCCGCGACCTGGCCCGTCAGGGCCTGGGCTTCTACATGAGCCTGCCCAACTATCGCAACAACTGGCTCACACTGGGCTTTAGCGAAGATGACCTGGCCGGACCCTCCGACGCCTTCCTGGACGCCATGCTGGCCTGGGGCGATGAGAACCAAGTGCGCCAAAGGATTGAAGAGCACTACCAGGCCGGGGCGGACCACGTATGCATCCAGGTGCTCGGCGACCTTCAGGCCACTCTGAGGGCCCTGGCTCCGACGCGCCAGGAGTGAATAGAAAGCCGTTCTGTGGCGATCAAACTTACGCCAGGGCAAAGGAGGGGCGACGCCTGCTCCTGGTTGAGCCTTGAACCCAGTCTTCAGGGTGCAGAATAATCTAAATTGAGACAAAGCAAATGATTGCTTCACTTATAATGGTGGGCCACCGCGTGGACATGGCATTTTTGCCTGCAGGGGTACACGTTCCACAAGGCCCCCCCTGGCACACGTCGAACGTTGGCCGAATGCTGGAAAAGAGCCACGAAGGCGAGTCTCTCACTCAGGACGCGGAGATGAGCGAGAGTGAGCAGATGTATCTGATCACCACAGCCATGCTGATCGAAGACGGAATGGAGCAGCCGGTTCCCTTGCCTGCCCTGGCTCAGGCGCGCTCAATTATGCCGGCCTCGGTCAATCAGATGGTGCGCAAACTGGCTGACGAAGGGCTGGTCACCTACATTCCCTACAAGGGTATCGCCCTGACCGCCGCCGGTAGCGCAATCGCCATGCGGATATTGCGCTATCGGCGGCTTTGGGAAGTCTTCTTGGTCAAGAAACTGAAGCTGGCCCTGGGTTCGGCCGATCAACTGGCGTGCCGACTCGAGCATCTGACCACCGATGAGGTGGCAGATCGTCTCTGCGAGTACCTGGGCGATCCTCAGTTGTCTCCGCAAGGCAAGCCCATTCCTCGCGTGCCTTGTGACGAGGATCTCCATCCCACGGTGTGCGTCAACAAGACCAGGGTGGGACAGCGAAGTCGCGTCTCTCAGTTACGGGGTGAGGGCGTGGCCAAAGGATTCCTGCAGGGCGAAGGCATCGTATTGGGAGCGACCCTGGCGGTGATGGCTCTGGGTGGAGACGGATCGGTGTTGCTCGAAGTCGACGGGCGCCTGACTCATCTGTCTGCCGCCATTGCCGATTCGGTGCTGGTCCAGGTTCAGGACTGAATGGCAGCCAATCGCCGGGTTTGCATCCTAACCAGATCGACCATGCCCATCAGGCCCTGACCTTTGCCCATCGAAATCTCCTTGCCAAAGATGGCAAAAACCACGTCGTGACTCAATTCGGTCGCCTGTTGCGGGTCGTCGCCGCTCAGGCATTCGTCGAGAATCACCGCCATGGCTTTGGCTGAAATCCCTTGCGGATTTTCGACCGCAAAGTGGTATTTAAACTTGCCGTCATCGAGAGGTTCGGTCCAGACATAGGCTTCGGAATCGCAGCGAGGAGCCCGGTGACTTTCAGAAAAAGGACGTCTGGCGATTCTCTCGGGGACGTCGACAAAGCGGTCGGCAAACTCGATGAGAGCCTGGAATCTTTCCATTCGGTCCTCAAAGTAGCTGAGGTCTTCCAAGAGTTGCTCTATTTTAGGCGGAAACGGCATCAGGGCTTCTCGATCGGGGCCCCTACCAGGTTGCCCCACTCGGTCCAACTGCCGTCGTAGTTGCGAACCTTCTGATAGCCCAACAGATAGGTAAGCACAAACCAGGTCAGGCTGCTGCGCTCACCGATGCGGCAATAGACCACCACGTCGTCTTCTGGCTTGACCCCCTGCTCCACGGCATACAGTTGGCGCAGTTCCTCGGCCGTCTTGAAAGTCCCATCGTCGGGATGGATGGCTTTCGACCAGGGCACGCTTTTGGCGCCGGGAATGTGGCCACCGCGCAGGGCTCCCTCGTTGGGGTAGTCCTCCATGTGCAGGCGTTCCCCCGTGAATTCTGCGGGTGAGCGCACGTCGATCAAGGGCTTTTTCTCCTTGACGTGAGTCATCACCACGTCGCGCAGGGCTCGTACGGTCTCATCGTCGCGGTCTTGACAGGCCTGGTAGGCGGTGGCCTCAAACTTGGGAACGTCCCGGGTAAGGGGGCGCTTTTCCTTGTCCCACTTGAGACGCCCTCCGTCCATCAACCTGACCTTCTTGTGGCCGAAGAGCGCAAAAACCCACAAGGCGTAGGCAGCCCACCAGTTGGACTTGTCCCCATAGAAGACTACCGTGGTCTCAGGCGTGATACCGACGCGGGAGCACAATTTTTCAAATTCGGCCCGACCCAGATAGTCGCGAACCACCTGATGGTTGAGGTCGGTGGTCCAGTCGATCTGAACGGCGTTTTGAATGTGACCCGAAGGATAGAGCAACAGATCCTCATTGGATTCGACCATTCGCACGTCTTTGTCATTCAGGTGTTGAGCCACCCAGTCGGTGCTTACCAGAATGTCAGGCTGGACATAGCCTCGATCCTGAATGTTGATTTGACTGCTTGTCGACATACACGATAGTCTCCCTGCCGGTGGTTTCCCACGGCGTTCTGCCGGGATTTGGAGGCTCCTGCTGGGGGGAGACGAAGGTTAGGGTTCGTGTTGGATAACTTTTTTTCGTTTGTGGAGGCAGCCGCGTTGGTGGTGGCTGGCCTCCTTTGGCTGCTACGGCGCAGCGGTATTTTGACCTGGACGATAACTCTGGCCATGTGGCTGATAGGCAGCAACCTCTGGAAGGTGGCCATGATTCAGGACCATCTGGACAGCCCCGTAAATCTCCCCACCTTCCATTGGGTGTGGCAGGCATTCAGCCTGGCCGGTTGTGTCGTTGTCTGTCAGTTGATCAGTCGCCGCCATTGGCATCGCCTGGTCTGGCTTTTGCAGGCCACGTTGGCCACCCTGTTCCTGTTTGACCAACTTTACGAACGATATTTCGACGATGTGCCGGGCATGTATCTGCTCACCCAACTGTCGCAGGCGAAATCGGTCATTCCTTCGGCCATCGAACTACTGCGCCGCGAAGATTTCGCCTTTCCCTGCGACGTATTGCTGACCATCCCGCTGCTCTTTTATAAAGCTCCGCTGGCCGCCGCGCGGCGCAACACAGCTTCGATTTTGGCTCTGCCCCTGTTGCTCAGCCTGTTGGTAGGGGCTACCATGAATGCCGATGACCGGCGAATTTTGCGTCTGCGCTTTCGCAATGTGGCCGCAGTACAGCGTCTGGGGTTGTTTCATTACCACTTTTACGACGTGCTGCAGATGGCTTATTCCCGCTACGAAAATTTGCTAGACCCCAACTACGATCAGGCTCTCTTGAGCCAGATCGTGCATCAGAGCCGCCTCTCTATGCAAGCCAAGACCCCCTTCAAGGGCAGATACCGGGGCAAAAACCTGCTCATATTTCAGTTGGAGTCGTTTGAGTATTTCGTTTATAACTTGAAGATCGACGGCCAGGAGGTCACCCCATTTCTCAATCAACTGGCCCGCGAGTCCTGGACTGCCGGGCTGCAGGATCAGTCGGGCCAGGGGCGTTCCTCGGATGGTGAGTTCATTCTGCTTAACAGCTTGCTTCCACCCGGCGAGCGCCCTCTGGTCTACGCCTATCCCAGCAACTATTATGCCGGCCTGCCGGCCCAACTGGCCGGTCAAGGCTATTTTACCAGTTATGCGGTAGCCTACTACGGTTCGTTTTGGAACTGTCGCTACATGGCCAAGCGCTACGGTTTTAAGAAGAATCTCTTCCGCGAGCAGATTCCCACCGACCCCAATCACACGATCGGCTGGGGGCTGAGCGACTTTGGTCTGGTCAATCGCATTCAGGTGTATTGGGACGAATTTCCCCGACCATTCTTTGCTTATACGGTTACCATGATGGGCCACCACCCGTATCGAGAGCTTGCCCGATCACAGGAGAGGCTCAATTTGCCCGCCAAATTTGACGACACAATGCTGGCACGCTATTTGCAACTCTGCCGCGAGCGCGATGAGGAGTGGAAAGAGATTGTCGACTTGCTCAAGAGCAAAGGGCTGTGGGATAGCAGCGTGGTAGTGCTGGTAGGCGACCACGACGCCCGCATCCCTTATGAAGAAATGGCCTTACTCTCGGCTAACGGTAAGTTTGACGAGGTGGATAAGATTTTGAGTGACCGCGTCTTTTGCCTGGTCCATAGTCCCGACGGCAAATTGCGGGGTCGTGCTCCTGACTACGCAGCCCAGGTCGATCTCACTCCCACGCTGCTTCATTTGATGAGCACCGCCGACCAACCCAGCGCCACTTTAGGCCTCAATTTGCTGTCCAAGGTTCGACGTAAGGCCATTGTTTCCAAGACGGGCTACTCGCTCGATAGCGACTATGTAGTGGTGGACAACGGCACTTCCTGGTCCACCTATGCGCGCTCAAGCCATTGCGAGGTGCAGAGCAGCGGTTTGCGAGCCCAAAAAGAGATGCAACAATGGTATGACTTGACTCGGGATATTTTGCGCCTCAATCTGGTCGAGCGCATGTTGCAGCTCCGTTAGCGGGGAGTTCCTCGGTATCCGTATCCCCTCCAGTAGCTGTAGAGTCGCAGTCGCTCTCCCCCTCGGTTCACTACCAGTTCGTAGGGTCCGTCGACGCGCTCGAAAGTGTTTTTCAGTAAGGCCAGGTCGGGCTGATACTGAGGGTGCCATTGACCGTTGGCTTTAACCCGACTGTAACTTACGATTACGGCATCCCAGCCCACAAACCGGTAAGGTGGCGTCCAGTAGTCAAAGGCCAGCGCCCGCATTCCCAACGCATTCACAGATACCACCTGGTCCAGGGGGACCCCGGCGTAGGCCAATTGGCTGGCCGCCTGGTAGCCGTAGCCCAGGAAAAAAGTCTGGTCGGGTCTGCTCATGTTTTTTTGAATGCGCCGCGCCTCAGCCGTCATAGGGGCCCACTGATTGATGTCGTCGCCGCGATTGGCTACCCCCATGGGGCTAACCAGGGCATAGAAGGGAAGCAGCGAGAATATGGCCGAGGGGTAGACCAACAACCAGCGCCAGCTGGCGCCCTGGATCCAGGGTGCCAGCAGTAGCAGAAAGCCCAGGTAGCCGGGCAGGGGCCAGTTGATGTTGACCAGGCGTTGGCTGCTCACCCACAGCATCAGAGCCAGAAAGGGAAGCGTCCAGCATAGGCCGATCACGGCGGAAGTGTGCCGTCGTCGTCCCGCCGAGTAGAGCACCACGGGCCCGGCCAGGTAGAGTAGGGGGCCCAGCATGACGGCCGGGTAGATCAACGAGGCCATTTTTTGGGTCTCGCCCGTCGATTCTTGAAAGCGCTCCGAGCCCTGAAAGCGGAAGGAAGCGAAGTCGTGGGTAAAGTTCCAGTAGACCACGGGCGAAAAAAGCGCCAGGGCGACCAGGGCTCCCGCCCACATCGACGGCCCCAGCCACAGTGATCGTGGCTTGCGCAGAGCCCAGCAGGCCAGGAAGGCCCCTACCGGGATGAGCACCGCCGGATACTTTGAGTCCATTCCCAGTCCGGTGGCCAGTCCGATAATCCACCACCATTGGGGTCGTTCCTCAAGGATCAATCGCACCGACGCCCACATTCCCAAGGTCCAAAAAAACATGAGTGGAGCGTCGGGAAGAATCACCATAGAATACCAGTGAAAGGCCGGCAGCAACGATTGCAGAATCAGGCCGGTGCGGGCCACCTGATCGTCCCAAAGGCGGCGTAAAGTATCAAAAATCAACCATCCCGAGGCGGCAAAGAGCAAGATGGCCGGCAGTCGCACAAATAGCGGGTGATGCCCTAGAGGGCTAAAGAGGGCGATCAGCCAGGCTACCATGGGAGGATGGTCAAAATAGCTCAGGGCCAGATGTTGCGAATAACACCAATAATAGGCTTCTTCAACTTTCAAGTCGGTATTGGCGGCCAGGAGGCACCGCAACAGACCCGTTACCGTCAAGAAAACCAGGGCCCAACGGGTTGAGGACTTGTCTATTCCGGAAATTCGTCGAACTCCTCGTCGTCAGGGGCAAACTCGGAGCCATCCCAACACTCGGCCGTGACCGAAGCCTCCACCTCGACAGGGCGCTCGTAGCGTACCCAGGTCATTTCGACCCCCAACTCTTCTTCCCAATAATCCTGACTGGCCACCAGTTCGTAGCCCAGCCCCGCAAAAAAACGGTGCTGTCCCAAGAATGTGTCTCGCGTGTCTGGCAAAAGAGAGCTTTCAATGGCCAGATGGCTCAGGCCGCTATCTTCGATCTGGGCGATCAGATTGCGAAACAGCCTTTGCAGGTCGCCTATCGAACCGGTGGCGATGGCCACGTCGTCAATCAAGACGACCGACTCTAGCAGTCCGTCAATTCGTGACTCCTCCAGCCAGGCCAGTAGGTATCCACAAAGTTGGCCATTCTCCAACAAACCCGAAGAGAAGTTGCCGCCCTCTTCTTCGGCTGTCGCCAGAGATTGGGCGATCTCGTCTACATCCAGGTGCATTTCTTCGGGATAGTAGCCAGCAGCCAGGGCTACGATCAGCTCGGCGTCCTGAGGCTCCAAGGCCTGCAACGTCATTCTTGGGCCAGGGCGGCGCTCAGCCCAATTTGAGCTTTCTGGACGGCCTCTAAAGCCAGGCGCAATGGCTCTTTGTTGCCGTCTTGCAGGTGAGCGTGAATGTGGTCTAACCCTTCGGCCAGTGCTTCCAGCGCTTCGGGGATGGTGGGAGCCGGTTCGTAGGTGGAAAGCCCGAAAATATCGGGATTGTCCACCATGGTAACGGCTTCTTCCAGGCGCAGCAGACTCTTTTCCAGTCTCGACTCAAAGAGAGCCAGATTTGGCAAACGGGCTTCACACTCTTGAAAGGAGGCTGCCGCGAAAAAGCTCTGCTTGATCTGGGCCAAGGCTTCTTGCAGTTCTTCCTGCACCTCAGCCAGGACCAACTCAGCCTGCTGCACCACCTGGCCTGCTTCGCTGTCGACGGGAATGTCCTCGGGGAGATTGTCTTGTGTGAGCGCCAATGCTCGGGAGATGTGGCTGCTTACCTGATCGATCGAGTCTCCGATGGCGCCCTTCAGGTGGGAGTACATCTCTTCCAATTTGCCTGGGCTGGCCGGGATCTGGCGCTCCATGAGGCGGCGTGCGGTGCTGCGCAGGATTTCCAGGGGCTGATGCAGTTCGATCTGTTCTTCCTCGTCGTCGCTCATAAGGTCAACTCTTCGGCTGGGCGCGGGCGGATCCTTGGCGAGCGACACGCTCGCGAGGAAGCGTCGCGGAAATCGTTCCTGAAATTTGCGGGGGCCTGACGGCAAATGGTAACAATTCGTTAACCTGGTTCACGGTCTGTCTGCATTTGCTTTGGTAAAATCTGCCTTCCAGGCCTCACAATGAGATTGACCAAGCAACCACTCACGGAGGTTCATCCTATGGCCATCAACCCTATCGGCGCCGGCGGTCCCCCTCAGGGGCCCAGCAAGCTGCAGAAAGTTCAGCAACAAGTTTCGAGCCTGAAAAAGGAAGACAAGGCCGAACTGAAGCAGCAGTTGGAGCAAGAGATTAAGGGGGGGCAGGCCAAGCCCCAGCAAGCCCAAGAAGGCAAAGAGGACCTGCAAAAGGTTCAGCAAGATGTGGCCGGTCTGAAAAAAGCAGAGAAAGTTCAGGTCAAGAATCAACTCGACCAGGAAGACAAAGCTGAGACCAGCCCGGAAGCCCGGCAGCAACAGCCGTGTGGGGGGGGCGAAGGCGGCGGTGATGGCGCCAGCAAAATCGGCGACATGATAGGCAACATCACCAACAGCATCGGTGACATGGCCAAGAAAGGCGGCGGCTCCGGTTCGGCTGACAAAGTCGCTCCAGCGGCCAAGTCTGCCCCTGCGGCCAAGTCGGCTCCCGCGGCCAAGTCCGCCCCCGCCCCCAAAGCTACGGCTGCCAGATAGATAACCTTGCGACGCCACGCCCATGGACCCTCGTTGGGCTTTATTCTGTGCCTTTCAGGATGAAGTATAGACCTCAGTTTTGACAGCGGGAACTGGTCACCAGTAGCAGCGGAGCACTGCCGCGAAATTCGGCCAGGTAGCGCGAGGCTTTGTGCTCCAGGCTGACATCAAATTGGATGGTCGATCCCTCTTTCAACTCCCCCGCCAGACGGGAAAATTCAATCTTCCACTGGTTCACCTGATCGGGATAGTCGAGCATGGCCCCGGTGATGCCAAAGCTACTCGGGCTGCTACAGCGCCCCACGTTGAAGACGTGAACGCTCTTCGGCCGCAGCGGTGGCTCGGTCCGCAAGCCCAGTTCCAGAACCGCGTAAGGGAAGACCTCGCCGGTGCCCCGAGCATTGACGGCGATCTCCCCGGCAAAGGCCGCTTTCTCTTCTGACGACAAAGGGTTGCGGAAAAAATAGAGGGCCAGCACGGGCAGGTCCAAAGGTCCGTCAATCTGACTCTTCTCGACCAAATTTGGAGAAAAAAGCGCCACCGCGTCGTGATAGAGCTGGGTGGTCTTCTTCATCTTGATGTGCGCGAACTCGACCGCCGCAAAGGCCCCCGAAAGACCGGCGGCAGCCAGCAGCCAACCGAGCATAAAGATGGTTATCTTCATCAAAACTCGTTCTGCAAAGTTCCGACAAACCCCCTCTAGTAAGCCGCCCGACGGCTACAAACGAGAAGTGTAGGGCTCGTGGAAGGAATCATTTTATCTTTATGCAAATATCTTCACGTAGAGATAAAACTTTTCCGCGAGAGGAACAACAACTTGACTCAAAAGCCCCAACGACATTTTTCCCTTTGGCAGCGAAGCCTGGCGACCCTTTTGCTGGTCTGCTTCATAACCATGGTGACAGGTTGCGGTAGCGCACCCAACACCTCGCCTCTATCGGGAGGGGGCAGCGGCGGTCCATCGGGTCCGACCAGCGGCTTTTTCCTGGGACGTGTGCTGCTAGAAGACTTTGTAGGCAATGCCGAGGTGAACATCACCGACCTGAATGGCAACCTGCTCTACCAACTCAAGACCAACAATGCCGGTCTTTTCCACGCCGAAGGAGAGCTGCCCAAAGACTTTACCGTCACGGCCACCCGTCCGGGCGACAATATGGTGGTGCGCCGAGAAGTCCGCGGGGGCTACGACGGCCTGACCATGTACATCAACCCTCTGTCCACCCTCACCTCCCTCTATATGCAAGACCATGGGGCCGACCTGGCCACCGCCCAGAGAGCCGTGGCCGACTATTTCTTCCTCCCGCGGGGCTACAGTTTCGATTGGGTCACCAACGCCCAGGCATCCCCCTTCTCTCCCTCCAGATTTTATCAACTGGCCCAGCAGAACGGAGGAAACCGCGCCTTTTATCTGAGTACGGCCGCCAAAATCGGTTCCCAACCAGGCACGATAGTTCTGGCCGAGGTGGCCAGCAGCACCGCCCAGGATCTGGTCAAGACCATTGCCGGGGACGTGTTGGGAGATACGGTCAGCCTGGTGGACGCCGGCATTTTTGGGGCGATCACTCAGGCTCTGGGCCTCAATCTGGGCACTACCGGAGCCCTCAAGGCAATCTCGGAACAACTCGACCAGGTGCTGGAAGACATCAGCCAGATCGAACAGACGCTTTCGCTCAACAACGTCAACGCGACTTACAATGCTGATCGCAACGCGATCAATCCCGATCTGAACAACATCAAGGACACCAATTCGACCATCGTCGATACCGTCAACGGGCTCAATTCTGTGTCGTCGTTGACAACCACCATCACCTCTCTGGTGATCACTAACAACGTGGCCAATATCAGCGACTACCTGCTGGGCCGAAACAACGTGGACAATATCATCTTCACCTACGCGCAGGTTCAAAGCGCCACCATGGGCATCTCGGCCACCGACTATGGCAAGTTTCAAGGCTATCCAGTTCGCTTCAACAGCCTGACCAGCAAACTCCAGCAGCAGCTCAAGAGCTACTTGGAAACGCTGGCTCTGGCGGCCAATCTCTACGCCGAGATCGCCCACGTCCAAATTCCCATCGCTCCGGGCTTGCGCAACGCCGCACAGCAACTCGACGGCCTTAGCGCCACCGCCATCCAGGCGGGCGCGCAGGTCCCCGGCCAGTTTAGCAGCGATCAGGTCTTGTGCGACCTGGAGAACGGCCTGATGTGGTATTCCTCGTTCCTGCCTCAGTCCAACTATTACACGGCCCAAAATACGGCCAAGAACTTTCAGGAAGGCGGCTTCACTGACTGGCGCCTGGCCAGTCGCTCCGAAATGGAGAACTTCATTCAAAGCCGCATCGGCGCCACCGTCACCGACCAGGATAGCGACTCCCAGTGGGAGAGCGCTTTTGACTTGTTCGGCTTCAATCTCACCAACTACGGTCAACAAACCTTTACGGGCACCGTCTTTCGCAACAACACGGATAAGCAGGGCCAGTCCTTCTATGACTTTTCCACCAACTCAGGCGTCCAAAGCGGCGACACGTACCAGTGGCAGGGTGTCTCCAGCAACCCCGCCACAGCCACCTACGGATCTGAAAGTACCTCAGACAACCAGAGCACCTTTATTCTGGTGCGCACTTACGCCGGCACCAGCGAAGCCGAGGGCGTAGGCAATCCCTTTGCCTATGGCCAACTCGGCAGCAGCGAACTGACCATGACTGCCACTGGGAATCAGTTGAAGGCCGAGGCAGCCCTGGACGCCAAAGGGGTAACCACTCCCCTGCTGGACGTGACTTCTCGCTGCTTCTGGACCAGTTCCAACAACAGCATGGCCACCGTCTCGTCGTTCATCGGCAACGACCTGGAGACGGGCAGCCTGACCAACATCCCGGCCAATCCCCCCGGGACTTACGCGGGGCCAGGACCGATCGGTTCGGTGACATGGCACCCACCCCTGGACGGCAGCGCGCCCACCTCCGTCACTTTCACGGGCACTTTCTGGGCCGGAGCCAAAGGCGGAAGCAGTGGCAATGCCCCGTTGGGCCTGTCTTCCATCGACGGAACCATCACTCTCAACCCGCCCACCGGACTGGTGGCCGTCCCCACCAGCAACCAGATCCTCCCCTACAACCAACTGGTCGACCTGTCGACCACTCCATCCACCGGCGTGTCGATGATGTTTTACGCCACCACCTTTTACCAGGACGGGCAACTCTTCGCCCCCGCCGTGGACGGTACGGGAGATATCGTTTTTACGCTGCTGGACAGCCAGAACAACGTCATCAACGGCCAGGCTCAGGGTGGCGGATTCATCACCCAGGCCCCCAACGAACTCATTCTCTACCCCGCTCTAGCGGCCGGTAACTACACCGTTAGAGCGACCTATAAGAATCCCGCCGGCAACACCATGACCGGCACTGCCCCCCTGAGAATCAACAACATTGTAGCTCAGTAAACCCTGCCAAGCCAGGCAATGGGACCGGCCACCTGGCCGGTCCCATTGTGTTTTTTCAGCGAATCTCAGTGCCCATGCATCTCGATCTGGCGGACTTTGCCCTGGTGGCAGTCCACTCGGAGACCGTCCCAGATGAAGGGTAGGTAAACGCGGCACCCGGTCGCACATCGAGGTCATCGCTGCCCGCTAATAGAGGAAACTGCGAATTGACAAACCAGATCCGATCTGGTCTAGTTGAGCAGTCGTGATCATGAGAAACATCTCCGAAGCCAAGGCGGAGCTTTCTGCCCTGATTGAAGCGGTAAAGGAAGTGTTAATCGGCAAAGCCGTTGTACCCGTAGCCAGGCTTGTTCGATATAGCGGCGCACCAGGCCGCGGAGGCCGGGTGCTTTGAAGGGCCTGTCCAACCGCTGGTGAGTTTTTCCACCCCTCGCCCAACGCGCCCGCGGCGTCACCAGACTTGAGGAGCTCCGTTGAGGATACCTCACCAAACTAGTGCTCCGTCATCAAACGGAGTTGAAATTATCGGTCAGGGCAGGAGAATTTGCTCCTGAATGTTGTCCGTGCTCAGCTCGCCGAAGGTGCTTTTGCCTTTCATTTCGTGCTCGACCAGGCCAGGAATGCAAGTTTTGACAGAGAATTCGCCGCCGGATCGGCCAGATGGCCCAAAATGCACTTCCTGGCGGGGCCTCTGCGCTTCGCCCAGCAGGAAGACTCGGCCGGATGGGTCGGCGGATTTCCAGCCTGTACCAAAGGTTTCTGGGGTAGCCTTGGTGTTGCCGAGCAGCCGGGGATCGTTCAATGTCTGAATGAACTGGTCGCGGATTTCGGCCGGTGCCAACTGGCTGAGCCGGTCCCAGACGTCATGCTCGAGGGCGCCGTCGCATACCAGCAGGCGCTGTTTTCCGCTCCAATCGTAGCTCTGGACTCTGCTGTCATAGCTGTTCACGTTGAATTGCATGGCACTCTCCTTGAATTGCAAGATAGGGTGACAGGCTGAAAAAATGCTGAAGCGTGTCTTCCCAGCGGTGCCGTCCGTCATGGGAGCTTGTGCGGGGAAGCGCAGATGCTGCGTGATTGGTATGAAGAACAGAACCATAAGCGTCGACGACGAACTCGACCGTTTGCCAGCGATAAGCCTGAGTTTGTTCTTTCCCAGTATGGTCTGGCCCTGGGTCGTTCAGGATATAATGACAACGAAAATGCCACGGTTACGGGACCGGTGCTGGATTTCTTGATCGCCCACAGCAGCGGTAGCGACGCTGCTCAGGAGGCCCAGGCTGCCAAGCGGGCCGGCAAGGCAGGCGATGGGTTGCAGGCGGCCGAGATGCACCGTCAGGTCTTCCAGGACATCGTCGACCGCAAGTAGCGCCGCTGCATGCAGCGATATCTTTTTCCAGGCCGAGAAGTCTCTCTCCTTCGCAGCGAGAGGGTGCTGAGGAAGCGGCCGACGTCGCCCCGGAGGCCCGGTCCTGGCTACAACCCAGGACTTGTCCTACCCTGCAGGGGGGGACAGCGGCACCCCCAATAAAAACTGGCGTCCTCTCATGCCGGCCCGGGATAGGGACGAGTCACATAATCGCCGGTCTTCAGAAAACGGGGCCTCGCGCAACTGTGCCTTGCGTCGATATTTCGGAATGAAGATCAGTGATACTTGCACTCACACCTGGTGTGACATAAGCATGACGGGTCATCCATAATGAAAACTCCCTTCTGTAGGCTTCGAACGGTTGACAGAACCCCGCCCGCTGCCTCAAATCCACGCCTGAGCCCGCCACTCCTCATTCTCTCTCAAGCAGAGTCTGACGGAAGGCTAATAAGATTGATACCAGTCGAGAGTCGGTGACTGCAGGGGGAAGCGCTTCATCCAGGGGGCGGTTCCGGTTGCGCATATTTGGGCCAGCCGGCTCAGGCGCAAGGGAACGACCTCTGCCAGGAATTGGGAGCGGGCCTCTCCCTGCAATTCGGTGGCTTCGCTCCAAACGGCTCGGCCCACAATTACGCCGGAAGCGCCATGAAAGCAGGCCAGTTCGGCCTGGCGGCAATAGGTGTCAAAATCCACTCCGCCGCTTAGCAACGCCCAGGGAGCGGTGCAAACCTCAGCCAATTGGCGGCAGGTCGGCTCCCATTCGTCCTCGTGGGCGGGTAGCTGTAACTTGAGTATGTCGGCCCCCAGAGCGCAGCAGCGAGCGGCCATTTCCACGGTGATCTGGCGCTGCTGGACGGAACTGAGTCGGTGGCCGGGAGCTGGCGAGCAGGCGATCGGTTCCAGGTAGAGGGGAATGTCGTGGCGCGCGCACTCGGCCACCACTTGTTGGACCAATTTTTCCTTGGCGCTGGCACTGGGCAGTTGAGGGTGGAAAGGGATCAGTAATTTTACGCCGTCCCCTCCCATCCGCTTCACTTTTTCCACCGACCAGCCAGGGATCCACTGCAGTTCGCGCTGGCTGGGGTGAACGTCATAGTCGGTCACTTCCAGGGGTGAAAGCAGTCCTCCGCTAAAGATGCGCCCGGCGATGAGTGAGCCCAAGGCGTAGCCCGGATCGGCCAGTACAGCCGATACCTGAGGAGCAGCCGCGGCCACCACCTGGAGCTTGAAGTCGCGAAAATCCTGATCGCGGATGGGTCCCTGCTTTTCCAGAGACTGGCGCAAGTTGGCGCGATGATCGATAGCCAGGATCACGAAATGGCCGGTGGCTGTGCTGGCCCGGCTGAAGTGGCGATATTTTCCCAGGCTCATACGATTTCGGCCAGTCGCACCGGGCGATTCTCTGCCAGAGATTGACGGGCAGCCAGGGCCATTACTACCGGGGCCCGTCCATCGGCTGCAGTCACAGGCACCGGTTTATCTTGGGCCACACAGTTCACAAACGCCTCCAATTCGGCCTGATAAGAAGCCAGGTAGCGGTCCATAAAGAAGCTCTTGGGCAAGCCTCTCTCCACACTTTGGACGGTGCTCAGGGTCACTTCGTCGGCAAACACGTTGTCGCTACGCAACACCCCCCCGCTGCCAAAGACTTCGACTCGCTGATCGTAGCCGTAGACCGCCTGGCGACTGTTGTCGATAGAGCCCAGACAGCCTTCGCTAAATTTGAGGGTGATCAGGGCCGTATCCACATCTCCCGCCTGGCCAATGCGCGGGTCCACCCGCACGGCCGCAGTGGCATAAACCTCTTCGACCTCGCCCAAGAGAAAACGAGCCATGTCGAAGTCGTGGATGGTCATATCGAAGAACAACCCGCCCGACACTTCGATGTAGCCGAGAGGGGGAGGGGCGGGGTCACGGCTGATGATGTGGAGCAGGTGGGGGGTGCCGATCTTGCCCTGCTCGATGGCCAGTTTGATGCGCTGGTGGTTGGCATCAAATCGACGATTGAAACCTACCATCATCTTCACTCCGCTGCGCTCGACGGCGTGAATCACGGCGTCGATTCGCTTTAAATCAGCGTCGATGGGTTTCTCGCAAAAAATGTGCTTACCGGCGGCCGCACTGGCCAGGCAGAAGTTAGCATGGGTGTTGGTGCTGGAACAGATCAACACGGCCTGAATATCGTGGTTGTGCAGCAAATCATGGAGGTCCTCAGCCACCTTGGGAACGCCATGGCGTTGGGCGCAGCGCTGGGCGGCCTCGGGGTCGAGGTCGGTGACGGCCACCAGCTGGGCCAACTGACTACGTTTCAACGTTTCTACATGGAGCTGCCCGATACGGCCCGTGCCCACCAATCCCAAACGAATCATGACTTCCTCCTTCAGTCCAGTCCTAGCTTGCGCAAGAAGTCGCGGTTGCGTTGGGAGTAGCGGCGGGGCGCGTCGAGGTCGGCCCCCAACACGTCTTGCTCCACCACCGCCCATCCGTCGTAGTCAAGCCGTTGGAGTTCGCGCAGCAGGCCCACAAAATCCACCTCTCCTTCTCCCAGGGGACAAAACACGCCCGCCTTGACGGCCTCGAAATAGTCCAACTGGTCGCGGCGGCAGCGAGCGGCGATGTCGGGTTGGCAGTCTTTGAAATGCAGGTAGCCGACCCGCGATCCCCAATGGCGCAAACATTCCACCGCATCCCCACCGGCGTAGTGCCAGTGGCCGGTATCCAGACACAGCGACACGCTGGTGTGTTCCAGCAGGGCTTGGGTCTCATGGGGCGTCTCCACGTGGCCCGCGCAATGATGATGAAAGACCACCGACAGACCCAATTCTTGGTGCAGCGCCTGGGCGATGTGATCGACCCCGCGAGCATAAGTGGTCCAGTCGTGCAGCCAGCACCCCGTGCGGCGACCCGCCTGACGGACCAGTTCGGGCAGCGAGCCATTGGAGTCGGCCAGCACCAACAGGGTGGCTCCCAGTTGGCGGAGCAGGCCGCCAACCTGCAGGGCCGCGCGCAGGCCCTCTTCATGGGCCTCATGGCGGGCCAGATCGACCGGCACGAAGGCCGACAGCAGTTGCAGACCGCGTCGATCCAGTTCTGCTCGCAACACTTCTGGTTGGGTCGGTAGATATCCATAGGGCCCCAGTTCGGTGCCCAGGTATCCGGTGCTGGCGATTTCGTCGAGGACCTGGTTCCAGGCATAACGAGGCTGAATGCCTGCAAATTCAAAAATGCCCCAGGAAACCGGCGCGCTGGCCAGTTTGACCTTCACGGACGTCGACTCCGGCGAGTCTCTTCATAGGTTTTGCGGGCGGCCTGCACGGCCGGGTCGGTGGAGACTTCGGCAACGGGGACTTCCCACCAGGACTCGTAACCGCCCACGCGTTGGCGACGGTCCACCTGAAGCACGATGCAGACCGGTCGGTCCTGTACCTGTCTTGACTCTTCGAGAGCGGCGCGGAATTCGGCTCCGTTTTGGGGGCTAAAGACACGGGCTCCCAGAGAAGCGCAGTTGGCAGCAAAATCCACCTCGACATTTTCGCCCACCAGTCCCTCGGCGGTGCGGTGTCGATACTTGGTGCCGAAGCCGTCGCTGCCGACGCTCTTGGAGAGGCCGCCGATACTGGCAAAGCCGTGATTGTCTAGAATTACGATGACTACCTTGATGCCCTCGGCTACCATGGTGACGATCTCGGTGTGCATCATCAAGAACGAGCCATCGCCCACCATCACGTAGACTTCACGCTCGGGGTCGGCCTGCTTTACGCCCATCCCGGCCGCGATTTCATAGCCCATACAGGAGTAGCCGTATTCCAGGTGATAGCCACGAGGTTGGCGGGTGCGCCACAACTTGTGCAGGTCTCCGGGCAGACTGCCAGCGGCACAGATCACCACATCCTGAGGACGACTGAAGTCATTGAGCACTCCGATCACTTCGGCCTGACCGCCCCCCGCATAAATGCGGGCCACTTCCTGGTCCCATTGCTGGTTAAAGCCGCGAACCCGCTGCAGGTAGGCTTGGGAGGTGCTGAAGCCAGGGAGCAGCTGACCCAGTTCCTGCAAAGTCACCCGGGCGTCGCCCACCAGGGGCAGGCCGCGCAACTTGTAGGCGTCTAACTCGGCTACGTTGAGGTTGATAAAACGCACCGCGGGGTTTTGGAAGGCCGTGTTGGAGGCGCTGGTAAAGTCGGAGTAGCGTGTGCCGATGCCCAGGATCAGGTCGGCCTCGCGGGCAACAACATTGGCCCCGGCCGTGCCGGTGACTCCGATGGCTCCCAGGTTGAGTGGAAAATCGTAGGGCAGCGAGCCTTTGCCAGCCTGAGTCTCGCTGACCGGGATTCCGGTGGCCGTGACAAAATCGGTCAGTGCCTGATGGGCCTCGCTATAGTGCACTCCTCCCCCGGCCACAATCAAGGGGGCCTGGCTGGTTGAAATCCAGCTGGCCGCCTGGCGCAAAGTATGCAGATCGGGGCGAGCGCGCGGGATGGTCCAGACCCGCTTTTCAAAGAGAACTTCGGGATAGTCGTGGGCTTCGGTCTGCACATCTTGGGGCAGGCACAGGGTGACCGCGCCGGTTTCGACGGGGGAGGTCAACACGCGCATGGCTTCGCTCAGGGCAGAGATCAGTTGTTCGGGCCGCTGAATACGATCCCAATAGCGGGAGATGGGTCGAAAACAGTCGTTGACACTGATGTCCTGCGAGTGAGCATGTTCGAGTTGTTGCAGCACCGGGGCCGGATAGCGATTGGCAAAGGTCTCTCCGGGCAGCAAAAGCACAGGCAATCGATTGATGGTGGCCAGGGCGGCGCCGGTGACCATGTTGGTCGCTCCCGGACCGATGGAGGAGGTGCATGCCCACGTCTGCAGGCGAAATTTGTCTTTGGCGTAGGCCACAGCGGCGTGCACCTGAGCCTGTTCGTTGCGTGACAGGTGATAGGGCAGGCGCGCCCCTATTTGCTGCAAGGCCTGGCCGATGCCGGCCACGTTGCCGTGCCCGAAGATGCCCCACACCCCCGCAAAGAAGCGCTGCTCCTGGCCGTCGCGAGAGACGAATTGCAGGCTGAGATACTCCACCAGAGCCTGAGCCATCGTGACGCGTCGGGTTTTCATCACCCGGGCGGTTCGCGGCAAACCCTTCGGTTCCCTAGAATTCTAGTTCGAGGGTCTCGACAATCGGGTTGAGTTTGCGCGACAGAGTGTCGGCCGAGGAAAACACCTGGCCGTCGGCCTCGGCTCGTTGGTGCTCGGCGTCGTTGAGAGTGGCATAGCCCTTGGAATGCATGGCAGCGGCAAAGGTGATTTTTACGTGGGCAAAGGGTATGGTCAGTTTTCCGCCCTGCCAATCCAACACTCGACCGGAGTCCTGACCCATTCCTAGCGAGCGATATTTAAAGGGACCGCCGTTGGCCTTTTCCAGGGAGGTCAGCGAGGTGCCCAAACCAATCCCCTGGGTGGTGTGCCAGACGCTTTCATAGCCGTGAATGGACATCGATCGAATGCGCCCTTTGGCATTGAACAACAGGGTGATGCGTCTGGTGGGCTCCATGGCATAGAGGGTCGCCGATTTTTGCCCCCCAGTCTCGCCTTCCATAAACTGGCCCTGAGGTAGTTGTTTCTCCATTTGGGCCAACGTCAATTGGGGGCCAAACGAGCCGAACCCCTTGCCGGGAAAGATTTGATAAGGGTTGGGAGCGGCCAGGGAGGTTGCGCCCAAGAGATAGAGGCACAGGAATTTCTTCATGGTTCAGGCTTCCTCAACCAGCGGGGAACTCCCGTTGGTATCTCTATAGCTCGCTTACTCCATAGCCGGCCACAAATTCCTTGACCTCTGGTAAGCTGGGCATAAAGTTGGCACATCCGTGTTTGGTTACCACAATGGCCCCGCAAGCATTGCCCAGGCGGGCAGCCCGCTGCCACTCCCAGCCGTGCACATAGCCATACAGGAATCCGGCAGCAAAGGCATCGCCGGCGCCCAGAATGTTTTGCACTTTGACGGGAAAGCCGGGCACCGGCACCATACGGCCAGTTTTCAAGTGCACTTGAGCCCCCTCTCCCCCCACTTTCAAAATGAGGGCCTGTGGGCCCATTCCCAGCAGTGTTTTGATGGCCCGGGCGGTTTCGCCGCCCACGCGAGTGTCAGATTCTTGAGAATGACTCACCAGCATCTGGTTTTTATCCAGCATCAGAGCAGCGTGAAGTTCGTCTTCGGTGGCGATCATCACGTCCACCAATCGTAGTGCCGAGCGCACGGCCACCCCAAAAGCGCGCACGTCGTGCCACTGGCCGGGACGAAAATCTACGTCGAGCACCACTTTACAGCGAGCCTGGCGGGCTTTCTCCGCGGCCATCAAGGTGGCGCTGCGACAAGGGTCTTGACTCAGATTGGTGCCTGCAAACAAAAACACTTGCGCGTCGGTCACCGGGGCGGCCATCACGTCGTCGATGTCGAGTTGGATGTCGGCGCAATTGTCGCGGTAAAAGACCAGCGGAAAGCGGTCGGGAGGCTGAATTCCCAGCAGCACGGCGCTGCTGCGAGCGGTGGGCTTCTCGGGGATGTAGCGAGTCACCACTCCCTCTTTGCGCAGAAAACTGAGGATAAATTCGCCTACAGGGTCTTCGCCCACGGCCGTCAATAAGGCCGTCCTCAGCCCCAATCGTTGGGCGCCCACGCACACATTGGTGGGCGAGCCGCCCACGTAGGCCGAAAAACTCTCGATTTCGGGAAAGGGAGCGCCGATATTGTTGCTATACAGATCGATGGAACTGCGCCCCATGCAGAGCAGATGGTAGTTTGACATCAGTTCTCGGGTTTCGCTGAGGGGCCGAGGAATTCATCCCCACTCCGATCCAGGAGCAGCAACTGCGCGCTGCGAACGCATCCAGGCGGAGGTGGCCCATGAAGGTTTTGAGAGTTGTAAGCCTGCTGGTATGTTTGCTGGTAGCCTGGCCGGTACTGGGAAAACCCCCGGCCCCGGAAATTCAAGAGGGCCATCCGATTGTGCTGCTCACCGAGGAGTTCATGAAGTCGGGCGAGACTCCGACCGGCTCTACGGTGCGCTTTCGCGTGGATCGCGACGTGATTCTGCCGGATGGGCGCATCCTCATCCCCGCCAATGCCCAGGCCATCGGCGAGATTCTCAAATCGGAACCGCACGGGCTCTTTGGTCAGGCGGGCGAGTTAAACTTCGCCATTCGTTCGGTGACGGCTGCGGATGGCACGCCCGTGCCTTTGCGGGCCGTGAAGAATGCTGAAGGGGACAGCATTATGGCTCCGGTGATTGTGGGTGCCGTGCTGGTGACACCACTGGCCTTGCTGTTTAACGGTCCCAACGTGGAGATCCCCGCCCATACCGCCTTCACTGCTTTTGTGGACAAAACGACCCCCATCACCAAACCACTTCCTTCTCGCTTGAACAAAGCCAGTCTGGGCATAACGCGCACGGTGGCTATCACCGATCCCAAAGAGGGAGCCCTGGTGGAAAAGACCGACAAGGTGGTTTTTTCCGTCAACACCGTCCCGGTCGACGACAATGCCTATGTGCGCCTCTACCTGGACGATAAGGTGATCAAGATTCAAAAGGGTTCCTTTTCTCGCATTGAATGGACTCGTTCCGATCTGGTGGACGACGGTTCCCATCGGCTAGAAGCCGAAGTGACCTTCGAAAGCGGCCACGTGGTCAAATCGCCCCCGGTCAGGTTTACTCTCGAGTAGGAGTCGTCATGAAGTTTAGAATCGCCCGCGAGTCGGAGTTTGAGAATCGCAAGAAGTGTAAGCTAAATCCTATGCGTGGGACCAGCTATGAAGACCGGGTCCACCAGTCCCCCGAATTTGAAGCCACCTGGATGCTGGAAGTGGCCGATCTGGAGGAGTTGCGCAATTTGCACAACGAGATTGTTCAGATCGAAACCGGCGGCCAACCCCCCACCGTATGCGTCGACTTCCTCCCGCACTTCGAGGAGACGCCGGCCGACTGCGACGGCATGATCTTTATTTGCGATTGAGCTTCCAGTGGTTGCAGCGCAGGGCACGGCCGGAGTAGTCCAGGTCGCATTCCTCCAGCAGGGTGAAGCCCATTTTCTTGCAGATCGCGTTGGATGGCGCGTTACTGGTGGTCGGAAAAGCGTCGATGGGACCCCAGCGTTCCTGCGTCTGGGCCTGGTCAAGCACGGCTCGCACCGCCTGGCTGGCCAGTCCCCGCCCTTGGTACGAGGGCAGGATGGTCCAGCCTATCTCGTGGATGGGTTCCCCTTGGTGTTCACTCTGCCAGATGCAGACCGTGCCGGCGGGGGGAAAGTCGCGATGGGCCATCACTTTGAACAGCCAGGCCCCGCCGTTTTTCACGTGGGCCAGACCTCGCTCCAGTATCTGGGGCGCCTCCTCTTTGGGAAATGGACCGCCCAGATGCTTCATCATTTCCGGGTCGCAATGAATTCGTTGGTAGAGCAGCACGTCTTCCGGGGTGACGGGTTGTAGTTCCATAGACACTCCTTTGTCGCCGCCGGAAGCCGGTAGGCATTTCAAGCCTCCCTCAGTTAACAGGGATGTTGGTCGATTTTGCCCCAAAATCCTTCGCCCCGCCTGAAAATGGCCGTCCGCGATAATGTAATGGCCATCTCCAATCCGGCGCCAGGCCTCACGGGGCCACGGAAACGTGGGCCTGCCGGCTCACTGGGGTGTTGCAGGTTAGGTGGCATCCTGTGGTTCTACGTCAGTTAAATATTGCTGTGCACGACCACCGTGTTGAGTAACTTTTCGCTCCACTCTTGCCAGGGTTTGCCAGCGGGGGTCTCCCAGGTTATGGTCCAACGGTGGGGACGATGAGTGACTACGGCCGTCCAGATTAGGCCTGAGCGCCCTCCCTTTTCTCCTTCCCAGACGCTGGCAACAGCGCCTACCCCTTCGCGTGGCCGAAAGTCGGGCTGGTAGGTTCGACCCAGCTTGTAGCCGGCGCCCTGGAGTTGGCGCTCGATGGCTTGGTAGCTGGGCTCGTCCTGCCAATGATGGTCCCGGAGCATTTTCAGCGATAGCCAGGGGGTCGTCGAGACCCAACCCCCCTGAATGGGCACGGGCGGAGTAGGCAGATGCAGGCCCAGGTAAATCCGATCTTGTCCCAGGGCGAATTCTCTCGTGGGCGGAGGTCCCGGCTGACTCAGGGCTGCCGCTTCGACGGGGTCATAGCGAAGCGAGTCGAGGAAACGTCGAGTGGCCTCACCACGGGCTCCCTTTTCCTCTAATTCAAAAAGCCAGCCCCGATTCTCGCCCTCCGTCACGTACATGATAGTGTGCAAAGTCCCCTTTTGCAGATAGCTGGCTTTGTAGGCATCAAGAACTCGCGCGTCTCCCGGCACTCCAGTCAGACGCACCTTGAGCTTGATTCCCGGGTGGGTCTCTTGGAATTTTTGAGAAAGCTGGCGCACATAGAGGTCGGGAGGGGTTTCGTTCTCGACCAGTTCGCTGGTGACCTCAATTTTCAACTCGCTGCTTCTACCCTGGAAAACTTGCAGGTGCCCGTAAGTGCCTTCCGTCCCCAGCTGGCGCAAGATCTTTAAGGGAAACGGGGAAGAGACCAACAATCCGCTATTACCCAGAGGACAGGACTTCCACTCGGCCCCGGCCAGATGTGTCAGGAACAGCACTAGGGCCATTACGGTCTGCAGGCTGCCCCGGAGGTAAATCTCCCTCATTTTAATTTTCTGAAGAGGCTGCCCACTGAAAGAGAGCCGCCAAGCCCACCAGTCCGCCAGTAACATGCAGGCTAGCAGCTGTACCCAGGCCAGCGCCAGCGGCCACAGAATCGCCCAGAACGGCGTAGGCACGAAATTTGCTTGGCTGTGGAGGTTCATGGTTGGGGTCAAATCCATCGGGTTGTCCGGCAGGTGGAGAAGTGGGTGCCGGAGGCTGGTTGTTGGGATTCTTCAAAGGGTTGAATTGGGGGGCGTGGGCGATCTTCATGATGATTCCTCTGTTTGTGCTTCTTTCTCTGTTGGCGCCATCGTAAGCATTGCGGGCCGGACGGACTTCACTAGAATGTAAATTTAGCAGTGAAGGATAGGGTCCGAGCGTCATCGGGGAATGGACTTCGAATGGTGATTCGCGTCCTGGGCAACAGCGAGGAGGCTGTCAGGTGTGAGCCCTGGCTCACCTTGGGACGTTCCTTCGAAGAGGCGCTGCGCGTCCTCCAGGACCCACTGCCTGGGCTATCAGGTGGTGGGCGAATTCCTCACTCCGAGACAGTGGTCATCAACTGAAACTCTATTTGGAACCCTGCGGTATTAGCGCTTGGTTTCAATGGCCGTCAAGAGATCTTCCAATCTGGCAGGCGGCCGATTCAATGGGCGACGGTGACGCCTGATGGTGGTGGAAGGGTTGCGCAGGGCCACTATTTTGCGCCCCCTCCGGCGCCAGGATAGGACTCGGGCGGGATTCATCCGCGTCCGCGCGGGGGAATGGAGACGTGGGGGCGGTTTTTCTTACGTTTTTGGGGTTTCGCTGGAGGGGGCTCGGGGGCGGCCGCCTTCTTGGGGAGTTTCTTGCGTTCCAGCTTTTCCAGGGCGTTGTCTTTTTGTTCCTGTTTGGCGCGGTCCTCGATGGAAGTGACCAACCTCGGGGCGGGGCGACCGAACTGCTCCAGGTATTGACGTTCGATAAAAACGGGCACCGGGGGGTCGGTCAGCTTTGCCAGCGAGCGGGGGATGAGTTCCAGTTCGCGAGCCATTTGCACCTGGGCGTGGGTGAGAGTAAAGCGCTGGCGCACTTCCAACCATTCGAGTTCTTTTTTGTTGAGTTTGGCCATAGGAGAGGCTTTCCAATGCGCACGGGCTGCTCCTCCAATTTTTCTTTGTTCGGTGGAAGACATAGCGAATTCTGTTGGTCCCTTGTCGGGGTTGACAGATTTCGGCACCCTGCTCCTGGATGGAGGATCGGATACAGGCTGGTGTTTTCTTTCACCCAGGCTCCTGACTGCGATCTCCTGGGGATTGATACTGGAGGCGCTCCAGGGCTCACCGATTTTGGCGGCAAGAGCTCCCGACTGGCCGCCGGCAAAGCCCCAAAGCCCAGGTCCATGGTTAAGAGCACTCGCTTTCCCTGCGCGCTTTCTCAAGAACATCCGAATCTGCCATCCTCTGGAGACCCTCCTCGCGGAGGTGCAGTGCATCGTGGCCCTGGTCGCGAAGCCAACGGTAGCCTGAGCCAGACCCATGTCTGCCAGAAAGCATTAAAACCGAGCTTGGTTGGGCAGAACTTCCTCCCTGGCCAGCCAGGCGCCGTAAGCCAGACAGGCTTGCAGATCCTCGGGCTCAAGGTCAGCGTATTCACGGAGGATCTCATCCACCGGCATCTGCTTAGCCATTAAATTCAAGACCAAGGAGGCCGGGATGCGCATCCCGCGCACACAAGCTTGTCCTCCCATCAATTGGGGGTCAAAGGTTATCCGCTCGAAGTACGTCACAGGTCCTCCGTTCTTGTTCCATTGCAGCAGGCCTGCCGCAATGGCCTGATGCAGACTTTTCATAGCAAAGCTTGGTAAGCCGAGCAGCCGATTTCATCCGAGGTATCCATCAATACGTCGAGCGTCCACACTTAGGATTTGATCGGGGACAGGCACACGCGCCGTTCGCACCTTGATAAGCAATTTCCGAAAACGGCCATTCAGCCTCTTGTAAGGGCGCTGCCCTAGATTGGCGGTATGAGATTTGTAGCCGTTCGAGAAACCGCGCTGGGCCTGGTGGAGCGCTTCAAAACCCAGGGTAGTCTGGATGTGAGTCAGAGGACGCCGCTGATTTCGGCCGCCTCTGCCTCCGAGGAGAGGCGCCTTGAGCAGGACCTGGTCGATATCAAACGTCAGGATGAAGACCCCGCTTTCGACTTGCGACTGGGCAGTAAAGGCCAGTTGGAGACGCGGCGGGGGCCACAACCCAACGAATCTTTCGAGCGCACGGTGCACACTCGCGCCGAGATTGCCAAGAACGAGATGAGTCGCTTCCAAGAGGCGACTCTCCAGAACGAGACGGAACCCTATCAGGAGATTTTTGAGTTTACGCGCTATGGTCAAAGCGGCATCGAGCACGTGAGCGTCACCGTTCACGGCGATGCCGTCGGCGTGGGTGGCATACATTCCATGGCCGAATTCATCAGCCCTGACCACACTCAGAGTTGGCGCGAGCGCACCTATCAGGATTTTCACAATTCAGACCTGATATCGATCTACCAGCGGGGCACTTACTAGCGTGCAAAAGGCCCGGAGCCAGTTGGCTCCGGGCCTTTTGGTGGGTTGCGACCGACTTACTTGGCTTCTTTGAAGGACAGGTAAGCGGCCAGGCCGATCAGGCCGCCACTGACGGCGCCCAGAGTGGGAGCCAGGCCGAGCACGGCGTTGGGGGCGACTTTGGAGAGTAGGGCAGCCGTGCCGCCGCCCAGGAACCAGCCCGAGGTCATACCAACCGAGGTGCTGGCCGCGCCGTGGGCGATCTGACTGAGGATGTCGTTTTTGCCGGCGCGGTTGCGCGACAGCCCTACCAGGCCGCCGGTGATAGCTCCGGCCAGAGCGCCGCCAGCCGCAAAGCTGGCCGTGCCGGTGATGGCCGTGAGGCCGTGGCCGAGGGCGTCGCCAGCAACCATGCCCAGCGTGCCGCCGCTGCCCAGGGTAGCCAGGCCGCGTACGGTCTGGGTGAAGGGGTCGTCTTTGCCGGCGCGGCTTGCGGTCACGCCCCAAGAGGTGCCCAGGGCCAGGCCGATGGCGGGCATATAGCCGGCATAGCGGGCGCCGGCGCCGATGGAGGTGAGCAGCCCTCCGGCCAGCTCGCCGCCGAAATATCCGGCAGTGGCGCCGCCGGCTGCGGTGGCGGCGGTGGTGGCGACCAGACGATAGCTTTCTTTAATGCTCACGTCGTCTTTGGGGCCTTGGGGGTCCTGGGGGCCGCCCGAGTTTTTGAGAATATTGAAGCTGGGGCGAGGGGTGTTATAATTCTGAACTTTCATGACGTCTCCTAAATTCTAAGAACGATAGTCGTTGTCGTAGAAATCGCGGCCGCGATTGAGGCACAGGGCCAGACCGATCAGGCCGCCGCTGACGGCGCCCAAAACCGGACCCAAAGCAGGGCCGGCCGCGCCGACGGCGGGGATGGAGCGGATGCCGGCTTCGACGACGCCCCCCAGCATCCAGCCGGCGGTGGTGCCTACCGAGGCGGAAGCGACCTGCTTGATCACTTCGCTGTAGGTATCTTCTTTGCCGATGCGGCTGATGGCCATGCCGACCACGGCGCCGGACAGGGCGGTGGCCAGCGCGCCGTTGAGGGCGTAGGCCGAATTGCCGGTAATGTTGGCGATGGCCGGGCCCAGGTTGGCGCCGGCAAAGAGACCCACCGTGCCGGTCAAAGAGCCAACGGCGCTGCTTTTGACCATTCCGCTGACAACGTCGTCGTTGCCGCGCATATACAGGGCCGTACCCCACAGGGCTCCCAGGCCGGCGCCTACAGCCGAGCCGTGAGCGGCGAAGGCGGCGCTGCTGGTCAGGTTGCTGACCACGGCACCGGACATACCTCCGAGCACGTAGCCACCGGTTAAACCGCCGGCGGCGCAGGCGGCGCCCAGGGTAACCTGCTTGAAGCGCTCGCTGATGGAAACTTCATCTTTTTTCTGATTCGGGTCGTTGGGTTGGGGCGGATCGTTCTTCAGGATGTGAAGAGAATTTCTCGGCGCCGGAGGCGTCGGTAAGGTGGTGATTTTCATGTTTTTGACTCCCACTGAATAAGTGTGTTTGTGTGCTACTATTCTTACCCTCTCCAGCCATTCTAGTGTTGATAAGTTGTTGCTATTCCGCTGCCTGTAGTTGACCCAACGCCTGGGCCAGCAGGTGCTGCCTTTGGCGGCGTTTGGAAGCGATTTGCAGGTGGCCCACTACGCCTGCGGCAGCGGCCCCCAGCATGGCCCCAAGCCAAAAGGGCAGGGGGGTAAACACGCTGGTCACCATCCAGCCAATTCCAAAACCCAAGGGTACTGGCTCAAGCGCGGAACCCTCGGGCGACGAAGTGCCGATCTGCATCCCATCTTTGAGTTGGCTGACAATCTCTTGGGCCACACGATTGAGGTGAACCTTTAAGTCACTCCAGTTGGCATTGTGAATCGGGGTAAACTGGCTCAGGTCTACGTCCAGTCGAGGGGTGGCCATCACCACCACCACACCCGAGAGGTCGATGGGCAGATTGCAGGGATTGAGCAAAATGCCATGCTTGATCGGTAGCAGCAGCGAGGGTCCCGTCATTTCACTGGTCAAGACCCACATGCTTTCACCCACGGCAGTTTGGAGCGCTACCGGTAGGCCCACCGCATTGCCCGGATTGACCAGCGAGGCCATTCCCGAGAGCCGCGACTGCCGTCCTTTCAATTGGAGTGGATGAGTGCGCGGACCCACCACGTAGCGCACGTAGGTGGCCGGTTTGAGCGCTTTGCCAAAGTCTCCCCAGTCGTTCTGCCCCTGGGCCAAAGCCAGGCTGGAGCCGTTGGGCTTGAGGGCCAGTCCTTGGCTGATGGGTCCCTGGTGGGTGAAGTAATAGTCGGCCCAGTAGGGAATTTTGGCCGTGGGCTGCATGGGAGGGTTCCAGGAGAGTTCGGACAGCAAGCGTCCATTCCACAAAATGGGAATGGGCGCAAAGGTGGTCCGGGTGGAGATTTCCTGACGATTTAACGGAAAACTCGTGGCCCCGGCCTGCACGGTCAGGCTATAAGTCTGGGCAAACATTTTTGGGGGAGTGCGCAGTTGAGCCTGTTTTTGACCGCCGAAAAGATTCACAGTCACTTTCGCCGCCAAGCCATCCCATTCACCCCACCAGGCCTCCTTGGGCTCCAGGTGAAGGAAAGCCATCAGGCCTATGGCCATATCCTTGGCCGGGCTGCCGGTGCCCAACAGCACCTGCTCGAAGTTGCTCACAAACTGGTCTGGTGAGAGAGTGTGCTTGGGGTCGCCCCAGCACAGATTGAAGTGTTGGCTGTCAGCTTCGATCCAGATGGCCGAGGGCTCGATTTGAACCAGGGCCTGAATCATTTTCAAAACACCCTGGTTCAAATCAGCCAGTTGAAATTCTTGCAACTTGCTGCGCGCCCGGTTGATGGAGAGCGTGAATGTGCCGGTAGAGTCAAAGGTGCCAACCAGAGCCTCTTTCTCCAGAAGTTCTTCCAATTCGCCAGCCATAGCGGTACCTTCGCAACCGCGCCCAAGTCCCCGCTAGGAGGAGAGCAGGGCGGTTTTGACCTCGAGCAAGTTGGCGTATCGCTGGGGCGGTTCTTTGCAAAGCATTTTGAGGATGGCGACTTCGACGGCTGCCGGGATGTCTGAGCAGATGTCGCGAGGTTTTGGGGGGGGGTCGGTGATGTGCTTCAATATGAGGGCCATGGGATGGTCTGCCTGAAAAGGGGGGACGCCGGTTAGCATTTCAAAAAATATCACCCCCAGGGAATACTGGTCTGAACTGGCCTGGCAAGTGCCCCCTCGCACTTGCTCGGGGGCCATATAAAGAGGGGTGCCTACGGTGTCGCCGGACTGGGTTACTCGCGAAGCGCCCGAGGCGGAGGCCAGACCGAAATCCATCACTTTGATTCCGCCTTGCGTAATCATCAGGTTTTCGGGCTTGAGGTCGCGATGGGTTACGCCCGCCTGATGAGCGGCTTCAACGGCCTCCAGAAGGGGGATGGCAAGCTCCAGAAATCGGGCCAGTTCCAGGCTGCCCTCGCGCTCCAGTAACTCTCGAAGGTTCTCCCCTTCCACATATTCCATGGCGATATAGAGAAGTCCGTTCAGATCACCGCTCTCGAGCACCCGGACCAGACCGGGGTGCTGGAGCCGCTGCATGATTTGAAACTCACGCCGAAAGCGGGCCTTATACTCGTTGTCTTGAGCATAGGCTCGTTGGATGACTTTGATGGCAACTTTGCCAAATTCGTCCAGCGTCGCGGCCGGCAGTGCCGTGTATACGGTGGCCATTCCGCCCACGCCCAGGCGAGCCGTCAACACATAGTTGCCAAACTGGGTCTGGTCGCGAACCAGAGGGTCTTGAGGGTCGGCCGTCTTGCGCAACTGCTCGAGTTTTTCGACAAATTTTTCCAGGGTTTCTTTTTGGCGCAACCCGTCGACCATACGATTAAAGGCGTGGGCCGCCTCCACAATCTCCATCGGGCCGCTGGGAGTGGCTTTGGCTTCCAGGTCTCCCTCGCCTACCTGGGCCATGGCCTGCGAGAGGGCCACCAGGGGTCGAGCGATGCGATTGGCAAGGGGCGAGGCCACGGCCAGTCCTAATAAGGCAGCGACCAGTATCAGGCCGGCGGCAACCCCGGCTTGTTGGCGTGCCACTGCTTCCAACTCGTCGGTGGTTTTAAGAAACAGCATCCATCCCGCTGGTTCGGCGGCAGCCGGAATGGCGTCGAGAAGAGCTACTTTCGATGAGAGCGGATAGCAAGCGGCTACGTAGGGTCGGCCCGCCAGCACAATATCTCGGACTTCGGGGTGACGGGTGTGGGATACCCAGCTCTGGCTGACCTCCTGGTCTATCTCCGGACCTTTCGCTGGAATGGAAGCCAGCACCCGGTCGCCCGACCAGGCCAGGGTATAGGCGCCCCCTACTAATTGGGAGGCATCGTTCACCAGTTGCTGGTCCACCCTGTCCCCCAAGATGAACACTCCAATGGGTGAGGGAACAGCCACGGCGTGGTAGAGTAGTCCATCGCCGTAGCGCCAGTAGGCGGTGACGGGCGCATTTTTTTGTAGGGCGCCCACAAAGAGCGGATCTTGGCCCAGGTTCAAGCGCACGGGCAACGGCTCGCGACTCGGGTCGAGAGGAAATTCTACGCAGACTTTTCCGAAATCAGGTCGAGCGGGATCGCTCACGGTCGCCTGTTCGACGACCACTACACCCTGCTCGTCGCAAAGCAGAAACAGGTCGGCGCAGGCCGCATAGGCTTTGCGCTGAGGGGTGGATTCCAGCGTACTGGGATCGGTTTCCAGAAAGAGCCGTTGCGAGATGTCCCACAGACTGGGCAGGTAGGCCTGTCTTGCGGCCAGCAATTGGTCGCGGTGATTGCCGTGGAGTACTTCGTCGACATACGCTTGGAGTTCCCGTTTGGCCGTGCGCCAAGCCGTCACCAGGGTGGCGTCGCCGGCTATCAGGCGGCCCATATGGGCCAGGTCCCACTGGCGCACCCGACGCGCCTGGGCGAAGGGCCGCCAACTGAGCCTGGCACGTTGTTGCTGGGTGAAAGCGCGATAGGTGACCCCGCCTATGACGGCAAGTACAGCCAGGGCAACAGCCGTTACACTCAGGAGAGTGAGCAGAAACAGTTGGGTCTTGAGATGTCTCGGTTTCAGGTGGCTAACCTTGCGGCGTGGGGGGTTTGCTCTGCAGCCTGGCAGCCACTTTGTCGAAGGCGTCAGCCATCAGGGCGTACCCCTTTTTTCGGCCTTTCCATCCGCCACAGATGGCGCCCTTGGCCGACGCGGCCAGGGCATCAGCCGCTCCCGGAATAGATCCGCCAACGACGGCACCGGTCACCGCTCCCAGCATGGCGCCCTTGGCCGGTCCGAGCAGAGGCACCACGGCCAGACCCACATAGAGGCCCACTGCGGCGCCAGCGGCCGCCAGACCAGGGCGCAGCACTTTGGAGGCGATGCGCTGAATTTTCTCGGGAATTACCGTGTCTCCGGCGTGAATGACTCCACCAACCGCAGTCCCGATGGCTCCGCCGACGACGCCACCCACAGAGCCCACCAAGAAGCGGGCGCATTTGTACATCAAGCCGTGCGGGGGGGGCTCGGGGCCGTCTGGTTTGTTGAGGGTCACCGTGTCGGGTGTAGGGACAGCGGGTCTTTCGGCCTTGATAGGGTCGGCGGGCGCCCCTTTGGGAGCTTGTAGCCGGGGGAGGGAAGGTGGAGATTGGATGAGCACTTGGGACCTCCAAGAACAGATTCCTGCCGGGCCAATGTAGCAGCGCCCGGCAGCCTTGTGATTGCCTGGGGGTGAACAGATCGACAGGCAGGATGAAGGGGGGTCATCAGGAAGCTGCTTTGCGTGATTTCTGAAGAGCATCTGGCTCAAATGCGGGAGCATCGCTCCATGCCGGCTGACACTCCGCCCTTGCGGTTGTTTCAATCTGAGTTTCTGGAGCGTCTGACGCACACGCCGGTAACCGTCGTGCCAATGTTCTGGGTTCCGGTGGCTATTGCGTGGGCGGCTTATGGAGCCTGGGTGTGGCCGGCACAATGTCCCTGGTATCTCTTCCCGCTCTGCGTGTTACTGGGGGCCACTCTGATATGGACTCTGGTGGAGTATTTTTTCCACCGCCTGGTCTTTCACGCCAAGCCGCGCTGGCGCTGGCAGGAAGAGATCCTCTTCCTGATCCACGGGATTCATCATGTCCAACCGCACGCCAAAACCCGTCTGGTAATGCCGCTCTCTTTGTCGATGCCGCTGGGCTGGCTGATGCTGACCATCGCAACTGCCTTTTTTGGCTGGTTGGGGCAGCCCCACCTGACCTCTCCCACTTTTGCCGGCTTTGTGTTGGGCTATGTGGCCTACGATGTGCTTCACTACGTGCTTCACCATAGCGCGCTCCGCAATCCCTGGCTGAAAAGCTTGCGCCGTCACCACATGGAGCATCACTTTAAGAATCCGGACGGCCAGTTTGGCGTGACCAACGAATTGTGGGATCACGCTTTCGGTACCGCCGGCTCCCCCTGACGGTCGAGCAGTTTGTGGCCCGGTGAGCAGGGGCTGAGCGGCCTGTGTCCCGAACTCAGCGCCGTGCCAACCGTACCGGATCGAATCGGGGACTACCCCGTACAAAGGCTATTGGGCAAGGGCGGAATGGCCTCGGTCTTTCTGGTCCAGGATCCTGCTTCTCAGAAGCTGATGGCTTTGAAGCTGATCGCCGAAGATTTGGGAGACGATCTGGATCGTTTGCGCTTTGAGCGAGAATTTCGGCTGGCCACCCGCTTTCATCACCCCAATCTGGTGAAGGTTTTCGAGATGGGCTACTGGCAGAAACGCCCCTACTACACCATGGAGTTGATCCAGGGGACGACCGTTCGTGACTATCTGAAAGAGAAGGCCTTGCACCTGAGCTGGGAAGAGTGGGGTATGTGCCTGGGCGCGGTGGGCGCGCAAATGCTGGCCGGTCTTGAATACATTCATTCCAAGCAGGTAGTCCATCGCGACCTCAAACCGGAGAACATCTTTGTTGATGGGCACGGCCAGGTGCGTTTTCTCGATTTTGGACTGGCCCGAGATACACTCAATGATACCAAGTTCACCCAGACCGGAATGGTCATGGGAACGCCAGCCTATATGGCCCCCGAGCAGTTTGGGGCCGGTCTCATGGACGCGCGCACCGATCTGTACGCGCTCGGGGTCATATTTTACGAACTGCTTTCGGGGCGCCTGCCTCATCCCGGGCAGGACATGCGGGCTCTGGTCTATCATCTGTTGACCCAACCGGCCCAACCTCTGCAATGCTATGGTACTATTCCGCCGCGCCTGGAGTCGTTGGTGATGCGCCTGCTCGAGAGAGAGCCCGCCGAGCGCCCCTCGGGGTGCCAGGAAGCACTCACCGAGTGGTTGGAAGTGTTCCCTCACCTCAGCGTGACCCGCTCCTCCGGTCACCGCGAACTCTACCACCCTGCCTATCAGGGCCAGCAACGGTCGTTGGCGGCTGCAGCCGAATTGCTGGCCCGGCGGCGTGGTCTTCTGGTGGCCCGCACTTCGAGTGGAGGGGGCAAGAGCCGCTGGTTGGACGAGGTGGGTCGACTGGGAGTGCAGGCATACTGGCAGGTGACCCACGCTCGCTGCGCTGCCTGGAAGGGGATACCTTATGGGCCCTGGATCGAGGTGTTGCGCAGCGCCTTCGAATTGGGTCTACCCGCCGACCTGGAAGCGCAGCGTTCCACGCTGGCCCTATTGATGCCCGAACTGGGCCACCCCGCTCAACTGGGCGAAGCCGGCAAGTTGCGTCTATTTCGCTGCATTTACAATGCGCTCAGTCGACGCAACCCGGGCCTGCTGATTTTGCTGGATGATATCCACGAACTGGATGCGGTCTCACAGGAGTTGCTCATCTATCTGTTGCGGGCGGAGTTGCCGGGCCTGGTGGTGGTGGCCACGGTGGCGTCTGAGGGTTTGGCGCTGCCGTTCCCAGTGTACGATTTGGACCCACTCAGCGCTGAGCAAGCCAAAGTGGTGGCCGAATCCGTGTTGGGTCAGCGACTGGCCAGTTCGTCGGCGCAGGATCTGTGGCGGGCCTCGCAAGGAAATCCGCTGCTGCTGCTGGAGTTAATCAAAGAAGCCTTTGTAGGCGGTGACTTTGTGTTGGAGCAAGGTCGGTACCAACTGGACAGTTCGGGCAATCTGCCGGGCACTTTGCGCGAGGCATTGGAGCGGCGCTTGCAAGGCCTTCACGCCCATCAGCAGACTCTTTTGACCTGGTTGGCCGGATGGAGGGGGCGGGCCGATTTTGAGTCCATTACGGTCTTTTTTGAAAATCGGTCCGGACACGACCTTGTGGATGACCTGGAGTTGTTGGTGCGCCATCAGTTGGTGATTCGGGAAGGCAAAGGCTACTTTCTCTTGCCTCAGGTGGCCGAAGTGGTAATGGATGGCCTACCGGCCTCACACCGTCTTCAGTTGCACGAGCAGATAGCCACTCGTCTTCAGTCACTGCCCGAGCCGCCCCAAGAGAGGATTGGCCTGCACTGGCTGGAGGCGCAGCGTCCCGACCGGGCTCGAGAGCCTTTGTTGGCTGCTGCCGACAAGCAGGCGGCTCTGTTTAACTTTGCTCGGGCGCTGGAGATCTATCAACTACTGGAAGGTCTTCCGGGGGATGTGGCCGACTCTTTGCTGGAGCGAAAGGCTGATGCTCTGATGGGAGGGCAGCGGGTTTGTGAAGCTCTGGAGATTTATCTAGAGCTGGAAAGGAAATCGCCGTCCCGCGAACTTCAGGTGAAGGTGGCCCGTTGCTATTGGCGCCAGGGCAATCTGCGCGAGACCCATCGGGTGTTGGGCCTGGAGGGTCAATTGCCGTCCTCCTCATTGTGGAGCAAGTTCAGTTTGGGAGTAGATTGGGCCAAACTGGTACTGGGCGCTCCCCTCTCGCAAAAGGAAGGGTCGCCTTCGGAAAAACATGTGCGCAATTTGTTGCGCCGCACGTTGTTGTGGCTGCGACCGCCTGGCTGGCAGTTGGACAGCCTGGCCCTCACGCTCAAGGATGTTGGGGCCAAAAAGCAACCCGAAGAGACCCAGGTGCGCCGGGACATGTTGCGGGGCGCGGGCTTTATTTTGGGGCCCAGCCCCATGTTGAAGCGAGCCCGGCGTCATTTACTGCGGGCCGGCGAACTGGCTCTGCGGCTGCCCGGGTCGAGTGGCGAACTGCTGGGGGAGATCGGTTTTTTTGCGCTGCTGGCCGGCTGCCACGAAGGGCTGGAACTGCTCAGGGCCGGCTGGACTCGCTCGGAGCACAATGGGGATCTCCGTCCCATGCTGGATTGCGCCTCCATGTTGGCCTACATTCATCGACTGGGGGGCCGCCTGGGACAGGCTCAGCGCTGGGCGGGCGAACTTTTGCAGGTGATTGGTCACGCTCAGGACCAGGTGGAATTGGCTCGCTATCACGTGTTACAGTCCATGATCTACGTTTTGGCGGGCGAAGTGGAGGGGGCCGGTGAGCAGCTCAATCAGGTTTCGGCCATCGAAATTGACTTGCTGCGCTGCGAGCAACGCCTGGCTCAAGGCTATTTGGACCTGTTTCAGGGCGACAAAGCCGCCTGTCTGGAGTGTACCAAAAACCCTCCCGCACCTGTGGGCAAGGACTTGTTTCGCTCGCTGGAGACCGACCTCTTGCGCGTTTACGCCGGCCAGCGCTGTCTGGACCAGGTGCTACGCAACGGCCGCGATACCTATCCAATTTTTCAGACCACCGCCTTGCGACTGTCTGGCAAGTTTGATCAGGCCCTGCAGTTGGCCCGCAAATGGGATTTCCCCATAGAGGAAGGGCTGTGTCTGGCTTCCCTGGCCCGGCGTCGCAACCAGCCTGATTTGCTGCTCACCAGCCGGGCCGCCCTGGAACGCAGCCAGCTGAGTTCCGCGATGATCGACCGAATTTTGATCAAAACGGGTTCTTATCCCCTCGATCCGGTTGTCTAGCTTGCGGGCCCTTGGCTCAGGGATGCAGAAAAGTTTACAATAGATGGCTTTACCGAAGCCGGTGGTGGCGTGAATCAAAGGTAACAAGTGCAGGAGGGGACCCAAACGATGATTGACATCAGTAAACTCATGGCCGCCCAGGATGGCAATCGACGCTGCGATAAGCGGGTTGACTGGACCCAAGAGATTCGTTACCGCATAGATCAGGGCCCCTTTCAGCGGGCCAAAGTGATGGACGTCAGCCGTAGCGGATTGGGTCTGGAATTGCCTAAGGCTTTGACGGCGGGCTCTACGGTGCAGGTTCTGTACGTGCAGCCAAATACTGCTCAGCAACATTGGGTGGAGGGTAAAGTGCGTTGGAGTCGAGAGCGTGCCACTCGCTATCTGACAGGCGTGGAGATCGAGCACTGCTCTTCCTTCGACCAGGCCCCTTATGAGAAATTGTTGGCCGCGCTCGAGGTGGCTTAGAACAGGAGTTTGGCTCCCCTCGAGAAACACAAGCCTATGCGTAAATGGGGTCTGATTCTGGCGGTGTTTCTCCTGATCGGGTCCTATTGGACCTACTCGGTGGATCTGGAATGCCACCTGCAAGGCTTCTTGGAGTGCTTGACCCAGCATGGCGACGATGCTACTGGATGCTCAGCTCCCACCAATACGGTGGACACGCCCGCTGCAGTGCTTTGTCCCGAGGGTTGCGCCGTGACCCCCGCCCCCCTGCCGCCCATTCAGCCGCAACTCCCCCTTTGTCTGTGTTCCAGCTCTCAGTGGTGGCCTCCCGACCCCGATGGAGGCAGAGAATTGGGCCCTCCGCGCGCTCCTCCAGGTTGCTGACTCAACCATTGATAACAGCTTCCTACGTTCACTGAGGAGTCCATCCATGAAAACCCTTGTTGTCGGGCTGTTGTGCCTGGCCTGGGTAAGCGGTTGTGGCGGCCCGGCCCCGATTGTGGCCACGGCCACGGGCACAGCCACTGCCGAGGCTCACGATCATCCTGAGGGCCACGTCGAATTGAGTTCGATGCAGCAGAAGGCTGCCCGTCTCCAGGTGGAGGCGGTGCAAATGCGCAGCTTCAGCGGCGATTTCCAGGCCAGCGGCACGCTCACCTATGATAAAGACCTGCAAGTGCGGGTGACCTCGCCGTTGCCAGGCAAGGCCATCGAACTGAAGGCAGCGCTGGGAGACAAGGTGACCCGCGGCCAGGTGCTGGCTGTCATCGACTGTCCTGAGTTGGTGCGCTATAAGGCCGACTACCACGAGGCCGAGACCGATTATCGACTGGCCCAGCAGAGTCTGCAGCGGCGCCGCGCTCTGGCCCTTTATGGCGACGACACCCGTCGTCCGTTGGAGAAGGCCCAGAACGATCTGGCAACCGCTCGGGCCGAACTGGACGTGGCCGACATCAGCGTCAACGTCAATTTGCAAAGCTTGAGACGGGCCGAAGATCTACTGGAGAATGGGGTGGTGTCCAAAGCCCAGTGGGAGCAGGCTCAAGCCGACTATCGAGAGTCGCAGGCTCGTCAGCGCCTGGCCAAAGTCCAGGTAGAACTTACCCGGCAACACCTGGCGCGGGAACAGCGCGTCCAGAAAATGGGCCTTTTGGCCAGCAAAGAAACTCAGGAGGCGGAGGCCAACCTGGAGCGGGCTCACGAGCGCGCTCAGCATCTGCGCGAGGGTCTGGAGGCGCTCCAGGCCGACCCCGACGGACACGGTAGCCTCACCCAGATTCGGGCCCCGATCACGGCCACGGTGACGGCTCGGCCCATTACCCTGGGCGAGTCGGTGACGCCCGAGGAGGAACTCTTCACGTTGGTCAACGCCCATCGTCTCTGGCTTTGGGTCAGCGTGCTCGAAAGCGAACTCTCCAAACTGCGCAATGGCCAGCGGGTTGAAGTGTCGGTGACGGCTTTTCCGGGCCAAACGTTTCAAGGGGTGATTGGCTACATCGCTCCCGAACTCGACGAGAAAACCCGCTCAGCCCAAGCCCAGGTGGTTATCGACAATCCCAGTTTGCGTCTCAAACCTGCTATGGTGGCTCAGGTCCGAGTGGTCACCGGGCAGAAGAAGAGCCTGGTGATTCCGGCCGCGGCCTTGCAAAAGGTCCAGGATCTGGATGTGGTGTACGTGCAGGACGGAAGTGAAGAGTTTGAGCGGCGACCGGTGGTGGTGGCGGGGCGCTCGGGTGAATGGATCGAGATTGCCGAGGGTCTCAAGGTGGGTGACCGGATTGTCACTCAAGGTTCTGGCATCGTCAAAGGGGAGGACCTCAAGAGCGCAACCGCTGAGGGGGGCCACAGTCATTGATTGAGCGCGTGATTCGCTTTTCCATCGCCCATCGCTGGTTGGTGGTGTGCCTGGCCGCCCTGTTGGCCGGGGCTGGATTGCGTTGTTTGTATCTGCTACCTATCGACGCGGTGCCCGATGTCACCAATCGCCAGGTGCAGATCAATCTACAGTCCTCGGCTCTGGGGCCCGAGGAGATGGAGAGGCGAGTCACCTTCCCGGTCGAGTTGGCCCTGGGTGGACTGCCCCAACTGCAGCAAGTGCGCTCCATTTCCCAATTTGGTCTGTCCCAGGTGACGGTGGTTTTTGAGGACGAGGTGGATATCTACGACGCCCGCCAGTGGGTGGCCGAGCGTTTGCAGGATATGCGCAATCAGTTGCCGCCCGGTGTCAATCCGCAGATGGCGCCCATCAGCACCGGACTGGGTGAGATTCTCTACTTGAGGATTGAGAATCCCAAACTGGACTTGATGGAAAAGCGCACTTTGCTGGACTGGGTGGTGCGTCCACAGTTGCTGGGCATCAAAGGACTGGCTGAGGTGAATACCTGGGGCGGGGTGGTGCGTGAGTATCAAGTCCAGGTGGACCCCAATCGGCTTCTGGCTCACGGGCTTACCTTTCGCGATGTGGTCGAAGCGGTCGCCCAAAGCAACGCCAACGGGGGCGGTGGCTATATTCAGCGCGGCGGCGAGCAGCAGAACGTGCGCACTTTGGGCACTTTGCGCGACCTGGATGACCTGCGTCAAACCGTAGTCAAGGCGGAGCGAGGGGTAGGGGTCACGGTGGGCCAGTTGGCCAAGGTGGTCGAGGGCCCCACGCCCCGACAGGGCGCCATCACTCGCGACGGACAAGGAGAGGACGCCTTCGCCATCACTCTTTTACTGATGGGCGAAAACGGCCGGTTGGTCATTCAACGCGTCAAGAACCGCCTCCGGCAGATAGAGAGTTCCTTGCCTCCGGGTAGCAAGCTGGTCACCTTTTTGGACCGCAGCCAACTGATCGGGCGCACCCTCAACACGGCCGTGAAGAATCTGCTCGAGGGCGGGCTGCTGGTGGTGCTGCTGCTCTTCCTTTTTCTCGGCCAATTGCGGGCAGGTCTGATCGTCAGTTCGGCCATTCCACTTTCCATGTTGGTTGCCGTGCTGGGCATGTATCGCTACCAAATCTCCGCCAATTTGATGAGTCTGGGCGCCATCGACTTCGGTCTGATCGTAGACGGCTCGGTGATCATTGTGGAAAACTGTGTGCGCCGCCTGGCCGGACGCACCCACCTTGGCGAGGCCGAACGCCTGGATTTGATCGCCGAAGCCACGGTGGAAGTGCGCAGCGCCACTCAATTTGGCGAGATGATTATCATCGCCAGCTACCTGCCCATTCTCAGTTTGGAAGGCCTGGAGGGCAAGATGTTCAAGCCCATGGGCCTCACTGTCGTATTGGCCCTGCTGGGCGCTTTGATGCTGTCCTTCACGCTTACTCCCGCCCTGTGCGCTCTCTTTCTCAAGCCCAAACCCGAGCATTCAGTGGGGCCGATGGTGCGCTTGCAAAATGCCTATGTTTCCCTGTTGGAGTGGGCCTTCGACCATTGGCGTTCGGTGTTGTTGGTCGCCTTCTTACTGATGGCCCTGGGGCCGCTGGGTGCGAGCCGCCTGGGCGGCGAGTTTATTCCCGAACTGGACGAAGGGGCAATCGCTGTGCAGGCCACCTATCTGCCAGGCAGCAGCCTGGAGACAGTCGTGGAGCGCTCGGGCGAAGTGGAGAAGCTGCTCAAAGAGCAGTTCCCCAAGGAGATCGAGGCCATTGTGAGCCGAATAGGCCGTCCCGAGATCGCCACCGATCCCATGCAGGTCTTTCAGGTAGACGTGCTGATCGCCCTTACGCCCCGATCCCGATGGAAAGACGGGCGCACCCACGACTCTCTGGTGGAAGCCATGGACAAAATCCTGGAAGCCATTCCCGGCGTCAGTGTCAGTTTTAGCCAGCCCATCAAGATGCGCATGATGGAGCTGATCGAAGGGGTGGGCATTCGCTCCGATCTGGGCGTGAAGGTGTTTGGTGAGGACCCCGACGTGCTTTTGGCCAAAGCTCAGCAGGTGGCTCAGGTGATGCGCCAGGTGCCGGGCGCGGCCGATGTGGCCGTAGAGACCACCAGTGGCTTACCTCAACTAGATCTGGACATCGACCGTGTCAAGGCTGCCCAGTTGGGTGTGCGCGTGGATGAGATCAATCGTATTGTGGAGGCCGCTCTGGGGGGCAAGGCCGTCACCGAGGTCAACGACGGCACCAAGCGTATCAGTGTGACCGTGATCTTGCCGGCTCAGATTCGCATGCGGCCGGATCTGTTTGCCCATCTGCAGGTCCCCACACAAGAGGGTTTGCTGGTGCCCCTATCGGCCGTCTGCACCTTTCGCGAATTGTCGGGACCTGCCCAGATTTCGCGCGAAGGGGGCCAGCGCCGCGTGGTTGTCCAGGCCAATGTGCGCGACCGTGATCTGGCCGGTTTTGTGGCCCAGGTGCAAGAGCGTCTGCGGGCCCGGGTGCAACTTCCCCCCGGCTACTATATGCAGTTTGGGGGGACCTACGAAAAGATGCAGTCCGGTCGGGCCCGACTGGCCATCATTGTGCCCCTGACCTCGATTTTGATCCTGGGTTTGCTCTTCGTCTCCTTTGGGCGAATGTCGGATGCCCTGCTGGTTTTTCTGGGGGTGCCTCTGGCCGGCTGCGGCGGAGTGCTGGCTCTGTGGCTGCGCGGTATGACTCTGTCCATTTCGGCCTGCATCGGCTTTATTGCGCTGCTCGGTGTGGCCGTGCTCAATGGCGTGGTCATGCTGCATTTCATTCGCGATTTGCAACAACGCGGCCAGGAAGCCCGCAAGGCGGCCCTGCGGGGCGCACGGGAGCGGCTGAGGCCGGTGCTGATGACAGCCAGCGTGGCCGGATTTGGATTCTTGCCTATGGCCCTCTCCACCGGTTCCGGCGCCGAGGTGCAAAAGCCCCTGGCCACCGTGGTCATCGGCGGCCTGATCACCTCCAGCCTGCTCACTCTGGTGGTGTTGCCCACCTTGTGGGTCAAGTGGAGCAGTCGCCCTCGGCGTCGCCGCAGTTAAGCGTCGGGAAATTGGTCTAAAAATTGGCCCTTGGTGCGGTCATGCGGGTTGGCGTTGTAAGCCGGCACCCGTTTCCCCGCCGGATTTTCCACCTTGGGGATGTCAGAGGCCCTGGGGGTGCCCACTTCGACGCGATGATAGCGGCTCCCAAAGGTTTTGGGAAATTGCTTATCATTACCGGGCGTGTTGGTGCCGTGGTAGTAGACCACCTGTTTGGCCGCTTTCCCGTTGGGGGTGCTGCCCCACTGGGCAACCGCGCCCTGGGAGCCATAGAGGCTGTCCTGCAGTTCCAGGCGGTCGGCCTGCAGTCCGGCCCCGCTCCTGTCGCTGTTGATGGCGTTGGCGATGGCATCGCCTCCGCCCGAGTGGGCCGAGACGACGCGGTAGCCGGGGTGGGTGACTCCGGCCGCCGTCAAAGAGTCCTCGGTGGTGCGGGCCTGGCTCTTCACGTTGCCCCAGTTGGTTCTCACCTGGCCGCCGTTATCTGGAGCATTGGAAGCTTCGGGCAATACCACCACGGTCTGCTGACCGTTGGCGGCGTCGCGTTTGTGCATCTCTTCCAGGCGGGCCGTCATCCCGGCCCCGTGCCCCTTGGGGTCGGCCACGGTAGAGTGATAGCCGTGATAGTGGGTGTGCACCCGAGTGTCCTTGTTGGGGTCAAATCCGGGCGGCTTGATGGTCACCACTGGATAGCCCCCGTTGCCTTCGGAGCGGTTGGCGATAACCTGGCTGCCCTGGGAGATCATGTCGGAATAAGCGGCCTGAGAACGCTCGATGGTAGCCGCCAGGCGGTGGTCTTTGGGATCCTTGGAGGCTCGCAAACCGTTTAGTTGTTCCTTGGAAATCTGGCCCACGTCGTACGACCCCACGGGCAGGGCCGGGGCAGGTCGCTCCTTCTCGGGGCGAAGCACTTCCTGAGGCTGGCTGGAAGCGCCCAACACCTGATCGGCCTGCTGGCTGGCAAATTGGCCTACGCTGGCGGACGGTTTGGCCGAGTCGCCTCGCAACGATCGGACTTTTTCGAGCAGGATGCTCTTCAGGGAGCTCAAGGTTTCCATGAAAATAAGCCTAAGTTCCGTTCCTTAAAACGGCCTTGCCTGTGGTGCATGGACTTTGCCGTTTTGTTACAGTCTTGGGCGGAAGAGGTTGGGCGATGTTGGGCAGGTGGGTGCTTTTTGGATGGCTGCTGCTGAGCGGGCAGAGTTGGGCGGTCCCCGAGGATTTCAAAACGACGGCTGAGCTTTCCGGCTTCCGCGAGACAGGCCGTTACTCAGAAGTGGAAAGGCTGTGCCGTCTATATGTCGAGCGCTGGCCCAAGCAGGTAGCCTGCCAGACCTTTGGCCTCACCCCGGAGGGTCGGCCTATGTTGGCGCTGGTGGTATCCCGTTCGGGGGTCCTGAGCCCGGCCCGGGCCAAAACGGATCGGCTACCGGTGGTGCTGATTCAGGGGGGGATCCACGCCGGCGAGATCGATGGCAAAGACGCAGGCTTCCTGGCTGTGCGCGAGATGTTGGAGGCCGACCACCCGGCCCTGAGCAAGGTGGTTCTGGTTTTTGTGCCGGTCTTCAATGTGGACGGTCACGAGCGTTTCGGGGCCTGGAATCGGCCCAATCAGGTGGGTCCCGACCAGATGGGCTGGCGGGTCACGGGCCAAAATCTCAACCTCAATCGGGACTATGCCAAGGCGGAGTCCCCCGAAATGTTGGCAATGCTGGGATTGCTGGGGCAATGGGACCCCATTCTCTACGTGGACCTGCACGTCACCGATGGGGCTCAGTTTCAGCCCGACGTAGCCATTCTGGTTGAGCCCAAATTTGTGGGAGATCCGAACCTGCAGCCGCTGGGCCGGGCGCTGCAGACCGATGTCAATCGGTTGTTGCAGACCCAAGGCTCGCAACCGCTGGGCTTTTATCCATCCTTACAGGACCACCGGGACCCCGCCTCGGGGTTTAGCGATGGCGCTTACACGCCGCGCTTTTCCACCGGCTACTGGGCTTTGCGCAATCGCCTGGCGGTACTGGTGGAGACGCACTCCTGGAAAGATTTTGGCCGGCGCGTGGCCATTACCCGCAATGCCATCGTCGATTTGTTGGAGGTGAGCGCCAGTTGTGGGCCGACCTGGCTCAACGCGGCCGAGCAGGCCGACCGGAATAGCCTGGCGCTGGGTGGAAAGGAATTGGTATTGGCCTTCAAGACCACCGATAAGCACAAAATGATCGACTTTCCGGGCTATGCTTATCGGCATTTTTGGTCGCCACTTTCGGGCCAGCGTGCCCTTGCCTACGACCCCAAAACTCCGCAAAATTGGAGAATTCCCTTCTACGATGAAGTGGTGCCCAGCCTGATCGGTCGCGCCCCGGCTGGGGGCTATCTGGTGGGTCCGGCCCAGGCCGGCTGGCTGGGCCCGCGTCTGGCTGCCCATGGCATCCGCTATGAGGTATTGGCGGAGAGCCTGCCCGAGCAAAGACTGGAAGTGTTTCGAGCCGACCACGTGGAATTTGCTAAACGCCCCTTCGAAGGTCACATGACGGCCTCTCTGTCCGGTCGCTGGAGCCGTGAACTCCATCAACTACCGACTGGCAGTCTGTTTATACCCATCGCCCAACCTGGTTCGCGTCTGATTGCGGCCTTGCTCGAACCCACCGCCCCCGATTCGTGGGCCAGTTGGGGATTTTTTAATGCGTTTTTTGAACGAAAAGAGTATATGGAAGAGTACGTGGCCGAGGCGGTGGCCGCCCAGATGTTGGCCACCCGGCCTGAGGTTGCCGCCGAGTTTCGCCAGCGATTGGCCGCCGATCCCGACTTTGCCCGGAGTTCGGAGGCCCGCCTGGATTTTTTCTATCGACGCCACCCCTCCTGGGATCAGCGTTTCAACCTCTACCCCGTGATGCGCATCGACCATCGGCCGTGACCTGGAGGCGGGGTCGATGGCTTTTCCCGGCGGACGGAAAGAATGGCCTCAGAGTTGGCGAAAGGACGTCCACTTGCCTGGATATTATACGGCCCTGGACTATGTCAAGATGGCGATTCTCGGCGCCCTCTACTTCCTTTTGAGCCAGGCCGTGGCCGGCGCTTTCAGCGATCGTCACTTGCCCATCCTGATCTGGCCCTCGAGCGGACTGGCTCTGGCCGGACTGATGATGGCCGGCATGCGCCTGTGGCCAGGAATTTTTCTGGGGGCTCTTTTAGACGGTCTCTTCGCCGAGCTCCCTCTGTGGATGTGTGTTTACGAAGACATCGGAAAGGTTTTGTCGGCTCTGGTGGGAGCCTGGGGCCTCCGGCGCATGAGCCGCTTTGACCGCAACCTGACCCAACCGGGCGACTACCTGTGGCTTGCCCTGATGGGCAGTGCTGGCGCCTGCCTGAGCGCCTTTACCGGCTGCACGGCTCTGATGATACAAAATCACCTTCCGCCGGCCACGGTTGGGCTGATTTTTTTTCAGTGGTGGCAGGGCGATACCCTCGGTATTGTGCTGGTTTCGCCCGTCATGTTGGTGTGGCGCAGGCTGCCCCGCGGCTGGCTGAGCCGGGAGCGCTGGTTGATCACGGCGGGCTGCTTTGGCCTGGCCTGCCTGGCGGGCCAGGCCATTTTTCTTGACTGGTTCCACCGCCGGCTAGGGCCGTTTACTTATAACTACTGGATGTTTCTTTTCGTGGCCTGGGGGGCGGTCAGCTACGGCCGTCACGGCGCCTTGTTGATCAGCACGATGACGGCGGTTCAGGCCGTCTACGGGGCCGTTCACAAACTTGGAAGTTTTCGCTCCGACATTGCCGACACCGGCCTGCTCAACCTGTGGTTTTATATGTTTGCCCTGACGATGGTTGGCCTGATGCTGGCCCTTATCATCCACGACCGAGAGCTGGCTCAGTCCGGGCTGGCCGAGGCGAAGCGGGCGGCCGAAACCGCCAATCAGCTCAAGGGCGAATTCTTGGCCAACATGAGCCACGAGATTCGCACCCCCATGAACGCCATCCTGGGCCTGAGCCATCTGGCCCTGCGCAGCGAGCTAACGCCCAAACAACGCGACTACCTGGTCAAGATTCAGTCATCCTCGCGCACGCTGCTCAACCTGATCAACGACATCCTGGATTTTTCCAAAATTGAGGCCGGCCGTCTCGAAGTGGAGATTATTCCTTTTCAGCTCAGCCAGGTCATCGACAACGTGTCTCACATGCTTTCGCTAAAGGCCGAAGAAAAGGGGCTGGAGTTGATTTTTCGGGTGGCCAAAGGCACCCCTCAAGGCTTGCAAGGGGATCCGTTGAGGCTGGGTCAGATCTTGCTCAACCTGACCAACAATGCCATCAAGTTCACCGAACGGGGCGAGGTGGCAGTGACTATCGAGTCGACTCCGCTGCCGGCCGATCAGGTTCTGCTGCGTTTTTCGGTGCGCGATACCGGGATTGGCATGACTGAGGCCCAAAAGGAACGAATTTTTATGGCCTTCACTCAGGCAGACGGCTCCACCAGTCGCAAATACGGAGGTACCGGGCTGGGCCTGTCTATCAGTCGCCAACTGGTGGAGCTGATGGGTGGAGAGATTTCGGTCGAGAGCCAACCGGGGGTGGGCAGCACCTTTGCCTTCAGTCTTCCCGTTGGATTGGATGCCGGCGCCGGCGAGCGTCATTTTACGCCGCCGCCAGGCCTGGAGAACATCCGTGTACTGGTGGTGGATGACAATGAGACAGCCCGCGAGACGCTGGAGGACGAACTCACTGCCATGCGCTTCGGCGTCACCACGGTATCCTCGGGACGAGCGGCGGTAGCCGAACTGGTGAGGGCGGGGGAGGCGGGCGAGCCCACCTACGACCTGGTCTTGCTCGATTGGAAAATGCCTGACCTCGACGGCCTCGAGACGGCCCGCCGGATCAAGTCGGATTCCCACGTTCCCAAAGTGCCGGTGATCTTTGTGGTCACCGGAGACGGTCGCGACGAAGTTCGAGTGCAGGCCGAAAGCCTGGGCCTGCAGGCTTTCTTGCTCAAGCCCGTCAATCCGTCCATTCTCTTTGACCACATCGTATCGGCCTTCGGCCACTCGCCGGCTCTCTCGAAGGCGGCCCGACTGGAGGAAGAAGTCGACTTTTCGCAGACCCTGCTGAGCGGTTCCAGGATTTTGGTGGCCGAGGACAATGCCATCAATCAACAAGTGGTCCGGGAAATTCTGGAGCGACTGGGGGCCGAGGTCGAGATCACCTCGAGTGGTCGGCAGGCGCTGGAGACCCTGAGTGCTGATACGAGCTTTGACGTGGTGTTGATGGACGTTCAGATGCCCATTATGGGCGGCTATGAGGCCACCCAACTGATTCGCAGTCAGTTGAATAACTCGATTCCTATTATCGCCGTCACCGCCCATGCGCTTGAGTCTGAGCGCCAGAAGTGTCTGGCAGCCGGTATGAACGATCACGTGGCCAAGCCCATTGAGCCCTTTCAACTGGTGGCCACCTTGCTGCGCTGGATTGATCCCAAGAAGCTGCGGGCTGGCTTGCCCATCGAAGAATCCAGCCTGCCAGACCTGCGGGGATGGCCAGATTTGCCCGGTATTGACCTCCCCTCGGCCCTGCGGCGTTTGTCGGGAAATGTCACCTTCCTGCGCAATCTGTTGGCCGAATTTGAGCGCGGCTGGAGCGACATTGTTTCCCGAATTCGGGCCGCATTCGACGGCCAGCGGGGCGAGGAGGCGCTGTTGTGGGCACACACCCTGGTGGGCGTTTCGGGCACATTGTGCATGGCCGAAGTGGCAGCCGCGGCGGAAGAGGTGGAGCGTCGGCTGAAGAAGTCCGACCGAGAGGGCCTTGAGGGGGCTTTGGTCGGACTTGAGAACTCGCTGGCGGTCGTATTGCCGGGGCTTGCCCAACTGCCCGCTCAACCCATGGCGACACTCCCTAAGACTGCCTATAACTCGCAGGCGGTGGCACCGTTGCTGGAAAATCTGGCTGTGTTGTTGCGGGATCACAATTTCGAGGCCACCGAACTCTTCGCTACCCTGCAGGCCACTCTTGGTTCGGGACCGTGGGACGAATGGCTGCTGCAACTGCAGCGCGACATCGATGGATTGGACTTTGGCAGCGCCCAAAATAGCCTGCGGGCACTCCAAGAGAATCTGGCTCTGGCAGCGAAAGGTTAGTGGGTATGGAAAAGGATAAATCGACCGTGCTGGCGATAGACGACGCCCCTTACAATCTCAAGTTGTTGGCGCAGATTCTCAGTCCGCAGTATCGCTTTCTGCTGGCGACCAAAGGATCGGACGGCCTGGAGATCGCGGTCACGCAGCGTCCAGATTTGATTTTGTTGGACGTCGTCATGCCCGACATGGATGGCCATGAAGTCTGTCGACAACTCAAAGCCAACCCCCTGACCCAGAGTATTCCCGTGGTCTTTATCACGGCCCTCAAAGAGCAAACCGATGAAGCTTTCGGACTGGAAATCGGGGCCATCGACTACATCACCAAGCCTTTTTGTCCAGCCATTGTCAAGGCTCGCGTGCGCAACCATCTTGAACTCAAGCACTATCGGGACCTGTTGGAAAGTCAGGCGGCCACTGACGGCCTGACGGGCATTCCCAATCGACGTCACTTTGATCAGGCTCTGGATCGCGAGTGGCGCAGCGCCGTTCGTCGCAAGTCTTGCCTGTCGCTGGTGCTGATCGACATCGACTACTTTAAGATTTACAATGACCACTACGGTCATTTGCGGGGCGACGAATGCCTGCGAACGGTGGGTCGGGCTTTGGTGGGAGGTGCTCGCCGCCCCTCCGAGATCGTGGCCCGCTATGGCGGGGAAGAGTTCGCCTGCGTTCTGCCTGACACGGACATCGAGGGCGCCGCTCACGTGGCCAAAGAACTGCTGGAGCGGGTGCGCGCCCTGCAATTGCCTCATGCCGGTTCTAAAGTGGCCGACCACATCACCCTCAGCCTGGGGGTGGCAAGTCTGGCTCCGGCCCTGGGCGAACTTCCTGCCCAACTGATTGAGCGGGCCGATGTGCAGCTCTACAAAGCCAAGGAGTGCGGACGCAACCAGGTCCAAAGCGAATCGTAAGGAGGGGTCTTGTGAATATTTTGTTAACAGCCCTTGATGTTTTTCTAACATGAGGGATACTGCATGGGGGGCTTTGGGTAGAGCTTGGTCACGGAGGGTTTCATGGATAATTTTACCATCGGGTTAAGGTTCGGCGGAGGGGCCGTTGGCTTTGCCAACGGGGTTGGGGGCGTCAACGCCTGTATGTTCCCCGCCTGTCAGCAGATTCTCCAGACCTGGATGCCCTGTCCCGGAAATCCTATGATGCCAGGCTATTTGCAGGCCCCTCCGTTCTTTTATCCGATGCCACCCAATATGGGCGGCTACCCTATGCCAAATCCGGGCTGGGGAGCGCCTTTCCCCTTTCAGCATCCTTTCCAAGACATGTGCCCCGCCCCGTACCAGCCTCCTTGCAATCCCGGCTACGGTGGCTACCAGCCTTCGATTCCCAACTATGGCGCGGGCTATCGCTATCCCGAATACGGTCAGATTCAACAACGGGCCCGAGAGAACGGGACCTTGGATGGGACTCCGGTCACGCCTCACAGTTCGTTCCACGAAGACCAGTTCCATACGGATGCTCTGAGTCGTCTCAATCAGCGGGCGGCCGGACGCGTCATGCAAGAGGCTCAGGCCGCATCACCCCGGGAGTTTAACGCTCTGCAGCGGAATGAAGGCCAGTTGCAGGGCTATCTGCAGCAGCAGACCGAGCAGGGCCGGGGATTTTCCGGCGCCGAGGTCCACCGCATGCGAGCCGAAGGAATTGAAAATCTGTATCAGGATGGTCAGGTGGGTCAGGGCATTGGGCAGGCTAACCGCGAACACCTGGAGTTATTGGAGGCGTGGGAGCGCTCGGAGGCCAACCAGCAGATGAAGTATGGCGTGGGCCCCATGCCCGGCCTGTCTCCCCGAGCTTATCAGGAGTCGCCCTTCAATCCTCAGCGCCAGGCGCCGCAACGGCAGCAAGGGCAGAGTCAGCCCCCCGCCCAATCAACTCAGCCGCAGTACCGGCCGCAGCCTCGTCCTACTGCTCAGCCGCAACAGGACATTCGCCGGCTCGACTATCCAGACGACAAGCCCAAGGCGGCTCCGGCCAAGCCCGCTGCGGCCAAACCGGCACCGACCCAGAACGCCCCCGCCAAGCCCAATGCCCAACAGCAGCCGGCGACTCCGGCCAAGCCCGCGCCCAAGCCTTATGATCCCAACAAGGACAGCAACGAACTTTACAAGGCCATGCATGGGGGCCTGGGCTTGGGCACCGACGAGGGCGCGCTCTTCAAAGCCCTGGATGGCAAGAGCAAGGAACAGATCGACAAGCTGAAGGCCAACTACAAGGACCACTATGGCAAGGACCTCAATGCGGACCTGAAAAGCGAACTGTCCGGCAAGGATTTCCAGAGGGCCGAAGCCCTGATGAAGGGCAATCAGAGCGCCGCTGACGCCACGGCTCTGCAGCAGTCAGTAGGCGTGCTTTGGAACGACAACAAAGACATTCACAAGACTTTGGAAGGCAAGACGGCCGAGCAGCGTAAGGCCATCGCGGAAGAATATAAGAAACAGACGGGCAAAGAGCTCAAGACACAACTGTCTCGGGAGATGTCGGGGACCGATAAGGACCAGGCTATGGCTCTGCTCGACGGCAACACCGCCAAGGCGGATGCGGCCAAGATCCAGCGGGCCGTCAAAGGGGCGGGCACGGATGAGGCAGCCATTATGGGTGCCCTGGAAGGCAAAAGCAAGACGGAGCGAGAGGCCATCGCCAAGTCTTTCAAAGACACTTACAAGGTTGATTTGACGCAACGTCTCAAGGAGGATATGGGCGGCGCCGAACTCGATCAGGCCAATGCCCTGATGGAAGGCAACCAATCCAAGGCCGCCGCTGCTAAAATCAAGACCGCCACCGAGGGATTTTGGGGAGCCGACAAGACGGGCATCAACGACAGCCTGCAAGGCAAATCGGTCGAAGAGCGCAAGGCCATCACGGACGCCTACAAGCAGACTTACGGTAAAGAATTGAACTCGGAGCTCAAGGACCGGCTGAGTGGCAATGACCTGCAGAAATCAGAAGCGTTGCTGCAGCGCGGCAAATTGACCGACGCCGAGCAGTTGAAGTTTGCGTTAGAGGGCGCTGGCACCGACGAGGAGGCCGTCAAGAAGGCCTTGCAGGGCAAGACCAAGGAAGAAGTTGCCCAGATTCGCAAGGACTACGAGGGCCTCACCCAGCGCAAGTTGGACGATGACATCGCCGGTGACATGTCGGGCCGCGAGCACTTTGACGCCAAGATGGCCCTGAGGGGTCGCGCCGAGACGGTCGACGAGGCGGTGGCTCGCGCCAACGAAGTTCACGAATTTGAGCGCAAAGGTGATGGCAACTTTGTCTCGCGAAATCTGGTCGATCTGGTATCCGATAAGGGCGAACTGCTGGACAAAAACACCGATCGCGTCAATGAAAGCAAGAATAAATTTGATCGCCTGGTGGCCGAGGGCCGACTGGATGAAGCCAAGATCGAGAAGAAGCGCCTGCAGGAACTGACCGGATTTGCCACGGCCGACGTGGAGTCTTATCGCGAAACCAAAGATAGCGCGGCCGACACGGCTGGCACGGTGGCCGCTACGGCGGCCGGTGTGGCTGTTGTAGTGGCTTCGGCTGGCACGGCCACACCCTTGGTAGCCGTGGCGGCAATGGCGGCCGGCGCCGGAGCGGGCGCCCGGGTGGTCACCACCGGATTGATCAAGGGCGAGGGCTACGGAGTAGAAGACGCGCTGCTGGATGCAGGCCAGGGAGCCATTGATGGCGGCACTTCCATCATCGGTATGGGCGGAGTAGGCGCCAGCGCCAAAGTGGCCGTCAAGGCCGGCCAGGAGGGCGCCGAACTGGCCGCCCGCGAGGCCCTGGTGGCGGGGGGAAAAGTGGTCGTCAAAGCCGGCCAAGAAGGCACCGAACTGGTGGCCAAGCAGGCGCTGCTCAAGAGCGGTCAGGAAGGCGGTGAACTGGCCCTGATCACCACCGGCAAAGCCGTGGCCAACAAAGCCCAAGAGCGCCTGGTGATTCAGGGCGCAGGCGACATTTTAGAAAAGCAAGGCAGCCAGTTCGTCAAGCAACGGGTGATTCAAGGCGCCAAAGACGGCGTTAAGGGTGGAGCTATCGGAGCCGGCGCCTCGGAAATGATTCACGACGGCACCTGGGACAACGGTCTGGCCGACGGACTGACGAGGGTAGCCACCTCTACGGCCATCGGCGCCGGCGCTGGCGGTCTGGCGGGCGGAGGAATGTCTCACTTTGGGGCTGCCAGAGAGTGGACGGGAGAGGTTGACCTCTATCGCAACAAGGCCAACTTCAGTCTGCTCGACGATGCCCAGAAGGTGAAGTTTGCCGGTCTGGCCGACAACTACAGCAAGGGGGCGGCCTTCGTAGATGGTGGACCCACTCAGAATGTCGACGACCGCCTGATCAAGATGCTGCGCGATGGCACCGTCGACAAGGTTGACGACAGCGGCGCCACCGTGGTGGACAACCTGGCCAGACTGGATGGTCAACAGATGGCCAAGGGTCTGACCAATCGCGGCGTGATGGACGAGGTGCTGGAGACGGTCACCAAGCCTGGCGTGATCCATCAGGACACCAAGGGGAGTTGCACGGTCACGACCCTCGAGTATCTGCACGTGAAAAAAGATCCCAGCCACTTCATCAAGACGGTGGGCGACCTGACCAGCGAATCGGGCGAGACCACCCTGAAGAACGGTGAGCGGATCATCCGCAACCCAACCGGGCTGAAAGCGGACGGCACCTCGCGCAGCGGCATCGACCGCATTTATCAGTCGACCATGATGGACTACGGCGGCGGGGGTCACTACGACAACATTAAAGATGGCCACATTATGGCCAACGGCAAGAGCAGTGGCAGCGGCCTGTATGCCAAGGGCTATAGTAAAGTCGAAGATGGGGTGCTGGGAGGGCAATGGGAGAACCGGGCCTTTGACAAGGTCAACGGTGGCACGGCCGCTCGAGAAGCCTTTGAAAGTCAGGTGAACAAGGCCGCTGAAGCAGGCGAGCACGTGCCGATTTCGATGAAGTTTGCCAATAATGCCGAGGACATGCACTCCAATCACATGCTTTCCGTCTACAAGACCGACGATGAATTTGTCTACATGCGCAATCCATGGGGCAAGGGGGACAAGGGATCGTTGCTCAACGGTGGACCGACCCGGGAGATGCTTGACAACCAGGGCAACTTCCGCATGAAGAAGTCGGACTTCTACGACCGCCTGAACGGCTACGACGTGCAGGTCTCGACCAGGTCGACCAAAGTCGATGCGGAGGCGACTCGCACCAAGATTTTGGATCGCTTTCGTCAGCAGGCCAAAGAATTCTCGGACGATGGCTGGAAGAATAGCACTCCTAAGGATGTCTGGGAAAGATGGACGCCTGAACAGCAGGAGTTTCATCGCACCAAACTGCATGACAGAGCGGCCAATATCGTCAAGGATTTGGAAGGCGGCGGCGACGTTTACGACGTAGCCGGTAAATACAACCTGTCCGATCACTACGGTTTGGGCGATAAGCAAGGCCGGAGCGAGCAGTTTATCAACCGCACGGAGGGCGGCTCGAACGTCTATGGCAAGTCCAAGGTGGCTGCTGAACCGCCGCCCATCCCTAAAGAAGGGCCCAGGCCTCAACCTGCGCCCAAGCCGGAGCCGCCGCCCCAGCCTCGTCGATTGACGGAGGTCCGCATGCCCACTTCGGCGCACGACGCATATCGGACGCTGGGGTTGTCCCCGGGGGCCAGCAAGGAAGAGGTGGTGCAGGCCTACCGAAAACTTGCGGCGGCCAACCATCCTGACAAGTTTCCCAATCAGGTGGACCAGGCTACCAAAAATATGCAGGCTATCAACGTGGCCAAAGATCTTTTGCGATAAGGAACTTTGGCGAAGGTGTGGAAGTAACCTAAGATGATCCCTCTCAACGTGCAACTACCCGCCGTGAGCCCGCAATTGCGAGTTCAGTTCGGCGTTCAACCGGCCGCCGGTCCAGACAAAGAGATAGCCCCTCAAGACGGGGTGTCTTTCAGCCAGCCATCCTCTGTGAGTGGAGAAGCACCAACCCTGCCGGTCGGGGACCATCCCGGGAATCTGGGGCAGACGGGTCTGTCGACGGCGCTGCAGTCACTCCCCCCGGAGGGAACGGCCGCCAAACTTTTGGAAAGTGCTCGGAGGACCCCCATGACGGAGGCGCAACGGGATGCATGCATTGCTGACTTGGAGACCTTGAATATGGCGGGATACCTCAAGTCTATGGATCCAGAGACTCTCGAGTACAGCAGTTGTAGCCCCACTCAGGCCCTGCAGTGCCTGGCGAATGGCGACGAAGTTTACTACCGGGGCGGCAAACAAGGTCCCTTGACGAGCATAGCGGGTCTACAGACGTTGGCCGATTTGGCCCGCCAGGCCCAAATGGGTCGCGTGGGTTGATTTACTGGCGCTGGCGGGTGTCGTAGCAAACGGCTTTGCGGTCAGTGAAAAAGGCTCGGAAGGTATCGAAGGTAATGCTTTCCATGCCGTCTTCTTCCACGCGGCGTTCGGGGTCGGCCAACACCGTACCCACCGGCTTCTCCTCGGCCCGATAGGGATTATAGAAGAGGACGCGGTTGTCGGGAGTTAATTCGTGAATGATTAACTGGTGTTGGGGCATTTCTTCATCCCAGTGCAGAATCAAGAGTAACTCCTGGCGGCCGGCTTTGAGCAATTGAAGCACCTGCGGCGGAGTGAGCGGAGTGAGTCCATGGCCAAAGAGCTTCTCGAACATGGGCTTGATATCGTCAGCCATCACCAGTCTCCAGTTTCTGAATTTGGGCCAATCCATCTTCGATCAGGGTGCATCCCATTTCGAGTCGACTGGCCTGTCCGGCTCGCTCTACACCGGAAAGGATATCCAGACCTCCTTGCAATTTGCCGAGTGCCTCCACAAAGGCCACTTCGCTGGGGTGTTGGGCCGTCTGGATGCGTGACTGTTTGCGACTTTCCAGCAGCGTGGACGCAAAGTGGGCCAGGCTCTCTTGGAATCGCTCGGTGGTTAATGTGCCGGCCTCAAATTCCTGACACAGGCTGCGCACACGACTGACGGGCGCATGTGGCTGAGCCTCGCGCGGAACCAGGCAATCCAGATCTACTAGAATGGGCGGCAGGATTTGCGACCACCCCTTGAGTCGCTTGCCCTGGGTGAGAGCTGAGCGTAGTTGTTGACTGGCCTCCCGATAGTCGGCGACCAGGTCGGCCACCTCGGGTTGGTCGCCCAATCGAATCGCCACATCGTCTACGTCGGCATCCAATCCGTCCAGGCTGTCCAACACGGGGGCATGGTCTTGGGTTTCATGCTCGCACAGCTCAAGCAGAAGGATCCAGGAGTTCCAGCGGTCCGATTGAGTGGGCGCGGCCAGGGCGGAGTCGGCCTGCTGGCGAGCGTGCTCCTCGCTGAGGTTTTGCCACAGCCGGGTCAACTGTTGGCGGGCCACCTGGCCCGAAGGATATTGGCGGGAGAGCAGTCCCAGGCCCAAGTTTTCGATCCAAAGGCGCAGCTTCTCGTAGTCTTCCCCGTGGATGCCATTCTCATCTGCCCAGTCTTCCAAGGCCTTCAGGTCGGCGAAGATGGCCGAGCCGACGCGTCCCATTTGATCGGGGTCTGATTCCAGTTGGGTCACCTGCAGCAGCACAGAGTTGAGGCAGGCCAGAGGGGTGGGCCCAAGCTGTTGCAGATACTCTTCGCGCAGCAGGTGACCCTCTTGATGGAGTGCCGAAAGTTGCTCTCGCCCCTCCTTCCAATTCTGAGCCAGTTGAGGCGGCGTCAGGCCCTGCAAGTCGTCGATCAGGGGCTGAACGGATTCGATCCAGTCGGCCTGGGCCTGTTGCATCCATAGAGTCAGACTCTCCTGAAAAGTATTGCGCCAGAGGTTGATTTCGTTGGCCAGGGAGTCGAGTTGGCCCAAGGCCGCCAGATGTTCCCAGTGTGGGTTGTGATTGCCTGAATTCACTACCTCTGCCCGATTTGCCGTGGCCGGCCGAAATCCCTTATCGGGGCTTTCGGAGTGTTTCTCCAGATGAAGTTTAGCCTTCCTTGTGGTATACTCAGGGGTATGTTTGGGGCGAGGGCGTTCACGCTATCTGAAGTTTTGGTATCGGTAGCCGTCTCCGGGCTGATTCTAGTTTCCCTGATAGGACTATTTCTGGTCAACGGCGTGACCGGTGTTTTCGGTCTCAACCGGGCCCGGGCAACCCAGTTGGCCGAACTGGAACTGACCCGCCGCAAACTGAGCGGCTACACCGCGGTAGAGGGACTGATCGGCGCGCCTCCTGCCCCATGGCAATTGACGGAAGGCGCGTTGCTGTTCACCCATGCCGTTCATGCCGAAAGGCTGTCCACAGTGCCGGGCACCCCCGAATATTCACTACTGCGAGTCAGTGTGACGGTAGATTGGAAGGAACGGCGCAATCAGGAAATTCACGGGTCCAAGGTCGGTGCCGCTGAGGCTAACGGGCAGCTGAAACTGGATTCTGTGGTGGCGCCGGAGTCGCTCTACTGATGCGGTCCAAAGGCATGGTGCTGATCACCTTATTGGTCATTGTAGCCTTTGTGGCCATGCTGGCTGGCGCCATGCTGAGCATCAACAAGCAGTGGCTGATTCAGGTCGGCTGGCAAAGGGACCGGATGCAGGCTCTCGAGCAAGCCCGCGGGGGGCTGAACCACCTGATACACCGATTGACCTACGACAGTTCCTTCGGTGGCCCTATCTCGGTCAATCGGGACCGCTGCGCTTACTCGGCCACCTTTGACAGCTCCGCCAGCAATTACAGCGTAAACAACCTGGCCAATGCCGGCCAGGCGCCGAATCCCAATTTCCGTGGTGATCCAGTGGCACCGCAATGTGCAGACCTGGTGGTGATCGGCCGGGCCGGCTCGTCAGCGGTGCGTTGCCACGCAGTGGTGCGGCGAGGGGTTGGATTCAACCGGGCGGCTGGCTCGGTCGGTCAGATCGTCGTGGTGGGCAACGCCACAGTGGATGGAATCGACAATCCGGCCGTGCCCACACCCAACCATGTGGAGGGCGGGCTCTTCAGCAAGTTTGCCGCGACAGGCGGCCAAAATGCCATCCATTGGGACGACCTGGGCGGCTCGGCCAGCTTTACCCTGGGCCCCAGCAGCCGCCTGCTGGCAGTACCGCCCGCCGACGCTTCCTCCCAGGCATTCTCGGCCAGTCTGACCGGCGCCCTGCCGGGGCCGTCGTTGGACCAGAACGCCAACGGCCAGATCCCCCAATACGACGTGGGTGACATGGTCAGCAATGGAGCCACCCGGCCGCAGCCCGACGGACTCATCCCCAGCGTCGGCGGTTCGGCCCTGACCGCTCCCGGCATCAACGATGAGCGCTACGTTGATGGAGATCTGACCATCAACGGCGACGTGGTGCTGACCGACGGCACCCTCATGGTGCACGGCAATCTGACGGTGAACGGCGGCGTCAAGGGCAAGGGAGCGATTTATGTGGATGGGAACGTCACGGTGCTGGGCGGCAATAGCTCGGTGCTCAGCAATCAGCCCAGCGGAGCGGCGCTCTTCTCCTCGGGAGATGTCCGACTTCAGGGCCTGGACGCTCGCGGATACTTAGACTCGCTCTCCAACACCTACCCCGCCGTCCACGACAACATGGTGGCGTTCAACACCACGCTTTCGCAAATGTCCGCCGGGGCCAACGCTAACAATTTCGGGAGCATCTATGGGCTGACCAATCAGCTCGTGCGCCAGTATTGGATGATGACACCTCCGGCCGGTCGACCCACCACCGGTTACTGGGTGAATTCGATCCGGGCTCCTAACGGCAACTTTCCTGATGGCAGCAGCGACGGCGACGTTCCGGGGGTCATCAATGCCGTACGGGCCAGCCTCGGCCCGGCCTACGCCAGCGACGCCAGCGCCCAACGCGTGGTGAAAGCCCTGGAAGAAGTGCACTACCAGTTCCGTAGGAACTGGGATGGGTGCAACGGCAATCTGACCATCGTGGACAACCAGATCCTCGGCGTGCCCGATTTCGCCGCCTACCAGTCCACTTCGCGGCTCCACTACCCGGCCTTTGACGACGCCGTTCTGCCCCTGGCCAGCCGCACCCTTGACAGCCAGCAGGCCGACCCCGGTTTCAATGCTGCTCAGGCCTGCGCGGGCGCCAGCGCCTGGTTTCAAAACAATCCTCTCGATCTGAGCTGGATCGGCAAGTCCTACTTTCAAGGAGTGGTATACGCTCAGGGAAATCTGGTGGTAGACACCCAGTTCCACGTGCTGGGCGGGCTGGCCTCGCAGGGTAACGTCACCCTGTCCAATGGCGCCAATCTCCTCTTCGTCGAGGAATACATGAAGCTCGGAGGCTCTTTCGGTCCGGTCAGCGTGGTCTACTATGAAGAACTGTAGGGCCTTCACCCTGGTAGAGGCCTTGTTGACGCTGAGTGTATACTTGCTGATTTTGACCTTTGTGGGCGCCCTGGTCAGCTTTGGCGTGCGCACTTTTCTACGGCAGAATTCCCAGTCGGACTCGCAGCGCGAGTTGCTCATCAAGATCGGCAACCTGTGTGACAAACTTCGTCTCAGCGCCGCACCCAGCGCCAGCCTGTGCTATCCCACCGGTGCGGATGACCTGCACTTTTCTTTCGCCTTGCCCCTGGATACCCACGGCCAGGTGGTTCGCGACCCCGCCGGCCAGCCCATCTATCAGTGTTACTGGATAATGTACCGCCGCAGCTCCGGTTCGGATCTGTTCCAGACTCGCTGGCCGGTAGCTACCCCCTCAATAGACCCCCCGCCCCCGCTCACCGCCCTGCAGGTCCAGGCCGCCGTGACTGCCCAGCCCGGCCTCAAGGTGCTGGGGGAAGTCAAGTCCTTTCACGCCTTGGACCTCAACTCCACCACCGTGCTGGCCATTCCCCAATCGGCCTTTCGGTTGTGCCTAAAATTGACTCCGCCTTCTGCCCCCGTACTGGACTACACTGTCTGCGCCCGCTTCATGCGCTAACTTGAAGCGCCGGAGGGACTTGCCTTCAGGGGCTTACCGATGGAAAGGGGTGACCGGCTGGGTCTGAACCCTTACCGGGTGGAGTGCCCGGGAGTGTGGCAAAGTGTGCCCCAAGCGCAGCTTAGCTCGTTCGCCTGCATAACCTGGTTGGCGCCTTTGCTGGCGATGGAGGCCGTGGGACTGTCCTCGCTCATCTGGTAGACGCCGTGGCTGCTGCCGTCTAAAGCGAGGCGTTCGAGCATGGTCAGGCTGATGGTTGGATCTTCGATCAGGCCTTTTAGTGTCTTCAAGGCATTCGTGCGGCCCTGGACAGGGGACGAGGCGATGTAATAGGTCTCGCCCTCTGCGCTCCCTTGTTGGGTGCCAGTGCTGGCGTTTCCAGTGGGGGGCAGGTATACTGGCAGGATGCGATACGGCCTCTTTTGCTTGCTTCTCCTGACCACGGGCCTGGCGGCCGAACCGGCGGCCGAGGCCCGTAAGGCCATTGAGGCCCTTTACGCGCGCGCCGACCGGGCCTGTGAGAAGTGGGATGTGGATGGAGTCTACCGCGATTGCCGCGGAGACTATATTTTTACCAGCACGAGCGGCGATCGACGCAACCTGGAGGCCTTGCGCAAGCGCCGCCGAGAAGCGGCTGGAAAACTCGACAAAGTTCGTGCCAGCTCGAGAATCGTCGGTTTTCAAATGTCCGGGTCCAGGGCTACTGTTCAAGTTCGGTCGCATTTCGAAGCGGAATACAAGGACTGGATGCCGGGGCGACCGTCCAAGTTTCGCTCGGAAGAGCTGGATCAGGATCTCTGGGTGCGCGGCCCGAAAGGCTGGCAATCCGTCACTTCCGACGGCCTCTGGGTAAGCCATCAGGCAGGCGCCAAAACCACCGAGAGAAGAGCTGGCTACGTTCGGTTGGTGCGCGAGGACGGGCATCCCACCGCCATGGAGGTGGCCATTGCCACTTTTGTGGCTCCAGGTGGGCTGACGGTCGACTTGGTGGGCGCCGTGCACATGGCCGAAAAAGACTACTACAAGCAGCTCAATCGGGAGTTTACCGGTTACCAGGCGGTGCTCTATGAATTGATCGCTCCCCACGAGGGTGAACGCCTGATTCCACAAGCCGGCGACGAAACCGATAACCCCCTTTCAGCCACTCAGGTGTATCTCACCAACCTGCTCGGCTTTACTTTCCAACTCAGCGAGGTGGACTATCGGCCTTCCAATTTTGTGCACGCCGATTTGAGTCCTGAGGAACTGTTGAACTCTATGACTAAGCGGGGGGAGTCGGCCAAGACGATGGTCGCCCAGTTGCTCCACGAAAGCCTGAAGAACTCGACAGACGTGGATCCAGCCGACGCCATGGCCCTGAATTACTCTATGGCCTCAATTATGGTGCGCGGCGCCACTCCGCGGGACCGACTTATCTTGCGCCGGGTGCTGGCTTCCAGTTTCAAGCAGGTGGAGAAAATGACGGCTGCCCTCAGCGGGCCCCACGGTTCCACGCTAATCCAGGTGCGCAATCAGGCCGCCCTTGCGGTCATGAAGCGGGAGGTCAAGCGTGGTCGCAAACGCCTGGCCATCTTCTACGGAGCCGCACACCTTCCCGATTTAGAGACCCGACTGCTGAAACAGGGGTTTACCAAGCAGGGGATGCGCTACCTGAAAGCCTGGGATCTGCGCAAACCTTAGTCCCCAAAAAGTGATGGGGCAGTCGCTACGAATTTGAGCCCGGGGTGAGCAAGTCGGTCAGGGCGGTATCCTCGACCAGGTTACCCAGCCACATTCCCTGGCCCCAATGGCAGCCAAGTTCGGTAAGTTTGCGCATGGAGCTTTCCGTTTCAATTCCTTCGGCAATCACGCGACAGCCCAGGCTTTCCGCGGCCAATACGGCTCCCTTGGTGAGTCCCTGGTATAGCGGGTGGTCGATGTGGCGAGCCACTTCAGGGCCCAGCTTCAGAAAGCGGGCCTGAATTTTTTCCAGGCGCCCCAGTGAGAAACTGCCGAAGCTGAAGTCGTCGACCGCGATGTGCACGTTCCAGCGGCGAATTTCCTGGATGACCTTGATAAACCTTGGATTGTCGAGGGCCAGGTGGACCTCGGAGATCTCCAGCACAACTCGATCCGGTCGGGCTTTGTGGGTGGACAACGCCCGACTGAGGCGCCTGGCAAAATCTCCCTGGAGCAGTTCTTGGGCTGACAGGTTCCAGCACACGTAGTGTTCGGGAAAGCGTTGGCTGAGGGCACATACGCGGCCCATGACCCAGTCACCGATGGCCACGATCTGGCCCGATTGACAGGCCGCTTGCAGAAAGGCTTCGGGGCTCAGCAGCCCCCGGTCGGGGTGATCCCAGCGCAGGAAGCCTTCTACGCCCTGGATTTGCAGGGTGTGCAGCTTGAAGATAGCCTGGTAGCGAAGGGTAAACCTGTCTCCTTGTAAGGCCTGGCTCAGTTCTGGCGCCAGTTTGCGGCGCTGGTCTCGGGCTTTATCCAGTGGTGGGCTCCAGAAGGAGATGCGGTCCCCGCTTTTGCCTGCCTCCAGAGCGGTCTGAGCCCTTTCTAGAAGCAGTTCGGTGTCGGCCTCTCCGTCACTACAAACCACTCCGCAGTTGAGCAGGGCCATCACGCACTGGGGGCCCAGGTCGATGGGCGTCTCCAGGGATTCGAGTAGGTGCACCAGGCGTTTGCGAACCAGTGAGACCAACTTCTTCAGTCCCGCGGGGTCTTTGTGAAAAAGGATCAGCCAGAAGTCGTCTTCCAGGCCTCGTACCAGGGCGTCTTCAGGCAGCGCCAGAGCATTGAGCCGCTGGCCTAATTGGCGCAAGAATTTGTCGGTCAGTTCTCGCCCCAGGTGAAAATTGAGTTCTCGCAGTCCCAGCACATCGAGAATCGCCAGCGCAACGCAGCCTTCACCGGCACGGGCACGGGACAGTTGCTGGCTCAGGAAGCGCCGCCCCAGTGCCTGATTGGGCAGGCCAGTGACGCGATCCTGGTAGGCCAGTTGCTTGGTTTGCAGGCTCTCTATCTGGGTGGTTCGGGTCTTCTTTTTCTCGCGGACCGGGCTCTTGTCTTTGTGGTCACCCTGGCCCTGAACGGCTCGTTCCCAACTGGCTTGCTGCTGATGCTCGGTCAAATGGCGCAAAATCTCCTGGTGCAGGCGGCGTAGGAGCGGCTTCTGCTGGGGATCGTTGGCGTGAATTTGGCGCAGAATGGCCATGATGCTGGGGGGCAAGTCCATGCACCAGGCTTTGGCTAAGCGCGGGAAATACTCCTCGCTTGGATAGTCAGACTTGGGTGCTACTCCGAAGAGGTGTTACAAATTTGTTATAGAAACATATTCAATATCAGAGGTGATTTAATGAAAAAACTTCTACTAGTAGCCAATCTGGTCAGTCTTTTTGCCTTGCTTGTCGCGGGCGCACTCTATACTCTTTGGCCGGAACATCTATATTCCATGGGATTGCGCGGTGAGGCGGGCAAAGTGGTGATGCTGCAGATCATCTCCTTTATGTTTTTGCTGGGCGCCATGCAGTCGTCCCTGGAGTTGGGTTGGCGGCGCTTCTCTCTGATAGCCTGTTTTGTAGTATTGGGGCAATCGGTGCTGCTCTCCATCCTGCTGCCGGGATTGGCGTAGCAGGAATCCCAGCGGCGCTTCGTTAACGGGGCGCTGGCATGCGAGAAACGATCGAACAGCAACTCTTTAGCGTTGACGAAATTGCCCAACGCGTTCAGGAATTGGGCCAGCAGCTCAGTCTCGACTATGCCCAGTTGGATCCACTGGTGGTGGTGGTTTTAAAGGGGTCGGCCGTCTTTGCCTCGGACTTGATTCGCCATATGCCCATTTCATTGCAGGTGGACTACATCGGCACCAGTTCCTACGGCGACGACACCCAGTCTTCCGGTCAGGTGCGTATCGTCAAGGACATTGAAGTCAATCTGTTGGGTCGCCACGTTTTGATTGTCGAAGACATCGTAGATACGGGCCTGACTTTGCAGTATTTGCTGGCGACTCTGGGTTTGCGCGAGCCGGCCAGTCTCAAAATTTGCGCTTTGCTCGACAAGCCGTCTCGGCGTCGGGCCGAGGTTCCGGTAGACTATGTGGGCTTTTCTATCGATGACCATTTCGTGATAGGCTATGGCCTCGACTACGCCAGCCGCTACCGTCAGTTGCCCTTTATCGGTGTGCTTAAACTCGAAGAAGAATGACCGTTCAGCAGATTCTCTGGCAACTGCACGATTTGGACCAGCAGGGGACGCGCTGGAATGAGCAGCTAGAACGCGACGGGCTGAGTGTCTATCGCCAGCGTAGCGAGCGGGCCCGGCAGGCTCTGGCCGCCTGTATGCAGCGAATGAGTGAGGTGGAGTCCGATCTGGAGCGGCGCCAACAAAGTCTGGTCAGGCTGGAGAGTGAGATCGGCCAGTTGCAGTCCGAGTTGAAGTCGGTTCACGGCTATGAGGCCTCGGTCCTCAACCATCGCCTGCAGCCACTGCTGCTCCACAAGGGTCAGCAAGAAGAGATTTTGCTTCAGCTCATGCTTGAGCAGGAGGAAACAGGGCCCCAGCTCTCCCCTTTGCGCAGCGAAGCGGAGGAGGCTGCGCAAGAGTTGGAGGAGGCCCGGTCGGAGGAACAGGAACGGGTTGCGATTCTCCGCCAGCGCCTGGCACAGGCCAACGAGCAACGTTTGCTGGTGGCGAAATCTCTGGAGGTAGAGTTGTTGGCCGCCTACGAACGTGGCCGGAAATGCTACGGGCTGGGTCTGCAGGAAGTCAAGACAGGCCGCTGTGGCCGGTGTCGAGTAGAGTTTCCCGACCATTTTCAGCGCCTTCTGAAGCAGGGCGAGGGGATGGCCTGCCCCACCTGCCAGGTCGTGTTGGTGCAACCCAGGACTGGCCAGGGGCCCGTAAATGAGTCGCGACAAGTGTAACGGGTTTTTGTTTACGGGCCCTGGTAGCGCGACACCAGCACAATGACGGTGATATTGTCGCGGCCACCGGCTTCAAGCGCGCCCTGAACGCAGGCTTCGGTGAGTTTTTCCGGGTCGTTGAAGTAGAGTTTTACCCACTCCACCAACTGCTCGCTGCTGACTTCGCCGCACAGGCCGTCGCTGCAAAGCAAGACAATGTCGCCATAGGCCATGGTCAGGATGGACGGTTGGTGATGGGTATCCTTCTCATCGCTCCAACGCGGTTCAAGCACCAGGCGCTTTTCTTGGACGCCGCCCCCCAGACTGGAGGTCAGGCGCGAGCGCATGGGGTGCACCCGGGCTTCCTCGGCGGTAAGCAGGCCCTCTTCTTGCAAATAGCGCACCACGGAATGGTCCCGCGTTTGGTAGAGCATTTCGCCATCGCGAAAGTGATAGAGCCGACTGTCTCCAGTGTAGAGGTGGACGCATTCGCCCGGAAAGCAGACGGAGGCCACCCCGGTGGTGCCCATCGTGGTTAGACTGGTATCTTGCAAGGCTCGTTTGCGGATTGCGTCGTCGGCATCCACAAAGCTGGCCTCTAGTTGCTCATAGAGGCGCACCTCGGGGGGGCGCTGGGTGAGGGACTGGTGAACCGTATTGACGGCGATCTGGGCTGCTTGAGAGCCCCCCTGGTGGCCCCCCATTCCGTCCGCCACCATGGCCAACAGAGCCCCCGTTTCGCCCCACTCCGGTACCACTTCTAGCAGGAAGCGGTCCTGGTTTTCCTCGCGCACTTTGCCGCGATGACTGCGCGCAAACGCTTCAATCCAACAGTTTGGTTCCCCAACCTGTATCCTTTTGGTTGTCTCGATGTTTTCGAAGCCAGACATGGCAGCCCCTGTTCTACGCTCACCTCCCGTACGCCTACCTCGAAATCCTGTAACACGATGGCAAAGATTTTCCGCCTCCCAGCGGGTATACCGTAAAGTATCAAGCTAAGGCGGTAAAGACGTTGTGAGCGTGCCTACCCGATTATTTGCAGATTGGACCGACGAGCCGTCGCGTCCCGTCACCGCTCAGGCCAATTCCAGCGGCGGCGCTTGCCACTGGTCTAGCCTGCGACAGTCCAACGACACTCAGCAACTAGCCGATCGAGCCCGCAGCTATATCCTTTCCATGCTGCACCAAGAAGCCGGCCCCCGCTTTCCCGGCAAATAAATGAAAGCTCCCCCTGGAGCTTTGGTGGCAGTATTGCCACTGTTGGTCGCGATTCTATTGGGATGGTGGCTCTCTCCTCCGCAGGCGGTTCCGGGGCGGGCGCCTGCCTTTGCCGTCTGGGAGACAGGCTGGCTAGACCACTTACAACGGGCTCGGCTGCGCTTGCGGGGCGCCTCTCCTCCCGACGACCAGGTCTTATTGATCGGCGTAGACGAGGCCACCATTGCTTACCTCGACAAGCCAGCCCTTTTCTGGCTGACGGACTTCACGCAATTGACGGCGGCTTTGCTCGACGCCGAGGCCGCCTGTGTGGCCTTTGATTTTATCTTTCAAAGCCCCAGCCAGGGTGTATCCTCCGCACTCGAAAATGAACTGCGTACTCAGCGTGAGGATTTCTTGGTTCAGGTGGCACGGGGCTCGGTAGCCCTCAGCTATCTTCCCGATTCGGCCAGCCTGGGGGTTCATAACCACAAGGATCTGGAGGCGGTGGCCGAAACCTTTGGCAACCTCTGCTCAATCGGTGTCGTGGTAGACCCGGATGGCATTCATCGGCGTCTGTCTCTCTGGTTGGCCGCTAAAATGGGTTCCAAGGTCAGCTTTGAGACGGGCCGGTTGCATGTGGATGGGCGCCCTGTTCCTCTAGAGGGCGGGGCAGAGCCTTCGCTGCGAAGCCTGTATCGCACCCCGCAGCGAAAATTTGTGTCGGCGGCACTACTTTTGCGCAAGTGTCGCGAAGGTAAGCCGCTTGACGAGGCCCGTGGCAAGATTTGTCTCATCGCTCCCACGGCTACCTCGTTGGGCGATTTCCGGCCTTCCATCTACGACGCGCTGGCCAGCAAGCGTGACGAAGGGGGTACATTGGGGGTGGAGCATCACCTGGCCGCCGCCGAGACTATGCACCGGGGACTGTCGGTCAGCCCCTATCCGGGTTGGTTGGGCGGCTTGATGAGCGGTCTCTTGTGTGGGCTGATGGTGGCTCTGGGCTACTCGGCAGGTGGATGGTGGTTGTTGGGTCTCACCTTGCTGCTTCACGGTTTGGTGAATCTGGCCGGATTTGTGTGGGCCGATCTCTGGCTGCCTTTCTGGGGCCCCGTAGGGGGAGGCCTGCTGGGCTACGTTTCGGGATATCAATGGCGCTATCTGACCGTGGAGAGACAGAGGCGTCTGACGGTTGAACTGTTTTCTCGCATGGTTTCGCCTCAGGTAGTGGACAAGGTGCTCTCCGATCCCACGCAGCGAGAGTTGGGGGGGGTGCAGCGGCGGGTTACGGTGCTCTACACGGACATCAATGATTTTACCCCCATGTGCGAGCGGCATACCCCGGCTGAGGTGATTGTGCTGCTCAATCAGTATTTTGAAGAAATGGTTCATTTGATTTTTCGCAGCGAAGGCATGTTGAAGCAATTTGTAGGCGACGAGATTATGGTCATCTACGGCGCTCCCATGGAGCAGCCCGACCACGCCGCCCGAGCCGTATCGACCGCACTCGATATGCTGGAAAGATTGCACCAGATGGAAATAGAAGCACACGGTGAGGACGGATTCTTTGATATCAAGGTGGGCATCAACACGGGCGATGTGGTGGTGGGCCACGTGGGCTCGGATAAGCATATGGAATATGCGGCCGTGGGCGACGATGTCAATCTGGGTGCGCGCATCATGGGGACTACCAAGAAGCTAGGAGTCAAGATTTTGGTGAGCGAAGTGACCAAGCTGGAGGCCGAGGCGCTGTTGCCTGACGCGGAATGGATTTCCCATGGGATTCAGAGCTTCAAGGGGAAAACGGCCCAAATGGAAGTCTTCGAAGTTCGACGCAGGAGTAAGTAATATGCGAAAATGGCTGGCCGTTGCGGCCCTGGGCCTGAGTTGGGCCGGCTTTGCACAGTCCCCCTATAAGGCCATGGTATTGAAAGTTAGCGGGGCCCCCGTAGGGCACCCCTCGGAGAAGCAGAACGAGCCCGTGGTCTCCGGTCAGAAATGGGCCGAACCCCTGGCTGTTGATGTGCCGGCCGGTTCGGTTATTACGGTGCTGGTACTGTCCAAAGGGGAACGACTGGAGATTACGGGGCCGGGTAGGGTAAAGGTCGATCACAGTGGACTTCGCCTGGAAGGCTGTAAAGCGCGCTCCTTGACGTCGACTCAGCACAAATTTGCGATTACGGGAGAAAATCATCGCCAGATAGGTGGCTTCACGGTGCGCGGAGGCTCTCCGGCCTCGACCTCGGCTCAACTCGATAGGGTAGAAGTGGTAGGCGGCGGCGCTCCCGCTCTGGTGGTGTCAAAGCCGGCCGGTGAGGGCGAACCTCCCGGTTTGTCCTTTCAATTTCTGGACACTTATTCGGGGCCCGACTTGAACCGCGAGTTTACCCTGGTGCAAACCCAGGGAGACCGATACGCCATCAAATCCGAGGTGGTCAAGGGCCAGAAAGTGGGCTCTCGTTGGGAGTGGAAGGTCCGCCTTCCCGAGAATCAGGATTCGCCTCTATTGGGCCTCAGCATCACGCCCCTGCAGGGCGAGGGTGAATGGCTTTATACGAAAGTGTATCTGGCTACGCCCAAGGATGAACTGGAGTTGGAAACAGCCGGCCAGGACTGTCTTCAATGGGCCGACGGCGAGCCTCAAAGTTACGAACCATGGCTGATATACGCGACCCTGTTGGAGGAGAAGGGTCGCCTCGAGGAGGCCAGTCGAATTTTGGACAAGGCCCTTCGGTTAGAGCCGAGCGAGCCGGGCTTGATCCAGATGAAGGCGCGCCTTCTGATGGACCTGGGGCGTTACGGTCAGGCGGCCGATCTACTTAAGGCGCATCCGTTAAAAAAGCTTCCACCGGTTCACTGACCTCTTCGTCGTGGGGGTCCGCGGCGGGCGCCTCAATGGCTGGGGGGGCGGCCACCGCCTGAACAGGTAGTTGTCCAAATTCGATCACCAGGGCCCCTCCATCTACGCAGAAGCGGTCCACGCGGCAGTCTATCTTGACGGGAATCTTGACCCAGGGATTGATCCAAATGTTGCTTTCGGCGGCCGTGATCTCCCGCTTGCCGGCGGCAAAGGTTTGAATGGCTTTCAGGATCAGCGGGCGCGCCAGGCCGATGAAGATCTTGACGATGTAAATGCCAAACAGGTTGTCGCGGGTGGACATCTGCAGTTCAACCGGGATGGCCATGGGCAGAAAGCCGGTCTTGATGGTCAGTCGCATGGTGCTGTCGATGAGGGCGATGTCGATGTTGGTCAGTTTGGCTTTGGCCGGGATGCGGTCGCGGATCACATCAAAGGCGCGGTTTAGCATGATTTCCATGACTCGCACTCGCAGATCTTGCAAGCGAACGGTGGCCTGGCCCAGGGCCTTTTTCTTGTCTTTTTCACGCAGGTCAAAGTTGAGCACTTCGAGGTTGAGGTTGGTCACCTCGTTCATCAACTGACCGACCAGTTTGACGCGACAACTCTCCATGGTGACGCGCAGGTCGACCAGTTTGGCTGGCGATAGCTCCACCTCTACGCGCACGTTGCGCAACTCAATTTTATCGAGCAATACGCCCAGTTTGCTGACCACGGCTTGACGGGCCGTTTTGGCGGCTCGCCCCCAGAAGGCCGGATTGATGAGCAGATCCAGCCTTTCCAGCACGACGGTCAGGTAGAGGTTGAAGTCTTCAGGGTGGGGTAGCTGCAGCTTTTCAACCGAAATCTGAATATCTTCCACGGTCAGACCTTCGGCTTGACGGGTTTTGAGCAGCACTTTGCTGACCGATGTCTTGACGCCCAGCGACTGCTCGGACGTGGAGGCCAGGTCCACGTCGACTTGCTGAACGATGAGAGTGTTGATCAGGTCGAGAACTGGCTGCAGCTTTTTCATCAGGCCACCTTGTCTCCCGACGATGAGGACCCACCCGAATCCCCCGAAGAGGATGAGGCCGGAGCGGGGGCAGGCGTGCTCGACGAGTCGCCTGTCGTGCTGGCGGCAGGGGTCTCGCTACCGCTTCCACTGGACGGCGTTTCGGTGCTGGCCGGCGGGGAACTGGTCGACGATTTGGCCTGAGTACTGTTGTAGTCGTTTTTGTGAAACCCGGTGCCCTTAAAGATTACGCCAACCGGCGCGATCACCTTGATCAGGGCTACGGCGTGGCAGTGGGGACAGGTTGTCAGTAGAGGGTCGCTGGCTTTTTGCAGCGCTTCATTGTACTGATTGCATTCGGTGCATTTGTAAACGTAGATTGGCATAGGGCCTCCCAAAAATCTGGAGTTACTTCCCCCGCCCCCGTCACTCCAAAACCTGCAATTCCCCGCCCGGCGTTGGGTGTGCAGGCCAACTGGTTGACCCTCAATGAAATTGCCTCACTTTACCCCTCCTTAGTCACTCTGGAACCGGCCATTCTTGCAGGCCCCGGCGTTCGCGGACCGGGCGGGTCTCGATCGTAATGGCAGTACAGACCCATTGCCTGCAGGGGGCGCCACCAGTCACCAGTCCGGCTCCGACCAATGCCCTCACCCTCAAGCTAGGCCGCCGCCTGGCCGTGACCGGGGGGGCGAGAAGCTGGAGTCTACCGGCATGTGCGGCGTTTGAGCGGCACAGAGGGTCTGAAGAATAGGGTCGGGTTCTTCTTCGGCCGGGACCAGGGCTGGGAGTTCCTCCATCAGTTCCCGTCGGCCCAAACCCTACCGAGTAGGGCGCAACCGCAGAGCAACCCTAGCCACGTCGAAGGGGCTTGTGCGCTCGGCTTTGCTGGCGGTCGATCAGTTGGACCGGTTTTTCAAGGCTTTTCGCCCTTGAGCGACTTGAAATAGTCCGCGGCTTGGCGTCACTTGGCCCGGATGCCTCTTATGGAGCCATTGCGTTGGGGGTCTCGATTTACGGGGGCATCAAAACATCGACAAAGTACCATTAGCGTTCTGCTGAAGCTGACCCGTCGGCGCAAGCTTTTCGGCTTCATGGGCTATTGTTACATCGTAGGCTTTCTTGAGGCTGTAGGCTCCAGAAGCGCCGAGCATGGCCACGCCCAAAAATCCTAACACCGGAACCGTTGCGGCCGCCACCAGCATCCCAGCTAAGCCCAGCAACTCACGCTTGAGGTGTCGGTCAGAGGCTTTCTCTGCTGCCACCTGGACATCCGCGCTTCCTAGTGAGACAGAATCCGTCGGAGGAGAGGTCTGTTCATGGGCAGCCGTCCCTGTCGAACTGGTGGGCCTGAAGATTGCCCCTAAAACGCCGAAGCTTGGAAGACTGTTAGATATATACATGCGCGCTCCATATAACTATATCTCCAGAGTGTAGCGTACGCATCAGACTCTGCGAAGTGATTTAGTCACACGAGGGTGAGTCCGAGCAGTTCCCCTTCTGTTTGTAGGGGGTCGGTCGATTTTGCCTCACCAAATGAGGGCCGGTCACGATGCCAGGCTAGAAGGGGGAGCGAGTCGACGCGACGGGAGCCGGCAACGGAGGAAGACAAGGAGTCTTTGTTGAATTTTTTTCGACCTATGACCGACCTGTTGCAACCTATCAAGCCTGTTCTCGACCCACTCGCCAGGAGCTGGGGGCTGCCGCATTTCCAAACCGGCCTGCTCGACAACCTGGATTTCTGCGACCAAATGTTGCAGGCACTCCAAGACTATCCCCTGCCCGACCCTCTGCGTTGCAATCTGTACGGCAGCTACATTGGGCCCGGACCGGGCGGATTGATGGCCTTTTTCTGGCTGGTCCAGCGCGGCCATCTCGACCCGGCGCTGGTGCGTGACTACCTCGGTTGCCTGCAAGCCGGTCCGGCGGCCCCGGGTGCGCTCACCGAGTCGGCATTTCTCCCGCTATTGCGCTGGCTGCTGGTGCATTGGCGCGGAAACACGGCCGAACAGCCGCTGTGCCAACTACTCAACAGCAACGCCATCAGCGCCCGAGCCCGTTGCGCCGGACTGCGCCTCGCCCTGAGTAGCGAAGGGGTCTCTCCGGAATGGCGCACCCGCCTGGCCCACTGGGCCTGCCGGAGTAATCACAACGATCCCGAACTCCCCCAGGCCAACGCCGAACTGCACAAAGCCGGCTTTCAAGAATGCGTGCGCCTGGGAGAAAGCCCCACCCAGTTGGTCCAGGAGGCGCTCCGCCAACTCCAGGGCCAATTGCCAGCCAGCGCCGGCCAGGCCACCCTGGACCTGCTCGAAAATTACGCTCGCGAAATCCCGCCCGGCCTCACCCATAGCGCACTACTCGTTCTCAAGGACACCAGCCTATCGGCGCTGCGCAGGAGAGCCTTCCAGATGTTGGAAAGGACTCACGGCCCGGAATGGATTCATCTGGGCCTGAGGGACAGCGACGCGGCCGTACGCAGTTGGGCGCTGCAACGGCGCAATTTAACTGCTTGAAGGGGGCCAATGAACGAACTAGAGATTGACCTCATTTGCGCCACCTTGCGCCCGGGCGAATCGCTAGCCGGGGTCGTGCGCATCCATGGCCCGGGCGAATCCTTAGTCCACCTTACATTGCAGGGCGAAGAAGTGCTGGGGGCCGGCAACCTCAGCTTTCAGTTTGTGCTCCCCTTTTTCGAAATGGCCAGCACCGTGGACTGCTCCGAGGGCCCCGCCGAGTTTCACTTTTTGCTCCCCGAAGGCCTCCCCCCCAGCTACTTCAGCCAGGACTTGCGCTGCCTTTACGCCCTCAAAGCGCGCCGCAAAGGGGCCGTCCCGGGCCTGTTGCCCACCCTGCTGCCCGCCCTGAAACGGGACGCCATTCACCGCCTCCACATCCCCGTTTTGCCCGCTGCCAGCCCCGCCAACCAGGAGCAACACTGGTTTGTCTTGCCGGCCGGCGGAGTCGAACTGGAGGTGCGCCTGGACAGTTGTCAGGTCGAACCCGGCCAGTCCCTGACCGGTGAGTTGGTGATCCGCAAGGTTTCCGATGGACCCCTACCGCGATGCCTCACTTTTCGGTTTGCCGCAATCGAAGAATCCACCAAAAAGGGCTACCATCACCGCAAGGTCACCAGCCTGCAAACCCGCGACATCACTCCCGAGCCAGACCTCGAATACCCCATGAAGGGCTTCTTCGATTTCCCCATTCCCCTCGACTCGCCCGCCTCGGGCGACTGGAACACCTTCCGCGTTCACTACGGATTTCGCGTCGGACTGACGCTGAGCGACGGCCAACAGTTGCGTCAGTCACTACCCATCGAAGTCTGTCGCTACCCTGCCTGAAGTCGAGCTCGCTGCAAAGCAGGTCCCATCGCCCCCCACACCCTGTCCACCTCTTCCAGGCTGCTGGCGTGACCCAACGAGAAGCGGATCAACCCGCGTGATTGCTCGACGCTATATCCCATCGCCGTGACAATTCGAGAGGGTTCCACGCTGTGCGACGAGCAGGCCGATCCCGAGGACACCGAAATCCCTTCCAGATCCAACAGCACCAACAGGGGCTCGGCCCGCACTCCCTCAAACAACCAGCTACTGATGTGTGGGCTCCGCTGCGCCCCCCGCCCCAGCAACTCCCCTTCAAGCCCGGTTTCCAGGCGATTCCTCAAACCGATCAAACGCTCCAGCTCCTCGGGTCTGCTCCGCACGCTCACTTCCATCGCTTCGGCCAGGGCCAGCGCGGCAATCAAATTGCTGGTGCCCGCCCGGCGATGATCTTCCTGAGAGCCACCCACCAGCAGCGGAGCCAGTCTCAGCCCCTGGCGCAGATACAAACAACCGCTCCCCACCGGTCCACCCAGCTTGTGGGCGGACAGGCTCAACATGTCGATGCCTTCCAGTTGCGGCCAGCCGATCAGGCCGCTTTGCACCGCATCCACGTGCAGCTTCCAAGAGCCTTTGGCTGCCACCAACTGGGGCACCGGCTGGACCACGCCCACCTCATTATTGACGGCCATCACCGAAACCATGGCCGTGCGCGGGCCGACCAGTTCGAGCAAGGCCTCCACCACCACTCGCCCGCACCGATCCACCGGCGCCACGTCCACGGCATAACCCTCAAAAGTTAACGCTTTGGCTGCCTCCCACACCGATGGATGCTCAACAGCGCTTACGATCAGGCGGCTGCCTGCCGGCTGCTGGCGCATCCAACCCAACAAAGCCAGATTGTTGGCCTCGGTCGCGCCTGAAGTGAAGATCACTTCTTCCACTCTGGCTCCCAACAGGCGGGCCACGCGTTCACGGGCCTCCTCCAGGTGCATGCGGGCTCGATGTCCGTGGCTATGCAGGGAAGTAGCGTTGCCCCAGTCCTGGTGGTAGCAATTTAGCAGCAATTGGCGCACCTCGGGCCGCAGCGGCGAGGTCGCCGCGTAGTCCATATAAATCATTTAAAGCCAGAGGAAACTCTGAAATACTCCTTGCACAGATTTCTCAAACTCGGCCGAATCGCCATTTTCCGACACAAACGTCAAAATGCTGACCACCAGAGATCTTCATAAGCATGGGTCAGGGTGATGCATTTCGCTGGCAAAACCTGACTGTTTTTGGCATTGTGCCAAACTGGCTCGCCCCTCAACCCGCCCGCATCCCTTATAGGGTTCGCACCAACCAGCGACACTATGGATGATTAGAAATAGAGCCAAAATGGATCGAAACAAGCGAATCTCCAGGCCTAGAATGCACTTGTGTTTCGACGCCTGGGTACGTCCGCCTTTTCGGCCGGTTCCTCGGCTGCTGGATTTGTGGACTTGTGGAAAAGCGGCCAGCGGCAGGCCTTTCGCTCTACTCCATGAGAAGCATTAGTAGCAGATGTAGCAGGGGTTATAAAAAGGGGCCTGATAGAGGGTGGGCGGATTGTACACTGGACGGTACTGGTAGCCATATCCGTAAGTGGACGGATAGATGGGGGGAGAGTAGTGGTCCGCCAGGGTGCCACCGATGATGGCGCCCACGCCCGCTCCGATCACCACGGCAGCCACGTTGTCCTGGGTGCCGTAGTAGCCGCCGTGGGTGGCGCATCCAGAGGTGGCCAGCGCCACCGCCAGGGCCGTGGCCATCAGCGCCTTCTTGCCCCAGCCCGGGGACGCTGAACCGGACGGGCTGCTCAACTGAACGAAGTCGTCTGGCGCCTCGGGCGCGCTGCATGGGCTGGCCTGAATTCTCGGCTGGGGAATGGCCGGGGGGGCCTTGTGGCCCAGGGGGCTGAGATTTCGCAAAATGGTCATGGCCGTGTTCTCCTCGGTGCTTGCTCTGCCGTCATTGTGCCAGATGCACGAATTTCCAGCGTTACACGGGCGTCAAAGAGCCCGCCCGAATGTTATTTTTCTGACCGAGGCCTGACCAGGAGCGTCAGCAGGCCGACCAGGGCGGCGGTGGTGGCCAGCACAAAGGCGCCCGAAGAGGGTATGGCTAGCCAGCGCAGGGATTCTTTGGCCGCCCCGGTGCCGCCCAGGTGGGGGGCCAGAAACCCGGCCCACATCCAGAAGACGGAATAGCCCAGTCCTCCTGCTCCCAGGCCCAGGCTGATGGCGGTCGTGGCCATTCGAGAAAGCCCCACCAGGCTGACCAGCACACTGAGCGCTATCGCTGTGGTGCCCATGCTGCCGGCGTGCAGGTGGGCGCGCTTCATGTAGGTCCAGGACTTCTCCTGGACGGTTTTGATAGCGGCTTCGTCGCCGTGGTAGACCGTGTCGCGCACCTGGGCGGCGGAAGCCTGTAAGCGGCCTCTGATGGCCTCTTCGTTGAGGCCGAAAACGATCCCCAGCAACTGGCCGAAAAGGACGGTCAGAATGGCCAGCGCCAGACCCACAGCGGCCGGACGCAGGGCTGAGAGGGTGTCCTGATGGTAAGTATTCATGGCCTGAGAATACTCTTGCAGAGGGGAGCCGTCCAGCGCGGACGGCGGGAGAAATTGGCCGATGTGAGCATGGGGTGCCTGCAGGGATGATTGTGGGGGTGGGAACAGGCCTGGGTTTGGAGGATTTTCGGCGGCCCCGGTACTCACTCTCGGGTGGGTCGGGCTCGGCCCGGCCTACCTCCGACCCCGAAGGTGGCGAAGATGAGAGTCGGAGAGTTTCAAATAGCCGAGGGTCAGAGGAGACCCGGAGTCGGTGCCTGACCCGGCATAATCGAGAATGAAGAACACTTCCTGGCATAGTCGTGGGGAGCATCGGTTGGCCCGACAAATTGTGACCAGATCACAGTGCTGAGAGCGGTCACGCTTCCCCCTGGTCGGGTGTCAGCCAGGGCGCTCGTTCCACCTCGCACTGAGCATCGTAGACGAGATTCTTCAAACAGGCATGAAAAAGAAGCGACTGTAGCGGCTTAGCAGTTCCTCCCTTCGACCCATGAACTACGCGGCCAGTCGCCCCCGATAGCAATCAAACTCTTCCCCGGTCCAACCGATCCACACATCCAGCCAGTCCGCCACATCCAACCGCCATTTCTGTTGCAGATTGCGACCCTGCTCATTCGAGAATACCAGGTTCCCCGGCGTTCCCTCAATCTTGAGCCGCCCCTCATGAACATTGCGGTGGCACGCGCTGCAGAGGGTCAGCAAGTTGAGTGGCACGGTCTTGCCCCCGTGCGAGTAGTAGTGGATGTGGTGAGTTTGCAGGTAGAGGTGGTGCGGACAGCCCGGTGTGCTACAGCGGTAGCCATCGCGGCGCTGCAACTCGCGAGTCTGAGCCGGAGTGATGTGGCGAGCCTCCGGATTAAATCGCGTGTCCCGCACGGGACATTCCTCCAAATCTTTCTGAGCCTCCGAGCGCGCCTTGGCCAGGGCCCGCTCCCGCTGCTCATGCTGTAAATCCTCATCGAGAGGGTGGCCGGCCAGGAGTTGGGCGAACAACATCTCGACCGCCTCGGCCCGGTTGAGCATACGCCCAGCTTGTTGGGACGGGGCCTGCAGCCCTCGATCCACCACAATCATGGCCTGGGGACTGAGTTGTATGCGCAACTCGGTGTGAATGGGTTGGGCGAGATGACTTGTTGGCAGGGCCGGCAGTTGACCCGGAGCCGTCAGGGCCACCAATCTCTCAATCTGTTCGTAGGTCTTGTGGCGACACAGATCGATCCAGAACTCCTCGGTGTCGGGGCTGGCCACCCGGACTACCTCGCGTAATTTGCACCAGGCGATCAGGCCGTGGGTGGCCTGGTTGGAGAGAGCTGGAAGTTCCTCCAGTCGAGTGGCCACGTGCCGAAACTGACGGGCCTGCTTGGCCTTCAAGCCGAGAACCAGGGTGGCATAATGAATGGAAGTACAGCAGCCGTGGTCAAAGTGGTAGCGATATCGGTCCATGGCCAAAAGACAGCGCCCCAGTAGAAGGCGGTAGCTGGTCAAAGTGCCGCAAGCGCGGCGAGCGAGGTGGTCGACGGCGTCCGCGCCAAGTTCTCCCAGTTGCTGGGCATTCAGGTGAGTTGGATCAATATTCATAGTCTAAGGATAGCCATTTGGGGGCTGACTGTCAAAATTGGAAGGTGCCAAAAACGGCATGGTTACTGGGTTTTTCGGCTGCGTTGTCGATGATTCTTGGGGCTCGCAGGACGGTTGGGTCGATTTCGCTCATGGTCGGCGTCCGCGGGTTGGATTTGGGGCTATGGAGGGCCTGTAAGAGCCTGTTTGTGTTGGGGGTGGCCGACTTTTGTTGGGGGAAATTGACCGGGTTAATAACCAGCACCATCTTCTCTGTCAATGTCTGGGCCACCGGGAGGCGGTCAAAATGCCGATTTTGTCACAGTTGCTGGCTCAAGTTGAGGCGGGGGAGGTGGTCATCATTGGGCGGCCATCTTTGGTTGGGCGTATACTGGGTGGCTTTCTACTCAGGGGTAGAACTCGCGCCTTGGACGACTAACCCCGTGGGCCTCTGGAGAATGGCTTTCCAATCCTGAGCGGCTCGGAATAGATATTTGCGCAACAACCTCAGGTGTATCCACCATCCGAAGATGATTGCCAATGCGGGAGGATGGGGCCAGAGGCAAATCGCAACGGCAGGCAAAAGTGTTAGAATCACCGCCCGGAATCGGTAGTGCATTCCCAGGCGGTGGACAATCAGCACTTGTACGACCTGAGCCAGAGCTGTCCAAGTCATTAGCCTGTGACTCACGACCAGCGTTAACCAACCCAAGGCTGTGATAAGAAATCGAGGCGCAAACCGGTCAGACATACCGGGGAAGCGCTGAGCCAGAGAGAGAAATCCCACCGTCTGCCAGGCGTCGCGCAGGGCCACCATCAAAATGGCCACTTCCAACCATATCGTGATCCAGAGCGGTGGAGTTCCAATGACGGGCCCGACCGCCTGGACCAGCGCACTGATCCATAAACTGAGAAAGAGAGCCAGCAGCACCAGCCCGCTGCCGCGAACACCCACGGGTGGGATGGACACCTGAAGCTCAATGTCTGCCTGCGCATATAGGCTGTGCAGAGCGTCGTTTTCTGGGTCGTTAGCCAGAGCCAATTCCGCATAGTGCAGGGCTTGGGCAAATCGTCCACGCTCCCTGGCCACCGAAGCCAGGCCCAGCAAACCGAACCCGTGAGGATTCCACTCGAGGAGAGACTGAAAGACTCGCTCCGCCTGTTCCAGATCGAGTTCCAACAGGACACAACCTCTCAGGTAAAGCGTCCACTCATGCCAGCAAAGGTCCAGGCTTTCGTCCAGGCAATCCAGCGCTTCTGACAGGTTCCCCTGACCCAGTAAGGCCAAGGCCAGTTCATTGAGGGCCAACCAGTTGGCCTGCACAGCCAACGATTGGCGGGCAAATTCCTCAGCCTCGCTCCACTGATTTCGCGTTCGGGCGATGCGAGCCAAAAGTAGGAAGGCCTGCATGCATTGTCGGTTCCCGGTTATTGCCTGGCGGGCTGAATCTTCGGCTTCATCCAGTCTGCCCAATTTCAAGAGCAATTCGCTTCGCAGAACCAGACCCTCGGAATCCAGCGGCGAATCCGAAAGGTGCCCGGCGACTTCTTGCAGGGCCTGCTTAGTCCGGTCTAGATTCCAAAAAAATTGTGCGGCTAACAGACTTCGAGAGATTCCCACCTCGGTTGTTTCTACAAGTCACCCCGGGCGGCCTCGATTTTGGCCCAAAAAGCAGGTTCAAATTTCCGGCCGAACTGACCAGTTGGCGGCTCGTGAGCGAGTGCGCAAAGCTCTCCGCTATCCGCTTTCGGAACGGATGGCCTTCGTGCTATGGACCGCCGCGAAAGGTATTGGCAAAAAGACGTTTGGCCTACTTCGCTTCCTTTGATAAAAAAGAGCCAGAGGTAAGCCCGACGCAAAGCCGCGGGTCAAGAAGCCCGGATCTAACCGCGCACGCGTGTGCTCATATGGGTTGGCAGAGCTCGTCGCTAGACGAGGCTGTTGTTGCGCAGGAATGCCTGGGTGGCCGTTGCATGGTTGCAGGCTATGAAGGTGATGAGCATTAGCGCCGGCGCGGCGGCTTTGCGGGAGATGTTGTCGGTGCTCCAGCAGTATTATGTGGATGGCCGCCACGAGGGGCTTTCGCTGGTGGGGGGGGAGGAATGGAGCCTGAATGCAGGGCCCTTCCCGATGCGCAATTTTGAGGAGTATTCGGTGCTGCCGCCGGGTGGGTTGGAGTGGCGGTTGGGGGCCGCTCGGCGGGCCTTGCTGGAGGAGCGACCGGAGTTGCTTTTGACGGCGGCCCTGGAGCCGGAGTGGGATGGGCTGGCCGAGTTGGTCGAGCAGTTGGGGGTTTGTTGGGTGCGCTGTCAGGCCAGTGCTCAGGCGGATCCGTGGAAGATTGAGCTGGTGAGCCCGCCCTCGGTGCGGAATTTGCCGGTGGTGGAAGACGCCCCTTTGAGCGTGGCCGTCGATCCGGTGGCTCGTTTGCGCGAGTTGTTGACGGAGCGAGCCCAGTTTGACTTTAGTGAGCCGGTCAATCTGGCCTTTCAGGGGTCTTTGCATCGCTTTCGGTATGGGGAGTATGACAATGAGTTTGGGCTGGCGGTGGCCACTCATGATTTGAGTCAGTTGCTGCGTTCGCAGTTGAAGGCGGAGCAGTTTCAGGTGACGGTGACGCCCACCCGCACGGGGACGGCCGGTGAAGGCCCCTATCTGGAGGCCAACGACGGGGTGATTCCCCGTTTTTGTGTGAAGGTGGACCAGGCCGGGATGGCTCCTGTGCACTGGAGCGAGCGCTTTGCGGCGGGGGCCCGGGCTCAAATGCGCGTGCTGCTGGTGGACCTGTACAACGTGGCGGGGTCGGGGATGCAGCATGCCATGGCCATCAATCGCTACAGCCAGAGCACGGCTCACGTGCTGTGCAAGGAGCCCCACCCCTTTATTGAGCCGGCCGGACCTGACTGCAACGTGATCTACACGGCCCCGGGCTGGAGCGACGAGATCAAAGATCTGCTGGAGCGGGCTGATGTGCTGGCCTTTTTTGAGGAAGACGACGTGGAAACGCTGGACTGGCCGGAATCCTTTCGGGCGATTGCGCGCACCAAGCCCAGTCTGCACTTTTATGTGGGTCAACGGGTGCATAGCGGGGTGGCCGGCCGCCAGCGCCCGGGGAAAACGGTGCTGGCCGCCCTGCCACATATCTTGCGGATGTACCCCAACAGCAAGTTTTACGCCGGCTTTTACCCGCCCGTTTTGGAGGATCTGGAGTTGCGCCCCCCACTGAGCGCCAGGGACGGCATTTTGCGAGTGTTGCATACTCCCAGCCTGCCGCATCCGACTTTGCATCGCTACCTGTATCACAAAGATACCGGGGCTTTTCTGGAGGCGGCTCAGGTGCTGAAGCAGCGCTATCCCGGCGTGCAGTTTTTGCAGTTGGCCGGGGTTCCCCACGGCAAAATATTGCAGGCTCGTCAGGATTGCGACATCGCCTTTCATCAGCTGCGCGGATTTATGGGTATGACAGGCAATGAGGCCATGTTTTTGCGGCGTCCCTGTATTCAGGCTTTTGATCGGGCCAATCTGAATCGCCACCTGGAGTATTGGGGACTCGACTGTCGCTTTCCCTGGCTGCACGCCGACCGCACCACGCTGGTGGAGGTGATGGAGAAGCTGATTTGCGACGCCGACCACCGGGCCCAGGTGGCTCAGGACGGCCGCTTCTTTATGTTGCAGAATTTTAACGCCCAGGTAGGGATTCAGACCTACCTGTATCATGCTTTGCAGGCAGTGGAAGGTCGTTCCTCATGAAGGTAGTGGTGTTACAGCCCAGTTTTTTGCCCTGGCAGGGTCATCTCGACCAGTATGCCTGGTGCGACCACTTTGTGATCTATGACGACGTGCAGTATGACAAGCACGGCTGGCGCAATCGCAATCGGATTTTGACCCCTCAGGGCAGCATCGGCTGGATCAGCGTGCCGGTGCGGGTCAAGGGGGCGCCTCTGGTCAATGAGGTCGAAGTGGACTATTCGCAACCCTGGCGGCGCAAGCATCTGGAGACTTTGCGTCAGGCCTACTCCAAGGCTCCCTATTTTGACTGGCTCTATCCCGATCTGCAGGCCTACTATGGCCACGATTGGCCGCTATTGGTGGATTGGGACGTGCAAGGCCTGAAATGGCTGACTGAGAAGCTGGGGATGCCCTGGAAGGGAATCTTGTCTTCGGAGATGGGGGTTGCAGGCAGGAAGACGGAGCGTTTGGTCGGAATTTGCCGGCTCTTGCAGGCCACCCAGTATTTAACTGGCGACGCCGCTCGAGATTACCTGGATGAGTCTCAGTTTGAGGCCATCGGGGTAAGCGTGCTCTGGCATGGTTACCAGCACCCTACCTATCGGCAACGGGGTGAAGCGTTTGTTTCACACCTGTCGATTGTGGACTTGATGTTTTGGTGTGGACCCGGTAGCCTGGAGATTCTTTGGCAGACAGGGAAGTGAGAAAACCATGAAGACCCTACTCGTGACCGGTGGCGCCGGCTTTATCGGCAGCAACTTCGTTCGCTATATTTTGAATAAATACCCCGATTACCGAGTGATCGTGCTGGACTTGCTGACTTACGCGGGCAATCCCGACAATCTGCCTCAGGAGCATATCGACCCCAGCAGCGGCGAGCAGGGCCGATTGGTTTTTTGGTATGGCAATGTGACCAACGGTGAGCTGGTGGGTCGACTGGTGGAGCAGGCAGACGTTGTGATTCACTTTGCGGCCGAGAGTCACGTGACCCGCTCGATCTACGACAACAAGGTATTCTTTGAAACCGACGTGCTGGGCACGCAGCGCATCGCCAATGCGGTGCTGGGTCACCGGGAGCGGATTGAGCGCTTTATCCATATCTCGACCTCCGAGGTTTACGGCACCGCCGAGGCCGACATTATGGATGAAGACCACGCTCTCAAGCCCATGAGCCCCTACGCCAGCGCCAAAGCCGGTGCTGACCGGTTGGTCTTTAGCTATTGGGCCACCTATCAGATTCCGGCCGTGATCATTCGGCCTTTCAATAACTACGGTCCCTATCAGCATTTAGAGAAAGTGATCCCTCGCTTTATTACGGCCTGTCTGCTGGGCGAGCCGCTCACGGTGCACGGCGATGGCGAGGCCAAACGCGACTGGCTCTACGTGGAAGACCACTGCAAGGCGCTGGACGCGGCCCTCCATGCCGACTTGGGCAAAGTCTGCGGCGAGGTGATCAATTTGGGGTCGGGATTGTCCTACAGCGTCTTGGAGATCGCCGAGCGTATCAAGGCGCACATGAATTCGAGCAGCGAGATCAAGCTGGTGGGCGATCGCCCGGGCCAGGTTTTTCGGCACACTTCTTCGACGGCCAAAGCCAAGCAGTTGTTGAACTGGGAGGCTACCACCCAGTTTGAGGACGGCCTGGATCGGACCATCGAGTGGTATCGCAACAATACCAAATGGTGGGACAAGACGTTGTGGTTGCGCAAGGTGCCCATCCGGACCGCCACCGGTAAGATTGAATACCACTAAGGTCCCGCTATGGAAGCCAGTCGACGCGCGGAGGTTGCGCGTGGACTATGTGCATTATCCGCGGAATTTTCGGGCAGCCCACTTTCGTTGGGATCTGGATAAGGGCTTTCGGCTGGAGATTTTGGGGCCTCGCCTTTTTTGGATGTCCTTGTTGGATGTCGGCGTGGTTGAGTCGGTGGAGTGCAGGCCGCAGGGCGCCGAGCAAGATTTTTTGTTGTTTGTGGAGCGGGATTGCCGAGGGATCTGGCCAGCCTGGGAGCGTTCTCGATTGAGTGCGCATACGATTTGCGTGGTGCTCAGCGAGATGGGCAAGGCCGTCAAGCCTCCGCCCGATTGGCCGGCCCTGGTTTTGTGGGTGCGCCAGCCCATGCCCGAGGGAACTCGTTGGACAGGGAATGACTTTTTCACGCCAGAGCAAATTCTCTATCAATGGGGACGGGTTGGGCGCAGAGTGCAGCGCCGCGCTCGCTGGCGGGGCTGGATTCCATGGTAGGTTTGGGAGGCACAATGCGCAGGCTACTTTCGGTGCTGGTGATGATGGCAGCTTTGTTGGCTCCGGCCCGGGCCGATCGAACACAGATCGGTCCTCAGGATTGGGTGGCCGGGGTACCTGCCAAGGACTTTGTTCACTTCGCGGCTGCCGAGGGTCAGGGCCGCCAGCGCATGCAAAACTGGTGCTGGGCGGCCTGCATTCAGATGGTGCTCAACTATCATGGTCTCTATATTAAGCAAGAAGATATTGTGGCCAAGGTTTTTGGCAGTGCCGTAGATGCCCCGGCCGGACCCCAGATGATTATGGCGGCTTTGCAAGGGTGGGCCCCCGATACGCGGGGCCGGATGTCGCAAATCGAGGCCGATTCGCGCAACCTGGAGCCTGCCTCGGTGATTCAGGATCTGGAGTATCGCTGGCCTTTGATCGTGGGCCTGACGGGGGCGGCCGGGCAGACCGGCCACGCTTATGTGTTGACCGCTGCCTACTATCGGTTGGACCAGTATGGGCAGCCCGTGATTTATCGGGTGGTCTTGCGCGACCCCTATCCTACCAAGACGAGTCGGGTGGAGATGGGCATGGACGAATTTATGGCGCGCTGCAGCTTTGCCACCCGCGTTCACGTGCGTCGACTATAGAGAGGGATTTTTTTCATGCGAGCTGCTCAACTTTTGCACGGCACCTTTGTGTGCGACGGCCACACCGACACTTTTCGAAATGTGGTCAAGCGGGGCGGGGACTTCAACCGGGGAACGGGCGGCTGGGATTGCAGTCTACCGCGCATGCGTCAGGCTGGACTCAATCTGCAAATCGAGGCCGTTTACACCAGTTTGGCCGAGGTGGGTCCTGGCTCTACGGTGGTGGCGTTGCAGATTTTTGAGAAAATTCACCAGACCATCGAGGCCTCGGCCGGCAGACTGCGCCTGATCGATTCTCGGGCCAGCCTGGGGGATCTGCTGGCCCGGGGTGGTCAGGGGCTGCTGATTTCCCTGGAGGGGGCTGACCCCTTGCTGGGTCAAATGGACATGCTGGAGGTTTTTTTCCGACTGGGCCTGAGAGCCATCGGCCTGACCCACAATCACAACAGCCCGGCCGCCGGAGGTTGCGGGGCCGACCCCGTGGCCGGGCTGAGTGACCACGGTCGTGAGTTGTTACAGCGGATGAGTGGCCTGGGCATGCTGCTGGACACAGCCCATTTGGGGCGGAAGGCCTTTGACGAAGCCCTGCAGCTCTACCGGGGGCCGGTGGTCAACAGCCACAGTTGCTGTCAAAGGTTTGTGCCTGGCGAGCGCAATCTGGACGATGCCCAGATGTTGGCCCTGGCCAGGAGCGGGGGATTGGTGGCGGTGACCTTTGTGCCCAAGTTCCTGGTGACCGAGGGGGCCTGCACCAGTCATGATGTGTTTCGCCATCTGGAACACATGGTGGAGGTGGCCGGCATCGATTCGGTGGCCATTGGTTCTGACTTCGACGGGACCGACCAACTGCCTGACGATCTGAAGGACCCGACCGACCTGGTTCATCTGGTGGAGCGCATGCTGGAGGCCGGCTGGAGTGAACTGGATGTGGCCAAAGTGGTGGGCGGAAACTGGCTGCGAGTTTTGGGTACGGTTTTGCCCGTTTAGGAAAGGACTCAAAGACCGCGAGGCGAAACGGCGGGCCACGGGATTCCGTAGGAGGTATTCTTATGTCCAGTCACTTTCGAAAATTCTCTTTAGCGGCCGTCGCACTAACGACCCTGGGCTGCCTGGTGGGCTGCGGGACCAGCGGCAACAATACGGGGTTCCAGGCTCCGCCAGATACTGGCGGAGGTGTGGGCACCGGCACCGGCGGCACCGGCACCGGCACGGGTACTGGCACCGGCACAGGTACCGGCACCGGTGGATTGACGGGCGGGGCCACCGGCACTGCGGTGGTTAATCCTGCTCTGACAGCTACGGCCGCCACCGGTCTAACCCTCTCCAGCATGTTACCCACTGCGGGTGGTGTGGGCGGGGCTACCAATGCCTGCACGCGCCTGGGTATCGGTAACTTTGGAGCCACGCTGGGTACGCGAGTAGTGGTGGTTCAAGGCAATGGCAACGGGGTCGGGCAGGGCAAAGCCACCTTGCTGCCGCGCAATCCGGATGCGGTTCCCGGCTCCAGCAATATTTCTCTGAGCCGCGTGAATGGGACTGCGGTGGCTCCGCAGTTCAGCGCCACTGACCCTTTCGGGTTGCTGGTGGAAGCCAACACGGTTTACGTTACCAACAATTTCCGGGCGGCGCTTCAGGGTTCCTTGATCAGGTTTAGCAACATTCAGGCTACCGGTGGCTCCACGGGGGATGTCGTAGGTGCGGTGGCCGGAAATCCTCTGTCGAACCTGGCAAACCCCATTGATGTGATTCGCGACGGAAACTTCCTGTATGTGGCCGAGTATCAGGCGCGCGGGGCCGGCGGTCAGATTCGCCGTATCAATGAGACCACCAATGCGGTCGATGTGCTGGTAGCTAACACGAATTTCTGTTCCTCGATGGTGTTGGATACCAGCAACGGTCGCAAGTTTCTGTACATAGCCGAGAATGGAAACACCTCGGGCTCAGGGGCTCAGGGCGGTATCGCTCGCATTGACCTGTCCGCCGGTTCTGCCTTCATAGCCGGTTCGCCGCTGACTACCGGTGGCACCGGCACGACCAGTTCGGCAGGGGTGACCTTTATTCAGCCTCAGACGGGGGATGCGGCCTACGCCAATCCGTTTGACCTGGCCATTGATGACACCGGCAACGTGGTTGTCAGCGAAGGTCTCACCTACTTTGACCCGTCCACCTTTGTGGCTCAGATCAACCAGGGCCGAATTCGTGTGATTAAGGGGACTGTAACGGGTGGTGCTCCCTCGCCCACCAGTCGCACGATCTTGACAGGCTTGACCGGCAGTCGGGGGGTTTCAATTGTGCGTGAAGATACCGCGGGCGACTCCAACACGGTCTTCTTCATGGATGGACCGGTCGGCCTGAATAGCAACGCGCGTCAGGTTACCTTCCGCAACACTGATGGCGGTATTTTCCGCTATCTGCTGCTTGACCAGGGTAAACTCAACGCGCTGGATACTTTGTTTGATGCCGGTTCCGCATCCAATCCGGTGGTTCCGGCCAACTTGAAGTATACCGTCAGCTTCACGGGCGGTATTAACGGACAGGTTATCGATATTCGCTAACTTAACTGTAGGTTGGAACGAGGGCCTGGGCGAGGAGTCGCTCGGGCTCTTTTTCTTTGGAGGAGGAAGGTGACGCTGAAAGAAAATCAACCTATGCGCAAGTTCTCCTTAATATGTCTGGCACTGGCCTGTCCCGCCTGGTCGGAAGAGCCGCCCGCGCTGGCTTTTCCGTCGTGGCAACGGACTTCCAACGGAGTCAAGCTGGTTTGCTCTCAGAAGCCCAGCGCGGTCTATTTTCGGCGGGCTCCCGAAAGGTTGGTGGTAGAGTTCGCCGGTGTTACGATGCAGGGTGGGCCTCCTGGGGCCGCACCGGTGGCCGGGATCAGCGAAATTCGCTGGCGCCAGCCCGACATCTCCCATGCAGTTTGTGAAGTGGGCCTGAGCTATCGGTTGCCGGCCACCCAGGTGAAACCGGTGGGCGATGGTCTGGAGATTTCGCTGAACTACAGCTGGGAAGATGCTTTTAAATTGACACCGGCCGTGATTTGGAAGCGCTTTGAGCGGGCCCAGGAGGGACGCTACCTGCTTTGGAACGAGTTGCAGGTGGATCCCAGTGACCCGGCCGTGGGGTTGGAAGTGGGATTGGCCAAGGATCGGGTGGATAGCCGCGAGCGAACCACCGACATGATTTCGCGACTGGGCGCTTTGGCGGGGGTCAACGGCGGCTATTTTGCCGATTCGGGCGGACCTCTGGGAGTGGTTTATAAGGGAGGTAAGTTGGTCAGCCCCCATGTGGGGAGGCGACCTCCCCGCACCACTCTGGGCGTGATGAAGGATCGCCACATCGAGATGGAACAGGTGGTGGCCCAGAAGGGGCAACTGGCCTCTCGTTCGGGAGAAACCTGGGCGGAAGTGGATCTGGCTTTGGGCGGAGGGCCGCGTCTGTTGCGACGGGGACGGGTGGCGCTGACCACTGACGAAGAAGAGTTGGGACCCAAGGGCAACGATATCACCAGGATTACCTCGCGCACGGCGGTGGCCACCACCCGCGATGGCCGAATTTTGATTGTGGCCGCTTCGGGTTATCACGACAATCATATGCAGGGACTGCGTCTGGAGGAGTTGGCCGGGGAGTTATTGAGGCGGGGCGGCAGTGAGGCGATGAATTTGGACGGGGGCGCCAGTACTACCATGGCCGTTGGCGATCAGGTGGTGTCGCGGGGGCCGGCCGCACCCCGACTGGAGAAGGCCGTGGCCACCACCTTGCTGGTGCGCGACTCGCGCGGGGGGACCTATCCTTGTAAGGTGCAGCTGAAGTGCAGCGAGTGTGAACTGCCTGCCGACGGGGCCAGCAAGGTGGTACTGGAGGCCAGTGTGCGCGACGCGGCCGGCCGAGCGGTGCCGGATGGCACCAGTGTGCGCTTTTTTGGCGAGCGACTGCACCTTTTTAAGTCGACCGCTACTACCCAGGGCGGGGTGGCCAGCGTGGAAGGGCTTTCCCTGGCCAGTCCTGGCACTGCCAAGGTGATTGCCGATTGTGGGGCCGCTCGCGGGGATGTGGAGATCCGCTTGGTGGCGGGACCGGTGGCGCGTTTGTGGACTCGACTGCAGCCCGTGGTGTCGACACCGGGCAAATTTTCGCTGACCGTGCAGGCCGTGGACCGCTGGCAGAGTCCGGTCAAGAATGTGGCTCTGTCTCTGGCTGACGGGACGTCTCAGTTGAGCGGAGCCAATGGGCAGACCACTTTTGAAGTGCTGCGCCCGCCGGGGAGTGCGGCGGGTTCTGTGTCTGTGACCTGCGAGGGCGGGCCCAGCCTGGAGGTGCCCTTGCCGGCGGTGGAAATGATTCGCCCCCCGGCGGATGTGCCGGGGGGCGAAGTAGTGCCTTAGAAGTTGCCCCAGATGTGCTGGTTGGTGACTTCGTGGTGGTAGATGATCTCGCCGGTCTTGACCTGCGTGCCCAGTTCTTTGGGTGAGCGCTCGGCGGCGGCCAGTTTGCGCTCCAGGTATTTTTCCTTGTTGTCGGCGCCCAGGACTTCTTCCATGAAGCTGCTGCTCTTGAAGAGGCGGATGGCGTCATAGATGTTGCCCGGCAGGTACTTGGTGCGGGTGCGCCGGGTTTCCGAGGTGATGGTCTCGGTCATGGGGCCTTCCAGTCCGGTCTTGAGAATGGCGTAGAAGGCCAGGTAGGGGTTGGCGTCGGGGGCCACGGTGCGCACTTCGATGCGGGCCGACTTTTCGTTGCCCAGGGGGATGCGCACCATGGAGGTGCGGTCTACCGGGGAGCTCTTGATCTGATTGGGCGCTTCGTAGTGGGGGTCGAGGCGACGGTAGGCGTTGACGCTGGGGTTGAGGAGCAGGCACAGGTCGTTGGCGCTGTTGAGAATGCGATCGACGAATTCCCAGGCCGACTTGCTGATCTTTTCCTCGCCGTTAGCGTCGAAGAATGAGTTTTTACCGCGCTTGCTGATGGACAGGTTGGTGTGCATGCCGCTGCCGTTGATGCCCGCGATGGGCTTGGGCAGGAAGCTGGCGGTGTAACCCATATTGGCGGCGACCTGACGGGCTACCAGTTTGTAGAGCTGGAGCTGGTCGGCGGCCAACAGGGCCTCAGAGTAGCTATAGTTTAGCTCGAACTGGGAGGGGGCTACCTCGGGGTGATCCTTCTCGTTTTCGAAGGCCATGGCGCGCTGGGCTTCGGCCAGCCGGTCGATGAACAGCTTGAGCGGGTCGTTGGGTAGCGAGTTGTAGTAGCCGCCGCTGGAGACCAGCTTGAAGCCCTGGCGGGGGTTGAAGGTCTGCTCGGAATTGAGACCGTCGAAGAGGAAGCCTTCGCACTCGACGGCGATGTTGGCCTCCATGCCTTTCTTGAAGAGGGTCTCGGAGTAGTCCTTGAGGACGCCACGCATGTCGGACTTGTAGCTCTTGCCCTCGGCGTCTTTGATGAGGCCGAAAACGATGACTTTGCCGGGTCCGAAGATGTCGCTGGGGAGCCAACGGAAGGAGCCCCAGTCGATGGCCAGGCGCAGGTCGGATTCGCTGACCACCGAGAAACCGCGGATGGAGGAGCCGTCGAAGGTGAGGTTATCGTGCGACTTGAGCAGAAACTTCTTGTCGTAGTCGAGCATGTGGAAGCGGCCTTCGAGGTCGGAGAAACAGACAGTGACGGCTTTGATGCGCTTTTCGTCGCCCAAATACTTGAGATAGAAGTCCTGCAGCTCCTTGTCGCTCTTGCGAGCCTGCTGCTTCTGCTTGGCTTCGAGGTTCATTTCCTCGAGCAGGTCGTAGGGGATTTCCAGAAAGTCTTTCAAGACGATTGGACCGGTTGGTTTAGGAATACTCTTAATCATTGCAGCACTTTAGCAAACTGGTTTTATTTTTGCAATGGTTAGTCTTGTTGATGCAGGATTTAGCTTAATTTGCCTGTGTTTTAAGGTTTTCAGGTGGGGTAAGGTGGTGAGTCTATGAGTATATTTCACAGCGGTTTTGTGGCCCTGGTGGGCAAACCCAATGTGGGTAAGTCCACACTGGTTAACGCATTGGTGGGCCGTCCCATCAGTATTACTTCCTCCAAGCCGGAGACGACGCGGCGACGCGTGTTGGGGGTGATTCACGGGGAGGGTTATCAGATCGTGTTGGTGGATACGCCAGGATTGGCGGCCGGCCACACTTTGCTGGGCAAGAAGCTGCGCGAGATGGCCACCAGTGAGGGTATGGAGGCCGATATGGTGGCCTTTGTGGTGGATGTGACCCATTATCCGACCAAGGAGGATCGGGCCGCCGCTGAGGTGTTTTCGAAGGCCAACTGCAAGAAGGTGCTGATCGCCAATAAGGTAGACGTGCATGATACGGCCGAGAAGGTTTTGCCCTATTTGGAGGCCTATGCGGCCCTGGGCGATTTTGGTGAGGTGCTGCCAGTGTCGGCTCAGAAGGGCACTAATCTGGATAAGTTCAAAGCGCTGATGATTGAGGCTTTGCCGGAAGGGGTGGCCTACTTTCCGCCCGAGAGCGTCCACGATCTGGACAAGAGGACGCGGGTCGAGGAGTTGATTCGCGAGCAGGTACTGCGAGCCACCCGTCAGGAGGTGCCCCACGCCGTGGCCGTGCGGGTGGAAGATATGAAGCCGGGCGATGATAATCCCGATGTGACTCTGATTCGGGCCATTTTGTATGTGGAGCGAGACAGTCAACGCAAGATCCTGATTGGCAAGAAGGGCGAGATGCTCAAGAAGTTGGGCATGGAGGCCAGGCCGTTGCTGGAGCAGGAGTTGGGCGGGCGGGTGTTTTTGGAGCTGTGGGTTAAGGTTAAGGAGGGCTGGCGCGATAGGCCCGACTGGTTGCGAGCGCTTGGGTACGAGTAAAGGAACCGCTGGAAGGCGGAGCGAACGCCGGGGTCGGTGTTTTTTGAACAGGAAAGGTGGATCTAAAGGTGACAACCTACGAAGCTCTCGGAATGATTGAAACCAAGGGCCTGGTGGCGATGGTGGAAGCCTCCGACGCCATGGTCAAAGCGGCCAACGTCAAACTCATTGGCTGGGAAAAGATCGGCGCCGGCTACGTCACGGCTATGGTGCGTGGAGATGTGGCCGCCGTGCGCGCTGCTACCGACGCAGGGGCCGCCGCGGCCCGCAAAGTGGGCGAATTGATCGCCGTCCACGTGATCCCCCGCCCGCACAGGGATCTGGACGATGTGCTCCCGATCGCCCCGCCCGCCATCAAAGACAAGGCCGGCAAGTAAGTAGTCTTTGACCGTGGACGCCTCGCTGATTCAGCTGGTCACCGACTTGGTGATGGCTGAAATGAGCCGGGGTGAGGGCGTGAAGCCCTCGCCCTCGCCCTCGCCCTCGGGCCGTCGGCTGCTGCTTGTGCCGGCTCCGGCCGCCAGCGGCGCTGTCGACCCCCTGTGGGATGGTTTGCGCGAGGTGCCGGGCGTGAGTTGGACGGCGGTGCGCGTGCCGGGAGTGAGTGAAAGTCGCCTGAGCGGAGCGCGCTGGATCGACCCGCCTTTGGTGTGGGACGAACTGGTGCATTCGATGGAGGCGGTGGTCCTGCCCGTGTTTCGTCTGGAAGTGATCAGTCGCACGGCCTTGTTGCTAGGCGATGTTCCGGCCAGCGCCGCGGCCCTGGCCGGGGTGATGCAGGGGATACCGGTGTTGGCCAGCGCTCACGAGGTGGATCAGTTAAAGAGGTCTTCGGGAAGACTGCCCGGGCCGTTTCTGTCGCTCTTTCATCAGCACTTGCGGAGCGTAGAAGGTATGGGCATTCAGGTGCTCGAGTCGAGCGCACTGATCGCGCGCTTGGGGGCCCGTCAGGCGGCACTTCCCTCGGCGGGGAAAGGGCGCGACGTGGTGACCTTCTCTGATCTGGAGGCGGCCGCTCGGGCCGGTCTGAAGGTGCTACAGTTGACTCCGGGCACTATCGTTACTCCGCTGGCTCGCGAGAAGGCAGCGCAAATGGGCATCGAGGTTCGTTTCTCATGATCTTGGGTCGCATAATTGGCACCGTGGTGTGCACGCAGAAGGATCCACGCCTGTCAGGTCATTCGCTGCAGGTGGTGGAGCCAATTTCGATGGCTACCCAAAAGAGCGACGGCAAGCCGCTGGTGGCCATCGATACGGTGGGGGCGGGACTGGGCGAGGTGGTTTTGGTGGTGACGGGCAGTTCGGCACGCCAGACCGAGTCCACCACGGGAACGCCCGTGGATGCCGTGATTATGGGCATTGTGGACTGTATCGACCTGGACGGTCAACGGGTTTTTGAGAAGGGGTAGGCTATGGATCGCGATCAAGTGCAGAAAATCGTCGAAGAAGTGGTGCGCCGTGTTTCCCGTGCTCAGGTGGAGGTTCCCATGGGCAAAGAGGGCGTGTTTCAGAAGGCTGACGATGCCGTAGCCGAGGCCGGCAAGGCTTACCTGAAATGGAAGGCCACCACTCAAGAGGTGAAGGCCAACTGCATTGCCGCCATGCGCGCCGTGAGTTTGAAGCACGCCCAGGAGATGGCCGACCTGGCTCACGCCGAAACCGGTCTGGGGCGGGCAGAGGATAAGTTTAAGAAGAATGTTTTGGTGGCCCGCAAGACGCCCGGCCTGGAGGACCTGGAAGCCCGGGTGCTGACCGGCGACGGCGGTTTGACGCTGTTGGAGCGGGCCCCCTTTGGCGTGATCTGCTCGATTACGCCCACCACCAATCCGGTGGCCACCATCATCAATAATTCGATCAGTATGCTGGCGGCGGGCAATTCGGTGGTCTTCAATCCCCATCCCCGCGCCAAGAAGTGCAGTTTGCGCATGATGAATCTGCTCAATCAGGCCATCGTGTCGGCGGGTGGACCGGAAAATCTTTTGACCAGCGTGGCTTCGCCTACTTTGGAGACCAGTCAGGTTTTGATGGTTCATCCGGGGGTGCGGGTGCTGGTGGTGACGGGCGGCCCGGGGGTGGTGCTGCAGGCCATGAAGTCCGGCAAGAAGACGATTGCGGCCGGACCTGGCAATCCCCCGGTGGTAGTGGACGAGACGGCCGACCTGGCCCAGGCTACCCGCGACGTGGTGGCCGGTTCGTCCTTTGATAACAACGTGATGTGCACTTGTGAGAAGGAAGTCTTTGTGGTCGAGGCCGTCTATCGCCAGTTTATGGAGCGATTGGCCCGTCAGAGCGTGTTTATCTTGAATACACGCCAGATCGATGAGTTGAGCCGGGTGATCTTTCAGGCCCCACCGGTGGGTGGCAACAAGCTGGTGCTCAACAGCGACCTGGTGGGTCAGCACGCCTGTGATATCGCCAAAACGATCGGGCTGGATCTGCCCCGTGAAATTCGCCTGTTGATTGCCGAAGTACCTGAGGACCATCCGCTGGTTCAAAAAGAGCAGATGATGCCGGTGTTGCCCATCGTGCGGGCGCGCGATGCCGAGTCGGCCATTAAGATGGCTTTGCTGGCTGAGGGCGAGCGCTACCACACGGCCGTGATGCATTCGCACAATCTGCGCAACCTGAGCATTATGGCCAAGGCCGTCAATGCCAACATCTTCGTGAAAAACGGTCCCAACTATGCAGGGCTGGGCTTTGGTGGTGAAGGATTTACTACCATGACCATCGCCGGCTCCACAGGAGAGGGTTGCACCACGGCCCGCAGTTTTACCCGCGAGCGTCGTTGCGCCCTGGTTGAACACTTTAACATCGTCTAGGCTGTTTGCCTTGTTGGCCCTGGCGGCAGGGCTGCGCTTCTTTGCTTTGGGAGCGGCCAGTATTCAGATTGACGAGGCCATGTCGTGGCTGAGCTCGGCCGGTTATCCGGATGTGCATCCGCCGCTGTTTTATTGGATGTTGAACGGCTGGGCGCGGCTGGGGAGTGGTGAATTTTGGTTGCGCACTTTGCCGGTGCTGGCCAGTTTGCTGGCGCTGTTTTTGTGGGCCCGGGTTTCGCGCAATCCGCTGAGTGTGCTGCTGCTGGCCACCTCGTTTGCGGAGTTGCAGCAGGACCGAGAAGTGCGCATGTACGCCTTTTTGGAGTTGTGGGCCGTGGCCCATCTTTGGGCCTTGATGTCGACGCGCTGGTGGTTGGCCGGTTTGACTCTGTTGGCGGCCTGCTTTACCCACCTGTTTGGGCTGTTTTTGGTTCCGCTGGCCTGGTTTTGGGGCTGTCGTCGACTTTATGGGGTGATGTTGTTGTGGTTGATGTGGGCGGTCCCGCACTATCTGGGTCAGTTGGACCATCCGTTGGGCTTGCGGCAGGTGCCTACGCTGGCTATGGAGGTCGAGGCGGTAGGTCGGTTGGTGACGGGACGGGTGGCCGCTTTTGGCGATCCGCTGAGCCTGGTGGCCGGGGCGCTGGGGGTGGCGTGGCTGGCCTGGCGGCCGGTCTGTCCGGCCTGGGTGTATTACTGGGCGCTGGGGCCCTGGCTGTCGCTGTGGTTGGTGTCGCGATTTACCCCCATTCAGCTGTTTGAATTTAAGTACCTGGTATGGACATTGCCGGCCTGGACGCTTTTGTTGGCCTCGAGTATGCCGCTTGTCTGGTTTTGGGTGGGGGTTAATTTGTGGGGGGCGATTCCCTGGCTGTTGTGGCCCGATCAGACCATGGCCGACTGGCGAGGGGTGGCCGATCGGGTCCGTCCAGCAGGGCTGCCAGTGGTGGTTCACCCTTCCATGATGGCAGCCCCGTTGTTGTTTTATGGGCTGGGGCCACCGCGTCTGCAGTTTGTGGACGAGGTGGGCCAGATTCCGCAGGGACCGATGATTTGGGTGAGCACGCCCCATCATCCGTATGTGGTGAGCCAGGGGTTGCTGCGACATTTGCGGGGTCTGCGTGGGCGCACGGTGTTTCCCTCACGATTGCCGTCTTCGGTGGTGGAGGTCAGCGTGTGGGAAGGGGAGAAACAGGGGCGCTGAAGTTTCAGGAGGTGGTTAATTGTGAGGGTCGTCATCGGCAGTGACCACGGCGGTTACGAATTGAAGAAAGACTTGATCGGGCTGCTCAAGGAGTTGGGCCACGAGGTGGTCGATTTTGGGACGCATAGCCACGAACCGGTCGATTATCCTGATATCGCCTGTCTGGTGGCTACGGCAGTGGCCCGCGAGGCCGGGGCGGTGGGGATTATGATCGATGGGGCCGGGACGGGCAGCGCCATGACGGCCAACAAGGTGCCCGGGGTGCGGGCGGCTGCTTGTTATGACACCTTTACCGCTCGCAACTCGCGAGAGCACAATCACGCCAACGTTTTGACGCTGGGTTCGCGCAATACGGGTATCGAGATCGCTCGCGAGATTGTGAAGGTGTGGCTGTCGTCGTCTTTTGGGGGCAGCCGGCACCAACGGCGGATTGAGAAGATGCTCCAGGTGGAGCGTCGCTTTATGCGAGAGAACTGACTTCGTGTTTCTGGGACTGGTGCGCGGTACGGTGGTGGCCTCCCACAAGGACCCGGGGCTGGAGGGCGCTATTTTGCGTATTGTCCAGCCGGTCAATCACGACCGCAGCAACGCCGGGAAGTTGCTGATTGCGGTGGACAACGTGGCCGCCCGCGAGGGAGATCTGGTCTACCTGGTAAAGGGCAAAGAAGCCTGTATCCCCTGGAAAACCAACGCGCTGGCCCCGATTGACGCGGCCATTGTGGGTCTGGTCGAGGGGATGCATCTGTCGTGATTATTGGGCAGGTGCTGGGCTCGCTGTGGGCCTCGCAACAGGATCCGGGATTTGACGGTCAGGCTCTGAAGCTGGTGTTGCCTCAAGAGGGAATTACGCTGCTGGTGGTGGACCCGTTGGGGGCCCGAGTGGGCGATACGGTGCTGGTGGTGTATGAAGGAAGCTCGTCGCGTCTCTGCCTGGGCAGCGATTCGACACCCGCGGAAGCGGTGATTGTGGGCATAGTAGATCGAATGGATGTGGCTGGAGGATAGCGTGGATATCGAAGCTTTGGTGGCCAAAATCACCGCGGAAGTCGTCAATGAGCTGAAGCAGCAGGGCGTGGTTGACGTTGACCGCCTGCCTCCTCCGGGTCGGTTTCAGACGCTGCCAGTGGCCTCAGACGGAAAAGTCTGTCAGGCCAAGTTGAGCGGCGAGTGCGCCGGGGTGGGCTGCTGTAGTCAGTTGATTCCGGAGCAGGTTCGCCAGGTGTTTCAGTGCGGGGCGGACCGCGTGGGCAATATGCTGGGCGGCAAGGTGGATCATGACCTGGCCGCCATGATCGACCACACTTTGCTGAAGGCGGACGCCACTCGCGATGAGGTGCTGGCGTTGTGTCACGAGGCCCGTCAGTACAAGTTTGCTTCGGTGTGTATCAATCCGGGCTGGGTCAAGACCGCCTCGGAGGCGCTTACGGGCAGCGGTGTCAAGGTTTGCACGGTGGTGGGCTTTCCGCTGGGGGCCACGACCACGCTGAGCAAGGTGATGGAGACGCGCGATTCGATTGCGGCTGGGGCCGATGAGATCGATATGGTGATCAACATCGGAGCCTTGAAGAACCGCCAGGACGACTGGGTCGAGTCAGATATTCAGGAAGTGGTGCGGGCCGCTCAGGGCAAGATCACCAAGACGATTTTTGAGACGGCCCTTCTTTCCGATGAGGAAGTGATTCGCGCCTGCACCATGGCCAAACGGGCCGGGGCTGATTTTGTGAAGACGTCGACGGGCTTTGGGCCGGGTGGGGCGACCTCGCATCACGTGAGTCTGATGCGCAAGACGGTGGGTCCACTGATGGGCGTGAAGGCGTCGGGCGGAATCCGGGACCTGGAGACGGCCCGTCAGATGGTGGAGGCGGGGGCTACTCGCATCGGCGCCAGCGCCTCGGTCAAGATTGTGCGCGGCGAGCAGGGAACGGGTAGCTACTGAACTCTACCTTAACTCTGGAGGCGGTCATTTTGCGCCGTCAACCTTTGCGCGACGCGCAAGAGTTGTTGGTGTTGTTTTCGCCACAGGGGCGGTTTGACTGCGTCTCGCGGATTTCCGTGAAGCGGACCGGTCTGCTGGAGCCGCTCACTTGCATTGTGGCTCATTTGCGGCTGGGTCGGTCGCTGCCGGTACTGCAGGAAGTGGGTCTGGAGCGGACTTTTCCCGAAATTTTGTCGGACTTCGATCGGTTGGAGTTGGCCGGCTATCTGCTGAATTTGTGGGTCGAGGCTTTTCCGTCCCAGTCGGACTCGGTGGACCCCTATCGGCTTTTGCGATTGTCGCTGGATTCGTTGGAGGCCGGCCTGGAGCCGGTCTGGCTGGTCACGTGGACGGAGTTGCAGGTGATGCGGTTGTTGGGAGGTGCCCCCCAAACTCGGCGCTGTCTGCGTTGCGGCGCTCAGTCCCCGGGCTGGTTTTCGGTGGAGGCGGGAGGGGCGCTTTGTGGTGGGTGCCGCTCGTCTGGTTGCGTCCAGGTGGATGGGTCGGTTTTGGAGTGGCTGGCATTTCTGCAGCGGGCCAGTTTGCTGAAGTTGGCGGCGGCTCAGCCGGCGGCAGCGGCGGTAATGGCCGGTCGCAAGTTGATGGCGAGTTGGGTGAGGCAGGTGTTCCCTCGTCTGGCCAGATTTGGAGGGGTACATGCGAATCCTGGCCATTGATTTTGGGCGCAAGCGACTGGGGTTGGCGCTGTCTGACCCGACTTTGACGGTGGCCAGTCCTTTGCCGGCCTTGACGCGCAAGGGGCAAGAATGGTGGGCCGAGTTGCTGGCTTTGATGGAGAAGCTTGAAGTGGATGAGGTGGTGGTGGGTCTGCCGCGCAATATGGATGGGAGCAGTGGGCCGGCCGCCGAGATCTGCCGGCGTTTTGCGGCGGATTTGGAGGAGCGCAGTGGGCTGCGGCCGGTTTTGCTCGATGAGCGATTGACCAGCGTGGCGGCTTCGGCCACTTTGCGCGAGGGGGGGCTGAGCGAGCGGCAGCAGCGGGGCAAGTTGGATTCGGTGGCGGCCTCTTTGTTGCTTCAGGTGCATTTGCAGCGCAGGGGTACCGTTGCGGCGGGCGAAAAGCCGGCCCCGTGAAATGGTTGGTTCGTGCCTTTTTCCTGATTGTGCTGCTGGCCCTGGCCGGCGTGGCAGGAGCTTATTATCTCTTTGATAAGCTGATTACGCCGGCCAATCCCGAGGCTAAGGCGCCGGTCATTTTTGAAGTTCGTCAGGGGATGCTGGGCGGCGAAGTGGCCCACGAGTTGGCCGCCCAAGGGCTGATTAAGGATGAGTTTGCTTTTCGGATGCTGCTTCGCTTTCACCCCAAGGGAAAGAATATGCGGGTAGGCATCTACTCGCTGTCGCCCGCGGAGACGCCCTGGAAGTTGTTTGAGCAGCTGCAGACGGCCAAGAGTCTGACTCGCAAGGCGACCTTTCCCGAGGGCCTGGTCATCCATCAGGTGGCGGAGATTGCCCATAAGTCCAATTTGATCAAGGACCCGGCTCGCTTTCGGCAGATGGCCTTTCATGATGGCAAGTCGTTCGGGGAGATGTTTCCGGCCAATCTGGAAGGGTATCTGTTGCCGGATACCTACGAGTTTCCGTATAAGTGCGATGAACAGGTGGTCTTGCAAAGATTTACCGACGAGTTTCGCAGTCACGTTGAGCCGCTCTGGGCGAAGTATAAGGCCAAGAGTCCGCTGCAGGACTTGAATCAGGTGGTGATTTTGGCCAGTCTGGTGGAGCGTGAGTCGCAGGTGGATGGGGAGCGCCCTTTGATTGCCGGTGTCTACATCAATCGGATTCGCAAGGGCATGCGCTTGGAGTGTGACGCGACGATTCAGTACGCGCTGGGGAAACAGAAGCCCATTCTGACTTTCGAGGATTTGAAGATCGACAGTCCTTACAACACATACCGGGTCGAGGGGTTGCCGCCGGGCCCGATAGCTAATCCGGGGATTCGTTCGCTGAAGGCCGCGATGGCACCAACCCCATCCAAGTTTTTCTTTTATGTGCGTAACGACATCAAGAATGACGGTAGTCATGTGTTTGGCAAGACGTATGATGAACACATTGCCAACTGCAACCGTTATCAGCGCTAGATCGTAGGAGGAAAGGGTCATGATTATTGGTGTCGCGGGAGGTTCTGGGTCGGGGAAGACGACGGTGGCGAGGCGGTTGGTGGAAATTTTTGCGGAGCCTCGCATTGTTCAGTTGATTGCTCAGGATGCCTACTATCGAGATCAGGCTCACCTCAGTGTCGAAGAGCGACAACAGATCAACTATGACCACCCGCTGGCTTTCGACAATGACTTGTTGGCTCAGCATTTGAGCGCGCTTCGCCGGGGGGAGAGTATCGAGCAGCCGATTTATTCGTTTTTGAAGCACACTCGCCTGGACGAGACGCACTCCATCAAGCCTGCCAAAATTACTATTTTAGAAGGGATCCTGGTGCTGGAGGATGCCCGTTTGCGGGATTTGTGCGACATCAAAGTCTACGTGGATACGGACTCGGACGAGCGGTTTATTCGGCGTCTGAGCCGCGACATGATGGAGCGAGGGCGTTCGCTGGATTCGGTAATCGACCAGTATCTGACGTCAGTGCGACCTATGCATTTGCAATTTGTGGAAGCGACCAAGCGTTACGCCGATGTAATCATCCCCGGGGGAGGTAATAACGATGTGGCGGTGGGCTTGCTGGTAGCTCGAATTAAAGCCCGTGTGGTCGAGATGAGTCAGTCCTAAAGGAAACCCAAAAGGAAAACCTTGGTTGGGGTTGAACTTGCTGGCCTGTTGGAATGAACGTGGGTAGCAGTCTGGCATGGCCCTTTCCGAGGTGGTGCTGATGAGAACAGGAAGGTTAATCGATTATGGCGCTTGCGCAACCTATGCGGTACACGATGGACGAGTTGCTGAGAATTACGGTGGAGCGTGGTGCTTCCGATCTGCATCTGACCGTCGGCCTTCCTCCTGTTTTGCGAATCAATGGCTCGCTGGTGGCGACTGAGTACGCGCGACTGTCGCCGGAAGAGTCCAAGCGCCTTGTCTACAGTATTCTGAACGATAAACAGAAGGAAAAGTTTGAAAAGACCTGGGAACTTGATTGTTCCCATGGCGTCCGAGGGTTCGGTCGCTTCCGGGTTAACGTATTTCGTCAGCGCGGTGTGGTGGGCGCCTGTTTGCGAGCCATCACCAATAGTGTGGCCGCTCGCACTGAACTCAATCTGCCGCGCATCGTCGAGGACATGGTTAATCGCCCCCACGGTCTGATTCTGGTCACCGGGGCTACAGGTGCCGGCAAGTCTACGACTCTGGCTTGCATGTTGGATATTTTGAACCAGACTCAGAGTTTTCACATCATCACGATTGAGGATCCGATTGAGTATATCCATCCTCACAAGAAGTCGATGATTAATCAGCGTGAGGTGGGGCACGATACGCTGACCTGGTCTAACGCGTTGAAGGCGACTCTGCGAGAAGATCCGGATGTGATTCTGGTAGGTGAGATGCGCGATCAGGAGACCATTGCCGGTACGCTTACGGCGGCAGAAACGGGTCACTTGGTGTTCTCTACTTTGCATACCTGTGATGCTTCTCAGACGATTGAGCGCGTGGTGGATGTCTTTCCTCCCCATCATCAACAGCAAATTCGTGTGCAACTTTCTTCCGTGTTGGAAGGGGTGGTCTCGCAGCAGTTGGTCCCTCACGCTGCAGGCGTTGGACGTGTTCCAGCGGTAGAGATTTTGATTGCAACCCCTGCAATCCGCAACCTCATCCGAGAAGGAAAGACGCATCAAATCTATAATGCAATCCAAACTGGCTCGAAACTAGGGATGCAAACGATGGAGCAGTCGCTTTACGAACTAGTTCAGGGTAAGATGGTAACTCCAGAGGAGGCGTTGGCTCATACGATGCATCCAGATGATTTCAAGCGGATGGTCGAGAATAGTCGGCGATAATTTGGAAGAAGGGTGGATACGATGGGAAGTATCTTTTGGTGGATTGTTCCGTTAGCGGTTATCATTGTCGGACAAATGACAACGATGTAGTATCGGTTGTAGTTTGGCGAGTGTCGAGTCGGTGGTTCGTGAGGTTTCTGTTTTAGGAATTGATGAGCTTCCCTCGGACTAGACCACGTCGGTAATTGGAGGAAGAGGTCGGATGCCAACTTTTGTATACGAGGCGCGTGATGCCACCGGCCAGCTGAGAAAAGACACGATTGAAGCTGCCAACTTGCGCGCTGCAACCCAGCGGCTGCAGGAGCAGCGGATGACCGTGATTCAGATCAAGGCGAAGGCTGCGGGCGCTGGGTCGGACGGAATCGCCGGTCTCTTGTCTCGCATGAGGAAGGTTGATGAACAGGCGCTGACTGTGTTCAGTCGTCAGTTTGCGACCATGATCAATGCCGGCCTGGCGATGGTTCGCTGTCTGGATATTCTGTCAGAGCAGACCGAGGATAAAAAGCTTCGGGAGACTCTGATTCAAGTTCGACGAGATGTTGAGGGCGGTTCTACGTTGTCGAACTCGCTGGCCAAGCATCCTCAGGTATTCTCTATGTTGTATATCAGCATGGTGAAGGCTGGTGAGATGGGCGGTGTGCTCGACGAAGTTCTCGAGCGACTTGCCGGTTTTATGGAGAAAGACTTCGCTCTCAAGAAAAAAGTCAAGTCAGCCCTGACTTATCCGGTAGTGATTTTGCTTATGGCTTCCGGTATCGTGTTTTTCTTGGTAACGTACATTCTGCCCACCTTTGTTGCTCTCTTCGAGGGTATGAGTTTGGCTTTGCCGTTGCCGACGCAGATTCTTATTGCGGTAACCAAGGGGGCCAGAAATCCCGCAGTGATGATTCCACTAATCATCTTGCTGGGTATTGGCGGTTTCATGGTTGGGCAGTATATCAAGACGCCTGCCGGGCGCAAGCAGTATGACATGATGAAGTTGAACATTCCGGTCTTCGGTCTGCTTAACCGCAAAGTGTCGATTTCGCGGTTCTGTCGAACCCTGGGAACTTTGCTCTCCTCCGGTGTGCCCATTATGCAGGCCCTGGAGATTGTCGGCCGTGCCTCAGGCAACGAAATCATCGCTATGACGGTGACCAAGGTTCGTGAGAGTATTCGCGAGGGCGAATCGATTGCCAGTCCGCTCGGGGCGTCAGGGATGTTTCCTCCAATGGTTACGCAGATGGTGGCCGTCGGTGAGGAAACTGGTAACCTGGACGCAATGTTATCCAAAATTGCCGACTTCTATGATACGGAAGTCGAGTATATGTTATCCAGTTTGACATCGATGCTTGAACCTATCATGATTGTGGGCATGGGCGGAATCGTGGGATTCATCGTGATCTCGGTATTCTTGCCTCTCTATCAACTGATTGGCAACATCGGCGGCTAGTAAGGGCGAGTCCCTGCCGAAGGCGAATATGAAGAAGCGGGCTTCGGCCCGCTTCTTTCGTTTTGGTGTGAGTCGTGCCCTGTTGTGGCGCGTTTCTGGTTACAGGTTGATTTATACTCATGGACGCTGATGAAGATGATGATGTTCTGCACGATGACGAGTCGTCCGAAGAGGAAGCGGCCTTGTTTGAGGCGTTTCAGTCTACTCAGGCGGCGGAATTGCAGGAACAGTTGGTCGTCCGTCATTCCCGCCTGGTCGTGTCTCTGGTTCGGAAATTTCGCGGGCGGGCGGAATGGGAGGACCTGGTTCAAGTTGGCTACGTAGGTCTCTTGAAGGCGATTGGAGCCTATCGCCCCAAGTCGGGCAACCGCTTCTCCACCTATGCAACCCATTGCGTCCTGGGGGAGTTACGCCATTTCCTTCGCGACCGTACCGAAACGGTGCGTCGGCCTCGCTGGTTGCAGGCGGTGTCGCGTAAAGTGGGTGCGTTCGTTGAGGCCTTCCTGCATGACCACGAAAGGCTGCCTACGGTAACCGAGATATCCGAGGCGACCAACATCGCCAGGGATGGAGTTGTGGAGGTGCTGAAGGCAGGTTCCGTCATGTCTCTGGAGCAAATGCAAGGTGAGAGTGGCGGCCTTCAAGTGGGTCGAATCCGCAGTTTGCGTGAGGAGTCTTTCGTTTTGACCCTGGAGGATCGGATATGGCTGGATTCTGCCTTGGACCGTTTGCTAGAGGTTGAGAAGCAGATCGTGAAGATGTTCTTTTATAGTGACTTGAATCAAAGCCAGATTGCTGGCGAAACCGGTCTGTCGCCCAAGCGAGTTTCTCGTATCATGCGCCGAGCCTTGAATCGTTTGCAAGGGGTCATGAGGCTGGGAGGGAAGGGGGAGTAGCAATGGATGACGAGACTTTTCGGCAGGTGTTGACCCTTTTTCGCGAGCCCAATCTGTTCGGTGGCTTCATTGCTGCTTATTTGGGCCTCATTGTTGGTAGCTTTTTGAATGTCGTCATCTACAGGTTGCCTCTGCAGAGGTCCGTGGTGATGCCTGGCTCCGCCTGTGGCGGTTGCGGTGTGCCTCTACGCCCATGGCATAATATCCCGGTGCTTTCCTATTTGGCTCAAAGGGGGGGGTGCTCAACCTGTGGGTCGCCCTTTTCCTCGCGCTACATGTGGGTTGAGTTGATCTGCGGATTGGCGTCGGTAGGCCTCCTGGTGCATGACAGGGGTCTGGGAGTCGCATGGCTTTATCACTTCACGTTCTTTGCGATAGCTCTGGCTGTGTTTTTTACGGATGTAGACCACTGGATAATTCCAGACGAAGTCAATCTCTTTGGAGTCCTGTTCGGGTGTTTTGCGGGAATTTTCTTGCCAAGCCGTGGAGACATGGATGTGTTTCAAGAGTTTTTTGGGTGGTCGATTGAGGGCAATTTTTGGGGGTCTCTGCTGGGCGTACTCGTCGGCATAGGCTTCTTTCGCTTCATTCAACTGCTTGGCTTGTTGGTGGCTCGACAGGAGGCTATGGGGGATGGAGACGTGAAGTACGCGGCGGTTTTAGGGGCCTTTCTGGGCTGGCAGATGGCGCTGACGGCCTTCTTTCTCAGTTTCCTGTTAGGGGCCGTATATGCAGTGCCCCTGCTGTTAAGCAGTAAGGGCCGGGGTAAGGATCCCGTTCCGTTTGGAACTTTTATGTCGTTGGCGGCCGTACCGGTCGCCCTGTGGGGAGACTGGCTTTACGAGTGGTTCCTGCGCTTTGAACTCTATTAGAGCTAGGGTCGATGGGGGCGGCGAATTCACGGGGTTCGGGCGGCCATGAAAAGAATGCCGAAATGAGTGTCCCGTACAACAGGAGTTTGGGGTGTATCTCAGAAGACGGGCCGCCATCGATTGTAAGTACGATCAAAACCACTACATAGAATTTAGGTCAGACTCGTGACACATAGCTTAAAGAGGACTTTCGGATCGGTCATCGAACAACGGGCCACAATTGCCGGGAATTTAAAAAAATTCCAATCGAACAAGGTCTCTTTTCAAGTGTCGGAGAGCTTTTCCGGGGTTCGGTGCGCGGATCTGAATATCGACCTGGGGTCGGACAAGGAGGTGAGTAACTGATATGGCACTAGGGTTTCTGAAAAGCCTGTTTGGGCCCAAGCCCCCGGATACCGGCGCTCTAGACATCGGTAGCAATACCATCAAGTTGTGCCAGGTAATCGGTACCTCCGCGAATCTGCAATTGTATCGCTTTGTAACCTGTCCTACGCCTGCTGCTGCGATCAAGGACGGCGCGATTATGGAGTCGTCGTCCTTGGGGGAGGCGATTCGCGAGATGATTGCTCAAAACAACCTGGGCATCAAGAAGGTGATTACTTCGGTCGCGGGTCAACAGGTGGTGATTCGGCCGATTCCCATGCCTAAGATGCCCGTGAAAGAGCTGAGCCAGGCGATTCAGTTCGAGGCCGAGCGCTATTTGCCGTATTCCGTCACTGAGGCCCAGGTCTCTGGCAGCATTATTAGTGAAGATTCTGGCGACGGCAAGAATATGGAAGTGTTGCTGATTGCGGTTCCTAAAGAGATTACTGAGAAAACGAAGTTAGTGATCAGCGCGTCTGGCGTGGAGACGGGGGCAATTGATATTGAGCCGCTGGCGATTTATCGTTCTCTTAAGTTTTCGCTGGATGCCGAACAACTGTCTCGCACGTTTGCTTTGATAAATTTGGGGGCGGCGACCACTAGCATCAGTGTCTTTAAGTCGGGTACCTTACGCCATTGTCGCACCGTGTCGGTCGCTGGCAACAGTTTTACGAAGGCCATCGGGCAGTCTCTGAATCTGTCGTTTGAAGAAGCTGAGCAGATTAAGAAGGAAAAAGGCGTTATCAAGGTTGACTCGGATTCGAATCCCTTGCCTCCCACGGCCATGAGAATTTTTAACGTCATCGATCCAGTTCTCAATGAACTAGTAACAGAAGTGCAGCGCTCGTTCGATTATTATCGTTCCCGTTACCGGGGAGAGGGAATCGAGTCCGTGATTCTGTCGGGGGGCACCGCACGCTTCAAAAATCTTGACGCTTATCTCTCAGGTAAGTTAGGAGTTCGTTGCGAAGTGGCGAACCCATTTCGTCGTGTTACGATTACTCGCGCCCAGGAGGCATCGTCCGAGCAAATTGCGGACCTGGCTCCGATGGCGGCTGTCGTGATGGGTCTTGCTTTGTATGAGGTAAAGACTTGAATAGAGTGAGACGGGATTATCCAAACCCTTCACCGGGAGGAAGACAATGACAATCAAAGTAGACCTGCTGCCAACAGAGAAGCGAGGCTTTCAGATCGATCCGCTGGTGATCGTTTTGTTTGTGTTTGTCGTGGCAACCAGCGGGGCCTTTTACTACTATGGCCAGACTCTTGAGCAACAAATCAAGAAGATCGACGAAGACCGTGTGGTAGTCGAAGGCGAGATCAAGCGGTGTGAAACCGCCAAAAAAGCTATCGAGATGGAGAAGCAAAAGCTCGAGAAGTTGAAGCAGCAGTTTCAGCTTGTTAAGAGTTTGATGCATGATCCCCTCAAATATGCAAACCTAATGAGTGAGATTGGCGCTCTTCTGCCGGACACGGTGTTTATCGATAACCTCAATATCGAGCCTGGCGCCAATAACATTTCATTCAATGGTACCGCCTCGGGGGCGCTACCGCTTTCAATCATTGCGGCCACGATGAAGAATCTGAATGAGTCGGCCTATTTCGATGGGACGACGCTGCAGACGGCTAGTCGAAAGGGCGAAGGTGTGGATGTCTTTACCTTTGGCATGACGATTCACTTTGACCCGCTGGCCGCGACGGACAGGCCGCCCGGAACCAAGGATGGTGCACCTATGCAGCAGCCTGAGCCGGTAGTTGACAGTGGCCCTGGCGGGCCAGATTCTCCAGCACCAGGCGGCGCTACGCCGAAACCGACACCGTAAAGGAGGTATGATAAGCAATGACTACCCCTATGAAGTTGATCATCGCGATTATTGCGATTCTTCTCATCGGCGCCGGTTTCTACATGTTTGACTGGAGCGATAAGTGGGAGCGCAAGAAGTCTGCTGAAGCTGCCCTTGCGGGCAAAAGAGAAGAATTGAAGCAGCTCGAAGAAGCGATCAAAGAACTGCCCAAGCTACAACAAGAAGTTCGTGAAAAGCAGGAAGAACTGAATAAAGTTATTTCCAGCAAAATGAGCAATGAGACCGCCGATGAGTTCGTGGGCAACTACCTGCGTGAAGTTGAGCGTCTCGTCGTTGAGCAGCAGAAGGTGACCAACGACTACACGTTCCAGATTAAGTCCATTTCGCCGGGAGCAGTCGCAGCGACGGCTGGTCCTGGTGGGCAGGGTGCTCCCCCCGCTGGGCCGGAGCAACCGGAAGCGTTGGCCGCTTTTCAAACTCGCATCTTCAGCATGTCGATGACGGGCAAATACTCGACCATCGTCGACTTCCTCTATCAGTTAGGCGCCATGAAGCTTGACCGTTTGGTTACCATCAATTCTCTTCGTCTCGGCAAGGGGAGTGAGGAAAAGGGCGGTGGCAGCCCAAGTCTTACAGTAGAACTCCCGATTACGGCCTACTTGAAGACCGGCACTAACTGAGGTTTCAGTCTGGCCTCTGGCCTGGCTATAAAGAACTTACTAACTCAGCTGCCGCGGACCGCGGGTCCGGGGTGCATTTCAGGATGGGTGGTGATGACTTAGGGACTCGGTTTACAAACACAAACAAAATGTGGCTATGACGGGTCCCAGTCGTTGTGGCCGATGGATGGCGCAGCCGTCCACTGTGATGCAGATTATTTCGATATCTAAGGAGGTGGGTGAATTCTATGCTTTCAGTCTCGCATAGAAGCTGGAGATTTTTGATGGCGCTCCTGGTGCTTGTTGGCTTCGCCTCGGTGGCATACGCCGAAGGTACGGTTACCGGCGTTAAGGTCGTCGGCGGCAGCAACACGGTTCGCATCGAAGTCTCTGCCAGCGGCCCTGTGCAGCATCGCGCTAAAGCACTTACCCAGCCGCAAAATCAAATCATCGTTGACGTCTTCCCGGCTAAGCTGGGGGGTAACGTCAAAGGCGATATGCCGATCAATAAGGGTTTGGTCAGCAGCGCTACTGTCAAACAGCTGACGGATAATACCGTCCGCATTACCGTAAGCACTATTAGCTTACCCGACTATAACGTAGTTACCGCAACGGGCTCGAAGGGCCTGACCCTGTCGGTTTCAACCGTCACGATGGCTGAGGGGAAAGTTTCGAACACCCCAGCTGAGCCGGTTCAACCGAGCGAGCCCGTCGCTGCAAAGCAACCCAAGCAGCCTAGGCAGCCGGTTGCCACCAACGTGGGTCACATTGCCGTTAAGCCGGCGCAGGTTGCGCAGGCTTCCCGGACCAGTGCCCCAAGAATGCAAGCGCTCTCGGGCGTTGGCCAGCAGACGTCGGCTCTTCGCCGCCGTCCCGCTCCTCGCCGGACCGTCAATCGCGTGAAGCTGGTGTCGTTAGACTTCGTCAATGCTGACCTGGTCTACGTCATCAAGGTTCTGGCGAAAGAGATGGGCCGCAACGTCTATATCGGACCCGGCGTCGAAGGCTCGGTAACGGTTACGCTGAAAAGCGTGCCCGTTGACGGTGCACTCGCCCTGATTCTAAAGATGCAAGAGAACGACATTGCCTACAAGTTGGTGGGCTACAACACTCTGATTGTGGCTGCTCCTGAAAAGGTCAACCAGATCGAAGAGGACATTCTCGGCAAGCAATTTGCTCCGAAGACCCCCGCAAATAGCGTTCGTCAGGAAGTTCTCCTGGAGAAAGCTCCCGCGGCTAAGGTCATCGGCTTCCTGCAGGGCCAGTATAAGAATGTTGAGTTCATTCCTCACCCCACGATGAACGGGTTCTACGCGGTAGGTAGCCGCGCAGACATCCTGTCCATCAAAAACGATGTTCCCAATCTAGACCGTGTTCCGGATGTACCACCTCCTCCCACACGGGAGTTCGTTCAGGTCAAGTATGGCGATTTGAATGAAGTGAAGTCTCTACTGTCCACGCTGGTGCCCGACGTTCAAATGAATGTTGACACTCGCCAGTCCACTTTGATTCTCGAGGGTGCCCCTGGTGCAATCGAGCAAGCGAAGGAACTGATGGACCAACTCGATAAACCTCTGGATCAGGTGGTGATCGAGTGTAAAGTGGTCGACTTAACGGAGGCCGGTCGTAAGAACCTCGGTGTCCTGTGGACCAGTGCCTCTGGCGCTGCTGGTGCTATGAACATTTCCTTCGAAGAAGCTTTCCGCGGTACCCTGGCGGTTCCGCTGAACGGCACCCAACTTACCCAATCTGGGCCTTTCCAACTGATCGGTAACTTGCAGCAAGGAATTGGTGCCTTCCAGGGCTTTCAGTCCATTACGGGCAACACCGCCTTCCCGCTCGGTATCGGCAATTTTGCCCGCACCGGTCTGGCCATGGAGGCTAACCTGAATTTCCTGGTATCTCAGAACGAAGCCAAAGTGTTGGCTTCGCCCCGAGTGGCAGCTCAGAGTGGCACCGAAGCTCAGATTCACATCGGCGACAAGTTCCCCATTGTCTACTTCGACCCGCGCGCCGGTCAATTCCAGGTAAACTATGTTGATATCGGTATCAAGTTGGACGTAACTGCCAATGTGAAATCCGATGGCTACGTGGTCTGCAAGATCCTCCCTGAGGTTAGCACCCTGGTCGAATTGGTGAACAACCAGTATCCTCGTACTGCGGTACGTAAGGTTACGACTGACGCTCGAATCAAAGACGGCGAGACGCTTGTTCTCGGCGGCCTGATTCGCGAAGAAGACATCACTGCAGTGCAGAAGATTCCGTTGCTGGGCGACCTGCCCATCTTTGGAGCTATGTTCCGCAACACCTCGGTCACCAAGACTCGTAACGAAGTGGTCATCATGCTGACCCCCCAAATTATGAAGTAGTCTCAGACCGGAGTAAGATAAGCAGGGATCGGGTAACCGGTCCCTGTTTTCTTTTTTGAAGGTATTCAAGTATTGAGAGGTGAGTAATGGCCGGCGAACCAGCGATTCGAGTGATGATGATGCCTCGCGAGACCAACGGGCAGGGCACCATCTTTGGGGGAGTTCTACTCAGTTATATCGACCAGGCAGGTGCAGTGGCAGCTCAGAGACGCTCAAGCTATCGCGTAGTCACGGTTGCCATGGAGAAGGTCGAGTTTAAGCAGTCGGTGCTGGTGGGCGACCTGGTGAGTTTTTACAGCACTCTGGTCAAGGTTGGGCGAACCAGTCTGACCGTAGACGTGAACGTGGTGGCCGAGCGATTCCATAGTGGCGTGTCCCGCAACCTTGAGGTGACTCAGGCCACGTTGATTTTTGTGTCGATTGACGAGCAGGGTCGACCGGTGCCCCATGGGGTCACCGTTGTCTAGACGGTAGCGAGTGCGCTACTGGCCGGAGCGGCGAAGGATACTCCAAATTTCTTTTGCAGCTCTTCGAGTTTGCGCATGGTGGTTTCCACGCCCTGTTGCTTGATCAGGAAGAACGGGCCGCCCAGGAATGGGGGAAAGCCCAGCCCAAATACGCTGGCCAGATCCCCGTCGTCCTGACTGCGTAGAATTCCCTCTTCCAAGCAGTGGAGACTTTCGCACAGGAACGCATACAGGCAGCGCTCCTGAATGTCACGTCGAGTCAAGGGGCGGGAAGTGGCCGAGGCCACGACTTTCTGGTGAAGGACAGCGTCGGCGACTTTCTTGCCTTTGGAATAAAGATAGAATCCTTTGCTGGACTTTTTGCCCGCCCGCCCGTCGGCGCTGATGGCTTCCCAGCCGGCCGGTTTGGGGAAGCGTTCTGGCAGGTGGTCGCTCATTACCTTCATTACTTTGGCGGCCACATCCAGGCCCACCTCGTCTATCAACGTCATGGGTCCTACCGGGAATCCCACCTCTGTCAGCGCGGAGTCGATCTGGTCAGCGGGCGTCCCCTCCGCATAGCACAGCAAAGCCTGACCCAAGAATGCCGAGAGTACCCTCGAAGTGAAAAAACCGGGCCCATCGTTGACCACAATCACGTGGGTATTCATCTCTCGCGACAGCTTGACCACACGATTCAAGGCGGCTTTCGAGGTTTGGGACGTAGTGATGACTTCTACTAACTGCATCTTTTCCACGGGGGAGAAGAAGTGCATACCCAGCACTTGTGCCGGCCGTGTGGCTCCCTTGGCGATGTCGGTAATGGGGATGGCCGAAGTATTGCTGGCGAAGATCGCATCGGGGTTGGTGGCTTCCACGTCCTTAAGGACTTGATGTTTGACCGCCAGATCCTCGAAGACGGCCTCGATGACCACGTGGGCGTTGTCGAAGGGCCCGTAGGTTGTGGTGGGCAGAATGCGATTTAGACGCAGATTCTTTTCAAATCCCCGGATGCGTTTGCGCTCGACTTCCCGAGAATAGACACGATCGGCGTAGGCTAAGGCCCGTCCGGCGCTCTCGGCGTTCTGGTCTTTGACCACAATGGAATAGCCCTGTGCGGCTGCCACCGCAGCGATGCCCGACCCCATCAAGCCGGCCCCGAGTACTCCCACCTTGCCCTTTGGGCCTGCTACGGCGTCGGCCATGCGGCCCGAGTCCGCCCGGTTTTGGGTGGTGATCTCGTAAAGGTGGATGAGCGCCTTGCTCACCGAGGTTGTGGCGCACTCTGCAAATAGCTCGGCCTCCAGGCGCAGACCCTCTTGAAGGGTGGTCTTCTGGCTGTTCAGCACAGATTCTAAGGCCTTGAAGGGTGCGGGATAGTGACCTTTGGTTTTCTTCTCCAAATCCTGGCGCAGTTTCATGGGCAGGAAGCTACGCGCGGCCAGTTTGCCCAGCCAGCTAGAAGCTTTGCTCTGGCCGCGTTTCTGGGTATTGATCCAGGCCTGTCCCACCCGATCGCGCAGTTCGGTGGCGGCGTGCAGGGCGCGCTTTTGCAAAAGGGCAGCCGGCACCACTTCGTCCACCAGTCCCAGGCGCAGGGCGCGGGGGGCTTTCACTTTGCGGCCGGTTAAAATCATGTCCAGTGCAGCTTGCAACCCGATCAGGCGTGGCAGGCGCTGAGTTCCTCCCAGGCCGGGGAGCACTCCCAGTTGAACCTCGGGCAGGCCCACGACCGTGCTGTTCTCGTCGCTGGCCAGTCGATATTGGAAGCACAGAGCGATCTCCAGTCCGCCTCCCAGACAGGGGCCCTGAATAGCGCACAGAGTGGGAATGCTGAGACCGGCCAATTTGCTGAAGATTTCCTGGGCCTGCACACACAGTTGATAGCCTGCCTCTATCGAGTGGATCCCCTGAATCAACTGGATGTCGGCTCCGGCAATGAACTGGCCCGGTTTGGCGCTGTTTACCAGCAGGGCTCGAACGGAGGGGTTGTTGACCACCTCGTCCAGCACTTCGCTGAATTCTGTAAGCAGTTCAAAGTTGATGAGATTGACCTTGCTGTCGGCCATATCCAGGGTAATCACGGCCGTGCCGTTCTCTTTAAGCTCCAGCGAGAGGTGTTTTCTATCCATGGTTCAGTCCTCAACTCTCTCTAGCACAATGGCCGTCCCCATACCACCTGCAGCGCACAGGGTCAGCAGAGCGTAGCGCCCTTGGCGGCGCTGCAGTTCGCGAGACATCGACAACACCATTCGGGCGCCGGTGGCCCCAAAAGGGTGGCCCAAGGCAAGGGAACCACCGTTTACGTTGAGCTTCTCCGGGTCTACCGTCCCTACCGGATGGTCCCAACCGATCGACCGGGCAAACTCGGGGCATTCCAGTTTGCGAGTTACACTCAATACCTGGGCGGCGAAAGCTTCGTGAATGTCGATCAGGTCCATATCTTGCAGGGTCAGGCCCGCCTTCTTCAAGACGGCTGGCACGGCGTAGGCTGGACCCAACAGCAACTGAGGCTCTGGGGCCAGCGCCGAGTTGGTCCAGGCCACCACCCGTGCCAGCGGCTTGTAGCCCAGGTCGCGAGCAAACGATTCCTCTGCCACCAGCAGCATCGAGGCGCCGTCGGTCAGGCCCGACGAGTTGGCGGCCGTCAGAGAGCCGTAAGTTTTATCAAAGGCGGGCTTCAGTGCCGCCAGTTTTTCCATGGTGGTGTCGGCTCGCACATAGGTGTCGTGCGTCACCGGTTGGTAGTCCCCCGGGGGCCACAAAGTGCATACCTCTTCGGCGTATTTACCGGACTCCCAGGCGGCGGCCGCACGCTGATGGCTGCGCTGGGTCAGTTCATCCTGGTCTTCGCGGGAAATTTCGTTGAGGCGGGCCATGGCCTCGGCGTGTTGTCCCATACTTTTGCCGGTCGAGGCTTCGGCGATGCTGGGTGCCTTGGGCAAAAGGTCGGCCGGTCGCAGCTGGCGCAACAGGTCTGCCTTCTTGGCCAGGCCCTTGGCCTTGGAAAAGGCCATCAGGGTGTCGATAACCTTCTTGGAGTGGGGCACGGGCACATTGGACATCGATTCCACGCCGCCCACAAGCAAGGCTCGATAATCGCCGGTGCGTATGCCTTGCGCGGCCAGGATGAGAGCCTGAGCGCTGCTGGAACAGGCCCTGGCTACGGTCATGCCCGGTACATGATTGGGAATGTCGGTGCCCAGCACAACTTCGCGGGCGACGTTAGGGGCGCTTACGCTGGGTAGCACGCAGCCCATGATGACTTCGTCCAGTTTGTCGGCTGGAAAACGCGATTTTTCAAGCAGTTGGACGGCTACCCGTTGGGATAGCTCAACAGTGCCCCAGCGTTGAAACTCACCGAAGGCTTTTACGAAAGGGGAACGCAATCCGTCAATTACGACGGCTCGCGGAGTGGAGTTGCTTTTCTTGGCCATGCAGGGCCCTTCGCAGTGGTCTGATAAAGTCTTGCAGGGCGCTCGAGTTTGGCCGAGAACCGTGGCCAGGATGTCAACACCTGACGAACTTGTATTTGAAATTGCCTTCCTGCGGCGTAACGGCAAGTCTGGCCCACGCCCCGAGGAGATCCGTCGTTATTTGGGGCAGATCGAGGGGATCGCCGCACCCCGTGCGGGCCAATCGGTCTATCGCTATCGCAACCTGGACACTCAGGTCTCCTGCGATTTTGTCAGCTACGAACCGGATCACGATTGTGTCGGCCTCTCTTTTGAGATGGAGTTGCCGCGTCCGCTCTTTTTCGCCCTCGAGACAGTGCCTCTAGTCGTTCAAACCGCCCGCGAGTTTTCGCTGGACGTGGAGATCGTTTCCCCGGACAATGATATGCCGGCCTGTGAACCGTCCTTTGAGATTCTGCTCCATCAATGGCAGTTGGCCAATCGCGAAGAAATGGAAATTTTGGAGGGTGAGGGCCGGCAGATTGCCCGTCTGGAGAATCAGGCTCTCGAAGCGATGTGGGAGTTCATGTTGCTTCGCGGAGAACTGGCCCGGCGCTACAATCGCAGCCATGTCTGTGTGCCGCCAGTCGAGCTGGTGCGCGAAAAGGCCACCGGTAAGGTCTCGCGGGTGGTGCGCTGGAAGCGTCTCTCGGCGGCGGCTCTGGCTGACAGTGATTATTGCTGGTTGGACGAGCCTCCCGAACCCTTGCGCGACGGCACTTTGATTTTGTCCTCGGTGGTCCGCGAGGTGGCCAAATTCGCCTTCCGCGATCTGTCTCAACCGGTCAATCATCGCCTTTTCGACAAAGCCAAAGTGCAGGCAGATCTGATCAAGGCGCTGCGCACAGCCCCCGGTCAGCCTGCCGAAGGCTTTGAACTCCTCAACTACCGCGATGTGGTCGACCGCGACCTCACCCCACTGTTAGATGGCTGAAAAGGGCAGGGTCCAACTCGGGAAACAGGCACGTCTCCAGTTCCAGTCGACGTAGTCGTTCTTCGTTGATCGATCCCCGTCCCAATTCCTGGTGGAGCGTCCAGAAGTCCCGCAAGGAGCCAAAGAATTGGCCTTTCATCCTGTCGATGAAATGGCCGTTGCTGATCACGAAAGGTAGATCGCTGGACATGGCCAGCATCAACTGACGCCCGGCCTGGCGCAGGGCCCGCTGGGGCAACTCTCCCGAGAATTCTCGTGAAACCAGAGCTTCATAGGCCCGGGCTGCTTCGTGGACGTGGCGATACATCCAGGCCGTGTCGCCCCGGATCCATTTTTCAAAAGTCCCATTTTCCCCCCAACTGGAAGTGGACAGATAGAGATCCTGGCCGGTGGGGTTGGCCGCCAGGTAGGCGCTCGGGGTGCTCAGTTCGGTGACATTCTGGTCGTAGTGTAGCTTTTTGAAGAGATAGTAAAGAAAGCGCGGACCTTCGAACCAGTGGTGTCCAAAGAGTTCGGCATCATAAGGAGCCGCGACCATCGGTTTTTTCCACATGACTTTGCGCAGGTATTCGAAGCGCGCATTGCGGCAATAGACAAAGTGGCCGGCGTGGCTGGCCGCTTTGCGGTCGGCCCATTCGGGATTGTAGGGTTGCTTGTAGTCGCTGCTGCGCGAGGTGATGCGGTTGTATTTGAAGGGGCCGCCCCGCATGTGGAATTCCAGATAGTCGGAGTCGCCCGGATAGCCCTCGTCTCCGCTCCAAACCTGAGTGCTGGTTTCTGGATCTCGAGGGAAGGCTGACAAAGTCGAGCCTTTCAGGTATACAGGCGCATTTACGCCAAACTCGGCCGTGGAGTCGCCGCGCAGCACCGTCAGTCCCTCTGTGAAAAAATAACGGAAGCCGGCTTCCTCAAGAAAAGGTTCGATTCCGGGGGTGTAGGAGCATTCAGGCAACCAGACGCCCAGCGATGGGCGCCCAAATACCTGTTGATGATACTCCGCTGCCGCCAGTGCGTGTCCCCGGATGGCCGAGGGTATGCTGGTCCACAGGGGCAACATGGGGTGGGTGCCGATGCAGGTTGAAATCTCCAGGTGCCCCAGGTCCTGAAAACGCTTGAAGCCCTCGGCCAGGTCGCCGCCGTAGCGTAAAAAGAGGTCGCGTCCGCGGGTCAGGTGGCGCAAGTGCATGCGGGCCGGCGTGTGGTAATGAGGCTCCTCGCGCACGGTGCGTTCCACTTCCAGTTTGGCCAACTGGATCAACCTTTCCAGGTATTCCAGGGTGTCGGCCGAGTGGCGCTGGCTTTTCATCATGGCCACCAGTGGGGGTGAAATATCCATAGACAACTTGAAGTCCACGCCCTCCTCGAGCAGAGTTTCAAACAGATCCAGCAGAGGCAGGTAGGTTTCACGCACGGCCTCGGCATACCACTCCTGTGGGTAGCCCTCGGGGCGCCAGGTGTCGCCATCTCTGAAGTTGACCGGGTCGGCGATGTAGGGTAGATGGGCGTGCAGGTGCAGCATCAAATAGCCCAGCGAACGCTGCGAGGTGTCTTTGGGGCTGCGCAGGGGCCGGATAGTGGGATGATCCAGGTGCTGCCCTTGCCATTTGTGACTCAGGGGGCTGGTGCCTGGACCCAGTCGACCCAGTTGCACCGGATTGGACAGATCGGTCAATGGCTCTTCCTGGCCACCGTCGATTACGGCCACCACTTTGCAGCGATAGAGTCGGTCGGCTGGCAAAGTCAGGTAGAAGTCGCGGGTGATGTTGAGATTGATTTCGTGGGAGAGTTCAGGCTTGAGCCACCAATCGCCCCGGAACTCCTGGTAGACCTTCAGAAAGCAGCGAACGCGCCCCAGTAAGTCTCCGTGCTTTTCGCTCAGGCCTTTCCAGGTGCTGGACTCCACCCGCCAGTAGGCGTAGGCGACCTCCTCTTTGACCGGCATCAACACGGTTCGGTTGCCGGGCGCCTCGATTCGAAAAGGGGCCGACGAGACCAGCGGCTTTTTGGCCCGCGGTTTGTAGAGTTGGGCCACGTAACTGCCCGGATCCAGATTGGTGAAGAGCCAGTCACCGTGGTTTTCTACCTTGCGCACAGGGTCGCTCATGATCTCGCGACCGTCCTTCTCCAATTTCAGGATCAGGCCGTCGCTGCCATCCAGCCACCAGCGTGCACGTAGTTGAAGGGTGTCGGTTTCGATCACCTCCCGCTCCAAAATCAGCGGTTCGTGGCTGACCACCAACTCGAAGGTCTCCGCGGCCACTACCTGTAGAACCTGACCGGTGTTGCGGCGGGCCAGGAACAGACTCTTGAGAATTTCGTGGTTGTCGCGACGCACAATGGCCAGTTCCAGGCGATTTACGCGCCCGCGCAGCGTACAGTGATCGCGCTCGGGGACCGGAATCCAGTGGCGTTGCGGGGCGCTCTGGGTATCGTCGGCCCAGTCTGCGGCCAGGCACACCTGAGTATCGGCTTCCCAGTTGAGACGGTGAAATTGTTCCACTTCGCGTTTCAAGTTTCGCCAGTCCAGGTCGCCCCACAGCACCACATGGGATCCCGGACTGTCTTGCAACCAGGCCAGTTGAGGAGTTGGCTCCAGGGCCGAGTTCACGGTGATCAGCGGACGCGTGGCCCGGGCAAGTTCGGCGCGGTAGCGACCGGGCGGCAGGGTCAGTTGGCGTGAACTGAGATGATTGACCTCGTACTCGTGGATCAGTGTATAGGCCGGATCGAGTATTCGCAGCACCAGATTTTCGTCGGCAAAATTGAGTTGTTTTCTAAGATTTTTGTCCCAACTGCAGACCACATGAGGGGTAGCCACTTCGACGGTCAGTAGATTTTTCAAGCTTTCAACGGTCATCGGGGCCTCCTAAAACTTGAATCGGCTTTCTGTCATGGCCACGTTTACTCCCCCCCTCAGGGGGGAAAAGACCACCTTATGTTAGCCAACGGACAACGCTATTTTTCCCGCTCCTTGACCATGGTGGTCTGTGCCTTCAATGAAGAGGAGCTGATCGAAGAGTTTTTTGACAAGTCGGTGCGCGACCTTTCGAACGTCTGCCAGGATTGGGAAATCATTCTGATCAACGACGGCTCGACCGACCGCACCTCGGAACTTGCCCACCGCTTTGCCCGCAACTACCCGCAAATTCGCATCTTTGACCAAAAGGTCAACCGCGGACCCGGGGGCTGCATTCAGTTGGGGTTTTACAATGCCAGCAAGGACTACGTCTTTCACAACACGGTAGACATGTTTTTCAATACCGAGGATTTGAGCTGGGTGCTGCCTCATCTGGACAAGTATGAGTCGCTGAGCGGCTATCGCAGCGACCTCAAGGCCAATAACCCTTACCAGAAATTACTCACCGTCTGCAATCGCGGCCTGATTCGCACCCTCTTCCCCTTAAAGCTGCGCGCATACCAAACGGTGCAGTTTCATCCTCGCAGTCTGTTTGAGCAGATCCGCATCGAAGGACGCAGTTCGTTCGTGGCCGCCGAGCTCCTCATCAAGGCTTTCTATCTGGGCCACCGCATCGGTGAGATCGAGGTGGTTTTCCATCCTCGCACCAAGGGCACCGCCAAAGGCGGCGGTCTCAAGCACGTTTTTCGCAGCATGAAAGACATCTGGAAGTTCTGGTTCTTGTGGGTGGTGCTCAAGCGTCCCATCGCCAATCCTTGGGGCGCCAATCGGCCCAAGTCATTGCGGGCCCCCGAGTCCAGCGCCACGGCGGGTAAGAGCGCTGCCCGAATCGCGTGAGCGGCAAGCTGTGGGGCGGCCGATTCGCCGGTAAAACCCACCCACTGATGGAGGAGTTCGGACGTTCGCTGGAAAGCGATCGTCGCCTCGTGTTCTGCGATTTGCGCGTGTGCCGAGCTCATCTGCAGATGCTCTCCGAGGTGGGGGCCGTGTCGAGTCAGACCCGTCAAAAGCTGATCGCCACCATCGACCAGGTCAAAGCCGAATTGGAAGAGGGCGTTCTTCAGATCGCGGGTGATCATGAGGACATCCACTCCTGGGTCGAAGCCGAACTGCGCGGTCGGGCCGGAGATGAGGCCTCGCTGATCCGGCTGGGGCGCAGTCGCAACGATCTGGTCGTCACCGACTTCCGACTGTGGACCCGTCAGGCCATCCAAGATATTCAGCAAGCCGTGCGCGAGTTGCAGGGCGTATTGCTGCAGCGGGCCGAGCAGCACGCTCGCGATTACCTGCCTGGCTACACTCACCTGCAGCGGGCTCAACCGGTAGCGCTGTCGCATCACCTGTTGGCTCATTTTTGGTCGCTGCAGCGCGACTTTCAGCGCCTGGCCGACTGTGCCGACGAAGCCGACTGTTGCCCGCTGGGGGCCGGCGCTCTGGCCGGCAGTTCCTGGGCCATCCAGCCTCAACGGACGGCCGAACTGCTGGGTTTCTCGCGCTCCTTTGACAATTCTCTGGACGCCGTCAGCGACCGCGATTTTGCGGTCGAGTTTCTGAGCGCACTGAGCCTGTGCATGATTCATCTATCGCGGATGTCCGAGGAATTGATTTTGTGGAGCGCCGCCGAATTTGGCTTCGCCACCTTTGATGACGCCTGGTCGACGGGCTCCAGTCTCATGCCCCAGAAAAAAAACCCCGACCCGGCCGAATTGATTCGCGGCCGTACGGGTCGCGTCATCGGCCACCTGCAGAGCCTGTTGGTCACGCTGAAGGGGCTTCCGCTGGCCTACAACCGGGATTTACAGGAGGACAAGCCGCCCGTCTTCGAGGCCGCCGAAATGGTAGAAAAATGCGTGCTGGTGATGGCTGGCGTGATGGCCTCGGTGCGTTTTGAGACTCAGCGAATGGAGCAGGCTTGCGCCGACCCCGGGTTGCTGGCCACCGACCTGGCCGACCATCTGGTGCGCGCCGGTCAGCCTTTCAATGTGGCCCACGAATTGGCCGGAAAATGGGTGGACCAACGACTCGATCATGAGGAAGCCCAGATTGTCCATCCCCACGCTGAGCAGTTGAGCGCCCTATCGGTGCTTCACGCGCGTCGTCACGCCGGGGCGGCCGGACCGTTCTCGGTGGATCTGCAACTACAGAAGGCCCGCGCCTCAATCCAGTAGGGGCGGTACCCAGTTGCCAAGTTGCAAGGAGGCCTGAGCGGCTTCGAGTACGCCCACTACGGCCAACGATTGGCGCGCATGGGTGCGGGCCGGACGTCTGCTGCCAATCGAATCCAGAAAAGCCTGGCATTCCAGTTGTAGCGGCTCGACCTGAGAGCTCTCGACGGTTTCTATGACCCCTTTAGTCAGGCCGGTGCTGTTGCTCCAGCCGCATTCCTGAATGGTCAGGGATCCGTTCACGCCATCGAAAACGGCCATGCCCCGGTTGCCAATAACCACCAGTCGCTGCTCCTTGATGGGATTGATCCAGGAGAGAAAGACGTGGCCCTGCAGTCGGCCAGGGAACTCCAGCCTTACCTGGACCAGATCGTCGACGCCCGGCTGCAGCATCTGGCTACCCATGGCCAGCACCCTCTTGGGGTGCTGCCCGGTGATGGTAAGCAGCATTTCGATGTCGTGGGGGGCGAAGCTCCAGAGCACGTTCTCTTCGCGGCGCACCTGACCCAGGCTGAGTCGGTTGGAGTAGATGTAGTGCATGTCGCCCAGTCGTCCGGCGGCCACCTGGTGCTGCAGGGCGATGAAAGCGGGGTGATACTCAAGGACATGGCCTACCATCATCATTCGATCCAGTTCGTCGGCCAGATTGCATAGCTTGAGGCCTTCCGCGTAGGTCAGTGCCAGGGGCTTCTCGACCAGCACGTCTTTGCCCGCTCGCAATGCCTGGGTGGCCAGCGAGGCGTGGCTGCGAGCCGGCGTGGCCAGCACAATGCCATTCAAGTCTTCCTTGAGAAATTCTCGATAGTCGGCGAAGATTTTTGCCTGGGGGGCAAGGCTACGAGCCAGGGCGCGCCCTTGTTCACTGGGGTCTACCACCGCCCAGAGTGCGCCCAGTTGTTGAAAATTCCTAACGTGGTTCTTCCCCCAGTGTCCACAACCCGCAACGCCAACCCGCATGGTCGGGCGTTCTTGCGGGGGCGAAGGAATCCTCTGCGGGCTTGGCGCAGCCCCGGGGATGTCACAGCGAATTTTCTCCGGCATTCAACCATCGGGCAGCGTTCATATCGGCAATTACGCGGGGGCTTTGCGCAACTGGGTGGAGTTGCAGAAAAATCATCAATGCATTTATTGCATCGTCGACTACCACGCGATGACCATGCCCTACGATCCGGCTCAGATGCCTCAACGGGTGCTCGATGCGGCCCTGGACATTCTGGCCTGCGGCGTCGACCCTGAGCGCTCTCTGCTCTTTGTTCAGTCGCATGTGCCTCAGCATTGCGAACTGTCGTGGATCTTGGGTTGCACCGCCCCCATGGGCGAACTCAACCGCATGACCCAGTTCAAGGAAAAGGGCGAGAGGGTGGACTCGGTAACAGTGGGTCTCTTCACTTACCCCGTGCTCCAATCGGCCGATATCTTGCTGTATCGGGCCGGGGCGGTGCCCGTGGGGGAGGACCAACTACAGCATCTGGAATTGACTCGCGAGATTGCGCGGCGGTTCAATGCGCGCTATGGCGATACGTTTCCCGAGCCCAAGCCAGTGCTCACGCCGTCGCCTCGCGTGATGGACCTGTCCGATCCCACTCGCAAAATGTCCAAGTCGGTCGAAGGCTCCACCATTATGCTGTCCGACAGCGACGAGGTGATATTGCGGCTGATCAAGCGGGCCGTTACCGACGTGGGGCCGGCCGGGGACGAAATGAGTCCTGGAGTCAAGAATCTCTTTACCTTGCTGGAAGCGACCGCCTCCCCCGAGGTGGTTGCCAAGTTTGAGGCCGACTACGCCAGTAAATCTTTGCGTTATGGCGACCTGAAGGCGGCCCTGAGCGAGTCCATGCTGGCCACCCTGAGGCCTATTCGGGAGCGGCGTGCTGAGTTGGCCGCAAATCCCAAAAGAGTCCTGGAGATTTTGGGCGACAGCGCCCGTCAATGTCGAAAAATGGCCGATGAAACTCTGGCCGAGGTGCGCCACAAGTGTGGGCTGGGTGCCGGACTTTAGCCTGTTGGGCTATTCCGAGGTGAGCGTCTTGAGGGCCTTGATCAGCACTGCGGCGCGGGCCCGGGCGAAGTTGGGAAATTTGCCCATCACTTCGAAGGTGCGGTCGATCAACTCTTGATGCGATTCGGCGCCGCGCCCACGTAGCTCGCGTAACACCGAGCCGCCCAGGTTGCACTGCAGATCGGGATCGAGGTGGGCAATGCGGTCCAGGGCTTGTTGGGCGAGGGTCTGAATGTTCACGTCATCGTTCTCCATATTCCGGTGAGTCACTTCTGTTAACTTCTGGACACAGACTACCCTGGCGGTCTGAATTAAGCCTGAAAGGGACGATCGCCGGGGTTGCGGAACTCTCTGACTTATGGACATTAAAGGTCCGCACTTTGGCGGCTACGATGCTAAGCACATCGCTCATGTGCAACGAGAGATCGCCCGTAGCGTCAAGCCCAACCTGCTGCGCCAACTGGAAGACGACGACCTGGACGAATCCGTCTGGCAAAAGCTCCTTGTCGAAGATCTGGTCGATCTCAGCCCGGAAGCCAAAGAGATGCTGCAGAACCTGCGCAAGGAGCGGGCTAAGCGCAAGGGCAAAAAACAGGACCCTTCTGAGAACAACACTGACTTTCTCTCGTTGCTCACCGGACTGGAAGACTTTCGCAAGCAGGTGGAAGAGAATCAAAAGGAAGAGAACGAGATGTTTCGCCGCAAGGGCAAGCCTTTCATGCCCCCTTCTCTGGTTCTGTCGCAGCACGTGCCTCGCCCCGAGCGAGACAGCAACACGTCGATCGGTCGACCTCAACTCAATGAAGCGGGTCAACTGGCCCGCCGCATGGTGGTCCATGCCCCTTATCCCGAACTCAAAGAAACGCTGGCCCTGGAATTGCAGGTATTTGGTCAGCAGATCATTCAGCAGGTCAAGCAGTTTGGTGTGCGCGTGATTATTTTAGAAAGCCACAAAGCCCTGACCGATATTCGCATTCAGGGCATGATGATGGTGCATCCTTCCGAGAAAACCTTCGACGGACGGCCCTGGGGCACGGTGCGAGGTATTTACTGCAGTGACCGTAGACTGTTTGTGGTAGGCGAAGAACTGGTGGGCAATCCCCGCCGCTCGGTGGCCCGTCATGAGTTTGCTCACGCTTATGATCATGTGTTTAGCCAGAAGAATCATCGCCGAATGCCCCTTTCGGTGCAGTTGTGGAACTCGTTTCGTCAGCAACGCATCGGCCTGGTTTCGCAATATGCGGCCACCAATCCGGCTGAGTATTTTGCCGAGTCGGTGGAGGCCTTTTTTCAAGAAGGAGCTCGCGACTCGCTGCGGCAACAAGATCCTCTGATGTTTGATTACTTGAAACAGCTGTTCGCAGCTTGACCACGCTGGCTCTTCAGACCGCTTTGCACCTGCTCAGTCAGGGCTGTTCGCTCTCGTACGACCAGGCCTATGAGGCCACTTTCGAGTTGGCCCGCGACAGTGCTCGTGAGGCTCAGATCGGCGCTTTTCTCATGGCCCTGCGGGTCAAGGGTGAGACGCGCGAGGAGATCTGGGGTTGTGCCGCCGCCCTGCGAGCCATGGCTCGGCCCGTGGACACCTCGGGTTTGCAGTGTGTCGATACCTGTGGCACCGGTGGGGACGGTTCATGCACGCTTAATCTGTCTACTTTGGCGGCCTTTGTAGCAGCCGCCGCCGGCCTGTGCGTGGCCAAGCATGGCAACCGCTCGATCACCTCGGAGTGCGGTAGCGCCGACCTGGTGGAAGAATTGGGCCTCCCCCTGCAAGAGAACCCCGAAGCCGTGCGCGCCGCCTTACTGGAGAAGAGATTCGCCTTTCTCTTCGCCCCCTTTTTCCATGCCGCCACCGCCCGCGTTTCGCAAGTAAGGCGGGCTCTGGGTATCCGCACCGTCTTTAACCTGTTGGGACCCCTCACCAATCCGTGCCTTCCCCCCTTTCAGGTGATCGGGGTGCCCGAGCCGCGCTGGTGCCAACCCATCGCCTGGGTAGTCAGTCAACTGGGAGTGGATCGGGCCATGGTAGTGTGCGGTCACGGCGGGGTGGACGAACTGGTTTTGCATGGGCCCAGTCAAATTTGTATGGTCGAGAACGGTGAGGTCACTTCCAGTCGCCTGGAACCTGCCGAACTGGGGCTGTCGGCTGTTCCTCTGGAGGCCCTCAAAGGTGGCAGCCCCGACTACAATGCGGCCGTCAGTCGTCTGATTTTGCGAGGCGAAGAACACCCCGCCAGCAGCGCCGTGGCGCTCAATGCGGCCGCCGTTTTGCTGGTGGCCGGCATGGCTCCGGATTGGAAAGAGGCCCTGGCTTTGAGCCAGGACCTCATTCGCTCCGGGGTGGTATGGAATTGGGTCGAATCGATGCGCGTGGGCTACACGCAGTAGGGGTCGGCCAGGCTCAGCGCATCGTCGATGATGGCCAGGCCCTCTTGCAGTTGCTCTTCGTTGATGCACAGGGGAGGTACCGCAAAGACCCAGTCCCAGCGCACAAAGGTGCTCATGCCCAGTTCTTTGAGGCGGCCGGCCACTTTGGCCATAGGCTCGCTGGCAGGCTTATTAAAGCCGTTCATGGGTTCTTTGGTTTCGCGGTTTTTGACCAGTTCCAGCAGCCAGAAGAGCCCAATGCCGCGGACGTCGCCCACGCACACGTGCTTCTCCTGTAGTTTACGTAAACCGGCTTCGAGCACTTTGCCCATCTTGGCGGCATTCTCGATGAGATTCTCTTCCTGATACACTTTCATGCAGGCCAGTGCCGCCGCGCAGCCCACGGGGTAGCTGCTGTAAGTCAGACCGCACCACAACTGGTTGGTGTCGAAGTGCTTGCCGATCTTTTCGTTGACAATGCATGCGCCCATGGGCACGTAGCCGCAGGTCAGCCCCTTGGCCATCACCATGATGTCGGGGGAGATGTCGTAGTTGTCAATGCCAAACCACTTGCCGGTGCGTCCAAAGCCGCTCATGACTTCGTCTACGATCAGCACAATGCCGTGGCGGTCGCACAGTTCGCGGACGCGGTGCCAGTATTTAGGGGTACTGGGGGCCATCAGGCCGGACGAGCCGTTGTATCCCTCCAGCAGGATGGCCGCCACGTGCTGGGGCCCTTCCATCTCGATGGTCTCTTCGAGCAGGTCTACCAAAATCATGTCGCCCTGCTCCGGGGTGCAGTAACGATAGATGGGACTGCGATAAGAGTAGGGGTCTTGAACGCGCACGATCCAGGGCACGCCCGGTTCGTTGGCCAGACGGCGAGGGTCGCCACCGGCAGACATGGAGGCGAAGCTGGCACCGTGGTAGCTACGGTAGCGGGTGACGATCTTTTGGCGCCCGGTGTAGAGGCGAGCCATCTTCATCGCGTTCTCGATGGCCTCGGCCCCGCCCAGCGTGAAGAAGCTCTTTTTCAGGCCTTTGGGAGTGATGGAGGCCAGCATTTCGGCACAGTCGCCGCGCACTTTGGTGGCCATACCTGGATAGACAAATTGCAGTTCTTCGGCCTGGTTCTGTATGGCTTCGATCACCTTGCGGTTGGCGTGACCGATGTTGACGTTCATCAACTGGGAAGAGAAATCGAGGTAGCGTTTGCCGTCGTGATCCCAAAAGTAGACTCCCTTGGCCGTGGCCACCGGGATCGGATTGACCGAGGCCTGGGCAGACCAGGAGAACAGGCTAAATTCCTTGTTCTTATCGATGACCTGCTGGTTGGTTACCGTCTCTTGAACTTTGCTAGGCACGAAAATTCCTCCTCCAATGGTTAAGACCGCGTGCGATATTCGCAGCCCTATCGGTGATCGCCTTTTGTTCGACAGGGCAGATGGCCGTGCATGGATAAACTCAGAGACATGCTGAGGAATGTAATTCAATCCATCGAAGCCATGGACGCCCAGGAGATCAGCCAGTCTCTGGCCGAGAAGCGCCGCGGCTTAAGGGTCCGCAGTTATGCTCAGGTGCGCCTGGGCGATCACAAGGCGGTGGTGACCGAACTGGGCGTGGACGGGCTGCGGCTCAAGTCCATGGAGGCCCCCCTGGCCGAAGGTCAGGAGTTGGATGTCGTCTACGGCGCCCCTCCTGAAGGGGCTGAGGCCGGTCCGGTGCGGGTGCAGGTTGCCTGGGTTCAGCGCTCGGGACGCGAATTGATTGCCGGCGCTCGCTACACCGACAGCCGCGATAATATGCGCCGCTCCTGGGTGCGTTTCTTGCTGCAGGAGATCGGCTTTGACGAAAGCCGCACCTACCAGCGACGCAAGTTTATTCGCGTGGACGCGGCCATCCCCGCACGCATTTTTCAGGGCGATCAGTGCCTGATCTCTGAGGCCCGACTGGTCAATATCGGCATCGGCGGTGCCCTCTTAGAGTCAGCCGATCGCCTCGCCAAGGGCTCTATCTACACGGTCGAGATGTCCTTGTGGCGCATTTTGCCCACTCTGCGCCTGCCCGTGGCGGCCATGGATGAACGCAACGACGAGGAGAGCGGACTGGTTTTGACCAGTCTCCAGTTCGGCCCCATCGAGCCCCCCCAGGTCAAGTTGTTGGGCAATTACATCATCAACATGATCAATCAAAGCTCTGCCGTTTGAGCGAAGGACGGGGCCTATGCACAGTCTCCTCAAAGCAGCCATCGTGCTCCCCTGGCTGACCCTGTCATGCTGGGCTGGGCCCACCGATGAGCAGGTGCTCGACCTGCATCAACTCTGGAGCAGCACTCTGGCCGCGTCCGGGGACTTCAGCGAGGTTGCCCCCCTCATGTCGCGCGCTTCCCTGGAGCAGATCCACCGGATGGATGCAAACAAGCGGCAGGCGCTCTTTGCCATGATGAAAATGTCGCAGCCCATCTATGCTGACGCCCGCTGGAACGTTGAGGGCCATCAAAAGCACAGGGGAACGCTGGTGTATAAACTGACGTACCACGGGACCAACAGCGGCAGCCTGGAATTTCCAGTGACCGAGGAGGACGGTCAGTTGCTCGTCGACTGGCGTGACAGGTAGGCGGCCTACTCGTCGGCCGTAGCCCAGACGCAAAAGTCGGAGTCGATGGGCAGGGTCATAGTGGTCGGCACGGTTTGAAGTTGACGGCATTGGACGCTGGCGTGATCGGTGACGCAGTCGCGGGTGAAACCCAGAAAACCGGTCTCCGCAGTGGTGCACACAACACTGGGCGTTTTGGTGAAGGGGGGCGTGAAGGTCACGGTATAGGAACCTTGACCGGTATGGACGACCGAGATGTCCCCGCTACTACCCACCACTGTGTTGCTGGTGGAGTCGTAGCGGGCCCACCGGATAGCCGAAGTGACAATGGGAGCGGCAGCGGCGTTGATGTCTTTAGGCTTCATGGTGCTGCCGTCCGCGAAGAGCACAAAGGATCCCTTGGAAGTCTGCACCACACTGATGGGTACGTAGGGGGAGCCGAGCGGGCTCCCGTTGGTGATGCCTGGTTTAGAAAAGCCATCGACCGCAGAGTCGAGGTAGGAGTCGCTGACCTCTTTGGGAGGGTTGACGGTGTTGCCGGTCATGGCATTGGTGATGTGACCATCCGCCCATACTACGAAGGATCCGTTGCGATTGCGATAGGACTGAACGGGCACGTTGGGACTACCGTGTACATCATTGGGAGCGGCCCCTAATGACTGGCCACTGTAGCTCCCCTGTCCGATCCAGACGCCCAAGATGCCAGCGGCGAAAACGGACCTCCAGTTGCTCATGGCGCTCCCCCCCTACGGTTCAAGTTGTGCGAGCAGTGTTCGCCGACCTCGGGGGGGGTTCCCTCCGCAGCGAACCCTTAGCTTTTAAATTTGAAGCCGCGCGCCTTGGCCTGTTCGCGGATAGCCCCCAAGATGGCCCCCTCCAGCGAAGTATCTGGCCCACCCGCCCTGGCTTTTTCGGCGGCGATGAAGGCGTCGCGTTTTTTGCCAGTTTCTTGAATCTCTTTTTGGACCTTTTCCCGCTCGGCCGACTTCTCTTCCACGTACTGCTTGCGTTCGGCCACGCTCTTGTCGCGCAGTTCCTGAGGCAGTTCATCCTTGCTCAGGGTTTCCATTTTCACGGTGCCTTTCTTGTTGGCATCCACCAGGTCCCACTCTTCGTTGCTGTAGTTGGCGCCAGCCTTGGCCTGGGCGCGCGAGGCCATATAGCCGGCGGCCGAGGGTTCGGCCCCGGCGGCCTGGTCGGCGGCCGATTGGCGGGCCTGAGCAGCCGGGGCCTTGGCGCCGTAGCCGATGTAGGTGGTGTTGAGCTTGCTGTTCAACTCCACCAACTGGCTGTCATAAGGAGTGGGCACTTCGGCTACCGAGTGATCTCCGTCGATGCAAAAAAAGCGGCCCGCCGCCAGAGTGGCCCCATCGGCCCAGTGGGTGCGCTCGCCTTCGGCCTTGTTGCCACAGAAGATGGTGTTGATGACCACGCCTTTTTGGCGGGCCTGGGCGCAGGCCTCTTTGTAGCTGACGCCACCCTGGTCAAAGGGCTCGTTGCCGGCCACAAAGAGGGCCATCAGGTCGCCGTCGCGCTTGCTCCATTCCAGATCCTTCAGTGAATCGCTGATCACTGCGCCGCAATACTCCTCGCCACCATTGGTTTTCAGTCGATTGAGCTCCTCCGAGACCTTGTCCAGGTCGGTGGTGAAAGGCAACACCTGGCGCACATAGTTTTTAGTGACGGGCAGGCCATCGTTGCCATATTCATACAGTGAAACTTCAAAGCGAGGCGTTTTTCCGTCCACTTCGGCCTCTCCCAATTCTTTGACAATGTTCCACAACTGGCGCTTGGCCTGCAGGATCATGCCGTCCATGCTGTTGCTGGTGTCGAGCAGCAGGGCCACCTGGATGCGCGGGCCTTCAAAGCGGTCGGTGTTGAGTTTTTCGGCCTTGGCGATGTGGTTAGGCGTCTTGGGCAAGGGGTCGGCCTGGGCCGGCATGCTGGCGCGATAAAGATGAAAGCTGGCTACGCAAGCCACGCCAGTGATGAGGATAGGGTGCCACGAAGACAAACGCACGGGAATACCTCCACAAAGTTGAATAGGCCGGCTGTCGCTCGATGTACGACTTTATTCCGTAGACAGATCCCAAATTCCAGGAAAATCTTCCAGGCCGGTCACTTCGGCCGCAAACCAGTGGGCGGCCGCCTCGTGGAGCGGCGAGGGACATTGAGGGCAGAGTAAATGAAAAATCTCATGGCACAAAATCACCCGCTCCAGCAACTTGCGGGGCCGATGGGGGCGTTCTAGTTCGTCGAGAGCTCCCGCATAGACTGTCAGTCGATGGGTATTGAGGTCCAACTGGGCGCGAAAGCGAACCCCGGCGACCTCATGGTTGCGTTGACTGATTTCCCATTGAATGCCCCGCTGTTCCAGGCAATCTTCCAGGCTGGTATAGGTGTTTAGTTCATGCCTGGCGTGTCCGGCCCAGCGCAAGATCTCATCCTTTTGAGGGTCGGCCAGCGGTCGTCGGCGCCGCTGCAGCCACCAGCGATGTAGTTGTTCTTCTTTCACAGGGGAGGTTTGCCCCCAACAGGGTCTAAGCTAGTCCTCCTTCATGAAGATTAGCAAAACATTCTTGCTCGGCTCCGCCTATCACTGGGAGCAGATGCCCAAGCCTGAGATTCCCGAATTTGGCCTGATCGGGCGCTCCAATGTGGGCAAGTCCACGTTGATCAATATGCTGGTGGGGCGTCGTCTGGCCTACACCAGCAACACCCCCGGCAAGACCCGGCTGATGCACTTTTATCTGGTCAACCACAACTATGTGCTGGTAGACCTGCCCGGCTACGGTTATGCGAAGGTCAGTCAGGCCGACCGAGCTTTTTGGGAGGCCCGACTGCTTCGATACCTCAAAGAGCGACCCAACATGGCCTGCGCCATGCACCTGATCGACGCCCGCCACGGTCCTCTCGAAAACGATCTGGAGATGGCCAGTTGGATGTGGCAGAACGACATTCGCCGCTGCGCCGTGCTTACCAAGTGCGATAAGATTTCCAAGAACGCGGTGGCCAAGGTGGCTGCTCAGACGGCCCAGGATTTGCGTCTCGACCGTACGCTGGTGATCCCGGTTGCCGCCGAAAAGGGCCAGGGACGCGACGAGCTATGGCGTCATCTGACCGCCCAGAAGCTGGTGACCGGCGAGTGAATTCCAGTTGGGACAACGTGTCCCGCCTGCCCCTGGCGCGGGCTCGAGCGCGCGTGCTGATTCTCTATGTGGGCGGAACGCTGGGGATGCGCCGGCTGCAACCCTCCAATCCCGCCTCGCCGCTGGCAAACGTGGAGGCGGCCCAGTTGGCCGAGGAGTTGCTGGATTTTGGCTGCGAGGAAGGCATTTCCTGGCAACTCATGGGGCTCACCGACCCCCAGGGCACCCCCGTTCCTCCCATCGATTCTTCCGAAGTGGGGCCCAAGCACTGGCTCTGGATCGCCCGGATGCTGGAGCGGCACTACGCAGAATTCGACGGTTTTGTCATCATCCACGGCACGGACACGCTGGCTTATACCGCCTCGGCTCTCTCCTTTCTGTGCGTCAATCTCGGCAAACCTGTCGTTTTGACCGGTTCTCAGTTGCCCATTTTCAATCTGCGCTCCGATGCCCGCCAAAATCTGTTGCACGCTCTGCTGGTGGCCGGCGCCAGGGCCAGTGGGCTGCCGCTGGTGCCCGAAGTGACCGTCTGTTTTGGCGACGCCCTGTTGCGCGGCAACCGGTCTCGCAAAGCCAGCACCACCGGTTGGCAGGGGTTTGTGTCGCCCAACTACCCGGCTCTGGGCTCTTTGGGCGAGAGCCCGCGCATCCACACCGACCTGCTCTACCCCATGCCCCCTGCCGACGCCGCTTTTTATGTCGGTCGGGCCCTCTATGACCAGGTGCTTGATCTTACGCTTTTTCCGGGCATTCAAGCCACTCAGGTAGGCGCGTTACTGCGCCAGCCCGAGCTTAAGGGTCTGGTGTTACGCGCTTACGGGGCCGGCAACGCGCCCGAGGATCCGGCCCTGCTGGATTGTCTGGGCCAGGCCGCAAGTCAGGGAAAGACCATTCTGGTCATCACCCAGTGTCGCGAAGGACGGGTGGATCTGGGCCGCTACGCCTCCAGCCGCGGCCTGCTGCAGCGCCAGGTGGCCAGCGGCTTCGACCTCACCCCCGAGGCCGCCCTGACCAAGCTGATGTGGGTGCTGGCCAACGAGCAGGGCGAGGAAGTGCGGGTGCAGTTGCAGCAAGACCAGCGCGGCGAGCAGAGCTATGCCCGCCATGAAGTCCGTTTTCAACTGCCCCAGCACGAAATTCGCCCGGAATGGCAGTTGACGGCGCGCTCGGCCGGGGCCGTGCGTCGCCAGAGCCTGGAGGCGGCGGTGCTCACTCTCGGTCTGGCTGGCCCCGCCGACGTGCAAGTTTTCCTCAATGACCACTGCATCATGCAGTTGGTCGGGGCTCAGGGATGCTGTCTCAGCGACGTCACCGATGGAGTGCGACGCTACATGGTCGACGACCGCCCTTTCCATTTGCGCGTCAGCAGCGACCGCCCCATCCAATTGGAACAGGCCGAACTGCTGCTGACCACAGAGAGTTAGGGTGCCCTCACAGCACGGGGGAATGTCCCGGCTCATAGATGGTGATCGACTGGCACATGTGATCGCCAAATTTGGGCAGGCTGCGACTGCTGCGCGTATTAAACTCGAAGAAGATGCCCAGGGCCGCGTAGTCTAGCGTGCCATTGTCCCTGGTGGTGGGGTCGGCAAACCGCTTTAAGACGGCTTCCTGGTCCACGCCCACGCTCAACTCGGGAGCCTCCTGGAGGGTGAAGCCGCGGGCGGCCACCTCGATTTTCTGTAGCTTCGAGGTATTCTGGTCAAAATACAGTGTGGCCTCGGCATCGCTGCCACTGTAGGCCCACACCACCGTCGATTCAAAAGTATTGCCTTGATAAGGCGGACCCCAAAGACTTTCCACCTGCTCCAGGCTATCTCCCAGATTGACCTCGCCGACCCCTTGACCGGGTCGGATGTCTGCTTGAGCCGGCATTTCTGGCGTGTCGCTATCAACCTGGTCGGCACGGTATGCCGTTTCTGGTTGCGGACTGGGGGTGCTGGAAGCCATCAGGGGAGTATCTTCCGGCACTGGAGTTGGGGTTAATCGAGGCGCGACCGCAGCCGGGGTAGGGGAGGCCAGCGTGGTGGCCCTGGCCGTTGGAGTGGGAGTCAGCGCCTGGCCGCCCGGCTTGAGTGCGGCCACGCCCAGCCCCAACAGGGCCAGCAGTCCAAGTGCCCAGGCCGGGTTGAGCCTGGTGGGAGGGGGGGGCACCGGAGCAGGTTCTACCCGAATCGTGTCGGCCACGGGCGGAGCCTGGGTGGCTGCTTGCAGAGCCTGACGCATCTCGGATGCGCTTGAGAATCGTTGTCCGGGGTCTTTGCTCAAGGCCCGCGTGGTCCACCGAGAGATGGCCTCCGGGATGGTGAAATCTACCTGGCAGAGGGGCTCCGGGTCAAGCAACACCTGCTTTTTCATCACCTCGGTCAGCGTAGGGGCCTGGAAAGGGGTAAATCCGGTCAGCATTTCATAGAGGATGATGCCCACGGCATAGAGGTCAGACCTGGCATCGGTCTTGCCGTCAAATTGCTCGGGAGCCATATACTCTGGGGTTCCCAGGGCCATCCCGGTGCGCGTCATCTTTTCACTGGCCGCGCTGAAGGCGATGCTAAAATCGGTCAGGGCCACCTGGCCCTGGTCGGTCACCATTATATTGGAAGGCTTGATGTCGCGGTGCACAACGCTCTGGGCGTGGGCGTGTTCGAGGGCCGACAGCAACTGGTCCATGAGGCGACAGGCATCGGGCACAGACATTGGCCCGGATTCCCGCAGCAGGTCCCTCAGCGTGCGTGAGCCCAGATACTCCATGGCGATATAAAAAACACCGTCACGGGACGATTGATCGTAGACCTGCACAATATGGGGATGACGCAATTTTGCTGCTGTCACGCCCTCGCGCCGAAAGCGCTCCACAAAGTCCGGTTCGTCGGCCAGTGGAGCGGCCATCACCTTGACGGCCAGTTGACGGCCCAGATGGGGATGCTCACACAGGTACACCACGCCCATGGCGCCCCGGCCTAACTCGCTCACCACTTTGTAGTCACCGATAAACTCGGGCAGCTTGGACATGGCCCCTGGATTCTCCACCGGCCTGCTCCCTCCTAGCCAGACGGGAATGCGCCAGTCTGTGACGAAACTTGGCGAGTGTTTGGAAGACAGATTCTGAGCGGACTTCTCCTGCTGGGGTTGCTGGTGGCGCCTGGCTACGGCGACTCGCCCCTGACCTCCACGGATTTCTGGCAAGTCTATTCGGATGTCCCTCAGGTGGTCAGCGCGCACGAATTGGGCGAACTCAACCAAAGTCTGAGTGAATACCTGCTCAGCAACGCCTCCATCGACCGCAAGGCAGCCCTGATCAATGGGCTGGGCTGGAACGCGGACGGCAAACAGAATGCCCGACTTTTTCGCGAAGCCCTGGTCAAGAAGTATGCCTCCCCTAATGTGGACTCGAAGTTGAGCGCTGAAGAGGCATTCTGCTTAGGATACCTGACGGCCCTGGATGACTATCGAAAACCTCAACCGGCTCTTCCCTATCTACGCAAGGCTCATCTGGCCAGACCGCGCAGCTACACTATCGCCATTGTGGAAGCATTAGCGCGGGCACAGGAGACCTCCAACTCTGACGAGGGCTGGCAAATCGTGGCTCGTCTCAGTGATGACAAACAGCTCAACAAGGACCTGCGCGGTGGGGCTCGCGATGCAATTTTTGACTACATGAGGCCCGGCAAACCTTAGCCCACCCAGACCCAGTTGTGCTGATGGCGTCGGCAGCGGCCGCGTTCCAGCATAGACTGCAAGCGGGCCAAAATTACCTCGCGGCCGGCTTTCTGTTTGCCGTAATGGCGGGCCACCGAGCGCACTAACTCCGCCTCCGACAAAGAGATGGCCAGGGCCATTTCATGGGCGATGGTGGCTTCCATTTCGACGGGCGGAACCTCGCTCAAGTCGCGTTCACCGGCTCTAAATCCCACAAAACTCCGGCTTTGTTCCGGATCGGCCCAGACCGTGCCCTCCTCGTCGATCCACAGCTTTCCCTGTTGGGCCAGGATCGCTAGCTGACTTTCGAAGTGGGCCCGCATGCGCGATCCCAATTGGCGAGCACCCAGCGCCCGAGCGGCCCGGCTAAAGAGGTAGCGGGGCGCCAGCGGAGCCTCGGCGGCTAGCAGAGGTTCGATCACCTGGAAAAACTGGGCAGCCGATAACTGGTGTGGCTCGCGCTCAAAGGCCGGCGGGGTCAGCTCGACAGCCCTGTAGCTGCGGGACGACGGCACCTCCTCCACTGCCACCACCTCCTCCACAGAGGGCCCAACCTCAACTTCAACCTCAAGCGGCGCCGGATGCTGGCGCAGCGCCTCTTCCACCTCGGCCAGCACCCGCCCAGGATCGCGCCACCAATCGGGCGCCCAGACCCGGATCAGGCGCCAGCCCAACCCGCTCAAAACGGCCTGGCGCAGGCGATCCCGGTCCCGGGCCGAGTGTGCGTCTCGATAATGCGGACCATCCCACTCGATGCCGGCCAGGGTGCGTCCGTTCTCCACCACGGCCAGGTCGATTTGATAAGACGAACTGCCCAGATTTACCTCAACCTGCCACCCGCGATCTTGCAGGGCCACCCTCAGGGCCTGGGTGAGTGGGTCCACCCGGGCTGCTCGCGAGGCCGTCAGCACACCACCTCGCCGGGCGTATTCCAAAAAGGCGCGCAGGTCGCGGGCGCCGCGCGCCTGGGCGCGGTTGAGGTCGATCTGCTCGGGTTGAATAGAGGAAAACACCCACATCTGTTGGCGGGCCCGGCTTACGGCTACATTCAGGCGACGCTCGCCGCCCTGACGATTGAGGGGACCAAACTCCATTCTAAACTTGCCGCTGGGGTCGGCGGCATAGGCGATCGAGAAGTAGATCACGTCGCGCTCGTCCCCCTGTACATTCTCCAAATTCTTGATAAATACAGGCTCCAGACAGTCCACAAAGTGGCGCTCAATTTCGGGATACTCGATGCGAGCCTGATCGAGGAGGTTCTCGATCAGGTTTTGTTGGGCCTGATTGAAGGTGACCACCCCAAAGGTCTGATCGGTCTGGGCCTGGCGCAGGCGGGCCACCAAATGTTCCACCAGGCACTCGGCCTCGGCTCGATTGGTGCGACTGGCCGAGCGCGCAAACACCCCTTCGGCCACGTGACGCCAGTGCACCCCTTGGGCCGGGTTGTTCAACTGCGCGTTGGGAAAAGTGAGCAAACGTTCGGCGTAGTAGTGACGGTTGCTAAAGGCGATCAGGCGCTCATCGGCGCTGCGATAGTGCCAGTTCAGGGTCAATTGGGGCAGGCCGGCCGCCGAACATTCGTCCAGAATCGACTCCAGCGTTCCGCCCAGGTCCACTTCTTCATCGTCTTCGTCGGTCTGGGCGGCGAAAAATGAAGTGGGCGGTAACTGGCGCGAATCGCCAACCACCACCCACTGGTTGCCTCGCGCCAGCGCGCCCAGGGCGTCCCAAGGGGCTATTTGCGAAGCCTCGTCAAAGACCACCAGATCGAAGGGTGGGTTGGTCGGGTCCAGATATTGGGCGATCGACAAGGGGCTCATCAACAGGCACGGTTTCAGGCGCGTCAGCAGGTTGCCTACTTCTTTAAAAAGCTGGCGGGGCGCTTTGAGGTTGCGCTGTTTCTTCAGCTCGCGTAGCAGCAAGGCCATTTCGCCCTTGGCCCCTTGCTCTTGCACGGGCGGGATGCGCTCGCTGAGACGAGTCACCAGTTCACGCTGAGCCTGCTCCAAGCGTTGCTGGTCTTGCACTCTGAACTGCTCCACTCGCTGCTGGTGCAGGTTGCCCTTGAAGCGGTGCGGCACTACCTCGGCCAGCCAGCCCTGCAGCAAGGACCGTTCGCACACACTCGGCAGGTCAGCCGGATCGAGGCGAGCGTCTCCAAGGGCCCGCACCACCGCTCCCATCTGCAGGCTTTCCAGCTTTTGGCAGGCCTCCTGAAAGAGAGTCCAGTCTGGCAGTTGGTCCAGTTGAGCCAGACCTTCCGTCAGCCACCGTTGCCACTCCTCCCAGTTGCGCTCTACCGGCTGCAGCTGCAGCGAGAACTGCAGCTCCTCCAGCCACTGTTGTAGCTGTTGAGACAAGGACAGATACTCTTGCAGCCAGCGCCCGGAGGCCCCTGACAACCGCTCTTCCCGGTTGCAGGCCGCCCGTATCTGAGCCAGCCAGGCTGCCTGGTCGGTCCAGCTCTGCAGCTCGCTCCATTGCTGACGAAACTCTTCGCTCCAGGTCACCAGGGATCGCAGTTCTTTCAAGTCAGACTGGGCTCCGCGCCAACGACTGCCCAGCAAGTCCTTTAGGGGAAGGCCGGCCAGTTCCGCATCCAGTTGCTTGACCCTAAGGGCAATGTCCAGCTGCTCAACCACCTGCCCGGCTTTGCCCAATCGTCCCAAAGCCACCCGCTTCAACTGACGCTGGCTGCCCCAAAGCATGAACCATCCCACCAAAAAGACCGACATCCACTTTTGATAGCGCTGCTGCAAAGATTTCAGGTCCAGTTGCAGCAGCGAGTCTGTATAAGACTCGGCCAGTTGCGCCCATGCCTGCTGTCGTTGCGAAAGTTTCTCTAAAGCCGGATCCAGGACCGCCCGTATCTCTCGCCATGGGTGGCGATCGAGCAAGGCGTCCATGGGCATGGGGGAGCGCTGCAAGAGCGTCAACAAGGTGTGCAGCGGGCCCAGTTGATTGGCCCGCGGCGGGCATTGCAGTCCCCACAAGGACTGGCCTGCTTGCATCAGGGGCCGCCATTGCAAAAGCAGTTCTTGCCCACGCTTCAGCAGCTCACTGAGGCGCGTGCGAGCGCCCCCGTCCCATTGGGCCAGGCGGCTCTCCCGCCAGGGATGGGCGGCCACGGCCCCCACTTCTCGGGCCCGGATCGACAACTCTGCGGCCACCCTCAACACCGCATCCATAGGACCAAAGTCGGCCGGCACCTGACAGGGCAAGGGTGTATAGGCCTGCAGCTGGCTACAGCGGGCGATGGCCTGGTAAAGGGTCAGTCCCAGCGGGCGCTCGCGGTGCAGCAACTCCACATACTCATTCAGTTCGAGCTGGAGCTGGCCCAACGAGGCCGTGCCACCTTTGCGTGCAGGAGCCGCCTCATACTCCAACGATTCACGCAGTTGGGCCAGTATTTCGCCCTTGCTGGCCTTGTTGGAGTGCAATTGCAAACAGAATGGACCCAGCCCGTGGCGTTGCAGGCGCCGATAGACCACCTCCAGGGCGGCCAGCTTCTCGGCCACAAACAGCACGGTGCGTCCCTGGGCCAGGTTTTGGGCGATAATGTTGGTGATGGTCTGTGACTTGCCGGTACCGGGCGGGCCTTGCAGCACAAAGCTGGCCCCCTGCTCTGAGCTGAAGACCGCGGCCAGTTGGGAAGAGTCGGCGTCCAGGACGCAATGAGATTGAGATGGATCGCGCTGATCCACCTGGTGGCTGGCCAGTAGCGGCTGAGGGCCGGCCAGTTGCGAGGTGAGAAAACTGCGCAGCATGGGCGAGCCGCTGTGCAGAGTGGGAAAGCGCTCGAGGTCCTGGAGCATCAGCAGTTTTGAGAACGAAAAGCTGCCCACCGCGCATTCTTCGAAGAGGTTCCATCCCGTCTGATTGAGCAGTTCACCACGCAGTCGCTGCAGCAACCCGGCCAGGCTGGGCGTCTCTCCCTCGATGCCGGGCCAGCCTTCCAGGTCGCTCAGGTCGATCTTGAAGTCGGCCTGCAACTTGCGCAGCAGGGTTAGATTGATGCGGATGTCTTCCCCCCGCCAGCGCATTTTGTAAGCTTCGTGCATGCGCACTCGCACCAGTTCCACGGGCAGCAGGGCCAGCGGGGCTGAGCGCTTTACGCTGGCCTTGTCGGTCTCGGTCCAGCGCAGGCTGCCCAGAGCTAAAAAGAGCGTGGAGCTGCCTGTCTCTTCCAGGTTGACGCGGTCGGCCCGAAACAGCTCCAGACTGCGCCTCAGAGTCTCGCTCTCTTCCAAATCGATCTGGAGTCGGCGCTGTCGAAAGTTGTCTTCTACCTCGCGCTTGACCACATCCTCACCCGCCTGCAGTTCGGCCAGTTTGGGACTGCGCGGGTCCTCCTGGCTGAGCAGGCGGGGCCGGCCCACCAGCGTAAAGGTGGCCCCGCCCAGCAACTCCTCCAATAACTCCTGAGGGCGCTCCAATAATATGGGCAAAAGGCGACGGTTGGTGTCGCGCTTCAGGTCCAGCAATCGATTGCGGGTGGTGATGTCGAGTAGACGATTTTTCCAGCTATGGAGGCGCTTCTCCCAGGCTTCTCGAGGGGCAACCGGTGCTTTAAAATCGGCCTGAGTCGGACCGGCCCGGCTCAACTCGTCCCGGTCGGGTTTCCCTTCCTCGTGAATCAAAGTGACTTCGCCAGAGGCGGTCATGCGCAGCGGCAGGGGTCGAATGCCCTGTCTCTCGGAAGCGCGCAGATCAAGAGCCAGTTGAAATTTTTCTTCCGTCAGATAGGTGCGGGCCACCGCTTCCGCCTGCTCGAAGGGCACACCGGCACAGGCGCTGGAAGAATCGAAGAAACACACCAGGCCTAAAGCCAGGCATTTGAGCAGGGTGGACACGTCGCTTAGAGCGCCGTCGGGGTCGTCGTCGGCGCGCAACCACAAGCCGGCAAAGGCGTGTCCCTCTACCAGCACGATCAGGGCGTGCAGACCCACCCGGCGCAGTCCGGCCGCCATCAGGCAGGTCAGATCCAGGCAGTTGCCCTGGCGGTGTTCCAATAACTGGTCGGGTGTGCGCACTTTCTGGCCGCGTTCCAGCCAACCGTGGCTGCCTTGCAGATACTGAATGTCCCAATCTTGAACAGCCTGATAAATGGCCCGGGCCTGATCGTAGGCCTGGCCCGATTGGTAGCCGTCCAGGGCCCCCACATGTTGGCCGGCCTGCTGCACCAGTTGGCTAACGGCCGGATGGTGAGGCAGCACGAAGCTACACAGTAAATCGGGCAAGCCGCTCAGGCCGCTCCAATGATTGTAGGCCAGTACCTCGATGGGCCAGTGTTGCTGGTGCACCAGTGTGCCGCCCTGCAATAACTCCAGCAACAGGTAGCTGCGCGTGGTTTCGAGCGTAGAAACCAACTCCTGGGCTTTTAACAACAAGGGGGGCTCGACCCGCTCCCAGGTCTCCCCCGCTCGCAGCGACAGAGTGTCCTCGTAGCAGAGACTAAAGCCGTCGCCCATCTGCAGACGTAGCCTCAGATCATCCTGGTCGACCCCGCTGATCTGCAGGCGATGGACAATGGGCACGGCGTTGTGCTGCATGGCCAGACTGGCGAAAGGGGAATGCTCAAGAATTACCTGAATGGGTTGCATACGCGGTCAGTCGACCAGATTTACGCTGTCCCAGACCAGCTTCAGCTCATCTTGGAAGATTTTGGGCCCCATTCCGGTGCCGTTGCCACGCAAGGACACCCAGTAGTAGTGGCCTTGCTTCAGGCTGAGCGCCTCCATGCTCTGCGAGCGCCCCTGTCCTCGACTGAAGGCCAGGTCGGCGCCCGCCAGGTTGATGGGAGTCCAGCCGGTATGGTCCGATTGAAAGCTGTTGCGATACTTTTCGCCGCTGTGTTCCATGGAGTAGCCTTTGATGTCCAGGTTGAGTTCGAAGCTGTTGGTGCTCTTGCGGAAACCCCGATAGAAATAGCCCTTCGATTGCATGCGAGCAATCGAGTTCCAGGCCGGATCCAGGTTCAGGTCGACCCGACTGTTGCTGTCCATGAGCGAGACGGACTCGTGCCCACCAGTCCCGGTCTGGGTGGATGCTGTTGGGTAACTGGGGCCATTGGTGAGAGAAAAGCTCTCTGGCTCCTCTTCGGGTTCGGGTTTGGGCTTGGGTTTCGGCTTGGGCTTGGGTTTGGGCTTAGGAACGGCGGTGGGTGTCGGCACAGGCACGGGAACAGGTGTGGCGCTGGGCAGATTCAGGGCCAGAGGGGAACTGGTCGCCTCGGGTGTTACCGTGGCGGTGGCCGTCGGCTCAATGGAAGGCGCAGGAGCCTCGGGTTGACGGCCCACTGCCTGGCCAAACAGGAAGGCCAATACGGACAGCAGGGCAATCGCCCCCACTTGCTGGGCAACACCCCAGCGACGCGGGGGAAGGAGCGGTGCTTTTCCCATCTGCAGCGTTTCCGAGCCGGGCGGATCGAGTTCGGGCTTTTTGGCCTCCGGCACAGTCAGGGGGGGCAGGTCAGGCTCACCAAAAGGTTGCTCCGGCTCCATGGGAGCGGTCAGAGGGGTTTTGTAAGGAGCCGGGTCGTCGTGGCGGGGCAGTGGTTTCAACTTTACGGGGGCTTCTCCCAGGGTCAGGGGCAAGTGGGGACGCAACTCGTCCAGGGCCCGCAGCATTTCCTGGGCGCTCCCAAAGCGGATACTGACTTCGCTGGCGCAGGCTCGGTCGATGATGGCGGCCATGGCCGGGTCCAAGTCCGGCTTCAGTTGATGAACCGGCGGAATGTTGAGTACGGTGGGCACCACTCCTGTGACCAGGTGGTGCAGGGTGGCTCCCAGTGCATACACGTCCGAGCGCTGTTCTGCTTTGCCCTGCAACTGTTCCAGCGGGGAATAACCGAGTGTGCCCAGTTGGGTCTGGGTTTTGTTGGGTTCGCTGAGCAGTCGGGCCATGCCAAAGTCAACCAGTTTGATGCGGCCGCTGGGATGTTCTCGGATCAGATTGGCCGGCTTAATGTCGCGGTGCAGCAAAGGTGGATTTTGGGCATGCAGGTATACCAGGATATCAAGGACCTGGCGACTGTCGCGAATAATTTGCTCCACCGAGAAGGGCTGTCCCGTCAGTTGCAGGCGTTCTTCCAGTTCTTGCTCCAGATTGCGCCCTACAATAAACTCCATCACCATGTAGTAGGAGCCGTCGATTACAAAGCTGTCGTAGGCCTGCGGAATGCCGGGGTGCTGCAGGCTTCGCAAAAAGTTGACTTCGGCCTGAAACTTGGTGCGGAACATGGCCGCCTGCTCGCCTTCCATCAGGTGCTCCAGCATCTGCTTGACGGCCACGCAGCGATTGTTGGCCTGCAGGTCCCGGGCCTCATAGATGCTGCCCATGCCACCGCTGGTGATGGCTCGCACCACCTCATAGCGATCTCCCAGCCTCACGCCTACTGCTAAATTCACTTGCAGCGCGATTCTAGACACAGCCGCCAGGAGCCTTTTGCGGGAAAAAAAGAAGCCCCCGGGGGATTAGTCCCGGGGGCAACACACATCCAATCCAAGCCGAAGCCTGGTCCCGCAATGACCCAGAGGTCAGAAACTTCGGGGGCGACGTCGCCGCCCGCAACACAAAGATAAGCCATGCGACCCTCTCATGATGTTACCAAAAGATGAACGGTCCGTCTGAAAAATATCTTAAAAAGCGAAAAGTTGTTTGTGTTTACCGGGCTCCTAACCAAGGGACACTTGAAAGAGAAAATAGCCAGAAGGAGCTCATCATGGATTTTGAACTGACTCAGGAGCAGCGGATGATTCAGGACGCTTGCCGCACCTTTTCGCGCCAGCGTATTCTGCCCAACGCTCGTCAGTGGGACATCGATGAGGCTTACCCTCGCGAATTGTTACACGAGCTGGCCAAACTGGGTTTTCTGGGCGTACCCGTTCCCGAGCAGTACGGTGGCACGGGTCTTGACTATCTGAGTGAGGCGCTCGTCTTTGAAGAGATCGGCTACGCCGATTCGTCGGTGCGCACCACTCTGTCAGTGCAGATGTCACTGGTCGAGTTGACCGTCCTCAAGTGGGGAAGCGAGGCCCAGCGCCAACAATATTTGCCTCCATTGTGCAAAGGTGACTGGGTGGGCTGCTTTGGCCTGACCGAACCGGGAGCCGGCTCGGATGCGGGCAGTCTTTCCACCCGGGCCGTCCGTCAGGGCGGCGACTGGCTGTTGAGTGGTCAAAAGGTATGGATATCCAACGGGACTTGGGCCGATCTGGCCATCATTTTCGCCCAGACCGACCCAAGCCAGAAACACAAAGGCCTGGTGGCCTTCCTGGTAGACACCAAGACGCCCGGCTTCCACGCTCAAAAAATGAAAGGCAAGCTGGGACTGAGAGCCAGTGACACAGGCGAACTTTTCTTGGAGAATGTACGGGTGCCCGATTCGGCCCGACTGGGAGAGATCGGTGAGGGCTTCAAAATTGCCATGAGCGCCCTGGACAACGGTCGCTACGGCGTGGCCAGCGGTTGTGTGGGCATTGCCCAGCATGCTCTTGATTGCAGCGTGGAGTATGGCAAACAGCGCCGCGCCTTCAATAAGCCCATTGCGGCTACTCAGTTGGTTCAGGAGATGCTGGCCAACATGTTTGTCGAAACTCAGGCAGCCCGGCTGTTAGTGTACCAGGCCGGCATGGTCAAGAACCGGGGCGAGCGCTGCACCATACCGGTGTCGATGTGCAAATACTACGCCAGCGAGGTCGCCAAACGAGCTGCCGACATGGCCATTCAAATTCACGGCGGCTACGGATATTCCAATGAATATGCCCCAGAGCGACTCTGGCGCGACGCTCGCGTGGCTAGCCTTTATGAAGGAACCAGTCAGATTCAGCAACTCATTTTGGGTCGTCATCTCACGGGACTGCAGGCTTTTGAGGACGAGCAACAGCGGGTTCTGGCCACAACCCCGTGATCGAGTTGTACACCTATCCACAGGTTGTGCACAGGCTGGCGGTCGCGGCGAAGTGGGAATGCTGATCCCAGGCAAATAAGGGCCTTGCCCTCAGTTGAGCGGGGCGACCTGCATGAATGCCTACCAAACGGTCAGAGGGGCCCAAAAGTCAGTCCAAGTCCCGTAGGCCCAGGAGTAAAGCAGGGGCGCGGGCGCCAACTTGGCCAGTTGATCGGCAGCCTGTTGCTGCTTGAACAGGTCCCATTCTCGGCCAAATTCACAGGCGGCTCGCAAGTAGTCACCGCGATTCCGGGCCGTCAAGCCCAAATTGTAATGAGCCAGCGGCACCGGTCCAGCCAGCAGGGCCAGGCGCCATTCTCTCTCGGCCAGAGTGGGTTGCTGCGGTGCCAACAGCACTCCTAGCTGCACCCGCATAGACGGACTGTCCGGGTAAGCTTGCAGGGCTTCCTGTAAGGTGGCGATGGCCGGAGCGACCGCCAAACCGGCAGCTCGATTGCGAACCTCCGTCCAGTGCGGGACATATTTTTTCCAGGTATTCTGGGTATGGCTTCTCAGATACACCGCGCCCACTCCATCGTCAAAAGCTTTGACCCAACCCGCCGAGCCCCTCAGCAGTCCGTTGAGTCGACCGGGTTGGCTCTCCACCACGGCAAAGTCTACTTTGTATTGATCCAGCAAGGCCAGGGCGCTGGCCTCATCCCCTTTGATCACCTTAAGGAAGTCCTGAAGCACCTGACCGTAGCCATACACCTCGTTGCGAGCATCCATAAACACTCTGGATTGGGGACCCAGTCGCCACATGAGATACCCGCCCCAAGGCATATCGTTGAACATGTTGCCGTGAATGTTCTGGGCCAACAGCCAGTTACAGGCGCCTTCCGGCAACTCGTCCCAGGAAACCAGTCGCCGGGGCGGCCAACCCAGCCGCAAGGCCACCATGCACTCGCGCACGCTCCCCAGCAAACACAAAAAGCAAAGCGCAAGCACCGCCCGGGGACCGGGCTTAGGTAGTCCTCGCCCCACATCGCTGAGCATGGTGGCCATGGCCGGTGCCAACAGGGGCAGCAACAAAAACTGGTGGCGCCCGCCCGTAAAAAGCAAGGGGGAAAAACTGATAAAGAGGACCAGATCCAATGGCTGGCGCTGACCCAACGCCCGCATCAGAGCCCCCACCACAAAAAACACAATGAACAAGCCATAGGGACGCTCGTGGGGGGCCCAAAAATTGGGAGGGAAAAATTCCACCATCATATACTTGTAAGGGTTATTGCCCAGCGTCATGTTGATCACGAAGGAGAGGGTCTCCAAGGGCTGGGGAACAGCCATCAGGGCCACCACCGAGCCAACCACAATCAAGGCCCAGGCCCGCCAGGGCTGGCGCTGCCAGGCGACCCCCAGCAACGCGTAGACGCCCACCATGTCCAGCCCCACCAGAGAAACTCCTCCGTGATTGTTGGACCAAAACCAGAGCGCTGCCCACACGATCAGCGCAGAACGCCAATTGCGCCGCGGGTCCGGCTGAAGTCGCAACCCTTCTAGCGCGTAGACCATTGCTGAACCGCAAAATAGCGAGATAAAATACGGCCGCACGTTGGGGTAATTAGCCGCCAGGCTGCCAGCCCAGAGCACGGCCAGCGCAGTGGAGATGGTGCCCGCTCCCCGCCTTCGGCCGGCCAGGGCCAGGACGCCCAGGGAAAGCATGATAAAGGCTACGCGCAGCCCCACGGCGGCGTTGAAACCGCCCATCCGATAGGCGCCATACACCATGCATTGAAAGAGCCAGTCCCGGTTGTCCCAGTCGGACTCAAATCGAGTGTGCGAAAAGACATCGTGGGTAAGAATCTGGCCCGTTTGGGCCATGTAGCGACCCCCGGCCAGGTGCCAGAAGAAGTCGGTATCCAGGCCGCTCATGGGCACGGCGCAGGTAGCCAGCAAACTGGACGCGGCCAACAAAACAAGGCAAATTTTCAGCGGCGACACGTAAGCGGGTTCTCCGCCCGCTTCAGTCAGCCCTGGCAGCGACTACTGTTGCTGCCAGCCCTGAGGGGGCTTGGGCTGGTTGGAAGTGTCGGCGGGCTGGTTGCTCATGTGAGGGCAGGCCCCGGCCACTCCGGCCAGACCAAAGGCTCCGGCCACGGCTGCGCTGGCGGCGGCGGTGGTGTTGCTGCGACACAGATTGGCTCCATCGCAGTTGTCGGCCTGGCCACTGCTGGCAAACTCAGGCTTCTTTAGACTGGCCAAAAAGGGACAACCCAACTGGGAGCCCATTTCGATCATGTCGGGAGTGACTTCACTGTCGGCGCCCGGATAAGCGTGGCCCGCGGGGGCCGAGTAGTTGCTGACGGTAACGGGGGGAAGGGTGCGGCTGATCATGGGTTCTCCTGTTATCTCTTAAGCAGAATACTGGCTGAGGGGGTGACGAGAGGGGTCAAGGGCTTTGGCCCCCTCGTCCCACGGCTCAAAGGCGTTGTCGACATTGGCCAGACCGGTCTCGGCCAGCTCGGGATGGTGGCGCAACAGCACACTCTTCATGGATGCGTCGTCGATCCACTTGAGGCCCTCTTGGGAGTACGTCTCCGCATTGTAGTCGGTGGTGAAGAAGCGGTCGTCGTGGAGGCGCCGACTGGCGTTGAGAATGAACACGTGGAACATGGTCTCGCCAAATCCGAAGTTTTCGGGACGGTGGCCTTCGGCCAGAGTGCCCACCAGCAGGTCGATTTTTTCGATGTCGTTGTTGTAGACCTTCTTCAACTTGGCTACGACCTCGGCGTCGTCGTTCAGGTCCTCAAACTTGGTGATGGGATTGAGCTGAAACTGGCGGCGGAACTCATTGTAGCGAGGAATGCCCCGCTCGCGGTCGCGGATGATGTCGACGGCGGCCAGGTCGAAGAACGCGAAGCCGGGGACCGAAAGGTCTTGCAACATGGCCGGGTAGTTGTTGAGCACCAGTTGCCCGGGCTCTTGCTTGCCAAAGCTGTAAAGCAGGTCTTTCATCTCCATCGAGTCGGTGACTTTCTTGGAAGCCGCCTGACGGGTCTGACCCAGCGGAACCTGGACCGCCGGACCCTGGTCGCCAATCTTCTGAAACTCAAGGTTCTCGGGCAGCAGCGGATGCAGGCGGTAGACGGCGGTAAACTCTTCGGTGCGCGACTCGGGCACACCGTGTTTTTCAATCTTGCCGCCCACCAGGCCGCCCGAGATCTCGTCGTGCAGGTCAATCTTGGCCACCGTTTTGCGGGCCTCGGGGTCGCGCAGCCACTTGGTGGCCGCACCGTACCAGTTGGCGTTCATGGCCGAGTGCAACATCTTGTTGGGCAGCACTGCCGGCGTCCATTCCACCGTGTGAATCTTGGCCATCACGGCGGCATTGACCAGGCGAGCGGTCTGGAACAGTTTCTGGTCGTCCCAGTCAGGGTGAGCTTCTTTCAGCTTGTCGGCGATGGCGTTGTGCTCGTTGACAAACAGGTTGTGCAACAAGGACAGGCCCACCCACCAGTTGCGGCGGAAGCCGGTCTTCTCGACACCCTTGTCATCCACGGGCAGGCGACCATCCTCGGTCACTTCCATCTTGCCATCTTTGTGCGTGCGCAGGCTGTCCTGGGTCTTCTGGTCGCTGCCGTAAATCTGGGAGCCGTCCCACCAGTGAGTCACCTCATTGACGTGAACCGGAGCCGGCATCTTCTCGTCGGCGAGGCGCATCGGGTCGGTCACGCTCTTGGGCACAAACATGTGCGTCATATGTAGCTTCTGGCGGGCCGGGTCGTCGACCGCCAGAGGAATTTCGTAGAATTCGTTGGTCTTGTTGTCGCCGTGGCTGACCCAGTCGTGATTTTGAAACTGAATCCAGGTAGCGGCAATCATGTTTAGGAAGGGAACCGCCTTAAAACCCTCGTTGCGGGTCATCAACTCGCGGCTGATTTCGCGAGGATTAGGGTTCATCAAATTGGCCTCGTCCACTTTGCACAACTCGGGGTTGATGTTGCGCCCGAAGCGAGTGAGGGCAGCCCCTTCCATGGGGTCTTCGGCGTTGTTCCAACTGCCGTCGGCGGTGCGGGCATACTTGGTCCATTCGGGCTGCTCCAGGCCAGGCTGAGCGAAACCGGTCAGGGCTCCCTCGGGATAGGTGTTAAACAGGTTCTTTTCATTGAGGTTGCGGCGAATTTCGGCCAGCATCATCAAACCTTTCACCTGATTTTTGCGCGACCAGGTGGTCCACACCTCGCCGCTGTTTTCCTTGCCAAAAATGCGGGCAGCGAAGCCTACCGTGCCACCAATGACGGCTCCGGCGACGTATCCGGCCATCTTGAGAGCGCCATTTCCGATAGCCTTGGCGTAATGACCAACCTTGCCCAAGGTGCTCTCGGGCACTTTCTCTACATAGCTTGGTCCCACATAAAGGGGGGCTTCGCCGGGCTGAGGTCCGGCCTTCAAGGTCTCGATGTTGAGAGGGTTCTTGGCGATGTCCACGTGGACTTCGCTCTCCCGATTGTTGACCGACAGGGCCAACTGGTCTTTGAGAACCTGGTTCTGAGGGTCCTTGCTCAGAGCCGCCTCATACTGCTTTCCGGCCTCGCCGTACTTTTCCTGACGAAAGAGCGCGGTGGCCAACATTGCCTGGCTCTTGCCGCTGGGGTCCTGGGAGGCGCGTCTCTGCAAGATATCTACTGCATCTTGTAGACGATTGTCCTCGAGAGCTTGCTGGGCCTTGGTGTTGTCAAAGCTGGGTGCCTGATTGCGAGGGGCCTGTGGGGTTACCTGGTTGGTGATGTGCATTGGTGCCTCCGGTTTGGCTTCTTCACAACGTATAGGCTGCTCCTCAAGCAATCCTGAAAAGGCCATTTCAGCATATTTTCATGCACTTAGGGTCTTCTAGGCAGGACAACACAGCACAGGAGTCCCCATGATCATCCAGTCCAACCTGTCCAAGCCCGCCGCATCCCCCCGAACGCCCTCCAGCCTGACCGCGCCCACTGAGTTGGTACTGGACCAGGTGGCACCGACCGGTCTTCCCGCCGACATGACGGCCATCGACAGGCTCAGAGAGTATGCCCGACAACCGTTGGAGACAACCCAGCCTGCACTGGCCAAAGAGTTCGCCACCCGCCCGCCAGCCGAGTCGCAGTGGCCCACCCTGGACAACATTCAGAGCACCCTCAGCCAGTCCGCCACCAACGTGCCCGAAAAGGTACGCAGCGGAGTCGGCGCCGAGAAAGCCGACGAGTACATCCGACGACAAATCGGAAAATTTCAGCAGGCCCAGGCCGCCAAAGAAGGCACCACTCAACTGAACCGTCTGGTCCACCGCGAGCAGCTCCACGGTGGGGCTGCAGAAGTGCACTGGAATCCCAACCTGAATAAGCTTATCAACCTCTTTGACAAGGAATCCATGCACTCCCTGGTGCGCATCTCCGACGCCTCCGGCGCGGCCAATCCGGACGGCAAGACCATGTATGGCTTTGCTCTGGAAGTCTACAACGGCGACCAACCCACCGACATTCTCATGACCGGCGGAACCTATCGCAGTGAAGCCTCGCAGGCCAAGAGCCCGGAAGCCCAATTGGCCCTCTTCAATATGATGAACCCCTCCAGCAAAATCGGTGGAATCGGCCGTATTCTCTGGGAGGTGGGTCCCCTCGACGGTCCCAAAATGCTGGTCGACGTGGCCAGGATGCGCACCAGCCACGAAAGCATCAGCGACATCACTGCCTGGAGCCGCGCCCCCTTCGCCGTAACCGGCAAGGATGGCAAAGAGTACCTGGTCAAAATGCGAGTGGTTCCCACCCGGCAACCCGAGACCGGCCAGGCCAGTGGCGACACCACGTCAGCCAAACTGAAATCAGAGTTTGCCAGCAAGCTCAAGACGGGCGACGCTCGCTGGTCGCTGGACTTTCAGTTTATGCAACCCGGCGAAAACGCCGAAGATCCCCGTCAAGTCTGGCAGGGACCCTGGATTGCCGCCGCCGAAGTAGTGCTGCCCAAAGTGACCGATGAGGGCGAAGCCCAACGTCTCGCGGCGGCAGCCGAAGGCGTCCAGTTCAGTCCTTGGAAGGGCAAAGAGCCCTATAGCCAGAGCCCCGACAAAAATGTACTGCGCCCCTGGGGGGAATTGAATCGAGGCCGCCTGGCCGCCTACCAGGCCTCGGCCAACAATAGGAGCTAAATGATGAATCCACTGGTGCTCACGCCGTTGATAAGACTGGCCCTGGAACGCGCTCCTATCGAGGGGCTGCCCAAGCATCTGGCGGCCGGCAGCGGTATGACCCAGGTAGGCAACAGGCTCCATGTCATCGCCGACGACGCCCTGGATATGGCCATCTTTGACTGCGACACCAAGGCTCCGGGGCGGCTTTTTACCCTGTTTGACCGGCCCACTCTGCCGGCTGACCACAAGGAACGCAAGAAGCTCAAACCCGATCTGGAGTCTGCCTGCCTGCTGCAACATCAGGGCTCGCAATTCTGGCTGGCGGTGGGTTCTGGCTCCACGGAAAACCGAAGCACGGGCGTGTGCGTGCTCCTCGACGCCGAGGGTGAGCCCAAGAAAGCCGTCGAGTTTGACCTGGCACCTCTTTACGCCGAGTTAAAGAATCGCTACCCCGAACTCAATATCGAGGGTACTGCTCCCATTGTCGAAGAAGGTCGCTTGCGTTTGGCCCAGCGCGGCAACGGCACCCGACTCGACAACGCCCTCATCGATCTCGACCTGGACAAAGCTTTCACGGCCGCCCGCGAGGGCAAAAGTTGGGGACCCGAGATGATCGTCGCCTCCCAACCCGTAACGCTGCCTACCCTGCCCGGCAGCAATGGCCCGGTCCCCCTGACCATCACCGACCTGGCACCGCTGGACGGGGGCCGCTGCATGTTTACGGCCGCCGCCGAAGATACCGACAATCCCTACGACGACGGTGCCATCCTGGGCTCCTGCATCGGGGTGGTCGAGTTGGACGGTACGGTTTCTTTACTGCGCGAAGTCGACCAAAAGGTCAAGCTGGAGGGCATCAGTGTCCGCCCCAAGGACGGCGGCGTGGAGGCTCTGGTGGTCACCGATGCCGATGATCCAGACTGCAGCGCCACCGTCTATCAGACCTGGCTGACCACTCGCTAAGGTTCTTTTCAGGTCGGCCGGCTATTCTCATGAAAAACCCCGGGAGACGACCATGAAGATCCAGCACAACGCCTACCACCTCACCAAACAGGTTCCCGTTACCGAGCGCCAACGCCTGGGCTCGGTACCGCACGATGCCTACGTGCTGAATCAGCCGTTTCAAGCCAACCACGCTCCCGAACCGCAGCCCTTGCCCACGGAAAAATTGGAGTTTGACGGTGGGGTCCCGGTCTATGCCGACAACCCTGCCTTTGACAAGGCTGGCAAGCTGCAGAGCGTTTCGCAAATCCATTTTGTCGAGGCGCCACGCCATGGGGCCGTAGCCAGTGGCCTCAGCGCTACAGCCGGGTCAGTGTTAGGTTCGGTAGTAGCCAGTTTGATCAAAGCCGGTCCAGCCTCGGTGGTGGTGGCCGCCGCCTCCGCCCTGGCTTGCTTCGCAGGTGGCGCCCTCAATGGTGCGCGCGACCAGGTCAGCGTGGTCGACAAACAAGTCCCCGTGGTCAAAACCGAATTGGTCGGCTATCGTCATCACGTACTCGACGGCGCCTCTGTCCACGACCGTCCCCGCAACTGGCCGGAGGGCTCGGGCCAACTCCACTATTACCTCCCTGACACCAAGTCCACCCAAGTAGGCCAACTGACCACCCAGGAGATCGAGCACAGCAGCTTCAGTCCTCAAGCCCTGGCGGGTATGTCCTTTCTATCCGGCCTGACCAGCGGTCTGTTGCTTGGTTAAAATATCTTCCCGGCCGGAACATTTCCAGGGAAGAGGGGTCTGGCTACGAATCTATCGGCCATGAAAGCGGACGATTCTTGGCAGGCTGTGGCCGAACAGGCCCAGCAACGGGTCACCCAGCTAGAATCCGAACTGGCCGAGGCCCTGAAGCGCCTGAGCCAGCAAGGGTCAGCCTTGGAGTCCGAGCTCAGTCGGGCCGAAGCCGCCGAAGAAGAGGTGGCCCGCCTGGCCGCCTGGGCCGACTACAACCAGGAACTGGCCCCGGCCTACGAAGCCTCGGTAGAACGCATCGCCACTTTAGAAAATAAGCAGCGACGCAGCCAGGAAATTCTGGCCGGCGAGTCCGACCAATTGTCTGGAATGCGTCAGGAGTTAGACCGGCTGCGAGCCGAATTGGATCGCTACCGGGCACACGACCCGTTACCGCAAGTGGAAAGCGATGACAACAAATTGCAGCGCCTGGCATTTCAAGACCCGGTCACCGGCTTGCCCAATTTTCATCACGCTCTGCGCTACCTCCACATCCAACTGTCCAAAGCCGCCCAAAATGAAGGCATCGTAGCCCTGGCCCGCATCGATATCCACAGGCTGCGGGACTTGAATTTGTATTTGGGGACGCGCATCAGTGACGAAATTTTACGCCAGTTTTCCGGCCGTTTTCAGGGCCTGGTCGAAAGCGAGACCATGCTGGCTCGCGGGCGCGACGACGAATTCTGGGTGGTCCTCAGCTGCCCCAGCGGAGGTCCCGTGGGCCTCCGCAAAGTGACCGATCAGGTGTCTCACCTGCTGCAGCGACTGGGTGTGGCCCTTAAGCGCCCCTTTGATGTGGGCGACCATTCCGTGCAGATCACGGTGGCCTGCGGAGTAGCCTGCGGCCAGGGCAAGGAGGAGCCTGGACACCTGGTAGAATGTGCCGGCCTGGCCCTGACCGCCAGCAAAAGTGCAGAGCCTGCTGGCAAACTGGTCTACTACCAACCACCCATGCAGGAAGCCATTCGTAACCGACTGGCTATGGTGCCTCTGCTGCGCCAAGCCGTAGAGCGCGAAGAGTTTGAGCTCTATTTCCAGCCCATGGTTCAACTGGACACCCTGCAGATCCAGGGGGTAGAGAGCCTGCTGCGCTGGAATCAGGCGGCGGCGGGACAATTACTGCCCGGCCAATTTATCGAAGCCGCTCTGGAGTCAGGGGCGATCGTAGCCATCGGCGAGTGGGTTGCCCGCCAGGTATGCCGTTGCAGCCAGCGGACCCAACCCTATCTCTGGTCCATGAATCTGTCAGCTCAGGAGCTGGTCCAGGCCAACTTTATGCGTCGCTTCATCCGGGCCATCGAGGCTGCCGAACTGGACCATCCCGAATTTCTGGTGGTGGAGATTTCTGAGTCAGGCCTGGCCAACCAGAGCGCCCGTTTGGCTTCTGCCTTGAAGCAGCTTCGCGAGTGGGGAGTCAAACTGGCCATCGATGACTTCTCTTTCGACTCGGTCTCGCTGCGGCGCTTGCACGAACTGGACGTCAGCTATATCAAGCTCAGCCACGAAGTGACCCACCGACTCGATACCGCCCTCTATCGCAATCTGGTGCGCGGTGCTGTGCTGGCTGCCGAAGACCTGAACTGCAAAATCGTAGCCGAAGGCGTTGAGCAGATGGAACAACTGGAGTGCTTGAAAGAACTGGGTTGCCATTGGGGCCAGGGGCACCTACTCCAACCCCCGGCGGCCATCGAAGAGATCTGGGAACTACTGGCCCTCACTTAGGGGTAAGCAGTTTGGCCACGGCTGGATTGGAGGCTACCTGCAAGGCAGTCTGGCCGGTCTGGTCGGTGAGTTGGAGATTGGCGCCCGCCTCTAACAGCATCTTGCACAGATTCTCTCGGCCCCAGTAAGCCGCGCAATGAAGGGGAGTCCAGCCCATTTCTCCGGCCAGATTGGGGTCGCCCTTTGCGGCCAGCAACAGGCGCAGTAACTCGGGTTCCCCGGCGACGCTGGCGTCGTGCATGGCCGAAGAGCCGCCCACAATTCGATTGGGGTCGGCGCCCAGCGCCAACAAGAAACGAACTTTGTCGGGCCTTTCCTGCTGCACCGCTTGCATCAAGGCGCTCAACTTGTCGTGGCCGGGAAGATCCGGGCTGACGCCCCGCTCTATCAGCACCTTGAGAGCCGCATCTCGACCTGGCGAGTCGCTGCTCAGCAACATCTCCAAAGCCGTGGCCCCGTTAGCCATTCGGGCCTCTGGGACAGCCCCCAGGGCCAGAGCCAGAGGGACCATCACTTCTGGATGTTTGGCTTGAGCCGCAACGTGCAACACCGTCTCACCGGTGTCCTCGAGCAAAGGACCGGCCACCCCTTGGGCCTGCAAAAAGCTAACCATTTGTGGGTCCTGAGCCCAAAAAGCGGTGACCATCAGAGGCCGGGAAACGCTTTGCAACCGCTTAAAGTCCAGACCCTTGTTGGCATACAGTTGCCACTCTTTGAGACTGGTGCTGTAGTGGGCCGGACTCCCCAGCGATTCGTCCAGAGCGGCCGGGTCCACACCTTGTTCCAGCAACCATTCCACGATTTCAGGCTGACCCATGGCCAGATGCAAAGGGGTGCGCTTGCGGCTAAAGGTGTGCTTGAGCAGGGCCGGTTTCTCTTTGGCCAATCGCCTGGCATTGCGCAGATCCCCGGCACGCAGGGTGCGCGCAAAGCGCTCCTGGGCCAACTCCGCTTGCTGGACCACATCCCTCTGGGCGGCCTTCAGATAGGTGGCCGTCTTGTCGGCATAGCGCTGGGGTTGGCTGACCACAAAGGTGGCCGCGGGCAGAGCCAGATTGACTCGAAAATCATCCAGCGTGACGCGGGCCATTAACTCCTTGCCATCATCGCCCCAATCCATTTCCTGGTAGCCTCTCAGCAGGCCCTCATCGTCCAGGTAGAGAGCCACTCGATTGTCGCCGCCATAGCGCTCTCCGCCCACTGTGTAAACGTAGCAGGGGATCTTACCCAAGACAATCTTTTCGGGCGCCTTCTGCAGTCCCGCCTCGCCCAGAACACTGAGCACCGTACCCACCAAATCGGTGCCCTCCACCATACCCAGGGCCGTGACCCGGAGGCTGGTATCAAAGGGTTTTTCGGGCCTGGTTACTTGTTTCAAGGCCAGTTTCAGGCGTGTCGTGCCCTCTGCGTCACTCACTTCGACCCACTGCCAGGTGCTGTCAAAAATGTGTTGGGCTTTGGTCACCTTGCCGTCTCGGGTGGTCTCGGCGTCCAATCGCAATTTGGCGGGCAGCGAGGCGGCCATACGAGTCACCGTCTTTACCTCGGGACTGCCCTGAGCCAGCCCTTTGTAAATGGAGCAGGTGATCCGGACCTGATAGCTTTTCAGTCCCTTGTAGTAAGCGCGAGTTTTGTCCAACAGTTCATCGGCCCCACTCGGGGCCGCCAGCCAGAGCAACAGGGCCAGGCGGCGCATCCTAATAGGTGGGAGCCGTGATCAAGATCTCGGCCACCTTTCCCTTCTCGTCCCTCAAAGAGAGGCCCAGGGTTCCGTAGGTGGTGAAATACTGACCCGGCCGCAGCATGGTCTGGCGGGTGGTTTCCTGGTCGGAAAGTTTGGCCTGAATGGGCGCGATGTCATCGCCCACACGAAATTCCCACCCCTTCGATCCCAGCCCCTGGGGCCGAATCTGCACCGGTGGCGCCAGGCTGGAGGTCATGGCGATAGCAAAAACTTGATCTTGCAAGTACAACTCCAGGCCCTTTGCCGGGTAGCACAGTCGCACCACGCCAGGTCCGCAGGGAGTTTCTTCACCCGCCCCCAATTTGGACTGGACCTCCTCGCTACTGTGAAGCAGGCAGACCTCGCCCACCTGACTCACGGGCCGATAGGTCATCTGCTTTTCTTGAACTCGCGTGGCAGCTACATGATTTTGGGCCAGCAACTGTTTGGCCCTTTCGGCCCAAACCGTTTGCCCGCTGTGAATCTTAAGAAAAGACTGCAACCTGGCCACCGCTTGCTTCTTAGAAGCCAGGTCCTTGGATTTCAGATCCAACAGGGCCAGGTTGTAGTCCAGGATGCTGGCATCCAGGGGGTTCTTGCTCTTATTGGTGGTACGCGCCATGGCCAGCGCCTTGCGAGCCTGCTTTTCCTTACCCTCCGCCATGAACACGCAAGCCAGGTTGTTCAGCAGCGACACCACGTGACGGTTGGTCAATCCCTTGTCGTCCTCAGCCAACTCGATGGCCGTGATAAAGCACTTCTCGGCCTCGGCCAGTTGCGGACCGCCCGGGGCTACCAGTTGAGCCACCCCCAGGTTGGTCCAGGCCAGTACCTGTTTGGGTTGCACCTGTAAACTTTTGGTGGCGGCCTCCAGCGCCCGGCTATGGAACTCACCCGGGTAGGAACGCAAGCGCATTTGCAGACTGTTGGCCTTGGGATAGGCGTCGCGATACATCAGCATGCCTACGTTGTGGCGTTTCAAATAGTCGGCATTGAGTGTATCGACATAAGCCATTAAGTTGGCGTGAGCCAGATTGGTCCAGGCTTCATGGCAGTCCGGAAAATCGTCGACCACCTCCTGAAACGATTCGGCCGCCCGCTGGTACTGCATGGTGGCCAGCAGCGTCACGCCACTGTCAAAGGCCGATTTGCTCAGCCAGATAGTGCTCTGCCCCTTGTCCAGAGCAGCCACCCGGTCGGTCCAACTGGGGTGGTCAACGCCCGCTCCGATATATTTGTCATAGGCCTCGTCATCGACAGCCAGACCTTTTAGATGAGCGGATAAATCGCGAAAGCGATAGCCGGCCCGCAACGCCAGCTGAATCCCCTGCTGATCGGCATCCAACTCCTGGCGCCGCGTGAAGGCGTGGCGCAACAGCACCGGGTCCTGCTTGGGCTTGGGCTGACAGTGCCCGAGCGACAGATGCGAGAGTTCGTGACCGAGCGAAAAGGCCAGAGCCGTTTCCAGATCGGCCTTGTGACGGTCCAGATATCCCTGACACACCTGAACCTGAGCCGTATTGGAGGACACCTCCAGATAGGCAAAAGCATTGACCTCTTTCGAATCATCGATGGTCAATTTGGGGGGCCAGCCCACGCCCGGAGGCGCTTCTACGTAGGCCAGCAGGCGTTCATAAACAGATCGACAGGTCTTCTCCGCAGGCGTCTCGCCCCAACCGTGGATGGTTGCACCCACTACAAAGAACCAGATCCATCGTTTGCTCACAGCCACGTCCCATGCTCTCGAAAGTGAGGGGGCTTTCGCTGTATCGAGCGGCCTACCCTATGGCCTGGCTGGAATGGTATCGGGCGTCAACTGAGCCAGCAGACCATACTTTTTGAAGGCCGAAGGCGACCACACCGGCACAGTGGCCTTGGGGTCCGGATCGCCGTCGGCATCGGTGTGCGGAATCTGCTGATGGGCCGGAACCACCAGATTGACTCCGTCAATCAGGGTGGTCAGGCAAGAGTTGCTGACCGGATCATACATGTCTTGCTCGTGATTGAGGGCCGACGCCTGCAGGCGTTCCTTGAGCAAGGCCACTTGCTGCTCGTGGTTCAGCTTCAACCGGTAGGTCTGTAAAGGATTGCGATCATGCACGGTGGCCTTCTCGATGGCATCGCTCCAGGTTCCCAACTGGTAAAGGACAGGCTGAGGCTCCTGTGAGCCGATCGGGTCATAATCCTGGCCCTGCTTAAAGTGCACTTCTACCGAAACAGCCAGCCCCTTATCCTGATTGCCCAGGCTGTCTACCACCGGAGAGTCCGGCTCAAATTCAAAGTTCAGCAGTGCGTGGCCGGGCAGACCGCCCGGCTTCTCGGTGAAAGGCTTGATGCACAAAAACACGTCTTTGACCTTTTCAGGATTGACGTAGGCGTCTCGAAAGACGCCCTTCTCGATGGTGCTTCCGTCAGGATTGTTCTCAATGTCCCAGCGCACACCGTCCACATGGATGCGCCCGTCCTGGCTAAGAGTTAGATCGCTGGCCGCCTTTTGCAGGGCCGTCCAGGGTTTGGGCTGGGTTTGCTGTTGCTTGGAGATAACCATGGCCTGAGACTATCCCATGGGACCTGCCCCAGTTATTGCTGATTTGTGTCCATCACGAGCTTTGAGTGGCATATCTAAGCCAGTTCCACCCGACTTCGCCCGCTGCGGCTAGCTTTTTGAGCACTCAAAGAAGTGGGCGTAGAGGTAGGGAAATCCCAGCAACTCGGAGGTGGGGTGCAACGGACTGCCCAGTTGACGCAAGGCAGCCAGATGTTCGACGCGATAGGTATTGTTATAAATGTAGCGGCTGAAGTGCTCCCAGCGCTGTTCGATCTTGAGGCCAAGCTCGTCCAGATCGGTCCACAATTTTTCGGGAGACTCGATCAAGCCAGGGTAGGTGGAAAGAAACAGGAGGCTGTCCGGCTTCTCGACCAGCGAATCGGCCGCGCACTGCAGAAAAAACCGCATGCCGTTAGCCGCATAGGGCGGATCGGTTGTGACCACGTCGTAGGCCTTGCGCATCGACTCAGGTACGCCGTGGCGCAGGTTGTGCTCGAGCACGGTCAGGCGGTCTCCACCTTTGGCTTTCAGGAAAGCCACCAGGTCCGTGTCCAGTTCTAACACATCCACCTTGAAATCGCCCCCGTAGTGGACCAGCGCCAGCGAAACCAGGTCGTCGTCCCCCAGCACCAATACCCGGCCTCCCGGTGGCACGCTGGCGGCAATTTTGCGGGCTCGCAGTTGAGTGGTGTGCGGGGTGCAAAACTGCTGTTCATAGCGCAATTTCATGGCGGGTCGTTCGCAGAACATGCGAACCAGGTCGAGATCCAGACCCTGCACCGGCTTGAGGTCGTAGCTAAGAAAGGCCCGGGTGTGGTCGAAAATAAAGTCCACCAGCCGAGACGGCTTGTGCATCAGGGGTCCAGCCGCAATCGCCGGTCCTGTATAGGGCCCGGGCATATGGTGCTGGCGATAATGAGCTTCGGCCTGATCCAATAACTGCAATGGGCTACCGATGTCGGTCTTCAGGTAAGTCTTTAGCGCGGCCAGCAGCCTGACCACCGTGTCCGGCACCTCCTCCGCCCCGTCTCCCACCAACAAATGCGCGTCACGGGCCCGAACCAACCAGGCGTCCTGGCTGGGAGGCTGGGGGACCTGAAAAGGGCTGAGTTTGTCCCAACTCTCGGCATTGGCCAAAATCCGGGTGCCGAAGGCCAAATTGCAGAGCATGATCTCGCCCGAGTGGTTGCCGTAGCGAGAGTCTAAATGCTGAGTCAGCCACACTTTTTCTGCGCTCGTTTCCATTCTGGCGGGTTGCCCAATGGTTGGTTTGTTCCTGCTCAAGGGATTGATGCAGCCCCCCAAGAACAAGCGGCCGTGAGGTGACAAACAGTGATTGCACAAGTACAGGCAGCTACCCCGGTTGACGAAATTCAGATGCGGCTCTTTGCCGTAATAGGAGGCGAGGACCCTCAGGAGGTCATTCCGCTGGTAGACACCCAGCTGGCCGTGGCTGAACGGGAACTTCGCGAAGTCCCCCTGCGTGCTCAAGAAAAGGGGGCCGACTTTGTCAAGGCCGCCGCCCCGTCGATGCAAACCCTGCTCGACCAGTTCAACCACTACCACAGCTGGCTTTCTAAGCTGAAACAGGCTCTCGAGGAGCAAAATCACCAGGGCTATGTCGACGCCTACGAAGAGGCACAGGCTTTAATTCCGGCCCTATTCGCAGCCTTGGAGGGCTACTCCAAGTTATTTGCCGCCTACGGTCCTTTTGCGTCCCCCTGGGTCAACACACTGGCCCGCATTGCCCAGGCCATTGGGGCCGGCCAGGCACCCGAAGACAACTGGGACGAATCTCTAGTCGGCTTCCAAAACGCATTCAACCAGAAACTCAAGGAGGTCAGGGGCGCCGGTGTCCCCGGCCGAACCGCCTGCGCTCACGCCTACCAGCAGGCGCTGGAGACAGTGGTCAAGTTGCAGGCTGCAGAATCGTTGGACGAAGCAGACCTCAAGCCGCTCTTCCTGGAAATGGAAGAAAATAGCCTGATGGGCGAAAAAATTGAGCGACTGATGAGCGAGGGCCTGGAAGGCCCTGCCGCTATGCCGGTTACCAATGTGGTTATCGCAGCCTCCCGCAAGGCCTTGGCCCAGGAGATTGATGCCACCCTGGTGAGCAGCTTTCTCGACGACTATTGCGAGTTGCTCGATCATTTTTGGGAAGGCTTTGAACGCTCGGTCACACGCCCGTCCGATTCGGCGCTGGTTCAGCAAGAGATTCCCAAAACGCTCGAATATGGCGACGAACACGACTCCGCTGTAGAAGCCCTCACGGCCGCCCTCAAGAGCAACGATGCCGCAGCCGCCGAAGCCGCCCTGCAGCAGTTGATCGCGACTTCCGCCAAGATCAACGAATCTCGCGAAGTCTTCGAGACCGCGGCCCAACACAAAACCCACGCGGTTTGCCCCGGCTGCGGCCGGGCCAATCCGCCTGAAAACCGACGCTGCGAAGCTTGCGGCAACGTATTGCCCACGGAGGCCGGTTCAGGCGCCTCGTCAACCTTTAACCTGTTGACCGGCCCTGCCCTCGAAGAAACCCAAGAGATGCCCATGACCGAAAACGTGGCCATGCTGTTCAACGCTTGCGACGACGTCCACGATGGCAAGATCACCGTCGAGCAGTTCCAGTCCGTACTCACCGAGACCCTGATGGGGCTCAAGGAGTTTGCCCGCGAACTCAGTGATGTAGCGGATGAGATGGCCGACGAGTCGAAAATGGCCGAAGAGACCAAAATGGTCTGGCGCGAGCAACATCTTCCCTACATGCAAGAGTTGAGCGCTCACTTTGTGTCCGGTATCAAAGACTGCGAGGCCGGTCTGGCCTCCATGATGGCCTACGTCAACGATCCAGACAAAGAACATCTGGTCACCGGCGTGCGCACAGTGTGGGAAGGTCTGGGCGTGATTCATCGCGCGCGACTCTCCATGAACTCTAACCTGCAAATGTTCCAGGACCTTTTAGAAGAAATGCGCGAACAAGGCCTTCTCGTCGAGCCAACCTCATCGGAGGAGAGTTAGCGGGCGCATCAGTCCACCCAGGTCGGCCTTTTCCAACTGAGCTAACTCCAGTCTGGCCAGGCCCTCCTTGTTCTGCATGCGGTAGAGCCTGGCCAGCACCAGGCGCATCTGCAGGCCAAACAGGTAGGGCTCGGCCAGACGCAATCCACGCCGAATCATCTGGGTGGCCTGGCGCAGGTCGCCCATTTTTTCCAGCGCAGCCGCCGCCGCCCAGTATAGTCGGTAGTCTGGCTCCACCGCTTGCTGAGCCTGCAACGCATAGTCCAGGGCTTGCTGGGGTCGCTCCAGGCGGCACAGCGTCTCCGAAGCCAGGCCCAGCAAGTGAGCCCGGCCCTCGGCCGGCACGTCGCCGCGGTCGAGTAAATTCTGCCAGCAAGACAGGGCAAGGTCGTGCTGGTTGAGGTGATGGTAGCAGGTGCCCAGCAGATAACCCGACTCCACCCCATCCAGTCGTTGTAGCCCGGGCACCGCCTCCGCGTAACGATGCAGGCGCACCAGTCCGGCCGCGTCATCCAGGCTGTTCGCGCGATAGCCGCTGACGTCGTCCACCCAAGGCCTGGCCAGACGGCGATATTCGGTGGGTGTGTAGCCACCCTTCACCGAGTAGGCAACCGTGGTGAAGCAAGACGGCGGAAAGTTCTCGCTTTCCCGCCAGACCTCTCCTGCGGTGGTCAAAAAGTAATCCAGATCTACATCCAGCAGCACCGGTTCTTTGGGTTGCGGGAGTCGGCAGGCAGGTCCAATCTCCATGGGTATGCCCAGCACCGTTCCAGCAACATACCCATTCCTTTCTTGCAACTCCACCGATTCGAGCACGGTCAGATCAAACCAGCCGTTGAGGTGGCCGCGCACCCAGGAAAGCAGTGGGCCTACCGGCAGATCCGGCGGAATGACCCAGGTCAGGCGAGTGACAATGCCTTCCTGGATGGCCGGGTAGAGATAGTTGCCGCAATGCAGTCCACCCCAAGGCAGATAGGCGTTGCCGCACAAATGCAGGGACCGAGCCTGAGCGTAGCTAGGACAGCCGGCCAGTGCTTTCAGTCTGTCGGCACTCAGCCCGTCGCGGCCAATGTCGAGGTGGGCATCCACATGCCAGCACCAGCCCCCGCGAATGTCAGCACTCTTCCAGGCAAAATAGGCCTCGCAGTGCTCTTCCATGGCGACAACCCTGGCGCTCACTTACCTTCCTGGCGTCGCCGACGCGAGGCCAGTCGCCGCTCTTTAGCCGCCTGCAACTGCTGCTGAACCTTCTCCTGAGCCTCACGGGTCTCTTTCACCTGCTCCAGAATGGCTTTGCCTTTGGGGGTGCAGGCCCGCACCACCCGATAGGCTTCCAGTTCGAAACGGTTGCGCAGGGCCGCCTGCCAGCGCGGATTGGTGGCCGACACCTCACCGCCCATGAAGTCGATGCCCAACTCGGCAGTGACTTCGGTAGCCGCATCAAAAAGAGCGTGTCCCACCCCTCGCCCCCAGTATTCGGGCAACGCGGCGATGTCCTCGACAAAGGTCTGGCGACGGCCGATATCGTCCTGGTGCCACAAATTCAGCAAAAGATAGCCCACCGACTTGTCCAATTGCTTATCCCGGGCTACCAGAAATCGATACTGACCCTGACGCACCCATCGCTTCATAGCTACAAACTCGGTTTGCATATAGCGCGAGCGCTCCTGGGTGGTGCTGCGCAAGGCGTTAAAAGTAAAAATCGACGCCGTGGTCGCAAGCTCCAGGATTAACTCCATGTCTTGCTCCGCGGCGTCGACTATTTCATACCAGGGTTCTTCCAACGAAAGGTTATGCGTTGAGGCTAACGCCCAGAGACAACGACAAACCGGGCATCGGCAGACCGGGCAGAGCCGGCGGGAAGGATACTCCGCCACCGAAGTTATCACCGCAGGGCGGGTTGAACAGTGAATTACCAAAGTTGCCGCCGCTGCTTCCAGCCATCGCCCAGCTACCACCAGGGCCAGCTCCGGCCATTGCGAAACTGGACAGGCCATTGTTGCTGTTGAGGCCGTGGCACTGTTGACCCATAAAAGAGTTGCAACAGTTGTTGACGCGTTGACAGCCGAAGTTCATGTTGCCCGCACAGGCCATGTTGGCTTGCGGTTGTTGCTGCATCTGCTGCTGCTGACACTGGTTCATACGGGGAGCGCGTGGGCCACCTCCGCCCAGAATTCCACCGAGTACCTGAGCTCCTACAACTGCTCCGATTAAAGGTAAAGCCAATGTCTTAATCCCCTATCTATCAATGTTACAGGTAGTATCCCACACCAACCCGTACCTGTCTAGTCCAAACTCATTACGAAAACACCAGGTCCCGGAGGGGGGGCCCTGAGTCAGATAGAGCATCCTCCAGGATCCGCAATTTCCGGCTTTTTTGAGAGGTATCCAGCATACTTCAGGAGTGGATATCCGGGTAGGTGCGCGTTCGCCGGGAAATGTAGCCAAATGTCTGGGCAAGGGTCCGGCGATGCCTGTTGCTGAGCCGGAACCTGCCAAAGATTGGACTGTACTGCTTTATCAGGAGGGCGAGGCCGACCAATCTCTACGGGAAATGGCGCATACTGTGGAAGCAGAGCGCGTTCAGGTGGTTGTTCAGCAGTCGAAACAGACTCTCAGTGAATTTCTGAGCTGGGGGATGGAAGAGTTTCCAGCCCGCCGCTACGCAGTCATCGTCCAGAGCCCGGTTGCTCTGTCGGCCGTTTCGTTGCAGGAATCGCTCCAGCAGGCCCACCAGCGCACAGGCAAAGACGTCGACCTGCTCGCCCTGGACAGCAGTGCCATGCAGCAGTCCGAAGTTGCCTACCAGCTACGTGAACAGGCCTCCGTGCTGGTCGCCAGTCAGGGAAAAACTACGGCCGAGGTCTTTCCCTACGCTGAGGCGCTGGCGGTCCTCAAAAGCAATCCAAAAATGTCCCCCCAACAATTGGGCAGCCAGTTGGTTCAGCAGCAGGCCAAAAAGTCTCGCGTCACCGTGCAGACGGCCGTTGACCTGGCCGCTCAGCGGGCCCTGGGTGAGGCCGTGCGGACGGCCGTGCACACCATGATCGAGGAAAAAGTCCCGGCCGACCTGATCTATACCTCGATGATGAGAGTGCGTGCAATCGAGGCCGACGACCCCTCCAAAGACGCGTTTGATCTACGCGATTTGTCGGCCTTCCTCAGCAACCTGAGCGGCGATCCTCGTCTCACCTCCGAGCGCGCCCGGGAAGCCTTGGAGAATGCATTGAAGGCTCAACAGGAGACCCTGCTTGCCCATCACAGCGGCGGCAATCACACTTTGTGGGGCAACGCCAGAGGCGCCTCTGTCTACATGCCCTGGCAGGCGCCCACCAGCGAGACTCGCCTGGAATATCAGGCGCTGGACTGGGACCGCGACACCGGCTGGGATAACTTGCTCGACTACATATTCAAGTCGACTCCCTCCCACCAACCCCACCCGGCAACCGGGTCGGATTCGCGCAGCCTGGGCCAAAAAGTGGGTGGAGTGGCTTTGCGGGCCTACAAAAAATATGTCTCGGGCTATCTGGGAGTGGCCTGTAGCTACACGCCCAGTTGCTCTCAATACACCCGCCAGGCCATCATGCATCACGGCCTCTGGGAAGGGTCCAAGTACGGTGCCATGCGCTGGATATCTTGCGACGGCTCACACCACGGCCACTACCCCGTCCCGGGAGCCCCCGAAAGCCATTCCGCACCCAACCCAGAACAGGTTTCCCTGCTCTCCGTGCCCACCTCGCGAGCTTCGACCACCCGCCGAAAATTGACTCATCTGGCCGCCCACTGCGCCCAACGGGCAGGCCAGGTGGTTGGAGCCCTGGCTGGCGCCCTGGTAGGTGCTCCACTAGGGCTGGCGATCGGCGCCCTGGTTGGCCACAAGGTAGGCAATGGAACCATCGATGCCTGGAACCAGAATCTGTTTGAAAAATACCAGCCCCACTGCTCGGGCAAAATTCTGGAACTCGAATCCAAACTGGCCTCCTCGGCCCATACCCTGCGCAACGCCCTGTTGGAAAAGACCGGCAGCGAAAGCTGGAGCGGCCGCCTGGCGGGAACCTACGGAGCCATCAGCGGAGGGGTATTGGGGGCGGTGGGGGGCGCTCTGGCCCTGGGCCGCATGGGATCCAGGTTTGCCGGCCTGGCTGCCAGCAACGGAACCCGTGACCTGCTCGGTCAATTCCCGAAGGATCCCCACACTCAGGATCTGTTGAACAAAGAATTTACATAAGGGCCCGTCGCGGAATAAGTTGGGCATTCCGGCCTCGGAGGCGCCCCTCCAGCAAGGAGCGCCGAGGGCGAATATCGGGCCATATTTAACCGAGGCGCGACGCGGCTGGTGGGGATGGATCCGTGGCCCGAGTGTCTATGTTATTTCGGGACGGGCCCTAAGGGCGTCTCGGCCATCGTCTAAAGGAGGGACCGGGTTGCGTCGAAGCCATCAGGATGATTCGTCCCAAGGCCTTGGGGGGGCTTTGCCTACTAACCGGCCTGTCGTTTGCCCTGGGCGCCAGGGTGGCTGGACGTCGTGCCCCCTCGGTCAATGCAGAAATCTCCGTGGTGGCCACGGTTAATGGTGAGAATCTGACACCCGCCGATCTGCAAATTGCGCTCAGTGCCTATCGGCGTTCGGCCATCGAAGACATGGTCGCCCAGAAATTGCTGCTACAGCAGGCCAAAAAAGCCGGAATTCCCGTGCCGCCCGAAGTGGACCCGACCCCACAGCCCGGCATCTTCCCCGACGAGGCTGTGGCCATGGCCCGGCAGGCAGGCAGCGAAAACCTACGTCGCAAACTAAGTCTGGCCGGCTTCTCCCAGGCCCAAAAAGAGCAAGCCTTTGCCGACCTCGCTCCTGAGCTTCGACGCTATACCCTGCAAGTCATCATCCTCAAGCAGGCCGATGAATATCCCATTTTGCAGCGCGAAATCGAAGGGGGGGCCAGCTTCGAAAGCCTGCTGCCCAAATACACCATGACCCCCAGCGCCAGCGACCTGCTGGAGGAGGTGCCCCGGTCGACGGTCAGCCAGTTGTTGGGCCCTTATGTGGCCGATTCGCTCCTGCTCCTGAAGGAGGGCCAGATATCGCCGCCCACTCCCTCGCCATTGGGACCTGCGGTGGTGAAATTGGTCACGCTCAAAGAAACCTACGCAGAGCTGGAAGGCTTTTTGGACGACGTCCTGGTCCAGTCCGAGGCGCTGGCCCTGGACCACCGCCTTGGCACCGAGGCCTATGTGACTTCAGCCTATGTCCCGGAGTTGGCCCAAAAGAGCAATCTGAAGATCGTGGGTGACAAACCGCTCGACTTGAAAAGCCTGAAGCCCATTGCGGCTACCCCTCCCCATCCCCTGCCCCGAGCGAAAGTGATCCCCCTGCGCCGGTTGGCCGGTCCGCTCCTCAAGAACCCGACCCCGCCCAAAGCGGTCTCGCTCAAGCCGCTCCACCCCATCCCCCTCAGCCCACAGCCCCAACCCACTCCGCTGGGGATTCTCAAGGCGACCATCGAAAAAAGCAGCCATCGACTGCTCAGCGCGCAGAAGGATCAAAATGCCCTTCTGCGCCTGGACATCAACGGCAATCACCATGCCGACAATTTCGAACCCGTACTGGTCGCAATCAGCCCCCAAGGCTGGAAGCCGGTCGAAAAGCTGGATCATTCGCTAAACCGATTTTCGATGGAGAACGACTGTGGCTATTGGTCCGACCGGGCCATTTATGCTTGGGAGGGCGGCATCCTGAGCGGAAAGTTAATCGTGACAAGGGCCCTCAACGGCCGCATTGAGTCCGACGAGGTCCGCCTCAAGAAGCTGCAAAAGTTGGACGAGGAAGGCCACGTTTTCGAAATTGGCTCCGAAATCCAGCGAGACGACCAGGGCCGACTCTTTCACCTGGAACAGACGGCCTACTATAGCCGCAACACCCAGCTAGACAAGCAAGACATGAGACGCCTTCAAGATTATCGAGATAGCGACGCCAATTGGGTGGTAGCCCAGGAATGATCTTCCTGCTGTGTTACTTGTGCTGCTTGGGGCAGCTTCAGGGCGACCAGATTCGCGCCAACCTCAACAGCGCCTACGCACGTGTCGAGCACTGCGCCCGCTACAAGTTTCTCGACGGGATGTTGGGCAACCGGGCGGCTGGCTTTCAGCTATTTGGACCCGACGGACTCAATCGCGACCTGACTTTGGAACGCGAGCGATTTCAGTTGCTGCTATCGCGAGCCACTCGAGTGCGCTTCAAGACCACAATTCTCAAGGTCATGCCTACCGCCAGGGGGGCCCACGCCGAAGTCAATCAGTCGCTGGTAGTTGAGCAAGTTGACATGAAAACCAAAATGCTGTTCTGCATCGTGCTCTCCACCCGGGCCATTGACAGTTGGGAGGTCACACCGGTCGGTTGGAAACTGACGGCCACCAGTGTTCTCAACCAGACAAGCGCTCGCAGTGGCCCGCTGCGTGAAGCTAGTAGCAATCGCTTACAGCACAAGTGGTAGGGTAAACCCTACCGAAAACATCGGGTAGGGTTTACCCTACTGGGGTGCCTACTTTTGACCACAAGCGCCGCCCCCAAAAGTCTGCGGCGACCGGCTGGTCTCTATGAAGATCTTGCTCATCTGCCTGAGCCTGCTCCTGTGGTTGGGTCAACCGGCCCGGGCCCAAAACCTGGTCTTGAACGGCGGCTTCGAAACGGGCAACTTTTCCAGTTGGACTCAGTTTGGCGACACCGGCTTTAGCTCCGTGGTAACAGCAACTTCCCCTGAAGGCACACGCCACGCTCGGATGGGACCAATGAGCCCGGGCGGTATATTCCAGAACATCGCCACCACTATCGGGCAAGCGTATCATATCTCTTACGCACTGAGCTCGGGGGGCTCAACCTCGCGCACTCGAACCTTTCTTGCCCAATTTGGCGACCGTCTGCACCTTACGACATTGGAGTCCCTGACCAATCCCGCTCTTTTCAGCTTTACTTATCGCAGTTTCACATTCGTGGCCACCACCACCACCTCGCAAATTCGCTTTACCTTCGAAAACGACCCGAACTACTGGCGGCTGGACAATGTTGTGGTAAAGACGCCCGAGTTGAACGCCAAGGCGGCGCAACTACCCGTCATGCTGGTCATGCTGATCCTTCTGATCGTCTTCGAACGACGTCCACGTCCCGTTCTCAGTCTTTAGGCCAGCACGTCGCGGCTGGGGTCGGTCTGCTGCAGAAGTTCCTGCAGCTTGGGGGCGGTGCTTTCGGCCTGGCTGCTGCCCATAATCAGGCCTACCGCCACCAGGTTGATCAGCATAGCGCTGCCTCCGTAGGTGCAAAACGGCAGGGGAATGCCCACCACCGGGGCCAGACCCACGGTCATGGACAGGTTGACCAGACCCTGAAATCCAAGCAGGGTGCACACGCCGCTGCTCACCAGCGCCTCATAGCGGTCCTTGCAGTGCCAGGTAACGCGCAGCAGTTGGGCGGCCAGCAGGCCGGCCAGCAGCAACAGCCCCCACGAGCCCAGCAGGCCCAACTCTTCGCCGATCACCGAGAAGACAAAGTCCGTCCAGTTCTCCGGCACAAACCCGTTTTGGCTCAGCGCCCCCTGGCCCAGGCCCTGGCCCACCAGGCCTCCCGATCCGATGGCCAGTTGCGACTGGGTGATGTGATAACCCAGGCCGCGCGGGTCGGTCTCGGGATGAAGAAAGATCAGCAGGCGGTTCTTCTGGTAGTCATGCAGCACAAAGGGAGCGGCCGCCAGTCCGCCGGCCACCAATCCGAACAGTCCCAAGGCAGGAGCCCCGGCCACCCAGCTCATGCCGAAAAAAATCGCCCCCAGCACCAGGGCCGTGCCCAAGTCGGGCTGCTTGGCGATCAGTCCAAAGAAGATCGCCGTGCAACCGCCCGCCAGCAAGAACGAGCCCCAACCCGGGGCCCGCCCGGGGCGGCCTTGATACACCCTGGCCAGGATCAAGATCAAGGCCAGCTTGGAAAACTCAGAAGGCTGCCAGCTGCCCAGGGGTCCCAGGCTCAACCAGCGTTGCGAGCCGTTGACGGTCTGGCCGATGCCCGGCAACAGCACCAGCGCCAACGCCAGCACGCAGGCCCAGTAGAAGGGGACAGCCGCCCAGCGGATGGCCAACGGTCGACTGTGGGTGCACAAACCCAACAGCCCCAGGCCAATCACAATATGGGACAGTTGGCGCGACCCTTCCCCCACCCAGCCAGCCGACGACCACACCGCCAACCAGCCTACCGTGAGCAAGCCCAATAGGGAAAAGGCAACGGCCCTGGGACTCATCGAATCCCCCTGGCCGGACCGTAGAGATAATCGTAGATCTTGCGGGCCACCGGAGCGCAACGACTACCGCCATAGCCGCCAGATTTTTCGCAGAAAACCACCACCACCATTTCCGGCCTCTCGTAGGGTGCAAAGGAAACGAACCAGGTGTGATTGCGTCCGTGACGGTTTTCACTGGATGGGCTATTCTCCACCGTACCGGTCTTGCCGGCTACGTGCACATACTCACTATTGCAGGCTCCGCCGGTCCCGTACAGCACGGCCCCCCGCATGCCCTGGCGGACCGCCGCCCAAAGGCGAGGGTCTAGCTTGATTTTGCGCAAAGGTTTGTAGCCGGGCCGTGCCATCACGCGGCCCTGATACGACACCACCTGCTGCACCAGATGGGGCTTGAGAATCTTGCCGCCATTGGCCACTGCCGCGGTGACAACCGCCATCTGAATCGGCGTGACCAGCATAAAGCCCTGACCGATGGAGATATTGACCGTGTCGCCCTCGTACCACTTGTCCCCAACATTTTTCCATTTCCAGGAAGCGTCCGGGAAAACGCCGTCGGATTCGCCCGGTAGATCGATGCCGGTAGCCTTGCCCAGGCACATTTCCCGGGCATGGTTGGCCAGCCGTTGCACTCCCAGGCGAGTCCCCAACATGTAGTAAACCACGTCGCAGGAGTGAGCCAGCGACCCTTCAAAACCAATACTACCGTGACCGGAGGTGATAAAGCAGTTGGCGCCTGCATAGCTGCCGCCGCAGTAGAACACCGATCCAGCCGTGCACAGGCCATGGCGCAGGGCCCCGCTGCTGGTCACCAACTTAAAGGTCGAACCAGGAGAAGCGATGGTCTGAACGGCACGATGCAACAGGGGAATGCCCGTCTGATTGAGCAACCGGGTGTATTCCCTTTGGGTGATGCCGCGCGCGAAAGGTCGAGGATCGTATTGCGGCAGGCTGACCAGGGCGCGCACGGCCCCGGTTTGAGCCTCCATGACCACCACGGCGCCACCGCTCAACTCCTGATTGGTGGTGCGCAGTTCCGTGAGCATCTCCTGAAGGGCATTCTCGGCCACCTTCTGCAAATCCCAATCCAGCGCCAGGCGCAGATCGCAACCAGGCTTGGGCGGGCGCACCTCGGCCACTTTGACGGTGCGACCCAGAGCGTCGATCGAAATTTTGGACACGCCCTTGAAGCCGCGCAGCCAGCGGTCATAGGTCCTTTCCAGGCCCTCTTTGCCAATGCGGTCCAGGCCCATATAGCCCAGCGGGCGCAGCCGCTTTAATTCGTCGGCCGTGATCTCACCCATGTAGCCCAGACTGTGGCAGGCGTGCAAACCCGCCACAAAGCGACGGCGCTCGCGGATGACCAGGCGCAGGCCTTTCATCTGAGGCAAAAGCTTGGTGGTGGCCACTACCTGAGGGGTATTCAAGGCGCGGGCAAAAACAAAGGGTTCCAGGGGGGCGCTGGCCATGATCTTGCGCAGGCGTTCTTTCAATTTGTGAGGGGGTTGTCCGGTGGCCTGAGCCAACAACTGCAGCTTCTTGGGGTCACGCGGAACTTCGGCGGGAATCCCTTCCAACTGAAAATCGGGCTCGTTGGTGACCAGCAACTTACCGCGCCGGTCCCAAATGCGCCCACGCGGAGAATCTTTGTACTCGGTAAAAACCGAATTGGATTGAGCCTTGTGCAGCAACTGATGATGGCGCATGATCTGCAGTTGGTAAAAACGCCCCGCCAAAACGGTCATACCCAGCGCCCCCAGGGCTACCAATAAGCCCAGTCGCTGCCTACCTTGAGGTCCTAGTCCAGTTTCGTCCGATGTCACCACTCACGCCAGGGAAACACGTAGCTGCTGACCCAAAAGAGCCCGGCGCTGAGCAGGGCCCAACTCCACCAGCACACCAGCAACGCCTGGGCCACCATGAAGGGTGAATAGCCGCTCAGGAAAAGTTGTAAAAGTAAGGCCACGGCGCTGAACACGCCGCCCATCACCAGTCGTTGGCTGGCGCTAAGAACAGGACGCCTTTCGATCACATAGCCCGCCAGGCAACCCACCAGCAGGGGAGGCAAAACCATTTGGGGCAACATCAAACCGCACGGGACAGCCGCCCATAGGCCCGCCCAACAGCCAGCCAGACTGGCCCCCAGCAGGCCGTAACGCCAGGCCGCCAGCAGCACCAGACCCAGGCTGAGGGGTGCGTAGTGAGCGGAGAAGAGTATGGCGATGAGGGGAAAAACTACCGCCAAACACAGACTCATTTCAGCACCATCACTTCGGAGACATCATCCAGTTTGACATAAGGCCTGACCTGGGCGGTCAGGAAACTGGAGTCGTTGCTGCGATGTACCTGGTCGATCTGGCCGATGGGCAAACCGCGCGGAAACTGCCCATCCTGGCCGCTGGTGACCACCACATCGCCATTCTTGATACCCGCGTCGGGGTCCAGATAGCGCATCTCCAGCACTCCCAGTCCCCGGCCCAGCACCACCCCACCGGCCTTGCGGTTGGGCAGGGCGCCCGAAACCACCGAGGAGGGGTCCAGGCACAACCGGACCCGGCTGGAATGGTCATCGACCTGGACCACCTTGCCCAGCAGCCCCTGCTCGGCCATGACCAGGGAACCCACTTCAATACCATCCAGGCGACCCACATCCAGGCGCACGCCCGACAGCCACTCGTGGGGGTCGCGACTGACCACCCGGGCCAGGGTTCCCCCCTGCAGGCTTTTCAGGTTCATCTCGCGGCGGCCCAACCAACGCCACAAACGTTGATTCTCCGAACGCAGACGCAGCATCTGGCGCTTCTCCTCCTGAGTCAACACCCGGCTTTGCCCCTCGTTCTTCTGTCCCGCTGCCAGGCTCGCATTGAGCACCTGACTGGCCGGCCCAAACCACGGGTCTGGTCCACCCAAATGCAGTGCCTTGGCCGAGGCAGCCGAAGCAAACAAGGTCACCGCCAGCAAAGCCGCGGCCGCACTCCAGCCCAGCGAGGTGCGCTGCATCACCAAATTCTTGGGCGCGTAGTCATCCTCGGGAGCCTTCACCTGACTGAAGAGCGCCTTGCGCAGCACGGGCGATTTGAGAATTGCGTGCAAACCTCGGGCGGTACACTCCTGAGGCTTCTCTGGCAGGCACACCGTCAGTCCGGTGGACTGGCGCAAGGCCTGACTGAATCCATAGAGCAGCGAACTCCCCCCTGTCAGATAGATGCCCTGATCCTGGACGTCGTCCACCCAGGCGATCGGAATCTCGGCCAGGAACTGTCGCACCAAGTGCACCCACTGAGCGTGAAATGGCTCAACTATAGGCCATAGCTCGTTGGCTCGCAAAGTAACACGCAGGGGCGCTCCGCTCTCCAGGTGTCGTCCGCTCACCGGTAATTCGCTCTCCGAACTGCATTGACACAACTCCACCTTAAGGCGCTCGGCATCCTGGCGATGGATAAGCAATTGATAGGTACGCCGAACGTACTCTTGAATAGCTTCGTCCACGTGCTCGCCAGCCACCTCGCCACGCCGTACCGAAAGGCACGAGCCCAGCGCGATAATGCCCACCTCGCAACGTCCTGCCCCGATGTGCAAGACCATGTGACAGCGCGGACGAAGCACGTCCAGACCGGCCCCCACCGCCGAAGCCACCAGTTCGCTGGTGAGTGCAATATGGCGTGCCCCTACGGCCCGACCCAGAGCTTCCCAGGTCTCACGCTCCAGAGCGGTTGGATGGGCCCCGATAGCCAGCAACAGGCGTGGGGCTGTGCCCCAGTGCCCGCGACGCAGGGCCTGCTCCAGCAGCAACTTGGCCCCGTGCGGGTCGTGAACCGCTCCACCCTTCATGGGCTGAAAAATCGATACTCCCTCGGGCTCGCGCCCCTCCAACCCTTTGGCCGCCTCGCCCAGGGCCACGCAACGCTGCTTCAGATTAAAAGCCAACAAGGCCGGAAAAGTTTGACTTTTGACCATTCCCGTCACCGACACATTGCAGCCGCCAACCGATACGGCGGCGTCAAATCCTGGCGCCTCCAACCAGGTGCGCACGCCCGCCCAGGAAAACCGTTGGGTCCAACTGTGGGACGTAGCCGCCAGGGCGCGTCCCTCCATACTCTCACTATACAGCATACCGTTCCTCCTATGGCTCCAGGGCTAACTCGGGGCGCACCCGAAGGGCACCCAGAGTAGCGCATTCAATCGGTCGCGGGGCCCGCTGCACAGGCAGGTCCACCTGCTCCTTGAGATAAAGCTCCAGGCCTTGCAGGTAGGCGCCCCCACCCGTAAGGGTCAGCCCTTGCTGCAACACAGCCTCGGCCAGCAGTGGCGGCATCTGGTCGAGCACACTGCGAATCAGTTCCAACAGCCGTTGAATGGGTTCGATCAAGGCCCCGCCCAGACTGCTATGAGGGATGTCGCGGTAAACGGGCAAGCCACTGGCCAGTTCCCGACCACGCACCTCCATATTGTCCTCGCGCCAATCCTCCGACCAGCAACTGATCTGATGCTTCAGGTGGCGAGCTGTGGCCTGGCTCACCTCCAGCCCATGCTCCTGGTAAAGTCGACGCTGCAAAGCCACTTCGAGGTCATCCCCGCCCCAACGAATCGAGCGACGCAGTACCACGTCAGCGGCCACCAGAGCCATTTCGCTGGTGGTGGCGCCTATGTCCACCACGGCCACGGCCGGGTCGGCTGTAGTACTGCCCCAGGCCACTGCAACCGGCATTTGCACAATGCTGGCTCGCATAAATCCGACGTCCTTGAGCAACTCAACCCACTGCTTGCGCTCCAAAGGAGAGGCCACACTGGGAAGGACCAGACGTACGGCCGGGCGCGACCACGAGCGCACGCCGGAGCGACGCATCATCTGGCGCAACTGTTCTTGGACAGCACCGGGAGAAGCCAGGTGAGCCTGAGAGACAGGCTGAAATACCTGGATGCGCTCGGGCGCTCGTTCCAGAATAGGTACCGCCACCTGTCCCACTGCCACGGCCTGCGGCAGACTCCAGCAGTTGGCCACCAGAGTCGGTTCGCAGAGAACCTCCCCCTTGCCGGCCACAGCCAATCTTGTTTGATAAGACCCAACATCCAAGGCGATCAACATAGGACCCTCCAGGCTGTTGAATTTCATTCAAACCCATGTCCCCCTGCTCAATAAGAACAAAAGTTCGTCGAACACTCGCCATGCAGGCCTCAAAACTCACTCCTGGAAGAACCGCCGATGACCGCACCCTGGCGCCGGAAACTGGGTCTTTTGCTTTTAGGTCTGGGTATTCTGGCCCCGGTGGCTGCTCTGGCCATCCCCTTTCTCGGTCTCCCCCCAGCGTTGTCGGCGGCCGCCACCGGGGCCATGCTGGTGGGCGCCCCTGAAGTACTGTTGATCCTGTCCACGGTATTTCTGGGCAAAGAAGGCATGCAGCAGGCGCTGGGTCGGGTATTGACCGCGCTCAAAGCGCCGGCGGGGCCGACTCGCTATTTCCTCTGTCTGGTGGCCATGGCCGTCAGTTCGCTGCTGCCCTGGATCCTCTATGGCTACCTGCCCGATCGAATGCCTGCCGACCTGACCTTTCAGACCCGTTTCTTTGCAATTTCCGACCTGCTGTTCGCGACCGCCTTTGTGCTGGCGGGCTCGGAGTTTTGGGCCAAGCTGGCGCGCTTACTGACCTGGACAGAGCCGGAGTCTTAGGGCCGTCGCGGAATAAGTCGGGCATTCCGGCCTCGGAGGCGCGACGCGGCCCGGGTCCTCAGGGCTTAAACAGAAATCCGTCGGCCTGCTGGGTCTCGGCCGGGCTGAAGTCAATCCAGCCCCTCTCCACATTGACCTTGTCCAGTTTGACGCGGACCTTGTCGCCCTCTTCAACCTTGGGGCCACTGAACTTGCCCATCACGGGGGGCTCGGCCAGCTTGACAAAGGTGGTCCGATCATCGCTGCGGGCCACCACGCCGTCAAAGCTCTGACCCACCAGCGGCTCCATCAATTTGGCCGAGGCCGAACGATGCACCATGCGCTCCACACCGGCGATCTCTTTCTCCTGAGCGGTGAAATGGGTGGCCAGTTCTTCCAATTCGGTCGGGCTGTAGGGGCAGGCCTGGCCGTTGGCAGCCGCTTTCTCAATGCGCTGATTGACCAGGTCTGGGGCGCGCCGGTTGGGGGCGGTGGTGTGGCCATAGTCCTGCACGGCCAGACAGAAGTGACCCTCGATGGGCTCGCCAGGAATGCTCACCACATACTCGCCCCGGCCTACCAGGCGCACAACCTTGTTGCACAACGCCTCGTAGGTGTCGGGTTCGGCCGCCTTGCGGGACTCCAGAAACCGGTTGAGCTCCTTGGCGTTGGCCGAGGAGGGCAGATTGTATTCAAAACCTTTGGCCAGCTCGACAATCCTGTCCCATTTCTCGGGGGTCTTGACGATGCGTCGCATGGTGGGCATGCCGGCGCTCTCCAGCACCTGCATCGAAGCCATGTTGGCTGCCATCATCCCATATTTGACCAGATCCTTGGCGCGGTTCTGCTCATCGACTTTCATGCCGATCACTTCGCCGTTCTCCATCTTGGCCTTGACTTCAGAACTTTCAATATCCAGTGAACCCTTGGCGTAAAAGCTGGCCCGCAGTCGCTGAGAAGCCTCGTCCTGCAATCGAATCTGCTCGGCGATGAGCGGATTCTCCAACTGCGGCGGCCGAGCCCCCTTCCCGTCGGTGAGCCACTCGTTGACGCTCTCGTAAGCCATTTTGGCGTGGTTGTGAATGTAGGCCTGGTAAACCTTGGGTTCCACCATTTCGCCTTCGGGAGTGACTTGATACTCCTTGACCATGGCCAAACGGTCCTGATCGCCGTTGAGGGAAGTGTAATCGGTCGAGAACTTCTCGGCGATCATGGGGAAAATCTTATCGTCCGTGTAGACCGTCGCGCTGTTGTGCATGGCCTGGCGGTCGCTGGCCGACCCCTTGGTCACCAAACAATCCACGTCAGCAATGGCCACCATTACGCGAATGTTGCCGTTGGGGAGACGCTCGGCAAACTCGCACTGGTCGATGTCCTTCGATTCGTTCATCAGCTTGAGGGTGACGGGATTGAGTTCGCCATTGTCCACCGAAACCATGGGCAGGTGGCGCAGGTCGACGATGCCATCCTGAATTTCGCCCGGTCCCTGGGCGGCGGCCACCTCTCGCAAAAGTCCGCTGGGGAAACCCACCAGCAGTCCGGCCTTGGCCATGGTGCGGTCGGCGATCACTTTCAGGTCCGAGGTGGGCGAGGTGTCTTCCAGAATCTTGGCCAGCATCTCGGCGTTCTCGCCGCCGTCCTTGATGCCCAGATCTTCGCGTGCCTGCATCTTCTGGCCAAAATCAGCCAGCTGAGACTTCCAATCGCTGGCCTGAAACTTGTCCTGCACCTCCGCCGCTGCCGGACCCGCCTGAGGGCGCGCCTTGACGCTGTACATCGGAGCTTGCTGCTGCTTAATGGACGTGATCATGGTCTTCGCTTCCTGTTCCCTGGGTTTTGTACCATTGCGATAGTTGAGAAAAACTGTTCAAGCGCAGCGCATCGCGGCTGGATTTCTTCTCCGGCATGGAGGCGCGCTCTAGCTGAGGTGCGTTGCGCACGATCTCCTCGGCCTGAGCGTCAAAAGGAGCATTGGCGTCAACCGGGTGAGTGGTGACCTCCACCTTCATCAGCTTGCGGCTCTCAGGTGAGAAAAAAAGATCGATCTGATTGATGGTCTGACCATAGGCACCGCCCTCGGAAACGTAGGCCTTGCTGCCATCGGCCCGTTCCAGTTGGGTGGTCTGCAATTTGTGGTCGTGGGCGGCCAGGGTGACATCCACTCCGGGCGTATCCTCGGTGTGACGAATCATTTCGTTCAAATTCTCGTGACCCAGCACCACCACGGCGTCCGACTGTTTGTCCAGCTCCGGAACCATGGCCGCCAAAGTGTCTTCGATGGGGGCCACGCTCAACCCGGCGCCAGCCGCCGGATGAACCCGTGAACTCAAGTCCCGAGTAACCACGCCAATCAAAGCGATGTTAAAGCCGGCCAGCTGCTTGATAGTAAAGGGCTTCACGCCCTCGAGCGGCTGACCTTGGGCCGTCACGTTGGCACACAAAACCTCGCCTTGAAAGGGCTTGATCAGACCATTGCGCAGGCTGGCGTAGTCGCCTTGGGGGTCTTCAAATTCGTGATTGCCCAGGGCCAGCACATCCACCTGGGCCCGGTCGAACAGTTGGGCGATGGGGGCGAAGGCTTGCGGTCCGGGTTTCTTGTTGTCGCCGGCCACATCTCCCACGTTGACAGTCAGCGAGCCGGGATGGTCGGCCTTGAGTTGACGCAACTTACCCACCAGACGGGCCGCTCCGCCACTGCCATCGGGGAAAGGGTTCAGGCGACGATGAAAATCGTTGAAGGCGAAGAGAGTGACTTTGTGCAGGCCGTTGTCCACCTCCGCATTCTACAGAACAGACCCTGAAAGATCGCTGATTCGCTCGATCAGCACCTGTTGCCCACAAATCTGATAAAAGACGCGCCAGGGTCCGCAGACCAGGAGATAGCCGCCAGGCACCCTGAAGGTGCGCCGCGACCTTAGAGGGTGAGGGTCTACCTGCAATACCGAATAGACGCGTTGGGCAAAATCCGGATGATAGGTGGCCACCACGTAGTCCATCTGGATCTGCGCCTCGGAGGTCAATTCAACCGCATAGCCGGGCGAGGTCTCCACCTCCTGCAGCCAGCCCTCGCTCTCGTTGGGAAAACAGTCCACCGAGGGCAGATAGGGCTTGATGTCCAAAATCGGAGTGCCGTCCAAAAGGTCGTGCTGGCCCAGCCATAAGCGGTGCCCTTCTGCGGCCAGCAAGGGCACAGCGCTGATCCCCAAAGGGTTGGGTCGATGCGGCGAGCGAGTGGCCAGCACGCCCTTGCGCCCAGAGCGCCCTTGAGGCGGCAGCACTTTGGGTCGCCATCCCGGATTCTTGTGAAACCACCACACCAGCCAGATTCTCGAAAAGCCGGCCAGATCGGAAACCGCTGCGTCCAAATGGCGCCCTCGCACCAACTCGATGCGCGCACAGGCATCGGCTGGGGCCTGGCCGGGCTGACGCGGAGCCAGAAAGCGATCGCTGCGCTGACTGTGCAGAAATCCGATGGGCTCCAGTTGCAAATTCATCTGGCCAGAGAACTTACCATTCGGAATAAAGGCGTCCTGCCGGCGACAGGGGCCAGGTTGCATTCATCTGGAGGACTGTCATGAAAACTAAAACCTTACTGTTGTTAAGTTTGCTGAGTGCCGCCGGTTGGGCCGCCCCCGACGGCAAGTACTCTGAAGTGATTCGCGAAACGGCTTCGATGGTATCCGATGCCTCGGCCCAAAAAATCGCCCGCAGCCACGGACTGCAGATCCTCAACGTCACCTGGGAAGACACCGGACGCTACAAGGGCTCTTCGGTGGGCCCCAATATCAGCGACATGACCTTGCAAATCCAGGAAGAGAATCGGGTCACCTGCCTGCCCGTGATACGCTTTCCCAACTTTGAAGACAAATCGGCCGACCTGCGCCTGGAAAACTTCCATATCCTGGTCGGCAACGAAAAGGGACGTTTCCTGCGCAAAATCTCCCTGCGCGACTACCTGGACGATTTCCGTGGCAACCTGCACGACCCCAATTCGTGGAAGGGCAACCGCCAATCTCTGCTGAGCGACCGGGACAGGCACGTACTGGTCAGCGCTCAGGCCTGCTTCCTGCCCATCCCCAAAAAAGGCCAGGCCCAGTTTAATCCAGTCCTCTTCAACTACCAGTCCTACAAGGACAATCCGGCCGTGCTCACGCTGGTGTGCACCCGCGAGGGGACCTCGGCCACGGTGATCGACAATACCCGCGACGGATTCACCAGCGGGCGCGGAGTTTGGGGCCAGCGCCTCTTCTTTAATCAAGACGGGGAACGAGCCAGTTTTACCGGCAAGCGCCTCAGCGACTATGTGGCCGATGGCGGAGATGGCAACGACCACACCCCCTCGGCCGGCCAGCAGCAGGGGATGAATATGGTCCTGCTGGTGCAGGTCCCCCTGGTGCACAAGCCGATCGCTCGTTTTGAGGGAATGATGAACTGCGACGCGGCCACGACTTGTAAGGGCGAACGCTCCAGGGCCGGCAGCGACGTGGAGAATGCGGTGGTTGGCCACGGCAAGGTCGAGGGACCTTTTACCGAGATCGACAACCTGGCCATCGAGCGCGACCCTAAATACCCCATCCGGGTCACCGTGCAGTTTTACAAAGCTACCAGCAACGGTGTGGTCAATGAAAAAGACCTGGCCGGCATCGCCTCACAGATCAATCAGGTTTACGCAGATGGCGACTACGTGGGCAGCCTGGTTACCGGCGGCGAAAGCGGCCGGCCTACCGAATTCACCGGCAATAAAGTGCAGCCCAAAGGCTGGTGGGGCCAGTTTTGGAAACAATACGACCAGAAACTCGGCCCCCGATCCATGTTCAACTTCTTCCGCGACTTCAACGCCTAGCTAAGGGCCGGGGCGCAGGAACCGCCCCGGCCTTTTGGAACAGGCCCGATAACTATGGGCGACTGGCACTATCAAATTCGACGCATCTTGATCCAGACTCCGATCACGGATGTGCAAACGCATCTCTACGACCCTTGCTTTGGCACTCTGGCTCTTTCTGGACTGGACGAGCTGCTCACTTCTCCCTCGCTGGTCGCCGAAACGTGCCGCTTCAAAGGCAATGCCCTCCGCGATCTGCCCAAAGCCGCCCAGGCCGAACAAGTGTGGCAGACCCTACTGGTGGAAAACAGCCCGCTCAGCGACTCGACCCGCTCCCTGTTGACCATTCTCCAAGGGTTGGGACTCAACGTCAACGAGCGCCGACTGGACGCGCTACGCGAGGCTTTCCCACGCAACGCTGTCGACCACGTGCTGGGAGTCAGTGGCGTTTCCCGGCTGGTGATGCGCAACGACCCCTTTGACGAGAAAGAACGGGCCATCTGGCAGACCCAACCCCAGCGCGACCCCCGATTTTGTGCAGCCTTAAAGATGGATGCCATGGTATTCGAATGGAGCTCGATCTGGCCTCGCATGAAAACTTGGGGCTACAAGGCGGGTCCCGACTTTTCCCAGTCCGACGAAATTATGCGTTTCCTGGACACCTGGGTGGACCGCACTCAACCGCTCTATTGCAGTCTGTCCCTGCCTTCCGACTTCGACCTTAAGAGCGAAGCCGGCCAACTGTTGCGCAAATACGTGCTGCCACTGTGCGCCAAGCGCTCGCTGGGAATGTCCCTGCTTCACCCCCCGCTGGACCGCCTGGAAGATCTGTGCCGCGACTTTCCCGATCAGCGCTTTCTGGCCACCGTGGTGTCCTTGCAAGAACAGCATCAACTGGTTGAACTGGCCCGCCGCTATGCCAATTTGTTGCCGGTGGGCTGCTGGGGCCTGCTCAGCAATCCGGCCATGGTGGCCCCCCTCACCCAGATGCGCCTGGACATGCTGGGTTCCACCTTTGTGGCCCAGGTGTCCGACAGTCACGTGTTGGAGCAACTGATCGGAAAGTGGGTCCATTTCAAGTCAGTGCTGGTCGAGGTGTTGGCCCAGGCCTATAGCTCTCTGGAAGCGCTGGGCTACCAGGTGGAGTCCGAACAGATCGAACGTGACCTGAGAGACCTGCTCGGCGAGAGCTTTTGGCGATTCTTGGGCAAGTCGTCTAATCTGGGTTAGGGCCAGCCGGATTGGCCCAGAGCTGGATGCGAAAAGCCAGATAGGGCTGCATCACCAAGAAAAACACTCCCACACCAAAACCCGTCCACAGGCAGAAGGCCGGCACGGCGCTCAAGACCAGATAGGCCCAAACATAGACGGGCACGCCCAACACTCTGCGGTAGCCTTCAAAAAGCATGGTGCTATACAGCTTTGCGATCCCCAACCCCACCAACCACAGCGCCACCAGGCCCCATGGGTGATGAGGGTAGAAGCGCGGAAAGAAGATGGCCAACAAGACACCGTACGCGGCCAGTACGATTTGGGTCTCGATCATGGTTCCCCGACGACGTCGCACCTCTAAAGGTTGGCTTTGTGAAACTCCCTTCCTGCTTGCAAGATCTCCTTCAACAATTGGTTGGCCTCGGGTCGATGGTATCCACTGCTCAGCACAACGCTGTAAGAAATGGAATGGAGATCCTCGATCGGCCGGGCCAAACAGCCGGGAGGAATGGCACAAAACGAGTTGACTACCGCCGCCCCCAGGCCCAGTTGAACGAAATGCAGCATCAGTTCCCAACCGGACGCCTCTACCGCCACCGACCATTTGACCCCGGCCTGGCTCAGTCGATCAGACAACATCTGTCGCTGAGGCCGACCTGGGGGCGGAACAATCAGCCGAAGTCCCTCCAGATCAGACAGACGTAAATGCTTTCGGCGGGCTAACCGATGACCCCGCGCAAACACCAGCACCTGTTGGATCTGGCACAGCGGATGGGCGCTCAACTCGATGGGCAACTCCGAAAATGAGCCCACTCCCAAATGCGCCTTGCCCGAGCGCACCGCCTCCAGAGTCTCGTCGCCCCGACTGGTCAGCAACTGCAGAGGAACCTGCGAACTCTGCAAATAGGTCCGCAGCGCCGGGCCCAACAGGTAGAGGTAAGCGCCTTCTCCGGCGGCCAGCACCACCGGTCGCTGTCCGCCACGATCCTGAAAATCAGCCACAAATCCGGCGACCCGATCGTCCATCTCGCGGGCAAAGCGAGCCAACTCCTCCCCTTTGGATGTCAACTCCAGTCGCCGCCCGCGCCGCATGTAGAGCGGCAACCCCAATCCCCGCGATAACTCCTGAATCTTCACATGCAAAGCCGGTTGGGAAAGACAGAGGCGCTCGGCCGCGTGCGTGAAGTTGAGAGTATCGGCAAAGACCAAAAAGGCCCGCAACGACTCCAGCGTCAATCTATCCATCCAAACTATAGTTTATAGAATAACAATAGTTCCCCTCTATTACACAACCAGCTAGGCTGACCTCAGATAGGAGGTCAAAATGACCAAGAAACTTTTAGGCGTTGACGTGGGCGGAGTGATCATCGATCGCCAGAACGACCAGACCGACACGTCCTTCTTCGGCCCCAATTTCCTGGCCACCACCGCTGTGCCCGGAGTCTTTGAGTGCCTGCAACAACTGCATCGCAATGGCTACCACATCCACCTGGTCAGCAAGTGCGGCCCCACCACCCAACAGCGCACCTTACAGTGGCTGGACCACCACCGCTTCTTTGAACGCACCGGCGTAAAGCCCCAGGACGTTCACTTTTGCCTGACCCGAGCCGAGAAAGCCCCCATCTGCACGGCCCAGAGAATCACCCACTTCGTGGACGACCGACTGGACGTGCTCGACTACCTGAAAGATGTTGACCAGCTCCTGCTCTTTCAACCCAATCACAAAGACGAACGGCGTTGGCGGTCCTCCCCACAGCGGGCCAAACTGGTCAATCACTGGCCCGAAGTGGTGCGGTTGTTGTCCTGACCAGGAGTCCTCCCCTTTGGACAGAAAGCCTCAACGCTCTGCGCATCCTGTTCTGGCTCCTGCTCTGTTTCACTTTCTACAGGCCCACTCTGGCCTTAGAAAAGCTTGAGATTCAACCCCTGACCGGCGACTTCTACATCTTTACGACTTACAAGATGCTGGATGGAGAACCTTTTCCCTCCAACGGCCTCTACCTGGTAACCGCTTCTGGCATCGTGATGATCGACACTCCGTGGGACGTGGAGCAAACCATCCCTTTGCTGGAACAATTGCAACAGAGGCACGGCAAGAAGGTCGTCATGTGTCTGGTCACCCATTTTCACGACGACCGAACGGCGGGGCTGGGCATCCTTAATTCGCGACAGATCATGACCTACTCTTCGAAACAGACCGGCCAACTCTGCCGCACCCGCAAGGAGAAAGAGGCGGCCTTTCAATTCGACGGAGATACTTCGTTCACACTGGCCGGAGTGACTCTGGAGGTATACTACCCGGGCCCGGGTCACAGTAAAGACAACCTCGTGATCTGGTTTCCCCAGGCTCGCATCCTCTATGGCGGCTGCCTGGTGAAGAGCGGAACTGCTATCGGGTTGGGCAACGTGGCCGATGCCGATCTGGGGCAATGGCCGGTCTCCATCCAAAAGGTCATCGACCGCTTCCCACAGCCCGCCTTCGTCATTCCCGGTCACGGCAACTGGAGTGACGGCCAGGGCCTGCAGCGCACCCTGCAACTGCTGCGCGAGCAGGCATCCAAGAAGCCCGTCCGTTGGTAGCGAGGGTCCAGGTCAGGCAATTGACCAAGGATCCAATGTCAGTGGTTATTGGGCACAACAAACCGTTCCGGTCGCCCAAAGAACGGGCTCTCTGGATTTTCGCGGTCTAATCTCTCTTTCCAGCTTTTATCGTTCAAAGGATCGCTGATAGAGAATTCGTAATAGGGCAGCACCACTCCCCGAAAGGGTCCACCAACGCTGGTTCTCCTTGAATCTCAGGATTCCCCTGAGGCCACGGGGCAGGCAGGTCGGATGTCGTTGGCAAGCTCGCCAGTTATCCCTTTGGCTGGCTGATTGAGGTCAAGGTTTGCTGATGGACGCCCGCCGTGTGACCCGAGAAATTCAGGTCGAAGCGGCTCGGAGGGGCCTCATTCCGTTCCTTCCGGAACTCGGGCCAGCCTAAAATGTGCCTCCAACCCGGCTGACCTACACGAATCGTATATCGTCGCGGCACCAGGTATTTGCAAGAGACTTTCAAATAGGGGGCCTATGGCCAAGCGAGACAACATCAAGAAAATTCAGAAGAAGCGGGAAAAGCGCAATCAACAGTCGCGTCAACGGCACTCCGGCGGGCGGTCGACCGGGCGGCTCGGGTCGGCCGACCCGAACCTCATCGAGCGAATCGTGGACCGAGGCTGGAAGCGTGAACCATTACCCGTGCCGGCCGGCCTGATCGGCCAGTTAACCGATTTTGATATCTACGCCCGCGGCTTGCTGGATGGCACCTGGCAGCAAGTGCAGGAAGCCTATCCTGCCCGCTTCGATAGGGAGGAACAATCAGCCCGGCTGCTGAGCAAAGTCTTGGATGAGTCGACCAGCAAGGAGATATTTGGCTGGCTTTTGGCCAACTGTCGCGACGCCAGCGAGCAAAGGCTCCTGTTGGCGCAACTGGAGGAGGGGGCTGCTGTACGAAGCCCGGCGGACCTGCCAGGTGTCCGGCCCCTGCTGCGTCGTTGGCAGAGCAGTCTGCCGGCCAACTTGGAACGCTGGATACCGGCCTTGATTGGCCATCCGACTGGGCCCCAGGTCTGGGAGCTGAACGAGGATTGGCTACAGTTGGCCGGCCGGGTCGGCGAAGAGCTAGATCTGGCTCAATTGAGCGTGGCGCTGACGCCCAGCCCGCCTCCTTACAACTTTGGGCCTTTTCTGAGCGGATTGCGTGACCTCGGCTGCCTGATGGGGTGGAACGTCCTGTCCAAGGAGGATTACGCCCGAATTGGGCGCGAGGCGGTTTGGAAATGGACCGAGGATTCTCTGGCGCTACCAGACCTGCAGACATTTCTAGCCGAGACCTCCAGCCCGGCACAAAAGAGAGTTCGGCTTGGGAGTGTCCTTTTGGACCGCCTGGATTATCTGCTGGAGTTGCTGCCGGAGTGGAGGGCGGACGAGTTCCTTTATGACCCGCAGAGTCCTGATTGGGTGCTTGATCTGGCGGCAAATCAACTCGGAGCGGGGCGCCCCGAGGACTGCCTGTCCATACTCCTGCAGTTAAAAGAACGGTCTCCCGAAGTTATGGACGTATACGAGGCCTTAGTAGAGGTCGGGATTGAGCTGAAGTTTCCTCATGGCCAACTACTTGAGTTCATCGAGGCAGGTCTGAATGCGGCCGACCAGCAGTCCGGCCCCTACCTCGATGCTGAGACCGAGCTTGAATACCGCCAACGAATGGAACGGTGGCGCTTGCAGTTTCAGGCCCCCTGAGTTGACGACCACGTATCCCCCATCGGGCCCTGGCTCGGATCAGTCCCGTTGGTGGCGAGAGCACGATCCGGGCCAGGGTGAAACTAGCCGTTCATTTGCTGAGAACAGCAAAGGCGGCACCTTGCGGATCCACTAGCGTGCAAAAGCGACCGACGCCGGGCATGTCGATGGGCTGCATACACGAATTACCTCCAGCGTCCTTGGTCATTTGAATGGCTGCATCGCAGTCCGGAACCTGAAAATACACATGCCAGCAGTCCGGCCTTTGCATTTCAGAAGGCTTGGTCATCATTCCGCCGACCTGAGTATCACCCAGCAGGAACATGGTATAGGTCATTGCCTCCATTGGGCGCTCTTGGGCCGACCAGCCAAAAAGCTGGCAGTAGAAGGCGGAGGCTGTGGCGGTATCGGTGGTCAGCAACTCCTGCCAGCACATACCGCCGACCGCGTTCTGGATGCCGACACCCGGCGTATCCCTGCCCTCCCAGATCGAAAACAGGGCACCACTGGGATCGGCGCAGATGGCCATGCGACCGGCCTCCATGGCGTCGAAGGGACCGGCGTGCACTTGCCCTCCCGCCGCCCTGACCTTTTCCGCCATCTCGTCGGCCGAGTCCACAGCGATGTAGAGCATCCAATGGGGGGGGACACCCTGCTTCTCAGCATCGAGTCGCGTAATGGCGCCGGCAGCCTTATCGTCCTTGTGCATAATCACGTAGACGTGGTCTGCAGGCATAGGCACTGGTTGGGCTGTCCAGCCCATCAATTTCCCATAAAAGCCTTGCGCGGCTTGATAGTCGGAAGTGGACAGATCGACCCAACAAAAGGTCCCTTGCTGGCATTTGACTGAGTTCATGGAATGAAGTCCCCTCGAATAAAGTAGTGCCCTATACCCAAATTCAGGGCCTGGACAATCTCTTTTCAGGGCACCAGGGCCTTGCTCAGGCTCCGGGAGACTTGCTCCAGGTGAGCGCGGCCCTCCAGGCTCATCCCACCTTTCAGCGACTCGTCGATCTGTTTCTTCAGTTGACCGGCCTGATAGCGCATCAGGCTGGTGGCCTCGCCGGGCACGGGCAGTTCGGGCAGGGGGTCGAGGAATACCTGCATGATCTCGACGTAGACGCGCTGCAATTCGCGGCGGCTCTGAGAGATTTCGCTGTTGGAGGCCAGTTCAGACCAGACATTTTTCTGTACTGTGTCGTAGAGTTCCGACAGGGCGAAGACGGGCTCGGACTCTGGCACGTGCTCGCGGGCGCCCAGGATGCGTTCAGCGACCTGGGGGTCGAGAAGTTTTTCCAGGATGGTGGTTTGCATGTCCAGGATCAGATTCTGGACCGGCAAGGTGGGCGGTTTACTGCCCGAGGAGAAGCGGTCGCGGGCCAGCCTGGAGACGAATTCGGGTTGGAACGAGAAGCTCTTGGGCTGAAAGTATGTCTGCATCAGATCGGACAAAACTTGTCGCTGACGCTGTGGTTTGATGGGCTCGTAGAGGGGGCGGCCGGAGTCGGCGTGGTCGCGGCGCACGGTGGCTCCGCCCAGGTAGCGGGTCATCAGTTTGGCTGCCCCCAGCAGTTCGCGGTAGCCGGACGAAAAGGCCGCTGTCAGAGACTTGTACGAATCACCCTTGGGCAACTCCATGGCCTGAGCTTTCTCCCAAATCTCTTTGCCCAACGCGATTCGACGCTGAGCATAGGCGAAGGGATCGCTGCCCAGATCGAAGCGGCTCACGGTGGGGTCGAGACTGTCGGCCAGTTCGTCGGTTTCAAAGCGCAGTTCGGGGTCCTGAGTGGAACGGGCGGCGATGGAGTCGAGGCCCGTCTTCTCCTCGGATGGCTTGAAAAGCTGGTAGGCGTACTGGACGGCCAGGTAGTCGTAAGCTCCCAGTTTCGAACTGACCAGTTCACCCTGTTTCTCGCCCGGCAGGGAGAGGTTGAAGGGCACGTAGTCCATTACCGAAGAACCGATGCCGTGCTCCTGGGTGAAGACCGGGTTTTGTAGTTGTTCCAGACTGTGGGCGGCCGAACCGGCGAAGTTGTGGCGCAGGCCCAGCGTGTGGCCCACCTCGTGGGTGACGGTGGCGCGCACGTAGTCCTGGGCCAGAGTGTCGCTGGCCTTTTTGTCTCCCCGCGACTCGAGCAAAGCCCGGGCCATGGCCGCTTCCTGAGAGGCATGCGCGGCGAAGTGGCAGCTTTCCCCTTTGGCGTGAAGGTGTTGGTGTCCGGGTATTGTGCCGGGATGGGCCGGTTTGCCCCCGGCCAGGTTAGATTCAAACCATTGATAAGCCTCGGTCCCGACGCCGTCGGCGATGCGAATGTCGGCGTCGAGAATCTCGCCGGTGCGAGGATCTACCTGGCTGGGTCCCACCGACGAATCGGCGTCGGCGGCGGTGTACCAGCGGATGGAGGCGTGGCGCGAATCCAGGGTGTCGAACTCGTCGGCTTCCTGCTGTTGTCGCACTTGAATTGCGTCCTTGAAGCCGATCGCTTCGAAGGCTTTGTTCCATTCCAAAACACCGTCGCTGACGGCCTGACGGTATTTCTCGGGCACCTCCTTGCTGATCCAGTAGACGATGGGCTGGACCGGTTCGGAAAGTTCAGCCTTGGGGTCCTTTTTTTCCAGCCGCCAACGATTGACCAGGTGCACCTTGTCGGCACTTTTGTCGCTGGTGTAATCGCGGCGCGAGCTGATGAAGTGGCCCAGACGGTCGTCGGCCAGGCGGGGGCGCATGGGCTTGTCGGGCAGTTCGGAGAAGTTGTAGCGGAATTCGGTCAGCACGCTGCGGCCCAGGGGGGTGCTGGCGGGCAGGGCTTCGGCGCCCGCTTCTCCCAACCGGTAGTGGGCGCGCACCGCAAAGCTGGTCTCCTTCTCGCTGCTCTGGGTCTGGGAGATGCTCGAGTTTTCGGCGTCGAGGATAAAGGGGGCTTTGTAAGTCTGGCTCAGGCGATTCTCGTAATCGGGAATATCGGAAAGCAGCAGGGCATCGGCATCGACAATCAACAAATCGTCGCCCGCGCTGGCGCCCTCGATGGGAGCGCTGGCGATCAGGCTATCGGCAAAGCTTTGGGCCACAAATCCCGCCTCGGAACTCTTGGGGTCGGCGAAAAAGCCGGTGTTACGGGCCACCAGTTGAACGCGATTGCCGCTCTTTTGAAACTCGGCGATTTGAGCCTCGCCCATTTCGGAACTGACCAGGTCATTCTCGCCCACTCCCTTGGCGACGCTAAAGCTGAAGAAAAATGGATGGTTGAGCTTCTCCTTGGGAATGGCCAGAAAAGTCTTGCCGCCCTGGCGGTAGAGGGTGACGAATCCAGGAATCTCCTCGGCGGGAGGCGACTCCTCAGGGACCCTTTGGGCGCTCTCTGGCTGGCCCTGGAATTCAACCTGGTCCTCAGGCGGCGCGGCCGCCTCGACTGCGGCTTCGCGCGCGGGACGGGCGGCGTTCGATTTGGCCAGGATGGGTTGGCTACCGCTTCCGACTATCGAAGACATCTCGGACCTCCGAAGGCTTTTCCCCTCCCAGAACTGTAGCCGGGGTTCCTGAAAATGGCCTGAAAAGTTGGGTTGCGTCAGGGCGTGCGCGGGAATGGCAGTTCCCCCGGCTTACGTATGCTGCAGCAAATAGAGCACACCCAGGGCAATGGCCACTTTGGCGACTTCCCAGGCGATGTTGCGGAGTCGGTTGTTAGCGGCCGGCAGGCCAGGCCGGGAGCGCAGGCGGGGCAGCATTTCCGGAGCGATTTTGAGCGTCCAGCATCCCCTGGAGAGGTCGGAATGGGTGTCCGGGGCGGTCGGGAATAATGACGGACCAGCGCAGCAATTCTTCGATACGCTCCGCGCGGGCCTGG